>DATCLS010000062.1:0-138426 GCA_036563805.1 Acidimicrobiales bacterium | reverse complement strand
AGCCCGAGCGGCTGCGGGACGCGGCCCGCGAGCTGGCCGAGAAGGTCGCCCGCAACTCGCCGGCCGCCATGGCCGCCACCAAGCGGGCGCTGTGGGGCGCGCTGGAGCACGGCCTGACCGAGGCGTGCAAGGCCGGTGCCCGGGAGCTGGTGTCGCTGTGGGGCCACCCCGACCAGACCGAGGGGCCGGCCGCCTTCGCCGAGAAGCGCGAGCCCCGCTGGCTGCCGCCCAACGCCTCGCCCGACCAGGGGTCCGCCGGCCAGTCGCCCGCGGCGAGCACCGCGCCGGAGCGCGAGCCGTCGTGAGCCTGCGGGACCTGCTCTTCGGCAACGCGGGGGTGGGGCCGGACGGCGACGCCGTGCTGGTCCACGTCGGCGACGAGACCCACACGGTCGCGCAGGTCCGCGACCGGGCCACCGACATCGCCTGCGCCCTGGCGGACGCCGGGGTGGGGGCCGGGTCCCCGGTCGGGGTGATGCTGCCCAACGGCGCCGACGTGGTGGCCGCGCTGTTCGGGGTGTGGCGGGCCGACGCCGCCTACGTGCCGCTCAACCCCCGCCTGGCGCAGACCGAGGTCGACCACGTCCTGGCCACCATCCAGCCCGCCGCCGTCGTGACCACGGCCGAGCACGCCGACCGGTTCGGGGAGCTGCCGGTCGTGTTCCCCGAGCCCGACGGCGTCAAGCTGCGGCCGGGCCGGGCGGGCGAGCGGCGGCTGGACGCGGACGTCGCCCTCGTCCAGTTCACCTCCGGCACCACGGGCCGCCCCAAGCCGGTGCTGCTGCGCCACTCAAGCGTGGTCACGCTGCTGGACGGCGTGATCGCCAAGCTCCGGGGCGGCCGGCCGGGCGCCGGTTCCGGCTCGGGGTCGCTGGAGTCCGGCTCGGGGGCGACGCCGGGCTCCGGGGCGGGCGCGGCCCAGGGGTCGGGCTCGGGGTCGCCGATGCCGAACCTGATCCCCGTGTCGCTGTCGCTGTGGGCCGGCCTCTACAACGTGCTGTTCGCCCTCCGGGTGGGGGCGCCGGTCGTGCTCATGGACCGGTTCGAGCCGAAGACGTTCGCCGAGCTGGTCCGGCGCTACGGCATCCGCTCGACCGTGCTGCCGCCGGCCGCCATGACCATGCTCACCGACGACCCCGACGTCGAGAGCCTCGAGCCGCTGCGGTTCGTGCGCAGCATCACCGCCCCGCTCTCCCCGCTCCAGGCCCGCCGGTTCAAGGACCGCTTCGGCGTGACCCTGCTCAACTGCTACGGCCAGACCGAGATCGGCGGCGAGATCGTCGGCTGGAACGCCGCCGACGCCCGGGCCCACGGCGAGGACAAGCTCGGTTCGGTGGGCCGCCCGCATGCCGGGGTGGCCCTGCGGGTGGTGGACCACAACGGCACCGTCCTGCCCGCCAACCAGCCCGGCGAGCTGCTCGTGCGCACGCCCACCATGGTCGCCGGCTACGCCGACGGCACCGACCTGAGCGACCGGCTCACCCCCGACGGCTGGTTCCGCACCGGCGACGTGGCCCGCATCGACCCCGACGGGTTCGTGTGGATCGAGGGCCGGGTGTCCGACATGATCAACCGGGGCGGACTCAAGGTGTTCCCGGCCGAGGTCGAGGAGGTCCTGCGGCTCGATCCCGCCGTCGCGGACGCCGCCGTGGTCGGCGTGCCCGACGACCGGCTCGGCGAGGTCCCGTGGGCCTTCGTCGTCGCCGACGGCGACCGACCCCTCGACCCCGCAGCCCTCGACGCCCTGTGCCGCCAGCACCTGGCCCCCTACAAGGTGCCGGTCCGGTTCGAGCCCGTCGCCGAGCTGCCCCGCAACGAGGTCGGCAAGGTCCTCAAGGGGGCCCTGGCCGAGCGGGCCGTCGCGGGTCGCCCATGAGGGCCGGGGAGCTGGTCCGCCGGGGCCTGGCCGTCCTCGGCGTCGAGGCGGTCTACGGCGCCCCGCTCGCCGGCCTGCGGGTGGCCGAGGCCGACCCGCCGGTGACGGCGCTGCTGGCCGAGGCGCACCTGCTCGTCCACCGGACCCGGTGCGCCGTGCACGCCGGTGACGGCGCGCTGACCGTGCTCGACCGGGCGGCCCGCTTCCCGCTGGGCGACCTGCCCGCCCTCGCCGTCGACGACGCCGACGGGCTCGTCGAGGCCTGGCGGGCGGCCGACGCCCACCTGCGGGACGGCGGGGCCGTGACGGTCCGCGTCGGCGTCGACCCCGGAGAGGCGGTCGAGGACCGCGCCCCGCTGGCCCCCGATCCCGTCGACCGGTGGGTCGAGCCGTCCGACGAGGACGTGGCCCGCCTGGCCGCCGCCCGGGCGCCCGTGGCGCTGGTCGGGCCCGGGGTGGCCGAGCCGGCCTGGGTGCCTGGCCTCCATGCCCTGGCCACCGCCGGCAGCCTCGGCGTGCTCAACACGTGGGGCGGCAAGGGCGTGTTCCACTGGCGCAGCCGCCACCACTGGGCCACCGTCGGGCTCCAGGCCCGCGACCTCGAGCTGGGCGGGCTGGCCGACGCCGACCTGGTGATCACCGCCGGCCTCGACGAGCGCGAGGTGCCCGGCGGCGCCTGGACCGGGGCGCCCACGCTCGACCTGGCGCCCGGCGCCCTCGGGCCCCTGGCCGAGCGGTGGGGCCGGCCCCGCACCGAGCTGGCCATGCCGCCGCTGCGGTCGGGTCTGGCCGCCGTCACCCAGGAGGGCTGGACCCAGGACACCACGCCGCTCGTGCCCTCACGCGTCACGCTCGCCTACGGCACGGTGCTCGGGGGCGGCGGGCTGGTGGCCGCCGATCCCGGCGCCGCCGGGTACTGGGTGGCCCGGACGTTCGCCACGACCAGCCTGGGCGGGGCGGTGGTGCCGGCCCGGGCCGGGGCCGCCGGCGTGGCGGCAGCCTGCGTGGTCGTGGCCCGGCTCCGGTCGCCCGGCCGGCCGGCGCTGGCGGTGGTGGACGGCGCCGGCGGCGGGCTCGACCCGAGGACGGCCCGGGTGGTCGACGCCGCCGGCCGGCTCGGCGTGGCCGTGCCGGTCGAGTGCTGGGACGCCGACGGGCCCCGCTTGGGCCCCGACGAGCACGTCGACCGCTTGCGGCGGGCCGTGGTGGCCGACCGGTCGGCGGCGCTGCCGCTGGCCACCGACCCGGGCCAGCTCGAGCGCATGGTCGAGGTGGCCGGCCCGGTCGTCGCCTGGCGCTGAGGCGCAGAGTCCCCGGCCCGACCGCGAGCCCGACCCGACCCCGACCCGATCCCGGACCGGGGGCCGCCCCCGCCCGACCTTGGCCCGGCCGTCAGCGCAGGAACAGCTGCTTGGGGTGGGGGTGGCTCAGGAAGTCGTGGTGGGAGATGCTCCACCCGTAGGCCCCGGCCAGGTGGAACAGCACGACGTCGCCGGCCCGCACCCGGGACACGGTCACGCCCCGGGCCAGCACGTCCTTGGGCGAGCACAGCTGGCCCACGACCGTCACCGGCGTGTCCACCGCCTCGGGCCGGGGCGACGGGCCGTCCCACCGGTCGATCGGCAGCACGCTGAACGGGTGGCTGTGCTGCCACGAAGCCGGCAGCCGCAGGTGGTGCGTGCCGCCCCGGACCACGACGAACGTCTCGCCGTGGTTGGTCTTCACGTCGAGGACCTCGGCGGCGTAGGTGCCGTGGGCCGCCAGCAGGTAGCGGCCCAGCTCGAACGTCACCGAGCAGCCCCGGGGCGCCCGGGCCGCCACCACCGTGGTCAGCTCGCTGGTGAACGCCTCCCAGGCGAACTCGTCGTCGGGGTCGGCGTAGTTGACGCCGATGCCGCCGCCCGCGTTGACGGTCCGCAGCTCGACGCCGAGCGGCTCGGCCCAGGCCGCGGCCCGCTCCAGGTAGTGGCCGACGAGCCGGGCGTGCGCCGAGGCGTCGAGGTGGTTGGACACCGAGTGGAAGTGGAAGCCGTCGAGCCGCAGGTAGGGCGACCGGTGGGCCAGCTCGGCCACCTCGGGCACGGCCCGCTCGTCGATGCCGAACGGGGTCGGGCGGCCGGCGCCGGCCATGGCCAGCGTGGCGGCGGGCAGCGGCCCGGCCAGGTTGACCCGCAGGAGGACGGGCACGACCGTGCCGGCCTCCCGGGCCACGCGCTCCAGGCGCCGCAGCTCGTGGGCGCTCTCGACGTGGATCAGCTCGACGCGGTGGCGGACGGCCCCGGCCAGCTCGTCGTCGGTCTTCCCCGGCCCGCCGAACACGATGGGGGCGTCGCGGGCCACAGAGCGGACCCGCAGCACCTCGCCCAGCGACGCCACCTCGAAGCCGTCGACGATCCGGGCCAGCGCCTCGAGCACGGGCCGCTCGGCGTTGGCCTTGACCGCGTAGTACAGGCGACAGCGGGCGGGCAGCGTGTCGATCAGGCGGCGGGCGTGGTCGCGCAGGCCGGGCAGGTCGTAGACGTAGGCGCACACGGGGCGCTGGTCGTGGTCGACCAGCGCCCGCACGGCCTGCTCGGCCGTGCGGGCGGCGCCCCGGCCGGGGGTGCGGGCGACGGTCGTGTCGGTGCTCACGTCGGGCTCACGTACGGCTCGTATCGGGGTCCAAGGGGTGGGCGGCCACGCAGGCCAGGGGGTTGGGCGCCCGCCGGATGCGCAGGCGGTCGTCGGGGAGCAGCCGCCGCCCGGCCAGCTGCTCGATCCCCACGGTGGGGGCGAACACGTCGAAGTGGACGGCCAGCGGGCCGCGGTGGCGCTCGACCACCGCCCGCACGCCGGCCCAGAACCGGCGCTCGTCGAGGCCGAAGTCGTCGGCCAGCACGAAGGCCACCTCAGCCAGGTTCACGAACAGGAAGGCGTCGAGGACGAAGTCGCGTACGGCCTCGGGGTCGTCGGTCTCGACGAAGGAGTTGCGGTTGACCCGCAGGTGGGCGGCCGGGGTCGGCGCCAGGACGGGCGCCCGGTCGGGCTCGGCCAGGTGGCGGCGCGAGAAGCGGATGCCGTCGTGCAGGTCGCGCACGATCAGCCGCTCGGGCAGGCCGTCGCGGTGGACGAGCACGAGGTTCTGGGCGTGGGCCTCGAGCGCGATGCCGTGCGTCAGCAGCAGGCGGATCACCGGGGCGACGGCGACCTCGACCAGCCGGCCGGCCCAGCAGTCCACGCCCCAGGCTTCGACCCAGGGGCCGACGAACGGCCGCCCGGCCGGCGTCCGCTGGGTCAGCGTCGTGAACGGCACCGCGGCCTCGCCGAGCCCCAGTCGGGGCGGCACGCTCTCGCGCCACAGGCAGCCGAGCTGGCCGTCGGGCCCGCCGGGCAGCGGGGGCCGCGGCCCCACGTGGGCGACGGTCAGGACCTCGCCGAGCACGCCGAGCCGCAGGTCGTCGCGCAGCACGGGGTCGCCGGCCACGAGGGTGCGGAGCCAGTCGGTGATCAGCGGGCCGTTGCGGAGCGTGTGGGGCGCCAGCGTCCGGGCGGTCGACGTGGTGACGACGCCGAGCGCCAGCTTGAGGCTCGCCTTGGCCGGGTGCGTGACGTTGGCCAGCGTGCGGATCGACTGCTGGGGCCGGTAGTCGTCGCCGGCCTCGCCGAGGTCGACGACCCGGCCGGCGGCGATCGGGCCGGCCAGGCGCGGCGCCAGCCGCTCCCGCCACTGCCAGGGGTGGACCGGGACGAGGACCCGCCCGTCGCCCGCCCGCGCCCGGAACCGCTCGGCGGCCGGCCCCAGCTCGGCGTCGAGGAAGGCGTCGGGGTCGACGCCGGCGGCCGCCCACCGCTCGGTCTCCTCGGCCGGCAGCGCCAGCCACCGCGGCCGGACCGTGGGGCCCCACTCCGGCCCGTACCGCCGGTTGTCGGCCCGGTCGAACCCGAGCCGCGACTTGTAGCAGGGGTGGTACAGGTGCCCGGCCACCGTCCACGTCTCCAGGTCGTCGTAGGCGGCGTCGGGCCCGGGCACCGGCCGGTCGCGCCAGGCGGCCAGGGCGTCGGCCTCGTTGAGCGCCGTGCGCTCCAGCTCATCCGCGAGGCTGGCCAGGCGGGCGGGGTCGGGCGGCTTGCCGGCCCCGAGCTGGTCCGGATCGGCGGCGACGTCGGCCAGGAACTGGCGGGCCGACGTGACCTCGGCGTCGCTCCGCCGCACCGGCCCGTCGATGCGGGGCCGGCCGAAGGCGAACCGCTCGCCGCCCCGCCACCGGTAGCAGGCGTCGCCGGCCGGGAGCGTCCAGCCGCCGCGCCCGTCGGGCCGGGGCCGCAGCAGGCCCTCGAACGTGAGCGCCTCGATCAGCTGGCGTAGGACCCGGCGCTCGGCGGCCACCAGGTCGGGCGCCGCCGGGCCGGCCGGCTCGGCGACGGCGGCACCGGGCTCGGGCGCCGCCGGGTCCGGCGCCTCGGCGTCCGACGCGTCGTCGTCGGGGGCGGACGGGGCTCCGGGCGGGCCTCCGGCGGTTCCGGTCACGCCACCCACGGGTTGGGGACGTCGACGTAGACGGGCCGCTCGCTCCGCCCGAGCAGCCGGCTGATCAGGTTGGCCTTGGCCGGGAGCGTCGGGCCGAGCAGGGCAAGGCGCAGCTGGTCGGCCGGCGGGCCCTCGGCGGCCGCCTCCTCGGCCCGGATGAGCGCCCCGACCTCGGCCCACAGGTCGCCCTCGGCGACGCCGGTCTCGGCGGCCACGGTCGCCACCATCTGGCCGATGTGGTTGACGGCCACGTAGTACGCGAACCGCTGCCAGGCCTCCTCGGGCGCGTACAGCACCGGGCTGGCGTCGGTGCCCAGCAGGCGGCGGTGGGCGGCGGCCAGCGGGTGTCCGGTGTCGACGCTCGTGCCCTCGAGGTCGCGCACGACGAGCCGGGCCGGCCACCCGTCGACGAACCCGGCCAGCGAGTTCTGGGTGTGGGCCTCGAGGCTGATGCCCTGGTCGAGCAGCAGGCGCAGCAGCGGGCGGAGCGAGATGCGCAGGTAGGCCCGTAGCCACCGCCGGCCGATGCGGTCGAGCGGCACGCCGGCGGACTCGGCGGCCGCCGCCAGCAGGCGGTGCAGCGGCGGGACCCCGGTGCGAGGGTCGGGCTCGACCAGGGCGGCCACCACCATCGGCGGGGTGGTGCCCGGCCCGCCGCGGTCGGCGGGCCCGGCGGTGGGGGCCGGGCGGTGGAGGGCGGCCGTGGCCGTGGTCAGCCCCGACGCCCCCGGCAGGGCGAGCGCCCGGTAGGCGGTGTCGGGCAGGATCTCCAGCCGCCCGCTCCGCAGGCGGGGTGGCAGGGCGGTGACGATCCGGCCGGCGTCGAGCGCCCGGCGCACCTGCTCGGGCGTGTTGTGGCGGACGAAGTTGGTGATGCGCACGTCCAGCGACAGCTTCCAGTAGCTGCCGTCCGGCGCCCGGACGGTCCGCACCGACGACGTCGGCCGGACCTCGGGGCCGAGCGGGCCGACCAACCGGACCGTCCCGTCGGCCAGCGCCCCCGCCGCCTCGTCGCGCCGGGCCAGGGCCCGGGCCTGCCAGGGGTGGCAGGGCAGGAGCCGCCAGCCCGCCCCGTTGTCGGGGAGCTGGCGGCGGACCGCACCGCCCACGTCGGGCGGGACCGGCAGCGGCGCGGCGCCGGGCAGGTGCTCGTCCTCGACCAGCTCGGCCGGCGCCGCCAGCCACCACAGCCGGAAGCCGGGGCTCAGCTCGGGCGCGAACGCGGCCAGATCGTCGGCGTCGAACCCGTCGGCCAGCTTGGGCGCCGGGTGGAAGGGGTGGCCGAAGGCGAGCGCCCCCTCGGCGGCCTGCGTCGGGTCGGGGGCGTCGACGGGGTCGGGGCGGGCGGCGTCGCGCTGCCAGGCCGCCACGTAGCGGGCGCAGCGATCCACGCTGGCGGCCACCTCCGCCCGCAGGTCGTCGACCACGGCGGCCGGGGCGTGGCCGCCGGCCGGGTCCCCGTCGGCCGGGTCCCGGTCGGGCGGGTGTCCGTCGAGCGGGGCGGCGGCGGGCGGGCCGTCGACGGACCCGGGTCCGGCCGCCAGCAGCTCGGCGGCGACGGTGGCGGCCAGCTCGGCCGCCGAGTCGAGCCGGACCGGCTCCGGGGCGGCGCCCGGCGCCGGCGGGTCGCTGGCGACCCGCCACACGGGCCCGGCGAGCCGGTGGTGGCCGATGACCGACCGGACGGCCAGCGGCGCCACCAGCACCGCCCTGGTGCGGGGCAGCGTGGTCCAGGCCAGCTGGGCCCGGTCTGTGTCGCCCATGGCCCGGGCCGCGGCCTCGACGGCCGCCGGCGCCGGCTCGGCGTCGCCGACCGTGTGGAGCCCGCCGGCGCCCGCCTCCCGGACGTAGACGTTCAGCAGGCGGCCGACCGCGGCCGCCTCGGCCGTCGCCCGGGCCTGCTCGCCGACCCGCAGGTGGGCGGCGGCGCCGGCGATGCCGGTCGCCGGGGTCACGCCCCGACCACCCGCAGGGGGTTGGCAGCCGTGCCGACCGCGCTCGGCATGGAGGTCCCGCACGTCGCGCCCCGCTCGAGCAGCGGGCCGAGCACGAGCTTGACCGGCCACGCCGGCGCCTCCAGGAGCTGGCGGCGGGCGACGGCGACCGCCGGTCCGAGGGCGAGGGCGCCCGCGCCGCCGGCGGCGTCGCCACCGTCCCACGCCTCCAGCTCGTCGAGGGCCACCCGCGTGGCGGCGGCGACCGTCCGCCACCCGGCGGCCTCGTCCGGCCCCAGGGCCCGCACGATCGGGTACAGCCCGAGGTGCACGCCCAGCATCTGGAACCAGCCCAGCAGCGCCGCGGGCGAGCCGGCCACCAGCGTGTTGGGCGTCCGGCCGTCGACCACGTAGCCGGGGTCGGGCAGGCCGGCGGCCCGGAGCCAGGCGGGGTGGATGCGGACCGCGTCGTGGTCGCGCAGCACCAGGCCGGCGACCCGCGCCGCCGGGGTCGGCCCCGGCCGTACGGCGACGACCACGTTCTGGCCGTGCAGCTCGGGCATCACGCCGTGGGCCAGGCTCACGATTGCCAGCCGGACCAGCGCGCCGGCGAGGGCGGCCAGGGCCGCCCCACCCCGCCCCGGCTCGGCCAGCGCGGCGAGGGCGGGGGCGTGGCCGTCGACCGTGACCCCGAAGGCGCCGAGCGGCACCCGGGCGGCGCCCGGGCCAGCGGCCGGGGCGCCCGGCCCCGTCGGGTAGCGGCGCAGCTGGCAGCCGAGGTCGCCGTCGCCGAGCGGGCCCGGCCCGCCGGCCGGCGTCGTCCACCAGGCGGCCTCGTCGCACACGTGGACCCGCCCGGCCAGGGCCGGGTGGCGGGCCACGGCGACCAGCAGCCCCTGGGCCCGGTCGCCGTTGCGCAGGTAGCGGACGGGGAGCTGGCGCCCGGCGCCCAGGGCGGCGACCGCCAGCGGCAGCTTGAGATGGACGTCGGGGTGGTCGGCGGGCTCCAGCGTCCGCAGCGACGCCGTGGCCCGGAACCGGCCGAGCCCGGCGGCCAGCGGCACCGCGCCGGGCGGCGGCCCGCCCAGGTGGCGGGCCTGCCACGGGTGGACCGGCAGGACGGCGTGGTCGACGCCCACCCGGTGGCGGCGGGCGGCGTCGGCGAGGCGCTCGCGGTCGGCGGGCCCGAGGAGCCGCGCCGGCTCGGGCAGGACCGCGGACCGGGCCAGCCAGGCGCGGGGGACCGCCCACCAGTCGAGCCCGAACGGCTCGGGGGCGTGGGGGCCCCAGCGGGCGTCGTCGGCGCCGGTCCAGCCCCGCTTGTGCCGGCCGAGCGGGTGGAACGGCCGGTCGCCGAGGGCGGCGAGGCGCTCGCCGGTGCGGGTGGTCAGGCCCGTCGCCGCCAGCTCGGCCCGGACGCCGGGGGCGGCGTCGGCGGCCCGGGCCACCGCGTCGGCGGCCCCGGCCACGTCGGCGCGCACCAGGCCGGTGGCGGGCCGGGCGGCCGCCCGGGCGTCCCCACCGGGTCGCCCGGCGTCCCCGCCCGGCCGGGCGGCGCCGGGTGGTCGGGCGGACGTGCCGTCTCCGTTGGGTGGCTCGCCGGCGTCGGCGCCGCCGGCTCGGCCGGCCGAGCCGGCGGACCGGTTGGCCGAGCCGCCACACCGGTCGGGCCGGCCGGGGTCCCACCCGACCCGGCCGAGCTCGTCCACCAGCTCCTCGGCCTCGATCTCCCGCTCGGCGCCACCGGCTTCGACCAGCAGCACCGGGCCGCCGGCGCACCGCCAGGCCCGGGGGAACGTCGCCGGGCGGACCCGCAGCCGCAGCGCCCGCCCGCCGCCGAGGTCGGCCTCTGCCCACCGCTCGCCGCCGGCGCCGTCAGCGCCTGAAATGGAGCCCGCGCCCCCGACGGGCGGCCCGGCGGCAAGCGTCACGAGCGCGTCGGCCAGGGCGGCGTCCACCAGCTCGCGCAGGATCTCGGCGCGGGCCCGGGCGTGCGTGTCCTGGACGGGAGCGGCGAGGGCGGGCATCGCCCCACCGACATTAGGCCCACCTTTCGTACAAATTCAGGGATACGCCGGGTGCGGCGCCCGCTACGCCGGGTCCGGATCGTCGCGCCGCTCGATGTCGTCGACGCACCAGCGGCCGTCCTCGAACACGACGCCGAACACGAGCGCCTGCCCTCGCCCCTCGCCCGCCGAACCGGGGACCGGCTCGACCTGGCGGACGAGCGTGACGATCTCGGCGTCCGGGCCGACGACCCGGTCGCCCGCCCCGAAGCTCCAGTCGCCGGGCGCGTAGAGAACGTCGGCGAACTCGACCCGGAGCGCCCGGTGGCGGGCCCGCTCGGTGGGGCCGAGGGCCGCCTTGGCCGCCGGCGACAGCAGCGCCTCCATGCCGGCCAGGTCGCCGTCGCCTACGCAGTTGACCAGGTCGGACACGGCCGCCCGGGCGTCGGCCGGCCGCGACCCCAGCAGGTAGTCGCGCAGCATGCTCGGGTAACCGGGGGCGTCGAGGTGGGCGCCGATGGCGATGGCGGCGATCGGCGCCACCTGCTCGAAGCGCCGCAGGTTGCGCAGCAGCTCGGCGGGCGGGACGTCGAGGACGGTGGTGAGCTCCTCGAACACCCGGGCCACCCGCTCGGCGCCCAGCACGTCGACCAGGGCGGCGAGGGCGTCGCCCGGGGTGAGCACTTCGAGGTCGTGGGCGGCCAGCACGTCGTCGTCCGGGTAGCGGTCGCGGACGTGCGCCACCACCATGTCGGCCTCGCTGGCCAGCGCGACGGCCAGCGCCGGCGACGCCGACCCGGCCGGCACCGGCGCCAGCGGGCCGACCGCGGCCTCGGCCCCGATCACCTCGCTCAGCGGGAAGGCCTGCCGGAAGGCTGCGCACAGCCGGTCGGCGGCCTCGGGCTGGCGGCCCATGTCGTCGACGAGGATCGTGCGCAGCTCGTCGACCAGCGCCTCGCTCCACCGCAGCTCGAGCAGGTCGGCCTCGGTCAGGGCCAGGAAGATGTCGCGGACCTGGGCGTCGACCAGCACGTCCGCGTCGAGGACCACCCGGATGGCCCGCACCCCCCCGGCCTCCCTAGCGGTACAGGTCGAGGTCCCGGGAGGCGGCGATGACGTTGCGCAGCGTCGCCTGGCGCTGCGAGCGGGACCGCTCCCGCAGGGCGAGGACGTCGGCCGGGGCGAGGCGCCGCCGGGTCCCCACCCGAGTCGCCCGCAGGTCGCCGCGCTCGATGAGTTGGACGACGGTCCGTCGGGACACCCCCAGCAGGTCGGCCGCCTGTCCCGTGGTGATCTCGTCCGGCAGGTCGCGATCGGCTTCCCCTGGCGTCGACATGGCCCCACCGTAGCGACGGTCCACGCAGGCGGCCGGGTGGCGGGATTGGGGGCCCGGCGCCGGCGATCTGACAGAGTGTCAGACATGACGGAGACGACACCCGTCCGGGTGGAGGACCGGGGCGCCGTGCGGGTCGTGACCCTCGACCGGCCCGAGGTCCTGAACGCGTTCGACAGCCACCTGTACCGGGCGGCCGCGGCGGCGCTGGAGGCGGCCCGGCAGGACGACGGCGTGCACGTGCTCGTGCTCACCGGGGCCGGCCGGGCGTTCTCGGCCGGGCAGGATTTGAAGGAGATGGCCCGGGTGGCTGCCGGCGAGCCGATCGAGTCGGGGTTTCCCGTGTTCCTCGACGCGCTGGGCGCGTTCGACAAGCCGCTGCTGGCCGCCGTCAACGGGGTGGCGGTGGGCATCGGCTTCACGCTCCTCGCCCACTGCGACCTGGTGCTGGCGGCCGAGGAGGCCCGGTTCCGGGTGCCGTTCTCGGAGATGGGGGTCCCGCCCGAGGCGGCCAGCAGCGTGCTGTTCCCCGAGCGGATGGGCTGGCAGCGGGCCGCCCACCTGCTGTTCACCAGCGCCTGGCTGACGGCCGCCGAGGCGGTCGAGCACGACATCGTCCTGCGGGTCGTGCCCGGCGAGCGGCTGCTGGAGGAGACGCTGGCGCTGGCGGAGCGGGTGGCGGCGGCGTCGCTGCCGGCGCTGCGGGCCATCAAGGCGACGATGCTGGCGGCCCGCCAGCCGGCCGTCGCCGCCGCCCGGGAGCGCGAGGACGCGGCCTACGCCGAGGTGCTCGGGTTCTCGGCCCGCAGCCACGGCTGACGCCCGCCGGCGTTGCGGGGTCAGGCGGCCCCCGCCTGACCCCGCTCGCCCCCTAGAGCGGGGGCTGCTGGATCCCGTCATCGGTGATCGTGACGTCGCCGCAGCTCACCGTGTGGAGCAGCTCGATGGCGGCGTCGTCGGCCGGGCGCTCGAACCGGCCCTCGTCGGTCGGACCGTTGCGGGCCTGGAGGCCGTCCCGCTCGATCACCGTGCGGGTCCACTCGACGGTGGTGCCGTCGTCGTCGACCACGTTGAGCCCGACCAGCTGGCGCCCGCCGTCGCTCTCCCGACAGCCGATGCCGGTCCCCGTCCCCCGGACGCCGAGGTCGAACAGGTAGGGAGCGCCGGCCGGGTCGGTGACCGGGGCCAGTGCGCAGTCGGCGAAGGCCCACAGCTCGACCGTGCGGCCGTCACTCACGAACAGCTCGACCGGCGGCCGCTCGTCGGCGTCCACGGCCAGCAGGGTGAGGACGTTGGGGCTGGCGGAGTCGATCTCGACCACGTCCCCGCCGCCGGCCGCGGTGGCCACGCCCAGCTCCCGGGTACCGTCGGCGTGCGCCGCCAGCCAGCCCACGTCCGCCCGGCCGTCGCCGTCGACGTCGACGATCTCGCCGGAGCCGACGCCCTCGCCCTCGGGGACGGCCGGCCCGCCGCCGGCGCACCCCGCGCCCCCGCCGCCGTCGGTCGTGGTGGTCGGGGTACCGGCCGTCGAGGACGCGGTCCCGCCCGCGGTCGTGCTCGACCCGGCCGTCGTCGTGGTCGTCGGCGACGGGTCGCCGGCGGACGTGTCGTCGTCGCCGGCGCAGGCGCCGGCTCCGACGGCCAAGGCGGCGAGGGCGACGACCAGGGGGAACAGGCGGAGGCGGCCGGTCACGGACGGCTCCGTACCCGGCGCTCGGCCGTATAACCCGCGTTGCCCGCCGGGGCGCGCCCAGCCGTGCCGGCCGCGGCCTGCCGCGCCCCGACTCGCGCCGGACCGGCCACGACCGCGACCGGGCCGGGCCTCAGGCCTCGGCGAGGACGCGCTCGCGGGTGGGCACCCGCAGGGCGATGTAGGCGATGCCGACGGCGGCGAGCGCCACGATGGCGGCGGCCACGACCGGCCGGTCGCGGCTCAGGACGGCGCTGCCGCCGGCGAACACAACCACCATGCCGATGGCCCACGCCTTGGCCCGGCGGGGCATGCCGAGCCCGGCCCGGTGGTCGCGCACGAGGTTGCCCACCCCGGGCAGGTCGAGCACCCACCGCTCGAACCGGGGGCTGGAGCGGGCGAAGCACGAGGCGGCGATGATGAAGAACACGGTCATGGGGAACCCGGGCACGACCGCACCCACGAATCCGAGGCCGACCGCCACCCACCCGGCGCTGAACCACAGCCAGCGCACGGGGAGCGAGCGCACCACCGCCCCGCCGGGCGGGCCGCCGCCGGCCCCGGCGCCGGGGGTGTCGTCGGTCGGCTGGGATGCCACCTCGGGCGCCCGGTCGGGCGCCTGGTCACCACTCACCGACCACCACCCTGGCACGAATGGGCCGGATCCGTCGCATCCGCGGCAAGCTGGCGGGAGAGGATGCGTCCGGGCGTCCCATCCCGGCGCCGCCCGGGTCGTCGCCCCCCACCCCGGTGGCCGCCCCGGCCACCGCCATCCGCATCAGGGAGCGCAGCCATGTCCGTCGACTTCGGCCTCCAGATCCCCCGCTTCACGTGGCCGGGCGGGCCGGCCGAGACCCGGGACCGCCTGTCCCAGGTGGCGGCCGCCGCCGAGGAGGCGGGCTTCACCAGCCTCTGGCTGATGGACCACGTGCTGCAGATCCCGCTGCACGGCGAGCCCGACGACGAGATGCTCGAGAGCTTCACCACTCTCGGGTTCCTGGCCGGCCAGACCCGGTCGATCAAGCTCGGCCCGCTCGTGGCCGGCATCACCTACCGCAACATCGCCCACCTGGCGAAGATCGTCGCCACGCTCGACGTGCTGTCCGGCGGCCGGGCGGCGTGCGGGCTGGGCGCCGCCTGGTACGCGCACGAGCACGAGACGTACGGCTGGCGGTTCCCGCCGCTGGACGAGCGCTACGCGGCGCTGGAGGACGCGCTGCAGCTGCTGCCGCTGATGTGGGGCAAGGGGTCGCCCCCGTTCACGGGCCGGACGATCTCGGTGCCGGCCGCCATCTGCTCGCCCCGGCCGCTGCAGGACCACGTGCCGCTGCTGGTCGGGGGCGGCGGCGAGCGGCGCACGCTGCGGCTGGTGGCCCGGTACGCGGACGCCTGCAACCTGACCGGCGACCCGGCCACCGTCCAGCGCAAGGTCGCCGTGCTGCGCCAGCACTGCGAGGCCGAGGGCCGCGACCCCACCGACGTCAAGGTCACGCACCTGTCGCGGGCGCTGACGCCGGCGGAGGCGCCCGAGCCGGCCGACCACGTCGCGTGGTACCGGCAGCTGGCCGAGGCCGGGGCCCGCAAGTTGATCGTGAGCCTGCCCGACCTGCCGGACGCGCCGCGGTCCGACCCGGCGGCGCCCGTCCGCCGGTTCGCCCGCATCATCGCCGCCTTCCGCCCCCGCGAGTGAGCGCCCGGCCGCCGGTCGGCGGCGGGGGGAGGCCGGCCGTGGGGCCGGGGCCCGTCGTCAGGAGGTGGGCGGGGCGACGTCCTCGGCCAGGCGGCGGGCCTCGGCGGCCTCGACGCCGGCGCGGCCCACCAGCCAGCAGGCGAGGGGCGCGGCGAGGCGCTCGGAGGCGTGGGCGGCGGTGCTGGCCAGCGCCAGCAGCTCGTCGACCGTGTCGGGGTCCGGCGGCTCGACGCCGAGGCGGGCCGCGAAGGCGGCCAACCACTCCTGGGGGGTCATGGCGCGGACCTTAGCGCCCGCCGGCCCGGAGGGTTCAGTTGTGGAACTGACAGGGGCATCGCTAGCGTCGCGCGGCGTGACCGCCCCCTCCAGCTTCGACCGGGCCACGGCCGTGGCCCTGCGCCGCGGTGAGCCGGGCCGTCCCGCCGCCTACGACGTCACCGTCGACCCCGACTGGGCCATCGGCGACAAGCCGCATGGCGGGTACCTGCTGGCCACGCTGGGCCGGGCCGCGGTGGCCGCCGCCTCGGCGGTGGAGGCGCCCGTCCACGAGCACCCTCTGACGGCGAGCGCCCACTACGTGTCGGCGGCCGTGCCCGGTCCCGCCGAGGTCCACGCCGAGGTGCTGCGCCGGGGCCGGCGCATGAGCCAGGTGCGCGCCCGGCTGGTGCAGGACGACGCGGTCCGGGTCGAGGCCACGTTCACGCTGGGCCGGCTGGCCGCCGACGCCGAGCCCTGGTGGGGCGACCTGACCGTCCCCGCGGCCACGCCGCCCGAGTCCTGCGCGCGCTCGCCCGAGAGCGGGGCGACCGGCATGGTGCTGCCGATCATGCGCCACGTCGATGTGCGGCTCGACCCGGCGGTGAACGGGTTCCTGGCTGGCCGGCCGACCGGGCGGCCAGTGGTGCAAGGCTGGTTCCGGTTCGCCGACGACCGCCCGCCCGACCCACTGGCGCTGCTGCTGGCCGTCGACATCCTGCCTCCGGCGACGTTCGAGCTGGTCATGAGCGGCTGGGTGCCGACCCTCGAGCTGACCGCCTACGTCCGCGCCGTCCCGGCGCCGGGGCCGCTGCTGGTGCGCCACCGGGCCCGCCACGTCGAGTCCGACCTCGTCGACGAGGTGTGCGAGGTGTGGGACGCCCGCGGCAGCCTGGTGGCCCAGGCCACGCAGCTGGCCGGCCTGCGGGTCGACGGGGCCGAGCCGTTCCGGCCCGCCGACGAGCCGCCCGCCGAGGAGTCGCCCGCCGAGCCCGGGGAGCGATGAAGCGGACGCGCTTCGCCGACTGGCCGTGCTCCGTGGCCCGCACCGTCGACCTCCTGGGCGACTGGTGGACGCCCCTCGTGCTGCGCGACGCCTACTACGGCATCCGGCGCTTCGACGACTTCCAGCGCAACCTCAACATCGGGCGCAACATCCTGACCGAGCGCCTCAACCGCCTGGTCGCCGAGGGGATGCTCGAGCGCGTCCCCTACCAGGACCGCCCGGTCCGCCATGAGTACGTGCTCACCGAGAAAGGGCGCGACTTCTTCCCGGTGCTCATCGCGATGATGCGGTGGGGCGACCGGTGGCTGGCCGACGAGGCCGGCCCCCCGATCCGACTGCACCACCGCACCTGCGGCCACGAGATGCACGCCGAGGTCGTGTGCTCGCACTGCGGCGAGCCCTTGGAGCTGGCGGACGTCCGGGCCCGCCCGGGCCCGGGGTTCCCGGCGGGCTGACCCGGCCCGCACCGAGCCCCCGGTACCGGCCGAGACCGGCCGCGACCTGCCAAGGAACGCACGCGAGCCGATAACGTCGATGGACGAGATGAGTTCCGAAGCGTCCCCGTCCGGCGACACTGCCCTGCTCGACCGCCTGCGGGCGCGCGGCTGGCGCGTCACGCCCCAGCGGCGGGCGGTGGTGGCCGCGCTCGAGGGCGACCACGTCCACCGCACCGCCGACCAGGTGCACGCCATCGCCCGCGAGGTCGTCCCCGAGGTGAGCCTGGCCACGGTCTACAACACGCTCAACGAGCTGGTGCAGCTGGGGGAGATCAGCGAGCTGCGGCTCTCCGACAGCAGCGCCCGCTACGACCCCAAGACGGGGCCCGACCATCACCACCTGGTGTGCCGCTCCTGCGGGCGCATCTTCGACGTCGAGCCGCAGGGGGTCGACGCCCTCGACCTCCCGCCCGCCCAGCGCCACGGGATGAAGGTCGACGGCGTCGAGGTCGTGTTCCGCGGCCGGTGCGCCGACTGCCTGGCCGGCTGACCCGCACGTCGACCCGCACGTCACCCCTGGCGGAACCGCCCGACTTGCGCGAGATTTTGCGCAAGGCATGCAAAACCGCGGGCGTTGGTACGTTAAGTTACTGACGGTTGGCGGGCCGGGGGGAGGACGTACGTTGACGGAAGTCACGCAAGACGCAGAAGCGGTTGACGCCGGAGGGGGAGCCGAGACGCCCGAGCCCGCGGAGGTCACGTCGAGCGCGCCGAGCGCCGCCCACGCCGCGGCCGCCCCGAGCCCCCCGACCTCGCCGGCCACGGGCTCGAGCTCGACGTCGAGCGTCCTGGCCGTCGGGGCCCTGGCCTCGATCGGCGCCGGCGTGGTCCACGCCACGGCGGTGGGCTCCCACAACGAGCACCGGCAGGCCATGTACGCGTTCGCCGTGCTGGCGCTGTTCCAGATCGGCTGGGGCGCGCTGGCCTTCGTGCGGTCGCACCGGCTCGTCGCCCTCCTGGGGGCGGCCGGCAACGCGGTCGCCCTCGGCGGCTGGGTGCTGGCGCGCACGAGCGGCATCGGGTTCGTCGACGGCCTGGAGGAGAGCGAGCCGGTCCAGTTCGCCGACGGCCTCGCCGCCGCCCTGGCGGCGGTCGCCATCGTCGCCGCGCTGGCGTCGCTGGTGGGGCGGTTCGACTGGGCCCGGCGCCCTCAACCGGTGCTGCTCGGCGTCACCCTCCTGGCGACGGTCGGGCTCGTCGTCCCCGGCATGGTGGCGGCCGCCGGGCACGGTCACGGCGGCGGGGGCCACGGCCACGGCGAGGGCGGCCACGGCGACCACCAGGCGGCCGTCGTGCCGCCCCGGCCCTACGACGGCACCCTGCCGGTCGACCTGAGCGGCGTCCCCGGCGTCTCGCCCGAGGAGCAGGCCGAGGCCGAGGAGCTGGTCACCCGCACCATCCAGCGGCTGCCCCAGTTCGCCGACACCGAGACGGCGTACGAGCGGGGCTACCGCTCGATCGGCGACGCCGGCACCGGGGTCGAGCACTACGTCAACTGGCGGATGATCGACGACGAGTACATCCTCGACCCCGACCACCCGGAGTCGCTGGTGTACCGGGTCGACGGGCCCCAGGAGCGCACGCTGGTGGCCGCCATGTTCATCCTGCGGTCCACCGACACGCTGGAGACGACGCCCGACGTCGGCGGCGAGCTCATCCAGTGGCACATCCACAACAACCTCTGCTACACGGGCGAGCCGTTCGCCTGGCGGGTGGCGGCGGTGGCCGATCCCCCCGCCGAGTGCCCCGGTGACACGTTCCGGTTGAGCCGCAACAACGCGCCGATGGTGCACGTGTGGATCACCGCCCACCCGTGCGGGCCGTTCGCCGCCCTCGAGGGCGTCGGCGGCGGCCAGATCCCCGAGGGTGAGGAGCGGTTGTGCGACCACGCCCACGGCGACCCCAACGCCGACGTCGGCGAGGGGCCGTTCGGCGGCGGCGGCGAGGCCGAGACCGCCCGGGGGAGCTAGTAGATCCCAGCGGCCGGCGTGGGCGGCCCCAGCGGTCGCCCACGCCGTGGCCGTCCGTCGCGGTCGTTCCTTAGCGTCCGATAAGGTCAATGGCCATGGCCGGGCAGCCCGCTCCGCACCCCTGGAACGAGCAGTTCACCTGGGTCGACCGCACCGGCCCGTTCCGGGTGTTGACCCCCGAGCAGGTGGCCCACTACGAGGAGCACGGCTACGTGGTGGTGCCCGACCTCGTGCCCCTCGACCTGCTGGCCGCGGCCCGTGACGAGATCGACCGGTTCGAGGCCGAGACCGACGCCTACCTGCGGAGCGTCGAGGGTGGTCGCAAGTCGATCGCTGAGACCGGGGCGATCACGTTCAGCGTGCACCTGGTGGCCAAGTCGGCGATCCTGCGCGACCTGGTGCGCCACCCCACCCTCGCCGGGGTGGCCGGCGACCTGCTCGGGCCTGACGTCCGCCTGTACTGGGACCAGGCCGTCTACAAGAAGCCCGAGAAGCCCCGCCGCTTCCCCTGGCATCAGGACAACGGGTACGCCTACGTCGAGCCCCAGCAGTACCTGACGATCTGGCTGGCGCTCACCGACGCCACGGTCGACAACGGCTGCCCCCAGGTCGTGCCCGGGCTGCACCGGCGGGGCACGATCCGCCACCACTTCGTCGACCCGCTCGGGTGGGAGTGCTTCGCCGAGCCGCCGGAGGGCGCCGAGGCCGTGGCCGCGCCCGTGCCGGCCGGCGGGGCGGTCGTGTTCTCGTCGCTCACCCCGCACCTGACCGGGCCCAACCTGACCGACGCCGTGCGCAAGGCCTACATCGTCCAGTACGCGCCCGACGGGGCGGTGCGCCTGAAGGGCGACCCCGACGCGGGCCCGCCCATCGAGCGCGTGCCGTGCGACCACCCCGAGCGCCAGTTCCCGGTGCTGGTGGGCGGCGGCCTCGCCGACGAGCCGGCGGCCTGAGCCGGGCCCGATGCCTGAGCAGGGCCGCCCGCCGGCGACTCCGGCCGAGGACGCGCCCGTTCAGCCCCGCACCGTCGTCGTGCGGACCGTGCGCTCGGCCACGTCGTCGCCGGCGAAGGCGACGTCCCGCCACTCCCGGGCCGCGTAGCGCTGGGTGGCCTCGGTGTAGGCCTCGCTCCGGCGGTCCTCGGTCTGCGGATAGGGCGACAGCGTCCGGGCCCGGGGCCCGTCGTCGGTCAGCTCCACGGCCATCAGCCACGACGAGCCGGCGTCGACCAGGTAGCCGACCGCCTCGCCGTAGCGGGCGAGCGGCGAGCCGGCCGCCACCGGTTCCCGCTGGTCGCGGACGACGGCCAGCGCCGGGTCGAGGATCGACGCCTCGCCCCCGCCGCCCACGGCGATCGCGGTGCCGTCGGCCGCGTCGCCGCCCGGCACGGGGACGCTCTCGTCGCCCCGCTGGGCGAACTGGAGGTCCTCGAGCGTGGCGTCCACCGGCAGGCCCGAGCGGTCGAGGATCTGCACGGCGCGGGCCAGGGCGTCGAGCACGGGGTCGCGGCCGTGGGCGGGCGCCGGGGCCAGCCCGGCCGGGGTGGCCACCGGGTCGCGGGGGTCGAAGGGTCGGGCCCACTGCGGACCGCGCCCGGTCGCGCCCCCGCCGTCGGACGGGGTGGCCCCGGTCGGCCCGGGGACCCCGAGGTCGGCGAGGCCGAGCTGGTGCACGAGCTCCCGCCACAGCGGGGGCCCGGCCCGGTCGAGGGCGTAACGGCCGTCCCAGTCGGCCAGCACCGCGCACGCGGCGCCGACGTAGACGCCGGCCGGGGGCAGGTCGGGGGTCCCCCCGTCGCCGGGCAGCACCGGCAGGAACACCTGCGGGGCCCCGTCGCACCGGTCGACCACGGCGTCGAGCAGGGCCTGCGCCGTGAAGCCCCGGTCGTCGAGGGCGGCGGTGGCCAGCTCGTCCAGGCTGAACCGGCCGTCCTCGCCGGCCGGGCCGTCGGCCGACGTGTCGGCCAGCAGCGTGGCCACCCAGCGGGTGCGGGGCGACCGGGGCGTCGCCTGGTCGCCGACCAGGGGCGAGTAGGGCCCGGCGATCGTGGCCTCGGCGTGCGGCAGCCAGAACGAGTCGCCGGCGCTGAACACGTAGTCGTCCCGCTCGATGCGGGGCAGCTGGGCCAGCGGCACCAGGCCCGGGTCGCGAGCCCCGTCGGCGTCGACCCACTCGAAGGCTGGCTCCGATCCGTCGAGCAGCACGAACCCGTGACGGGCGGCCCGGCCCACCTGGGGGTCGGCGGCCACGCTGGCCGCGTAGGCGTCGAGGGCGGCCCGGGACAGGTTGGGCGTGGCCGACGTGTCCGCGTACCAGGTCCGGCCCGAGCGGTCGGTGGCCACCGTCGCGAAGTACGGCACCCCGCCGATGGCGCGGTGGGCGTCCTGCACGTCGTCGAGGCTCCCGGCCCGGGCCAGGGCCAGGTACTGGTCGAGCAGCTCGTCGTCGTCCAGGTTGGCGTCGCGGTAGGCGACGGCGGTGGCCTCGGTCCAGGCCAGGCCGGCGTCGGGCAGCTCCACGACCGGGCCATAGTGGGTGGACCACAGCGGGCGGGTCACCTGGTCGATCGACCCGTCGTCGTCGAGGACGTCGACGGTGACGTCGGTGGCCTCCATGCGGCGGACGCCGTCGCCGTAGCGGTAGGCGGTCGGCTCGCCGGGGACGAGGTCGAGGCGGTAGGCGGTGCCCCGGTGGCCGGGGGACGGGACCTGGGTCCAGGCCACGTCGGTGTTGAACCCGATAAGGACGCCCGGGAGGCCCGAGAGCTGGGCGCCGTACACGTCGAGCTCGCCGGGCACGGTGAGGTGGACCTCCCACAGCCGGTGCTCGCCCTCCCAGCCCAGCGCCGGGTCGGCGAGCAGGAGCCCGCCGCCCGAGGCCGAGCGCTCGCGCCCGACCGCCCAGCCGCCCGCCACCCCCGGGTCGGGGAGGCCGCCGTCGGGCGCCCCGGCAGGCCCATCGCCGGTGGGGGCGCCCGGGGCGTCGGCGCCGGCGGCGCCGTCGGCCGGTGGGCCGGTCCCTGCGGGCTCGCCGCCGGCGGGATCGCCCTCCGCCAGGGCGACGGGCGGCGCGTCCTCGGCCGGGACATCGGGCGGCTCGCCGCCCGTCGGGTCGCCGGCGGTTCGGGTGTCGGCGGTCCGGTCATCGGCGGTTCGGGTGTCGGCCGGGTCGGCCGTCAGGTCCGGGATCGGCGTGGGCGGCAGGCCCGCCGCCGGCGTCGGCGGGTTGTCGACGACCCGGTCGGCCGGCGCGCCCGGCGGCCGGGCGGCGGCGAGGGCATCGAGCAGCCGGCCGCTGCTGGCCTCCAGTGCGACCGCCCGGGCGTAGGCGTAGACCTCGACCGGGTACACGGGCCGGAGCCAGTCGGCGCCGGCGCACCAGCCCCGCACGCCCTCCGCCCCGACGTGCTCGAGGTGGGCGTTCCACCCAGCGGTGTAGCCGGTGACGAGCTCGATGACGTCCGGGGAGGCGGTGGGCCAGTCCTCGGCCGCCCGGTCGACGATGCCGATGGCCCGCCACGCGAAGTCGGAGGCCAGGTTGGCGCCGTCCTCGCCCGGCCCCAGCCACAGCGCCCGGTCGCCGTTGATCTTCATGACCTGGTCGGCGACGTCGCACGTGCGGTCCTGGGCGTTCGCCCACCCCTGCCCGAACGACACGTCGGCCAGCGTGGCGCCGGTG
This sequence comes from Acidimicrobiales bacterium, assembly GCA_036563805.1. Taxonomy (GTDB): domain Bacteria; phylum Actinomycetota; class Acidimicrobiia; order Acidimicrobiales; family VFJN01; genus DATCLS01. The sequence continues at coordinate 115,984 of DATCLS010000062.1, read as the reverse complement.
ATGTGGGGCACGCCGTCGGCGGTGCGCCGGATCGTCGCCTCGTACGCGTCGCCGTCGCCGACCACCTCGCCGGCGGCGTCGGCGTCGCGCCGGGAGCAGGCGGTGGCACCCGCGGCCGACACCGCGAGGGCCACGGCGACGGCGGCGACGAGGGTCCGGCGGGCGCGTCCCCGCGCGCTCGCGACAGTGGGCACAGAAACTCCTCTGCGTGGTTCTCCAGCTACGCAGAACGCTAGTCGGGCGGCGGAAAGGCACGAAAAGGAGTGTCATCTCCACGATTCGTGGCAAGGTCGATCGCCCGGCCGTCCATGCGGGGCCACCCCGGCGGCCCGCTCCGGCCCCATCGCCGCCCCGCCTTGGTAGACCCAGGGGTATGTGCCGCAACATCACGACGCTCCGGGGCCTGGAGCCGCCGGCCACCCCCGAGGAGATCGAGGCGGGCGCCCGCCAGTACGTGCGGAAGGTCAGCGGCGTCACGTCGACCTCGGCCAGGACCGAGGAGGCGTTCGAGCGGGCGGTGCGGCGGGTTGCAGCCGCCACGGCCGACCTGCTGGCCGAGCTGCCGCCCCGCAAGCAGCCCCCGCGCACCGAGCCCCCGCTCCGCCGCCTCGCCCGCCGCGCCGGGTGAGGCTCGGGCGTGGGGCCCGGTGGGCCGGGTGAGGCCCGGGCCGGCCGCCTCTTGACCGGCGGGTCAAGTCGGTGGTCTGCTGGGGGACACGGGCGAGGAGGGGGAGTCCGGTGCACGATCTGGTCATCCGCAGCGGGACCGTGGTCGACGGGTCCGGCGGCCCGGCGCGCGTCGCCGACGTCGCCATCGACGGCGACCGGATCACCGCCGTCGGGACCGTCGGCGGCTGGGGACGGCGCGAGATCGACGCCGACGGCCGCCTGGTCACGCCCGGGTTCGTCGACATCCACACCCACTACGACGGCCAGGCCACCTGGGACCCCGATGTGACGCCGTCGAGCTGGCACGGCGTCACGACCATCGTCATGGGGAACTGCGGCGTGGGCTTCGCCCCCGCCGACCCGGCCCGGCGCGAGTGGCTGATCCAGCTCATGGAGGGCGTCGAGGACATCCCGGGCACCGCCCTGGCCGAGGGCATGACCTGGAACTGGGAGAGCTTCCCCGAGTACCTCGACGAGCTGGCCCGCCTGCCCCGCGTGCTCGACGTCAGCGCGCTCGTGCCCCACGGCGCGGTGCGGGCGTACGTGATGGGCGACCGGGGCGCGGCCAACGCCGAGGCGACGCCCGAGGAGATCGAGCGGATGGGCGCCCTGGTGCGGGAGGCCGTGGCCGCCGGGGCGGTCGGGTTCTCGACCACCCGGACGATCCTGCACCGAGCCAAGGACGGCGAGCTGGCGGCGGGCACCACCGCGTCGGCCGACGAGCTGGTCGGCATCGGCCGGGCGATGGGCGCGACCGGCACCGGCGTGTTCGAGGTGGCCAGCGACATGTTCGACCCCGAGGGCGAGTTCGCCTGGATGATCGAGGTGTCGCGGCTGACCGGTCGGCCGGTCACGTTCGGCTGTCTGCAGGACGACATCCGCCCCGAGCACTGGCGCCGCCTGATCGAGCTGGCCGAGAAGGCCAACGCCGACGGCGCCCGGATCGTGCCTCAGGTCGCCGGTCGCCCCGCCTGCGTGCTGTTCGGGTGGGAGTCGACGGCGCACCCGTTCCTGTTCCACCGGGCCTACCAGCCGCTGGCGAACCTGCCGTTCGCCGAGCGCATCGCCCAGCTGCGCCGGCCCGAGGTCCGCGCCGCCATCCTCGGGGAGCAGCCAGACCTCCAGGGCGTGGCCGCGTTCCTGACGTCGGCCTGGCACAAGCTGTTCCTGCTCGGCGACCCGCCGGACTACGAGCCGCCGCCCGAGCGCAGCGTCGCCGCCATCGCCGCCCGCGAGGGCCGCTCGCCCCAGGAGGTCACCTACGACCTCATGCTCGAGGACGACGGGCACGCCCTGCTCTACCTGCCGCTGCTCGGCTACGCCCACGGCGACTTCGAGGCGTTGCGCGAGATGCTCGTCACCCCGGGGACCGTGCTCGGCCTCGGCGACGGCGGCGCCCACTGCGGCCTGCTGTGCGACGCCAGCCTGCCCACCTACATGCTCACCCACTGGGCGCGCGACCGGGTGCGTGGCGAGCGGCTGGCGCTGGAGCAGGCGGTCCACCTCCAGACCCGTCGAACGGCCGCCCTGTACGGCTTCGACGACCGGGGCGTGCTCGCCCCCGGCTACCTGGCCGACGTCAACGTGATCGACCTCGACCGGCTGGCCATCGAGCCGCCCCGGATGGTCTACGACCTGCCGGCCGGCGGGCGGCGGCTCGTCCAGCGGGCCCGGGGCTACGCGGCGACCGTCAAGCGGGGCGTCGTCGTGCGCGAGGACGACGAGGCGACCGGCGCCCGCCCCGGCCGGCTGCTGCGGGGGCCACAGCCGGCGCCCGCCTGAGCCGAGCCCGAGGGGGCTACGGCCGAAGCGGCCCACGGGCGGAACCCTCGACGCTGCCATGGTCCCAGCGGCCCGATCACCAGGGCCTTGCTCGAGCTGACCCGGGCCTTCCGCTCAGCCGAATCGCTCGAGCAGGTACTCGAGGTCGCCGACCGACACGATGACGCTCCCGGCCCGGCCTGGCTGCTGGCCACGGCCCATGACCCGGCCCCGCAGCGAGCTGATCAGCGAGACCCTCGAGTTCGCCGGTCGAGCTCGGATCCCCATCGGTGATCTGGGCGCGTGCGTTACCCGCCGGACACGAGGATTGGGTCCGGCTGCCTGATCACGTGGCAGAGGCGCTCGGGATCCCACGAAACCCAGATTCCATCGTCCCCCGTCCGTCTGGACGGCACCGCGAGTACTTCATCCCGAAGGTCGTCCGGGTGGGGGAGGACGGCCGCTTCGCCATGGCGCACGGGCACCTGAACCAGACGTTCTTCACATGCCTCCTCGCAGTGGCGGAAGCGGCCGACAGCGGCCACGCCGACCTCTTGGTCGAGGCGCTCGAGCAGGACGACCCGATCCCCGTCGAGCACACCTATGCACTCGAGCGCACCTTTCCGGCCGGTGAAGAAGACGACGTCGGTTGGGACGGTCAGGCTCGTCCCGGCGAGCGTTTCATCGACTACGGCGGCGACATCACCGCCGATCCCCCGGCGCCTTCCCGGTGACCGTGATCGACCTGGAGTCGCTCGCCTGATGCCCGAGCCCCGAATGGGGCCCGATGGCCCGAACCGAACGACTCCAGCACCACCGCCGACGTCGCTGACAAGGCAGCGGGGGCCGAGCTCGGGGCGCCCCTTCGACCTGATGACCGACCGCCGCGAGACGGCGACCCTGGCCGACCTGCGCCAGTCCAAGGGTCTGACCAGAGCGATGCTCGCCGAGCGGCTTGGCATGCCGCCCAACACGTTCGCCTCCATCGAGAGCGGACGCCGCGCCCTTCAGCCCGCCGTCGCCCGGGCGATCGCCGCCGAGCTGGACATCACCGCCGAGGAGATCCAGGCGGCCCACCAGCGAGGCATCGACGCGCAGGCTGGTTAGGGACAACGAGGGCCCGACGATTACGTCGACCTCCCTGCTCCGGCGTGGCCGTCGGCGTCCTGGCATGCCGGGCCGCCGGGCGACGGGAGCGGACCATGAGCAACTCGTACATCACCCAACTCGGCTGGTCGGGGTGACCGTGTGACCGTCCACGTCGATGGGGTGGCCGTCACCGGCTGGGTGGTCGTCGACGAGGACGAACACCACCGGCGGAGTGACAGCGGGGCGGTGACGGCGATCGATGAGCTCGCCGGCGTGCCGGCGGAGCGCGTTTCGCTCCGGATCCGGGGAGTGGTCGTTGGGCCGGGGCCGTGGCGCACAGTCGCGGCCGCCGTCGGCCGCGCCACGACGGTCGCGCCACGAGTGGTGCTCCTAGACGCTCAAGACGCAGTCGACGACCTCACGCGGGCCGAGGCGCGCATCTGGGGCGTCGGGCTGGTCGCCGGCGACCGGCTGATCGAGTGGCCGCAGATCCCAGAGCCGGAGACCGGGATCTACCAGCGCTGGCTGGCCGAGGAGTTCTACGCGGCCTGGCTCAGAGGGGCTGTCACTCAGCGATCCGAGATCTGACGGCTGCCCAGGTCCAACCCGCCTCGGCGAGGAACGCGGGCGCGTCCGCCGCCTGTCCTGTCGGTCGTTGCGCGCGCTTGCGGCATGCCGCGTCGCAGCGCCGTCCACGGTAGGAGATGGGCTCCCGGGCGTCGGCACGATGCCCAACGGCCTTGGCCACGTCGTCGGCGGGAGGCCGGGGGAGGCCGGGCCGGCCGCCTCCGTACAGTGCCGGGCATGGCCCGGTTGCTCATCGTCCACCACACGCCCTCGCCGGCGCTCCACTCGCTGTTCGACGCGGTGCGGTCGGGGGCGACCGACCCCCAGATCGAGGGCGTCGAGGTCGTGGCCCGCCCAGCCCTGGTCGCCACGCCGATCGACGTGCTCGAGGCCGACGGGTACGTGCTCGGCACGCCGGCCAACCTCGGTTACATCTCCGGGGCGCTGAAGCACTTCTTCGACACGATCTACTACCCGTGCCTCGAGGCGACGGCGGGGCGGCCGTTCGGCGTGTACGTCCACGGCAACGACGACACGACCGGCGCCCTGGCTGCGGTCGACAAGATAACGACCGGGCTCCGGTGGCGGGCCGCCCAGGCCCCGGTGTCGGTCGTCGGGGCGCCGAAGCAGGCCGACCTCGACGCCTGCTGGGAGCTGGGGGCGGCGGTCGCCGCCGGCCTCACCCTCGGCGCCTGAGCCCGGCGCCGGGCGCGCCGGCCGCACGGGCCGATCCGGGCCGCGCCGCGGCTGACGGTGGTGGGTGCCGGGACACCGGTCACCGTCGCCGGACGATCAGCGTCGCGTTGTCGACGGCCGGTGGTGGGTGCCGGGACACCGGTCACCGTCGCCGGACGATCAGCGTCGTGTTGTCGACGGCCGGTGGCGGCGAGAACGCCGCGCGGGGGATGCGTCGGCCCACGTCGAGGTCGAACTCGGCCAGCCACCGCCCGGCCCCGGGCGCCCGGCCCGCGGCCCACCGGGCGGCGGCCGCCTGCTGGAGGACCAGGTCGGCCGCCACCAGGCGCGACCCGCGGGCCAGGAGCCGCCGCAGCAGGGGGGACGTGACCGCGTAGGGCGGGCTGGCGACGACCCGGAACGGCCGCCGGGGCAGGCGCAGGTCGCGGGCGTCGGCCCGCACCACCGTCACGTTGGGGGCGCCGGCGAACCGCCGTCGCAGGACGGCGGCCCGCCCGGGGTGCAGCTCGACGGCGATGACCTGGGCGCCGGTCTCCGCCAGCGGGGCGGTGACGGCGCCGGTGCCGGCGCCCACGTCGAGGACGAGGTCGCCGGGCCGGACGTCGGCGTCAGCGACGAGCCGCCGTGCCCACTGGTCGGCCAAGCGGTGCCAGCCCCACCGGGCCTTCCCGCCGGCGGGCACGGAGCACCATCACGGACATCGCGCTCATGGGCCGGCACCGTACGGACGGGGCCGCCCCGCCACCAGCGAATTACGGCCGGCGGCGGTCACGGCCGGTGGCGGCCGGGCCGCGGGCCCCGACGCCGGCGGGCCGGGCCGTCCGGGCCGGTACCGGCGGCCGGCCGACCCGTGGGCCCCGACGCCGGCGGCGCCGGTAGCCCACGGGCGGTCAGCGGGGGCTGCGGCCCACGATGTCGCCGAACGCCACCGGGTCGGTGACGCCCTCGGTGGCGAGTAGCAGCACGGTGGCGTCGTCGGGCAGGGGCACCTCGGCGCGGTGGTCGTCGAGCACCGCGGTCAGCCCGGCCAGGGCGGCCGCCCCGGTCTCGCCGACGTCCATGCCGGCGGCCGCCATCGCCCGGATGGCGTCGCGGCACCGGTCGTCGCCGACCGCCACGAAGGCGGCGAAGCCGGCGGTCACGACCGGCAGCGCCAGCTGGGAGGCGAGGCCGCAGTTGAGCCCGGCCATGATCGACCGGTGGGGGCCGGGCACCTCGACCACCCGGCCGGCGGCCACGGCGGCGGCCATGCAGGCGGCGCTGTCGGGCTCGACGCCGACCAGGAGCGGCCCGTCGCCCGGCTCGACGCCCGCCCGGAGCGAGACGGCAGCCGCCGAGGCCAGGGCCCCGACGCCGATGGGGACGACGGCGGCGTCCACCGGGGGCAGGCCGGCGGCGGCGATCTGCTCCTCGATCTCGGCGAAAATCGTCGAGTATCCGTCGGCCACCCACCGGGGCGGGTCCTCGTAGCCCGGCCACGACGTGTCGGACACGACCAGCGTGCGGTCGTCGGCCAGCGCCGCGGACGCCGCCACCGCCTCGTCGTAGGTGATGCCCCCGACCCGGACCTCGGCGCCCTCCGACTCGATGCCGGTCACCCGGGCCGCCGCCGTCCCCTCGGGCACGAGGATCGTGGCCGGCAGGCCGAGCAGGCGGGCCATGCGGGCCACGGCCCGGCCGTGGTTGCCGTCGGTGGCCGTGGCCAGGGCGAGCCCGGCGCCCTGGGCGGCCGCGGCGACGGTCGCCAGGTCGGTGGCCGGGTCGGCCGGGTCGAGGCCCAGCCGGGCGCACACGGTGCGGAACGTCGCCCACGATGCCCCCAGGATCTTGAACGAGGGCAGGCCCAGGCGGGCGGACTCGTCCTTGACCAGGATGTGCCCGACCTTGCAGGCCGCGGCCAGCGCCGGGACGTCGTGCAGCGGGGTGGGGGCGTAGCCCGGCAGGCCGCGGTGGAACGCCAGCACCTCGGGCCCGGGGCGCGCCTCGGCCGGCAGCGGGCCGGTGCGGGGGTTGACCAGGAGGTTCGAGTCGGCCATGGGTGGGTTGTAACCCCGGGGAGCGCCGGATCACGCTCGGGAGAGCGCCTGTTCACGCTCGTGAAACCGTATCGACTTCAACAGTTTGTTGAAGCCTGGCATCGTAGACCCGGTGGTCAGCTTCCTTCTCAACGGTGCCCGCGTGACGGTCGGCGACCATCCCCACCTGCTGGCCGCCCTGCGGGAGGAGCTCGACGTCACGAGCCCCAAGGACGGGTGCTCGCCGTCGGGCCAGTGCGGCTGCTGCACGGTGCTCGTCGACGGCAAGGCGACCGTGGCGTGCTCGCTGGCGCTCGACCGGGTTGCCGGCCGCGCGGTGACCACGCTCGAGGGGCTCGACCCCGCCGAGCGGGAGCGGTACGCCGCCGCCTTCGCCGCCAGCGGCGCGCTCCAGTGCGGGTTCTGCACGCCGGGCATCGTCATGCGGTGCAAGGCGCTGCTCGACCGCGACGGGGCCGAGCTGACCCGCGAGAAGGCGGCCCGCCACCTGGGCGGCCACCTGTGCCGGTGCACCGGCTACCACCCGATCCTCGACGCGGTCGAGCTGCTGGCCCGGGGCGGCGAGGGCGGCGAGGCCCCGGCGGGCGAGGCGCCTGTCAGCCCGGTCGCGGTCGGCGAGGCGTCCGGCGGGGGCGCGACCCCGGTCGGCGTGGGCAGCCGCATCGCCCGCTACCAGGCCGACAAGCTGGCGCTGGGCGACAAGCCCTACGTCGACGACCTGCGGGTCCCGGGCCTGTTGCACGCCGCCGTCGTGCTGGCCGAGCACGCCCGGGCCGACGTCCTCGCCATCGACACGGGCGAGGCCGAGGCGGTGGCAGGCGTCGAGCGGGTCCTGACCGCCGCCGACGTGCCCGGCGAACGGCGGGTCGGGCTGATCCACCGGGACTGGCCGGTGTTCGTGGCCGTGGGCGAGCGCACCGCGTACCTGGGCGACGTGCTCGCCCTGGTCGTGGCCCGCGACCGCGAGACGGCCCGCCGGGCCGCCGGCCTGGTCCGGGTCGCCTACCGGCCGCTGGCGCCGTTCGCCGACCCCCTCGCCGCCCTGGCCTCCGACGAGGACGCGGTGTGGGGCCTGGAGGGCAACGTGCTGTCGCGCTCGGCGTATGCCCGGGGCGACGTGGACGCGGCGCTCGCCGACAGCGCCCACGTGGTGCACGAGGTGTTCCAGACCCAGCGGGTCGAGCACGCCTTCCTCGAGCCCGAGTCGACGCTGGCCGTGCCCCGCGACGACGGCCGACTCGAGGTGTTCTCGGGCGGCCAGGGGGTGTGGGACGACCGCCGCCAGATCGCAGACGTGCTGGGCGAGCCCGAGGACCGCATCCTCGTCCACCAGGTGGCCAACGGCGGCGCCTTCGGCGGCAAGGAGGACTGCGCCAACCAGTGCCAGACCGCCCTGGCCGCCCGCCTGCTCGGGCGCCCGGTGAAGTGCACGCTGAGCCGCGAGGAGTCGCTGCGCATCCACGCCAAGCGCCACCCGATCCGGATCGAGGCGTGGGCGGGCTGCGACGCCGAGGGGCGGCTCACCGCGCTGCGGACCCGGATGGTCGGCGACTCCGGCCCCTACGCCTCGGTGGGCATGAAGGTGCTGGAGCGGGCGGCCGGCCACGCCGGCGGCCCCTACGTGTGGCCCGCCATCGACGTCGAGGCCGTGGCGGTGCGGACCAACAACCCGGTGTGCGGCGCGTTCCGGGGCTTCGGGGCCAACCAGGCCCAGTTCGCCACCGAAGGACTCATCGACCGGCTGGCCGCGGCCTGCGGCCTCGACGGGTGGGAGATGCGGGCCCGCAACGTCGTCGCCCCCGGCGCGACCTGGGGGCCCGGCCAGGTCATGGACGACGGCTGCCAGGGCGCCCGCGACTGCCTGGAGGCCGTGCGGCCGGCGTGGGAGGCGGCCCGCGCCGCCGGCAAGGCGGTCGGCCTCGGCCTGGGGCTGAAGAACTCGGGCCTCGGCAACGGCTTCGTCGAGGTGGCCAAGGCGGTCGTCCGCTTCTGCGAAGACGGGACGGTGGAGGTCCGCCACTGCTGGACCGAGATGGGCCAGGGCGTGCACACCGTCGCCCTCCAGGTGGCCGCCCAGGAGCTGGGCGTCGACCCGGCCCGGATCCGGGTGGTGGTCGACACGTCCCGCGAGCTGGGCGCGGGCCAGACCACCGGCAGCCGGGGCACGCTCATGGGCGCCGGGGCGGTGGCGGCCGCCTGCCGGGCGGCGTGCGAGGACGGCTGCCGGGTCGGCGTCGACTACGAGGGTGAGCACCGGGTCGACTGGACGGACGCGCTGGGCACGACCGACCGCCCGACGATCCACTCGGCGTTCGGGTACGCGGCCCAGCTCGTGATCATGGACCGCGACACCGGGGCCATCGAGCGCGTGGTCGCCGCCCACGACGCCGGGCGGGTCGTCAACCCGCTGCTGTGCGAGGGCCAGGTCGTGGGGGCCGTGCACATGGGGCTCGGTTACGCGCTCAGCGAGGAGTTCCCCACCGACGACCAGGCCCGGCCGACCGCCACCACGCTCCGCCAGCTGGGCATCCTGCGAGCCAAGGACGTGCCGCCCGTCGACGTGATGCTGCTGGAGCGGCCCCAGCCCCGGGCGCCGTACGGCATCAAGGGGGTGGGCGAGATCGGCCTGGTCCCGACGGCGGGGGCCGTGGCCGGGGCGCTGTGTGACCTCGACGGCGAGTGGCGGACCACGCTGCCGCTGCGGCCCGCGACCCGGCGATGACCGAGACGACGGAGACGACGACGGCGGGCCCGAGCGAGGCGACGGAGACGACCGCGAAGATGGCGGCCACGACCCCGGGCCTGGTGTGCGCCCACCACCACCTGTACTCGACGCTGGCCCGGGGCATGCCGGCCCCGCCCCGGACGCCCCGGTGCTTCACCGAGATCCTCGAGCAGGTGTGGTGGCGGCTGGACGCCGCCCTCGACCTCGAGCTGGTGCGGTGGTCGGCCCTGCTGGGGGCCGTCGAGGCGCTGGAGGCCGGCACCACCGCCATCGTCGACCACCACGCCTCGCCATCCGCCATCGACGGCAGCCTGGACGTGATCGCCGAGGCGTGCGCCGAGGTCGGGGTCCGGGTCGTGTGCGCCTACGAGGTGACCGACCGCCACGGCCCGGAGGGGGCCAAGGCGGGCCTGGCCGAGAACGAGCGGTTTCTGCGGGCCGGCGGCCGCGGGCTGGTCGGGGCCCACGCCTGCTTCACGCTGAGCGACGCCACGCTCGAGGCCGTGGCGGGCCTGGCCGCCGACCTCGGCGTGGGCGTGCACGTGCACGTGGGGGAGGACGCGGTGGACGCCGGGGCGGCCGACCGGCTCCGCCCCTACGCCACCGACGCCTGGCTGCTGGCCCACTGCGTCCACGTGGACCCGCCGCTGCCCGGCACGGTGGCCCACAACCCCCGATCGAACCTGAACAACGGCGTCGGCTACGCCCGGCCCGCCCGGTGGGCGGCCGCCGGCAACCGGGTCGTGCTGGGCAGCGACGGCATCGGCGCCTCGATGTTGGACGAGATGGCGCTGGCGTACGTGGCCCAGCGGGCCGACGACGTGACCGCCACCCCCGAAGACGCCTGGGCCTGGCTCCAGGCTGGCGCCGAGCTGGTGCCCGAGGTGCTGAACGACGAGGTCACGTGGGCGGCCGACCGGTCCGACCCCTGGTATCTGGCGTTCACGCCCGGCGTGCGGGCCCGCCGGGTGGTGGTCGACGGCGAGGTGGTCGTCGACGACGGGGTGTGCACCCGCGTCGACGCCGAGCGGATCCGGGCCCGGGCCTGGGAGGAGGCGCGACGGCTGTGGGCGAGACTGTGACCGGGAACGTGAGCGGGACGGGGACCGGCGCCGCGACGGGGGCCGCGACCGGGGCGGCGACCGGCGGCACCGGCGAGGACGCGCTGGCCGGGGTGCCGATGGCCCTGTACGTCCAGGACGCCCACCCCATCCGCGAGGCCGTGGAGTTCGTGGCCCGGGCGGAGGAGCTGGGCTTCGCCGCCGTGTGGCAGGCCGACAGCCGGCTGGTCCGGGAGGCGACCGTGCCCATGGCCGCCTTCGCGGCCCGGACCTCGCGCATCCGGGTCGGCTCGGGCGTGATCGACGTCTGGACCCGCAACCCGGCCCGTCTGGCGTCGCTGTTCTCGACGCTCGACGACCTGGCCCCCGGCCGGATCCTCGCCGGCCTCGGCGCCTGGTGGGACCCGCTGGCCGCCAAGGTCGGCATCCGCCGCGAGCGGCCGCTGCGGGTGATGCGCGAGGTCGTGGAGGCGCTGCGGGCGCTGCTGCGCTGCGACGGGCCGGTCACCTACGACGGCGTGCACGTCCGGCTGGACGGCGTCGAGCTCGACTACGTCCACCAGGAGCGGCGGCCCAAGCAGGTGCCGATCTACGTGGGCGCCACCGGCATGCGGATGATGGAGCTGGCCGGCGAGGTGGCCGACGGCGTCGTCCTCAACTACCTGGTCTCCCCCGCCTACAACGAGCGGGCGCTGGCCGCCCTGGCCGAGGGCGCCGAGCGGGCGGGGCGCACGGTCGACGACGTCGACCGGCCTCAGCTCGTCGTGTGCTCGCTGGACGCCGACCGGGACGCGGCGCTCGACGCCGCCCGCTTGCTCGTCACCCAGTACCTGGGCCAGCAGCCGCACATCATGACGGCCTCCGGCGTGCCGGCGTCGTTGCTGGAGGACATCGGCCGGGTGCTGACCTGGCCGGCCAGCCAGGAGGAGGTCGTGGCCGCGTCCAAGCTGGTGCCGGACGAGGTCGTCCAGATGCTGTGTGCGGCGGGCACGGCCGAGGAGTGCCGGGCCAAGGTGGCCGAGTACGTCGCCGCCGGCTGCACGTCGCCGGTCCTCTACCCGCTCGGCGACGTGGCCGCCACGCTGGAGGCGTTCGCCCCCGCGCCCGCCTGACGGCGAGCCGAGCCGCCGCTCAGTGGGGCTCGGCTCGGTGCGGCTCGGCGATCGGGCCGTACAGGTCGGGCTGGCGGTGGGCGGCGAAGTCGAACACGGTCGTCTTGTACGACCGGGTGTCGTCGAGGTCGCACCGGGCCACGGCCACCTCGTCGCCCAGCCCGGCGCACTGGGCCAGCACGGTCCCGGACGGGTGGATGACGCACGAGCCGCCGATGTGGTCGACGCCCTCCTCGCGCCCGGCCTTGGCCGACCCCACCACGAACGTGCCGTTCTGGTAGGCCCCGGCCTGCATGACGAGGTGGTTGTGGAAGTCGCCGAACCGGTCGTGGTCGGGGGCGGGCGGGTTGTGGACCGGCGTGTTGTAGCCGATGCACACCAGCTCGACGCCCTGGAGGCCAAGCAGCCGGTACGACTCGGGCCAGCGGCGGTCGTTGCAGATCAGCATCCCGACCCGGCCCCCGAACGCCTCGAACACCGGGAAGCCGAGGTCGCCGCGCTCGAAGTAGCGCTTCTCCAGGTGCTGGAAGGGGCGCCACGGCTCGTGCTCGCGGTGCCCGGGCAGGTGGATCTTGCGGTAGCGGCCCACCTCGCGGCCGGCCGCGTCGACCAGCGCCGCCGTGTTGAACCGCCGGCCCTCGGGGGTGAGCTCGGCGAACCCCAGGCAGAACCCGACGCCCAGGCGGGCGGCCTCGTCCCACAGGGGCTTGGTGTCGGGCCCGGGCAGCTCGGTCTCGAACCAGGCGTCGAGGGCCGGGTCGCCGTCCGGGTACCACCACCGGGGGAAGAACGTGGTCAGCGCCAGCTCGGGGAACACCACCAGCTCGGCCCCGAGCCCGGCCGCCTCCCGGAGGAGCGCCAGCAGGCGTTCGACCACGTCGGCCCGCGTGTGGTCGCGCTCGATCGGGCCGAGCTGGGCGGCGGCGACGGTCAGGGGACGGCTCATCCGGTGGCCTCCTGGGGGTCGGAGTCGGACTGGGGGGCGGGCTGGTCGGCGAGGTCGACGAGGACGTCGAGGAGCACCTCGGCGCCGGCCGCCAGGTGCTCGGGCTCGGTGTGCTCGGCCGGGTTGTGGCTGATGCCGGCGCGGCTGGGGACGAACACCATGCCGGTCGGGCACACCCGGGCCAGCATCTGGGCGTCGTGCCCGGCGCCCGACGGCAGCCGCATCACCCGGTGGCCCCGGACGGTCGCCGCCGCCTCGACCCGGTCGACCACGGCCGGGTCGAACTCGACGGGCGCGAACCGGGCCAGCCGCCGCCAGGCATGGTCGACGCCCTCGGCGGCGGCCAGCTCCGCCACCCGGGCCGCCAGTCGGCGCTCGGCGTCAACCAGGACGGCGTCGTCGGTGTTGCGCAGGTCGACGGTCAGCGTGGCCCGGGCCGCCACGACGTTGACGAGGTTGGGGTGCAGCTCGATCCGGCCGACGGTCCCGACCTGGTGGCCGCCCAGCTCGGCGGCGAGACGGCGCACGCTGGCCGCCACCTCGGCGGCGACGTAGCCCGGGTCGCGGCGGAGGCGCATCGGCGTGGTGCCGGCGTGGTTCGCCTGCCCGGAGAGCGTCAGCTCCTGCCAGGAGATGCCCTGCACGCCGGTGACCGCGCCGATGACCGCGCCGGCCTCCTCGAGCACCGGGCCCTGCTCGATGTGGAGCTCGACGAAGGCGTGGGGCACCGGGCCGGGGACCGGGGCGTCGCCCGCCCAGCCGATGCGGACCAGCTCCTCGCCCAGCACGGCCCCGTCGATGCCGACGATGGCCAGGGCCTCCTCGAGGGCGATGCCGCCCACGTAGGCGAGGCTGCCCAGCATGTCGGGGGCGAAGCGGCTGCCCTCCTCGTCGGTGAAGAACGCCACCGCCAGCGGCCGCCGGGTCCGCACGCCGGCGTCGTCGAGGGCGCGCACGACCTCCAACCCGGCCAGGACGCCGAGCGTCCCGTCGTAGCGGCCGCCGGTGCGGACGGTGTCGATGTGGCTGCCGGTCATGACCGGGGCCAGGCCCGGCTCGGTGCCGGCCCGGGTGGCGACGACGTTGCCGATCCGGTCGACCCGGACGTCGAGGCCCAGGTCGCGCATCCAGCCGACGACCAGCTCGCGGCCGCCGGCGTCCTCGTCGGTCAGCGCCAGCCGGCAGTTGCCGCCGTCGCCGGTGGAGCCGACCGCGGCGAGGGCGTCCAGGTCGGCGAGCAGGCGGTCGGGCCGGATGCGGAGGGCCGTCACCGGGCCACCCCGCTGCCGGTGGGCGCGGATCGGCGGCCGGCCGGCCTCAGCCGGCCACCTGCCACTGGAACTGGGCGGCGACCGGCGGCCGGTAGCTCAGGTCGCGGCCCTCGGGGTCGACGAACCGGTTGCGGGGCATCTCCAGCACCGCCGGCGTCAGCACCACGCCGTCGCCGTCGCGGAACGCGATCTTGTCCGGGTTGTCGGGCGTGTCGCACGAGAGCGCCTCGCAGGTGTCCCGCAGGCCGGTGCGCTCCAGGAACGAGGTCCACGTCTCGGACTCGCCGCCCGCCATGTCGAGGCTCGTGGCACCCGCCAGCACGACGGCGTGCCCGGCGCTGTGCTGCTCGATGTAGGACGCCAGCTGCTCGAAGTTCCGGGTCCGCAGCTCCCGGTCCTCCGGCGTGCTGCCCACCTCGGCCTGCATCGTGTAGACGTCGATCTCCACGTCGGTGTCGAGCGTGAGCGTCACCATGGCGAAGCCCCGGGCGACCACGCAGTCGCCCCCGCCCTCGTCCTCGGCGTCGAAGCTGCCGTGGCAGTCGGGCCAGCCGGCCCGCACCACGTCGTCCAGCGGGTGGCGGGACACGAACGGGAAGCGCGACAGGATCCCCAGGCCGTCGCCCATCTGGAGCGTCGGCCGCTGGTCGGAGCGCACGCCCGCCGTGGTCGGCCCCGGGTAGGAGTCGGAGCGGAACTGGTGCGTGACCTGCGACCGCAGCCGGGCGTGGTAGTTGATCACGTCGAGGTTGTGGATCGACGGGACGTACCAGTCGTAGTCGTCCTGGGTCAGCACGACGTCGTAGTCGTTGAGCATCGGGCTGATCAGCTGCATGCTCTCGCCCGGCCGGACGGTCCGGGCGAACTCCTGCGGCAGCCCCCCGACGTCGTAGGTCAGCACCGAGAACTGGCCGGACGGCCCCTCGCCCGATCCCGCCGTGGCGGCCGCGCCGATCCCCTGGCCGTCCGCGTCGCCGTCGTCGCCAGCGCACCCCAGCACCGTTGCGGTCAGCGCGAGCACCGCGATCAGCGCCGATACCGCCCGTGCTCCCCCCAGTGAGCCCTTCACGGTCGGTGAGACTAGGCAACTGAGCTGGCGAACGTCGGGGATCTGCCCAGGAAGACGCCAAGATCTACACCAGGTCCCAGGGGCGGACGGGCACGCGGGTGACGTCGACACCGGTCGCGTTGCGGATGGCGGCGACCACCGCGGCGGTCGACGAGATGGTCGGCGGCTCGCCGACACCCTTGGCCCCGAACGGCGCCCCGGGCTCCGGCTCCTCGATGCAGGTTGCCAGCACCTCGGGGGCGTCGGCCGCCGTCGGGATCAGGTAGTCGGTGAAGCTGGGGTTCCGGACCAGGCCCTGGTCGACCACGATCTCCTCCATCACCGCCAAGCCGACGCCCTGGGCGATGCCGCCCTCGATCTGGCCCGTGACCTGCACCGGGTGCAGCACCTTCCCGACGTCCTGGCCCGTGGACACCTGGACGACCCGCACGAGGCCGAGGTCGACGTCCACGTCGACCACCGCCCGGTGGGCGGCGAAGGCGAAGCTCACGTCGGCGTCGCCCTGGCCGCGTTCGTCGAGCGGCTGGGTCACCGGGTGGCGGTGCACGGCCGAGGCCTCGAACGCCTCGTCGCCGGCGGCCTCGGTGACCGTCGTGTCGACGGTCACCTCGGCGCCGGGCGCGGCGGTGATGCGGCCGCCGTCGCCGAGCCGCAGCGCCGTCGCCTCCACGCCGAGCCGCCGGGCCAGCGCCGAGCGGACCTGGTCGGCGACCAGCCGGCACGCCCGCAGCACCGCCCCGCCCGACATCCACGTCTGGCGCGACGCCGATGACGAGCCGGCCGAGCCGATCGCGGTGGTGGACGCCGGCTCGAGCACCACCGACTCGCAGCCGAGCGCGCTCCGCACGATCTGCTGGGCCAGCGTGACGAAGCCCTGGCCGACCTCGGCCACCGCGCAGGTCACCCAGGCGGTGCCGCCGGCCAGGCGGACCCGGGCCTCGGACGAGTCGTCGAAGCCCTCGGAGAACATCAGGTTCTTGTACCCGACCGCCACGCCGACGCCCCGCTGGACCCGGCCGGGCTCGGCGGTGCGGCCGGCCCCGCCGGGCCGCTCCAGCAGGCCGTCGCCGGCGGGCGGCGGTAGGGGGTGGGCGACCGCGGCCCGGATGCATTCGGCCACCGGGGCGGCGCCGGTGAGCCGCTGGCCGGTCGGGAGCACGTCCCCTGGCCGCAGCGCGTTGCGCAGCCGCAGCTCGACCGGGGGAATGCCGAGCCGGGCGGCCAGCTTGTCCATCTGCGACTCGTGGCCGAAGCACACCTGCACGGCGCCGAAGCCCCGCATGGCACCGCACGGCGGGTTGTTGGTGCGCACGGCCACCGCGTCGATCACGGCGTTCGGGACCCGGTAGGGGCCGCAGGCGAACCGGGCGGCGTTGGCCGCCACCGCGGCGGAGGACGAGGCGTAGGCGCCGCCGTCGAGCAGGACGTCGGCCTCGACCTTGACCAGGCGGCCGTCGTAGGTGGCGTGGTGGCGGTAGCGCAGGCGGGCCGGGTGGCGGTGCACGTGGCCGAGGAACGACTCGTCGCGCTGGTAGCTCATCTTCACGGGCTGGTCCGTGCGCAGCGCCAGCAGGCAGGCGTGGACGTGCATGCTGACGTCCTCGCGCCCGCCGAAGGCGCCGCCCACGCCGCCCAGGTGGAGCCGGACCCGCTCGGGCGGCAGGCCCAGGCAGGCCGCCACCTGGTCGCGGTCGTGGTGGAGCCACTGGGTCGCCACCCACAGGTCGACGCCGCCCTCGCCGTCCGGCACGGCCAGGCCCGCCTCGGGGCCGAGGAACGCCTGGTCCTGCATACCGACCTCGTAGGTCCCCTCGACGACCACGTCGCCGGTGGCGTCCTCGTCGCCGTGGCGGATCCGCACGTGGCGGATCACGTTGCCGTCGGGGTGGATGGGCTCGGCGCCGGCCGCCGCCTCGGGGTCGACGAGGGCGGGCAGCGGCTCGTACTCGACCCGGATGGCCTCGAGCGCCCGCTGGGCCGTGTCCGGGTGGTCGGCGGCCACGGCCGCCACCGGCTCGCCCTCGAACCGCACGACGTCGCGGGCGAAGACCGGCTGGTCGGCCGAGATCAGGCCGTAGGTGGCGGCGCCCCGCACGTCGTCGGCCGTGACCACGCAGGCGACGCCGGGCAGGGCCAGCGCCGGGGCGACGTCGACGGCGCGGATGCGGGCGTGCGGGTGCGGGGAGCGCAGGGTCCGGCCCCAGAGCATGCCCTCGGCCTCGAGGTCGGAGGCGAAGGCGAACCGGCCCTGGACCTTGGCCGACCCGTCGGGGCGGGCCGGGCTCTCGCCGACCACCCCGGCCGGCGGGGCCGGGCGGTCGCGGACGGGGGCGTCGACGTCGGTCATCGGGACCCCTCCGCCGGGCGGACGGCCACCGGGCTCCCGCCGGCGGCCCGATCGGTGATCACCTGCTCCACGGCGGCGAGGATGCGGCCGTAGCCGGTGCAGCGGCACAGGTTGCCGGCCAGCGCCTCGCGCACGTCCAGCGGCGAGGGGTCGGGCACGCGCTCGAGCAGGTCGTGGATGGCGACGACGAACCCCGGCGTGCAGAACCCGCACTGGACCCCGCCGGCCTCGACGATCGCCCGCTGCACGTCGGTGAGCGGGGCCGCGGTGGGCTCGGCGCCGGTGCCGACCAGCCCCTCGACCGTGGTGATCTCGCAGCCGGCGGCGGCCGCGGCCAGCTCCAGGCAGGAGCACACCAGCACGCCGTCGACCAGCACCGAGCACGAGCCGCACTCACCCTGCTCGCAGGCGTTCTTGGCGCCGGGTAGCCCGAGCCGGTCGCGCAGGACCCGCAGCAGGCTCTCGGTGGGGAGCGCCCCCTCGACCCGGCGGCGCACGCCGTTCACGACGAGCTCGTAGGACTCGGTCCCTCCGGCCCCGGTGCCCTTCGACTCGGTGCCGTTCACCTCGTTGGCCGCCCCGGTGCCGTTCTCGGTGCCGTGCTCGGTGTCGCTCATCGTCGGCTCCACACCCGCTCCAGGGCCCGCCGGGCCAGGACCTCGACTGCGTGGCGCCGGTAGGCGGCCGGCGCCCGGTGGTCGTCGATGGGCTGACTGGCGCCGGCCATGCGCCGACCGAACCCCTCGAGCACCGACTGGTGGGACAGGCGCCGGCCGTCCCAGTCGATCCGGGCCGTCAGCCAGCGCTCCGCCGACCGGTCGCGCACCGGGACCGGCCCGACCGCCCCGAGCGCGCAGCCGAGGCGGCGCCGGTCGAGGTCGACCACCAGGGCGCAGCTGGCGATGGCGATGACCATGGCGTTGCGCACGCCGACCTTGAGGAACTCTTGGGGGCCGGCGGCGGCCGGGAGCCGCACGGCGACCACCAGCTCGCCCGGGGCCAGCGCCGTGCGTTTCGGCCCCACCAGGAAGTCGGCCACCGCCACGGTGCGTCGGCCGGCCGCCGAGGCCAGCTCGACCCGGGCGTCGAGCGCCACGAGGACCGGGAGCGTGTCGCCGGCCGGCGAGGCCGTGCCCAGGTTCCCGCCGATCGTGCCCGCGTTGCGGACCTGGGGGCTGCCGACGGTCCGGGCGGCGGCAGCCAGGCCGGGCACCAGCCGGGCCAGCTCGGGGTCGAGCAGGTCGGTATAGGTCGTGCCGGCGCCGAGCACGACCTCGTCGCCCTCGACCCACCACCGGCGCAGCTCGGCCACCCGCCGAAGCGCGAGCACGCCGGCCGGGCGCCGCCGGCCGTAGTTGAGGTCGACCATCAGATCGGTCCCGCCGCCGAGGACCGTCAGGCCCGGCTCGTCGGCCAGGGCGGACAGCGCCTCGGGCAGCGTGCGGGGCAGCACGGTCGTCACGGGGAGAGGGTGCCGAACGTCGACGAACTGCTCACTGCCTCCGTGTTACCTCTTTGTGAATGTACGTGCTGGCAGACGGCGTGCCGGGTGGCCGGGCGGGGCGGCCGGCGAGACTGGTGGCCGTGCTGCTGCGCGGAGGGACCGTGGTCGACGTCGACGGGGAGCGGCCGGCGGACGTCCGGGTGGGGACGGACGGCCGGATCGCGGCCGTGGGGCGCGGGCTGGCGCCCGAGCCTGGCGAGGAGGTCGTCGACGCCACCGGGCGGCTGGTGGTGCCGGGCGGCGTCGACGCCCACACCCACATGCAGCTGCCGGTCGGGGCGGTGGTGGCCGCCGACGACTTCGCCTCCGGCACCGTGGCCGCCGCCGTGGGCGGGACGACCACGATCGTCGACTACGTGACGGCCTACCGGGGCGAGGACCCGCTGGCCGCCCTGGCCACCTGGCAGCGGTGGGCCGAGCCGGCGGCCGTCGACTACGGCCTGCACATGACGTTCACCGAGGCGGTTGGCGAGGGGGTGGTGGCGGACTGCATCGAGCGGGGCGTCACCAGCTTCAAGCTCTACCTGGCCTACCCCCAGCTGCTCCAGGTCGACGACGACGTGGTGCTCGACGTGCTGCGGGCCTGCGGGCGGCACGGCGGGCTCGTCACCGTCCACTGCGAGAACGGCGGCGCCATCGAGGCGCTCCGCCGGCGCGCGGTCGCCGAGGGCCGCACCGCCGTCGTGTCCCACCGCGACACCCGGCCGGCGATCCTCGAGGCCGAGGCGGTCCACCGCGTCGGCCGGCTGGCCGAGGTGGCCGACGCCCCGGCCTACGTCGTCCACCTGTCCTCGGCGCCCGGCCTCGCCGAGGTGCGGGCGGCCCGCGAGCGCGGCGTCCGCCTGGCCGCCGAGACCTGCCCCCAGTACCTGCACCTCGACGCCGCCGTGCTGGAGGGGCCCGGCGGCGAGAACTTCGTGTGCACGCCGCCGCTGCGCGACCCGTGGCACCGCGAGGAGCTGTGGGAGGGGCTGGGTCGGGGCTGGGTCCACACGGTGGCCACCGACCACTGCCCGTTCACCGTGGCCGACCGGCGGCGGGGGACGGTGGGGCGGGACGAGGGGTTCGCCGACTTCACCGAGATCCCCGGCGGGCTGCCGGGCGTCGAGACCCGCCTGACGCTCGTGTGGCAGGGCGTGCGCGCCGGCCGCATCACCGGCGCCGACTGGGTGCGGCTGTGCGCCGAGGCCCCGGCCCGGCTGTTCGGGCTGTTCCCCCGCAAGGGCTGCCTGCGGCCCGGGTCGGACGCGGACGTGGTCGTGTGGGACCCGGACCGGCCCCAGTCGCTCGACGCCGACGCCCTCCACATGCGGGTCGACCACTCGCCGTACGCCGGGCAGGTGGCCCGGGGGTGGCCGGCGCTGGTCCTGTCGCGCGGCCGGGTCGTGGCCCGCGACGGCGCCTTCTGCGGCGAGCCGGCCTGGGGCCGCTACGTGCCCCGGGGCGCGCCGGACCTGTCGGCGGCCTGAGCCCGCCGGGCCGGCACCCGGTCGTCCGCGCCCGTCGCGCCCGGCCGCCCGCCCCGGGGGGCGCCGGTCAGGCGTCGAGTCCCTGGAGGCGGGCGGCGGCGGCCCGGTGGCGGGCCACCATGTCCGGCACGTCCTCGGTGCCCGCCACCCGCAGCTCGCCGTCCTCGACCACCGGCCGGCCGGCGACGACGGTGTGGTGGGCGGCCGTCGGCCCGCACCGCAGCCACGCTTCGACCGGGTCGGTCAGCGCACCGGCGTAGGTGATGCCACCCAGCTTCCAGGCCACGAGGTCGGCCGCCGCCCCGGGCGCCAGCACACCCAGCTCGCCCGTCCGGCCGAGGCAGGCGGCCGAGCCGAGCGTGCCCAGCTCCAGCGCGTCGCGGGCCCCGAACGACGTGGGGCCGCCCCGCTGGCGGGCCAGCAGCAGCGCGTTGCGCGACTCCATCCACAGCGACGCCGAGTCGGTCGACGCCGAGCCGTCGCACCCCAGCCCGACCGGCACGCCGGCGGCCCGGTAGGCGGCGACCGGGGCGATGCCGCCCCCGCCGATCATCATGTTGGAGCTGGGGCAGTGGGCGACGCCGGTCCCCCAGCGGGCCAGGCGCTCGATCTCGGCCTCGTTGGGGTAGATGCAGTGGGCCACCCACGCCCGGTCGGACCCCCATCCACACGCCTCGAAGTGCTCGATCGGCCGGCGACCGTAGGTGGCGAGGCAGTACTCGTCCTCGTCGGGATCCTCGGCCAGGTGGGTGTGGAGGCGGACGTCGAGCCGCTCGGCCAGCTCGGCGGTCCGCTGCATGAGGGCGGGCGTGACCGAGAACGGCGAGCAGGGGGCCAGCGCCACCCGGACCATGGCGCCGGGCGACGGGTCGTGGTGGCGGGCGACGGCCTCCTCGCTGGCGGCCAGGATCGTGTCGTCGTCCTGCACGACCTCGTCGGGCGGCAGGCCCCCGTCCTTGCGGGACAGCGACATCGACCCCCGGGTGGGGTGGAAGCGCACGCCCAGGTCGCGGGCGGCGGCGATCTCGGCGCTGAGCAGGTCGCCGCCCCCGGCCGGGTGGACGTAGAGGTGGTCGCTCGACGTCGTGCAGCCGCCCAGCGCCAGCTCGGCCAGGCCGACCCAGGCCGACACGTAGGCGGCCTCCTCGTCGAGCCGGGCCCACAGGGGGTACAGGGTGGTCAGCCAGTCGAACAGCGTGGCCCGGGTGGCCGGCGCGTAGGCCCGCGTGAGGTTCTGGTAGATGTGGTGATGGGTGTTGATGAGGCCGGGCGTGACCAGGCACCCGTCGGCCCGCAGCGTGCGGGCCGCGGGCGGCGGGGGCTCGTCGGCGGCGCCGACCGCGGCGACGAAGCCGTCGCGGCAGGCCACCCAGCCGCCCGGCAGCTCGCGGCGCTGGGCGTCCATGGTCACGACCAGCTCGGCGCCGAGCACCAGCAGGTCGACGGGCTGGGCTCCCGTGTGGGGCTCGGTGGGGGTTGTCACGGGTCAGGCCTCCGGTCGGACGAGCTGGAGGGACACCCGGGTGGCGCCGGCGGCCACGGCCGAGCGGACGATGGCGTCCACCGCGTCGAGGACCCGGGCGTCGTCGCCCGACACCGAGGTGCCGAACGGCCCGAAGTCCACGGCCAGGCCGGCCCGCTCGGCCGCGTCCACGGCGGCCCGGACGTGGGGCCCCGGATCCCCTTCGACGAACGGTTCGACGGTGAACTCGACCTCGAGCGCCACGGACCTCACCTCGACCCTGCGTTCAGGTAGTTGTAGACGGTGAAGCGGCTGACGCCGAGGGCGTCGGCCACCTCCTCGACCGACTTGCGCAGCTGGAAGGCGCCGCGGCGGTCGAGCAGTCGGACCGCCCGCTGCTTGTCCTCGCGCGACAGCTCGGCCAGCGGGCCGCCCAGCTCGGACTCGACGGCGGCGATCATGCGTTCGAGGGCTCCGTGGACGCCGGGCAGGCGCAGGCCGCCCACGAGCTCGCCCTCCCAGCGCAGGGGCACGTCGCCCTCGGCCAGGTCGTCGGGGCCCACCAGCTCGGCGCCGAGCGCCTCGGCGACGGGCTCGAGCGCCACCAGCAGGGGATGGCGGTCGGTCACCACTAGGTGCGCTCGGCCGTCAGCTCGTTGATCCGGTCCTCGAGCGTGAGGTCGCGCTTGCGCACGTGCTCGACGATCGGCATGACCAGCAGCACCAGCATGAACGGGAACACCTGCGTGCGCTGCCGCGTGAGGATGCCGAAGTTGCCGATCGTCGAGAAGGCGAACACGAACATCACCACGAAGGCCAGGCAGAAGGCGATGTACGGCACGCGGAACAGGAAGTGGGGCAGCCGGACGAGCCGGCCGGTCGACATGCCCGTCAACACGAGCAGCAGCGACCCCTCCAACGCCGCGAAGGCGGCCTGGACGTTCGAGGCCTCCCAGATGAACGGGCGGAACAGCACCGCCAGCATGGCGTTGGGGAACTCGATGGGCGAGGTCGGGCGCCCGGCCTCGAACTCGGAGTCGCCCTGGCCCGACCGCCGGCCCGCCTCGTCCAGCACCTGGGTGGCCGCCTGCGAGTCGACCTGGTCGAGGTCGAAGAACGACGCCGCCTGCATGAGCACGAGGCCGCCGGCCACCAGCAGCACCGCCACGCCGACGAACTTGCCCACCGGCCCCAGCCGGGACTCCCGCCACGAGCGCCGGCGCAGCATGTAGGCGAACAGCAGCGACATGAAGATGAGCACGGTGACGTGGGGCCGGACCATGGCCGTGCCGAGGAGGCCGAGCCCGGTCGTCAGGTAGCCCAGGGGTTTGTGCTTGAGCACGAGCGCGACGCCGTAGGTCGCCAACCCCATCGTGAAGATCATCCAGGCTTCCTTGCCGATGCTGGAGGGCCAGTAGATCATCGTCGGCAGGAAGAACAGCAGCACCGCGTAGCGGCGGTGGTTGGCCTCGGGGAACGCCACCACGCAGGCCCGGTAGAACCAGACCATCCCCCAGAAGCTGAGCCAGCTGAAGACCAGGAACCCGCCCAGGATCGACGACCCGATGACCAGGTAGACGACCATGGTCACCAGGTTGATGAACGGGGTTCCGGTGAGCTCGGGCAGGTCGATCTCGGCCGCGATCCGGAAGGCGTCGGGCCCCTGGTGGAACGCGTGGGCCAGGCGCGTGCCCGCCCCGTGGTAGCCGGTGGCGTCGGCCCGGTCGCCGTACACGCCGAACGTCACGGCGTAGCGCAGCAGCGTGCCGACGATCTTGGCCACGAAGCCGAGCGACAGCAGCTTGAACATCCCGACCGGGTCCGCCTCGTTGCGGGCGATCCGGCGGAGCAGCGGGATCGTGATGGCCGCCAGCACCGGCACGATCACCAGCGCCGGCCAGGTGGCGTAGCTGTACGTCACCATGCAGTAGGCCAGCACCAGCAGGTAGACGACCGCGGCGCTGCACCAGAAGATCGCCACCGACCGGGGCGCGCCCCGGCCCGGCAGCAGCCGCGACATCGTCGACACCGGGCGCGACAGGGCGACCATCAGGCCGGAGTCTCCTCGGCGGGGGCGGGCGCCACGGCCGGCGCGGGCGCGGGCCCGGCGGCGCCGTCGTCGCCCGGGTTGTCGGCCTGGTCGGCGGGGTGGGCGGCGCCGGCCCGCTCGGCCAGCGTCCGGTCGTAGACGGCCTCGATGCGGCGCACGGCGTGGGCCAAGTCGAACGCCCCGGCCCGCTCGGCCGCGGCGGCGCCCAGCGCGGCCCGCCGGGCCGGGTCGGCCAGCAGGGCGCCGAGCGCGGCGGCCAGGCCGGCGGGGTCGCCCGGGTCGACCAGCACGCCGTCGCGCCCGTCGGTCACCACCTCGGGGATGCCGCCCACCCGCGTCACGACCGGCGGCACCCCGCACGCCATGGCCTCGAGCAGCGCGATGGGCAGGCCCTCGAACCGGGAGCTGAGCGCGAACAGGTCGAACGCCGGCAGCAGGCCGTACACGTCGTCGCGGGACCCGGCGAACCGCGCGGCGTCGCCCAGGCCCAGCCGGTCGGCGTGGGCCCGCAGCTCGCCCTCCAGCGGCCCCGAACCCACGAGCACCACCCGCAGGCCGGGGTGGTCGCCGGCCAGCCGGGCGGCCGCCTCGAGCAGCGTGGCCTGGTCCTTCTTGGCGGTGAAGTTGCCGACCGTGCCGACCACCGGGGCGTCGGCGGCCAGGCCCAGCGCGTCGCGGGCGGCCCGGCGGGCGGCGTCGCCGGCCGGGCGCAGGGCGGACGTGTCGATGCCGTGGGTCACGACCTCGACCGGCACCGCCGACCGGATCGAGCCGGCCACCCCGTCCGACACCGCGATCACCGCCGCGTTGCGCCGGTAGGTGAGCTGGTTGGCCAGCCGGGTCGGCAGCCGGTACCGGCCCCACATGTTGTGCTCGGTGTGGACGAAGGCCGGCCCCCGGTCGCCGCCGAGCGCCAAGCGGGCGAGCGCGGCGGGCACGGGCATGTGGGTGTGGACCAGGTCGATGCCGTGGTCGCGGACCAGCCGGCGCAGGCGCGCCAGCCAGGCCAGGCTGGTCGGCCGGCGGGCGTCGAGGCAATGGACCGGCACGCCGGCCGCCTCGACCTCGGGCACGAACGCGTCCTTCCACGGCAGCAGGTAGGCGACCTCCACCGTGAAGCGGCTGCGGTCGAGGTGGCGGACCGTGCCGGCCAGCAGCCGCTCGGTGCCGCCCCGACCCAATCCCTTCGTCAGCATCAGCACCCGCGCTGGGCGCCCCGGTCGACCTCGGTCCACGTCCTACTTCCGCCCGATGACCGCACGAACCGCGCCAGGCTACGTCGAGCCACGCACCGTGTCGATGTCCCCCGCGTCCGGCGCGCTCAGGCGACCGACCGGAGCAGCGCCGCCCAGGCGCCGGCGACCGTGTCCAGGGCGAAGCGCTCGACGCACCGGCGGCGGGCGGCCGCCCCCAGGGCGGCGCGGCGGTCCGGGCCGGCGTCGAGCAGGCCGGCCAGCGCCTCGGCCAGGGCGGGGGCCAGGCCGCCCGTGCTCCCGCCGTCCGGCGGGACGAGCACGCCGGTGACCCCGTCCTCGACGACCGCCGCGACGCCGCCGACCGCGGTGGCCACGCAGGGCCGGGCCGCGAGGCCGGCCTCGATGAGGACGCCGGGCATGCCCTCGGTCCGGCTGGCCAGCACCGCCACGTCGGCCGCGGCGAGCGCGTCGCCGACGGCGGGCAGGACGCCGGCGAAGTGGACCCGGCCGGCGGCCGGCCCGGCCGCGGCTCGGGCCTCGAGCGCGGCCCGCTCCGGCCCGCCGCCCACGACCAGCAGGTGGACGCCGGGGAGCCGGGCGACGGCGTCGATCGCGGCATCCACCCGCTTCTCGGGGCTCAGGGCGCCGATGCACACGGCCACCGGGGCCTCGGCCGGCAGACCCAGGTGGGACCGGGCCGCCACCCGGTCGTCGGGCCCGGGCTCGGGGTGGGTGGCGACGGCCACGCCGTTGGGGATGACGGCGAGCTTGGCCGCCGGCACGCCGTGCACGGTCCGCAGCGTGTCGGCCGCCCCGGGCCACAGGGCGGTCACCCGGGCGGCCCGGCGCAGCAGCAGGGCGGTGCGCCACCGGCGGACGCCGTGCGCCGACCAGGCGGCCGGGTCGCCGATGCTGCGGTAGACGAACGGGCGGCCCGAGCCGGCCAGCGCCACCGCGCAGGCGTCCAGGGTCCGCGAGCCGTGGGCCACGACGACGCCGGCGCCGGTCGCCGCCCGGCGCAGCGCCCGCAGCGTGCCCGGACCCATCGGCCGCGCCCCCAGGGCCGGGACGTCGAGCCGGGGCCCGGCGCCGGCCGCGGGCGTGAGCGCCACCACCCGGCCCGCCACGCCCTCGGCCTCCAGCGCGGCGGCCAGGTCGACGGCGAAAACCTCCGCCCCCCGCCGTTGGGTGGAGCGAACCACATGCAACACGCTGGGTGGGTTTCCGCCCGCATGGCCCGTCACAGTCACGTGCGGTTAATATCGCACTCTCGGGCGGACCGGCGGTGCTCGTATCCGCCCGCATGGCACGACGGGCAACACGTACCCAGGGCGGGGCACGATCAGATGACCACAAGGCGTCCGACACCGGTTGGGTGCGCGTGAGCGTGTCCTCAGCGACGATCGAGGGTGGTCCGCCCCCCGAGCTGATCTACCGGCGCCTGGTGCGCCCCTGGGCCATGCTGCGCGAGCTCTGGGAGTCGCGCGAGCTGGTCCTGGTGCTGGCCGAGCGCGAGTTCCGGGCCCGCTACAAGCAGACCAAGTTGGGATTCGCCTGGTCGATCCTCACGCCCATCCTGCTGATGGTCGTGTTCTCGCTGTTCTTCCAGCGGGCCGCCGACGTCGACACCCAGGGCGTGCCGTACGCCCTCTACACCTACGTGGCGCTGCTGCCGTGGACGTTCTTCAACGACTCGGTGTCGAAGGGCGCCACCAGCATCACCATGAACCTCAGCCTGGTGAACAAGGTGTACTGCCCCCGCGAGGTGTTCCCGCTGTCGACCGTGGCGACGGCGGCCTTCGACACGCTGATCGCCACCGGGGTGCTGGGCCTGCTGTTCATCGGCTACACGTTCATGCCCGAGGGCGGCATCGTCTGGGTCCCCGCGCTCCTGGCCATCCAGCTGGCGTTCACGATCGGGGCGACGCTCGTGCTCTCCGCCATCGTCGTGTACTTCCGCGACCTGCGGCAGGTCACGCCGATGGCGCTGCAGCTGGCGCTGTTCGCCACGCCGGTGGCTTATGGCCTCGACGTCATCCCCAAGGGGTGGCAGCCGATCTACTCGGCGCTGAACCCGCTGGTCCCGGTCATCGACAGCTACCGCCAGACGATCCTGTTCGGCGAGGCCCCGCCGGGCGGGCTGCTGGCGCTCGCCGCGGTGTCGGCGGCGCTGTGGCTGGTCGGCGGCTTCCTGCTGTTCAAGCGGCTGGAGACGGGGTTCGCCGATGTTGCCTGAGGGGACGATCCGGGCCGAGCACGTCTGGAAGCGGTTCCGGGCCGACCCCTTGCCGCTGCAGCTCCGCGCCCAGCTCAAGCAGATCAAGCGCTTCGCCACCGGCCGGCGCCGGCAGTGGCGGTGGGTCCTGCGCGACGTCGGCCTCGACATCCAGCCGGGCGAGTCGGTGGGTCTGGTCGGCATCAACGGCTCGGGCAAGTCGACGCTGCTCAAGATCCTCACCAAGGTCATGTACCCGTACGCCGGCCGCGTCGAGGTGGCCGGCCGCGTCGGCGCCCTGATCGAGGTGCGGGCGGGCATCCACCCCGAGCTGTCGGGCCGCGAGAACATCCACCTCTACGGCACGCTGCTCGGCCTGTCGCGCCGCCAGGTGTCCGAGCGCTTCGACCAGATCGTCGAGTTCGCCCAGGTCGAGACCGCCGTCGACCGCCAGGTCAAGTTCTACTCGAGCGGCATGCAGATGCGGCTCGGGTTCGCGGTCGCCGCGTTCCTGGAGCCGGCGGTGCTGCTGGTCGACGAGGTGCTGGCCGTGGGCGACGCCACGTTCCAGCAGCGGTGCATCGACCGCATGCGCGACGTGCTCCACCAGGGCACGACGCTCGTGTTCGTGTCGCACGACTTGGCCACCGTCGAAGGCATCTGTGAACGGGCGGCGTGGCTCCACAACGGGGTGCTGCGCGAGGACGGGCCGGTCCGCCAGGTGCTCACCTCCTACCGGCAGGCGCTCGAGCAGGTCGAGGAGATGTCGCCGACGACCGGCCCGATCCAGCTGGTCAAAGCCGTCATCGAGGGGCCGGACGGCACGCCCCGCACGCAGGAGCCAGCGTCGATCCGGCTCGTGCTCCGTAAGGGGACGTCCACCCCCGGCCGGGTCTCGATCGGCGTGAGCGAGGGCCCCGCGGCGCCCATCTTCCTGCTCGACCACCACATCGACGTGGGCCAGGGCGAGGTCGAGGTGCGGTGCGACATCGACGCGCTGCCGCTGCCCCGGGGCCGGTTCTTCCTGTGGGCGGGCGTGTTCGAGCGGGGCGGCGAGCTGCTGCGCTGGCACCCGGCCGCCCACTTCGACGTGATCGGGCCCGACCTCGACGTCGGCCCGCCCGGCATCATCCGCCTCTCGCCGGTCCACGTGGGGGCCAAGTGGCAGGTGGAGGAGCTCTGATGGAGCTCCTCCGACACGGGGCCACCGCCGGCACCGCGTACGAGGAGGTCGAGTTCTTCGGCGGGCCCGACCTCGTGTTCGGGTGCCGCCACATGCCCGGCGGGCCGCCGCGGGCCGGGGTCGTGGTCTGCTCGCCGCTGCCGTACGGCGCCACGACCGTCTACCTGCCCGACGCCCGGCTGGGCCGCAACCTGGCCCGGGCCGGCATCGTCGCCCAGCGGTTCCACTACCGGGGCACGGGCCACAGCGACGGCGACCCGGCCGCCGTGTCGCTCGACACGATGGTCGAGGACGCCCGCGCCGCCCTCGCCCACCTCCGCCAGCAGTGCGGTCTCGACCAGGTCGGCCTCCTCGGCGCCGCCGCCGGGGCGACCGTGGCCGCCCTCGTCGCCCGCGATCTGCCCGGGGCGCCGGTGGCGCTGTGGCGGCCGTTCGAGCCGGCCGCGCCCGACCACCGCCTGTCCGACCTGCTCGGCCTCGAGCCCCGGCCGCTGCTCGTGGCCGCCGCCGGCCTGGGCGGGCCCGGAGTCGGGGGAGCTGGGGGCCCCGGGGCTCCCGGGGGCGTGGCCTGGCCGGGGATCGACGTGCCCGTGGGCCCCGGGGGCGTGGCCTGGGGTCCCGGGGACGTGGCCGGGCCGGGCGGCGTCGTGACCGCGGGCGGGCCCGGGGGCCTG
The DNA here is from genome assembly GCA_036563805.1 of Acidimicrobiales bacterium. Taxonomy (GTDB): domain Bacteria; phylum Actinomycetota; class Acidimicrobiia; order Acidimicrobiales; family VFJN01; genus DATCLS01. Next base: position 86,882 of record DATCLS010000062.1, on the reverse strand, counting down.
CCCGGCGGCGGCCTGCCCGCCGGGGTCGAGCCCGGGGGCCTGGCCGAGGACATCGCCCTCTGGCGGTCGCGGTCCTTCGACGTCGAGACCGTGGCGCCGGCCGGCCCGCCCGGGGGTCCCAGCCTGGTCGAGGCGACCGTGGCCTGGTTCGCCCGCCAGTTGGCGCTCGGGCGGGATGGTGATCGCGCGGGCGGGGTCGTGCGGGACGCGTCGTGGGGTGGGCCGTGACCGTCCGGAGCGCGAGGGGCGGGTCGTGACCCGCCTGCGGGTCGCCCACGTCATCGACTCGCTGGCCGGGTCGGGCGGGGCCGAGAACCGCCTGGTCGACGAGGCCGTCGCCCTGGCCGGGCGGTTCGACCAGATCGTGGTCCGGCTGTTCGAGCAGGACCAGCTCGACGAGCGCCTGGCCGACGCCGGCATCGAGGTGGTGCCGCTCGGCTTCCGGGCCGCCCGGGCGGCGCGCACCTGGCCGCTGGCGGCCCGCCGGGTGCGGGCGATCCTGCGGCCCTGGCGGCCCGACGTCGTCCACACCAGCCTCGTCACCGGCAACCTCGTCGGGCAGCTGGCGGCCCGGGGCCTCGGCGTGCCGGTCGTGTCGACGTTCAACCGCACCGGCGACCTGGCCCAGGTCCGGCGCCTGCTGCCGGGCCAGGCCAGCTGGCGGGCCCGGGTCATGCACGCCATCGCCGCCCGCGTCGCCCGCTCCGGCGACGTCCACTACCGGGCCGTGGGTGTCGAGGCGCTCCGGACCAACTGCGCGTCGCTGGGCCTGCCCGAGAACCGGGCCTCGGTCGTGCCCCGGGGAGTGGACGTCGGCGACGTCCGCCCCGCCGACCGGGCCGGCCTCGGCGTGCCCGCGGGCGCCCCGCTGGTCGTCAACGTGGCCCGGCTCGTCCCCGAGAAGGCCCAGCACCTGCTCGTGGAGGCGTTCGCCGCCGCCCGGTCCGAGCTGCCAGACGCCCACCTGCTGGTGGCCGGCGCGCCCGGGGCCAACGAGGCGGCGGTGCGGGCCGCCGTCGAGCGCCACGGACTGGGCGCCGCCGTCCGGCTGCTCGGCCACCGGCCCGACGCCCGCTCGCTGGTGGCGGCGGCCGACGTGTTCGCGTTCAGCTCGCTGTCCGAGGGCTCGCCGGGCGCGGTGGTCGAGGCGATGCGGCTCGGCACGCCGGTGGCGGCGTTCGACATCCCGCCCGTGGCCGAGCTGACCAACGGCGGCGAGCACGCCTGGCTGGCGCCCACCGGCTCGGTCGAGGCGCTGGGCAAGGCCATCGTCGCCGCCGCCCAGGCGCCCGACCGCGGCGAGCGGGCCCGCGCCGCGGCGACGTGGGCCGAGCGCTACGCACTCGACGCGGTGGCCGACCAGCTCGGCGACCTGCTGGAGCGGCGGGCGGGCCGGCGGTGAGCGAGGAGGCGGGCGTGACGGACACGGGCGCAGGCGGGACGGGCGGCGCGGCGGGCTCGGGCGGTGCTGCCGGTGCGACCGGCGGCCGGGCCGACGGCCCGGTCGAGGTGGCGCTGGAGCGGGGAGCGTTCGTCGTCTCGATCGACACCGAGATGGCTTGGGGCCTGGCCCACCGGCCGGACGAGGCCCGGGCGGCGGCCCGCCGGGGCGACTACGACGACGAGCGCCGGCTGGTCGACGCGGCGCTGGCGGTGTTCGAGCGGCACCGGATCGCGGCCACCTGGGCGCTCGTCGGGCACCTGTTCCTCGACCGCTGCGAGGCCGGCCCGGACGGGCGGCCCCACCCCGACCTGGCCCGTCCCGCCTACGGTTGGCTGGGCGACCGCGACTGGTTCGCCATCGACCCCTGCGCCACGCTCGACGCCGCGCCGGCGTTCTACGGCCGCGACCTCGTCGAGCGCATCCGGGCTTGCCCGGTCGAGCAGGAGCTGGCCTGCCACGGGTTCTCCCACCTCATGGCCGGCGACGACGGGTGCGGGCCCGAGGTGCTCGACTCCGAGCTGGCGGCCAGCGCCGCCGCCGCCCGCGCGCTGGGCGTCGAGCTGCGGTCGTTCGTGTTCCCCCGCAACTCGATCGGCCACGTCGAGCGGCTCCCGGCCCACGGGTACGTGGCCTACCGGGGTGGCCGGCCCCGCCCGGCGTTCGCCGGGCGCCCGCCGTGGGCCCGGGCCGCGCTGCGGGCCGTCGATCGGATCCGCCCGCTGGCCGGCTCGGCGGCGCGCCCGGCTCGCCACCCGGCGGGCGTGTGGAACCTGCCCCAGACCTACCTGTTCGCCCCCGCCACCCAGCGGCCCCGGCTCCCGGTGGCGGCGTGGGTGCGGCGACCGGTGGCCCGGCTCCGGCAGGCGGCCCGGCACCGCAGCCTGTTCCACCTGTGGTTCCACCCCTACAACCTCACGGCCGCCCCCGACCGGGCGATCGCCGCGCTCGACCGCATCTGCGCGGCGGCGGCCGGCCTGCGCGACGCCGGGCGGCTCGACACCGTGACCATGGGGCAGCTCGCCGACCGGCTGGCGGCGGCCGGGGCGGGGCGGGGCTCGCCGTCGGCCTCGGCCCCGGCGTCGTCGTCGGTGCCGGCTACGCCGGGTTGACGACGCCGGCTACGCGGGGCTGACCGCGGCGTTCCAGTCGCGGTTGAGCTCGCCGTCCTGGTCGGCCCGGCGCAGGACGACCGACCCGTGCTGGGCGTCGTTCACCCGCAGGGTTGTGCTGGCCGGCACGTCGTCGGCCAGCCAGAAGGCGTTGCCCTCGAACGAGCAGTCGTCGAAGCGGTAGAGCTGGCTGAACTCCCCGCCCTGGGGGATGGCCACCTGGGCCTCGCGGCCGCCCTTGAACGTGCACTCGGTGAGGGCCGTCTCCAGCTCGCTGTCGACGACGTGCTCGGTGATGTCGACCGCGTAGTCGGTGATGCCGGCCTGGTCGACGTACATCCGCTCGAACGTGATCGTCTCGCCCTCGCGCTGGGGGGCGTCGGGCACGGCGTTGATGGTCAGGCCCGACTCCCGGCAGGCGTAGATCGTGCAGTCACGGTACGAGACCATGTTCGAGTACGACCCGGCGAACATGCCGTGGCCGTTGTGGTAGCTCGTGAACCGGTCGACGTACGACTTCGGGATCTCGCTCTGCCAGTAGTACAGGCCGCTGTTGGCGATGTTGTGCGAGAGGTTGTCCTCGAAGACCCACGTGTGGCGGGGGTCGTGCGACGCCGAGGTCCACTCGAAGCCCGACGCCGACTCGGTGTCGCCCATGACCGCCACGGCCACGCAGCCCCGGGCCACGTTGCCCCGCCCCGAGCCCAGCATGAACCCGGTCAGCCCGTAGCGGTCGCTTCCGTGGCGGACCCGATGGGCGATGCACCGCTCGTACACGATGTCGTGCGACGGGACCGTGTCGGGCGCGTCCTCGGGGGCGAAGTCCCACCAGTACGGGTCCTCGGCCGTGTCGTGGGCGATGCAGTCGCGGAACGTCACGCCGTTCGACAGGTGGGCCACGAAGGCGTGGTTCCCGCCGTCGCGGGCCACGACGCCCTCGACGACCGAGCCCCGCGAGGCGTCGCCCACCATGTGGAAGTGCACGCCGTAGCGGCCGAGGACGCCCATCGGCGCGTCGCCGTCGGGGTTGGCGGTCTGGGGCCCGAAGTGAGGCAGCTCGAGGTACGACAGCTGCTGGGGCCGTGACGACAGGATCATCAGGTGGGTCCGCCCGTCGGGCGTGCCCTCGATGACCGTGTTGCGGGTGAGGTTGAGCACCTCGGCCGTCCAGGTCACGCCCTCGCGCACGGTGACCGCCGGGTGGGGGTGCTCCAGCGGCCGCTCCAGCCGGACGGTGCGGCCGTCGACCGCGGCGATGCGGACCCGGTCGAAGTGGTCGGTGTAACCGTCGACGGTGGCGGGCTCGGTCGGCGTGACCACGATCTCGTCGCCCGGCCGCCAGCCGGTGGCGTCCTCGACCTCGATCCGCTGCGCGCCCGCCCGCAGCGCGCCGGTCGCCCGGGTCCAGGCCGTCTTGGCCGTGCCGGCGACGTCGAGCACGCCGGCCCCCATCGTCCAGATGCCGACGTCGGTGGCCAGCGGGACGTGGGTGTGGCCGCCGGTGATGGCGCTCTCGTCGATGTCCGGGAACGTGATGCGGTGGACGACGTCGCCGTTGGCCGGCCGCATGCGCAGGGCCCCGTCGACGGTGATGTTGGCGGTGGTCCGCAGCGTGCGGCTGGCCTCGGGGTCGAACACCAGCTCGCCGTCGGGCGTGATGCGCACGCCGTCGGTCTCGGCGTCGGTGTCCAGCAGCACCGGGCGGCGGACCACGGCCACGTCGCCGGGACCGGGCACCCGCCCGCCCCAGGTGGCCGGGTCGCTCCACCGGGCCAGGTCGCCGACGGTCTCGCCGTCGGTGGTGGTCGTCGTGTCGCCGGCCTCGGCCGTGCGGACCTCGCGGCTGGCCGAGGCGCCGCCCCGCTGGCTGACGCGTGCGCCCTCGTCGCCGAACACGTTCCGCAGGAGCAGGTAGCTGACGCCGGCGACGCCGCCCGCCCCGATCACCCCCAGCGCTCGCCGGCGGGTCCAGAGGCCGGAGGGGGAGTCGTCCCCGGCGGGATCGGGGGTGGGGTCCGCCGTGGTGGCCGTGGAGGCCGGGGTGTCGGAGGTGGTGTCGGACGCAGTGCCGCCGGCGGGGTCGGTAGCCCCCTCGGGCTCGGTGGGTTCCGTGCCCGCCGCTGTGTCGTCAGGGTTCTCGGACATCCGTCCCTCGATTCAGCACGGAAAGTGGGGGAGAACTACCGATCGTGGTCAGAATAATTCGACATCACCCAGGGTCAAGCCCCAGGCGTCGAGGCCGGGGACGGCCGCCTCGACGTTCTCGCCGTCGCTCTCGTCGTCAGTGACCGCCCGCCAGACCAAGGTGGGCCCGTGGCCGGGCACCGGCAGCAGGCCGCGGGACGGCCGGGCCGGCCCGATGAGCACCGCGTGGTCGGCGCCGGTCGCCTTGACGACGGCCCGCCGGGCCTCGGCCCGCAGGCGCTCGTCGTCGGGAAGCAGCTCCTCGCACACCGCCGCCTCACGGGCCTCGCCCCGGCGCCGCACCCGGAACACGACCAGCCCCTCGCCGTCGCCGACGGTCAGCGCCCGGTAGCGCAGGGGACCGAAGCCGTAGCGCCAGGCCAGGTACTCGGGCGTGCGGTGGGTGCGGAGCACGTCGGCGCCGGCGTGGGCGTCGGTGGACGCGTCGATCGCCTTGAGCCACCGAGCCACGGCCTCGCGGTCGCCCAGGGCCTCGGGGGCGGGGACGCCGGCGTCGGTCTCCGCCGACCACTTGTCGGCCGCGGTGCGGGCCCGCGCCACCCGGACCAGGGCCGGCAGCGACCGGGGCCGGGCGGCCACCGGCAGCCGGCCCACCAGCCGCCACCCCAGCTTCAGGTAGCCGGGCCGGCTCTTGTCGTTGGGGGTGTTGAACACGAACGCCACCCCGTCGGCGGCCAGCTCGTCGAGGGCGTGGCGGGTGAGCGACGAGAAGATGCCCCGGCCCTGGTAGTCGGGGTGGGTGGCGGTGTCGACGGCCCGCACGGCCCGCACCACCTCGCCGCCGCGGGTGAACTCCCAGCGCATGAACGTGCGGAAGCCGACGATCCGGTCGCCGTCGACCGCCACCCAGGCCGGCGACGGGCCGAACGGCGACTCCCGGTGCTTCCAGGCGAAGAAGCGCTCGTAGGCCTCGTCGGGCACCCAGCCCAGCGACGCCTGGAGCAGGGCGAGCACCGCGGGCTGGTCGCCGTCGACGGCAGGACGCGTGTCGAGACCGATCACCGGAGTCCGCTCGTTGATCCGCCCACCACCCGCGACGCTATCAGCCCGCCCCCACCCGAATCCTGCACCCGTCGGTGTCCGACCGGGTGAGCGACGTTGTCACACCCCCTGCGTAGCCTCGCCGGCCATGGGCCCGGACGTCGCCGCCGCCCGCCTGGCCGCCCGGGATGCGCGACATTCGGGCGGCGCGGCGGGGCGCGAGACCGGCGGCCGCCTGACAGCGTTCTGGAGGCGCCAACGGCATCAGGTGGCTCACTCCTCCCGAACGGGGGCGGGTAGCCTGGCCGGGATGGCGGGTAGCAGGACGTTCGCGTTGCGGTCCCTGAAGACGGTGGCCGCCTGGGGCGACCGGGTGCGGGCGCCGGGGCGGGGCGTGGTCGTGCTCATCTACCACCGTGTGGGCGGAGGATCGGGCACCGAGATCGACCTCGACCCCGGCCTGTTCGACGAGCAGATGGCGTGGCTGGCCGAGTCGGGGCGGGCGCGGGGGCTCGACGACGCGCTGGCCCGCCTCGCCGGGCCCGAGCCCGAGGCCGGCGAGCCTGACCCGGTGGTCGTGACGTTCGACGACGGCACCGTCGACCTGGCCGAGGTGGCGCTCCCGATCCTCGAGCGCCACCGGGTGCCGGCGACGGTCTACGTCGCCACCGACTTCGTCGAGGGCCAGCGGCCGTTCCCCGCCGACGGCACGCCGCTGACCTGGGGCGCCGTGCGCGAGATGGTGGCCAGCGGGCTGGTGACGATCGGGTCGCACACCCACACCCACGCCCTGGTCGACCGGCTGCCGCCCGACCGGGTGGCGGACGAGCTCGACCGCTCGATCGAGCTGATCGGCGAGCGGGCCGGCGTGCCCGCCGACCACTTCGCCTACCCCAAGGCCGTCGCCCCGCCGGCGCCGGTCGAGGCCGTCGTGCGCGACCGGTTCCGGTCGGCGGCGCTGGGCGGCTGCCGCCCCAACCCCTACGGCCGCACCGACCCCCATCGGCTGGCCCGGTCGGCCATCCAAGTCAGCGACGGTATGGCGTGGTTCGTCCGCAAGGCGCAGGGCGGCATGGCGCTGGAGGACGGCGTCCGCCGCACCGTCAACCGCCTCCGCTACGCCGGCGCCACCAGCTGACCCACCCGCGGCGGCGGCCTCGGCCCTGGCAGGTCACGAGGGTCAGCGCCTCAGCCAGCTGACCCACCCGCGGCGGCGGCCTCGGCCCTGCCAGGTCAGGAGGGTCAGGGGGCTCAGGGGGCCAGGGAGGCCACGTGGGGGATCTTGCGGCGCAGGGCGACCGAGCGGTAGGTCGCCAGCACGAGGTCGACCACCCGGCGCTCGTCGAACCGCTCGCGGGCCCGGCGCACCGCCGCCTCGCCCATCCGGGCCCGCCGCTCCGGGTCGTCGCCCAGCTCGGTGATGGCTGCGGCCAGCGCCGCCGGGTCGCGCACCGGCACCAGCAGCCCGGTCTCGCCGTGGGCGACGACCTGCCGGCAGCCCCGCACGTCGGTGGCGACGATGGGCAGGCCGGTGGCGGCGGCCTCCATGGCGGCCCGGGGGAAGCCCTCGCGGTGCGACGGCAGCACGAACAGGTCCATGGCTGCGTACAGGCGCTCGACGTCGTCGCGGGCCCCGAGGAACACCACGCCGTTCTTCTCGGCCGCCTCCCGCTGCTCGCGGGTGACGGCGTCGGGCTTCTCGGGGTCGTCGGGCCCGATGGCGACGACCACGTAGCGGTCGTCGAGCCGGGCCGCGGCCGAGAACAGCTCGGGGTAGCCCTTCTCGGCCACCAGCCGACCCACCATGCCGACGACGATGGCGTCGGGCCCGGCGCCCAGCTCGGCCCGCAGCGCCGCCCGCTCGTCGGGGCCTACCCGGCCGGGGGCGAACCGGTCGAGGTCGATGCCGTTGCCGAGCAGGTGGGTCCGGGACGGCACGTTGAGGCGGCGCCGGGTGAGCAGCTCGAGGTCCTCGACGTTCTGGACGAGCTCGGCGTGCGAGAACCGGGCGGCGACGGCCTCGAGCGCCAGCACCACGAACCGGCGCAGGGCGCCGTCGTGCTCGGTGGCCCACAGGCCGTGGTTGGTGTTGACCACGATCGGTACCCGGGCCAGCCGGCCCACGATGCGCCCGTACACGCCGGGCTTCGGGTTGTGGGTGTGGAGGACGTCGGGCCGTTCCCGCCGCAGGATCCGCCACAGCTCGACGGCGGCCTTCACGTCGGCCAGCAGGTTCATGCCCCGGGTGGAGGACGAGAGCGGCACGTGGCGGATGCCCTCGGCGGCCAGCTCGTCGGCGTAGGGGCCGGGGGCGCTGATGCCGATCGCCTCGCCGCCCCGGTCGCGCACGGCCCGCAGCTGGGGCCGCAGCAGGTAGCGGAGGCTGGAGTCGACGGTGGTCAGGTGCGCCACCCGCACCGGCCGGCCGCCGGTCTCACCGGCCCCGCCCGAACCGTCGGCCCCAGCGGCCCCGCTGGAACCGCCGGCCCCGCCAGAACCGCCGGCCCCGCCAGAACCGCCGGAACCGCGAGAACCGCCGGAAGCGACACCCCCGCTCACCGCAGCGCCCCCCGCAGGCCGATGAGCGCCATCAGGTCGGTCATGTCCGCCACCTCGTGGTCGATGTCGTCGCCGCCGTCCACGCCGTGGTGCAGGCCGCGGGGCCGCCGGACCCGCACCGTGGTCCACCCCCGCTCGTGCGGGGCCAGGAAGTCCTTCACCGGGTTGTCGGCCACGTAGGTGCACTGCGGGCCCTCGACGCTCAGCCGCTCCTCGACCAGCTCGAACGCCCGGTGGTGCGGCTTGCCGAACCCCGGCCCCAGCGCCTCGGTGAAGATCGTGGTCTGCGACCAGGTGGCGAGCCCGAGGCTGCGGGCCTTGGCCGACTGGCTGGCCAGCGGCCCGTCGGAGATCACGGCCACGGCGGCCACGCCCTTGGTGGCCTCGAGGCAGGCCCGGGCGTCGGCGAGCAGCGCGATGTCGGGCTGGTGGTCGCGGTAGCAGGCGACCATGCGGGCGATCAGCTCGGGCGTCGCCTCGATGCCGGCGCTGGCCAGCGCGTCGTTGAAGATGGTGGAGCGGACGCCGGCCTCGAACGACGCCCACGCCCGGTCGGCCAGGTCGGGGATGCCGAGCGCCCGGCGGGCCCAGGCGCCCACGGCCCGGAACCCGCTGCGCACGTAGTCGCGCTCGAGGTACAGCGTGTCGTCGATGTCGAACACGACGACCCGGGGCGGAGGCGCTGACGGCGACGCTGCCGTTCCGGCCACGGCCACCTACTCCAGCGCCTCGGCGCGGTCGACGAACACGGCGGCGTCGTAGCGGAGCATGACCAGCCCGTCGCGCCAGCCGTCGGCGTCGGCGGTCGACGGCAGGCCCAGCAGGTCCTCGAGCAGCCAGCGGGGGAAGTCGGCGCCGGCCGCGTCGCTGAGCGGGAACCCGCCGCCGAAGCGGGGGTTGATCTCGATGACCGCCAGCTCGCCCGTGTCGTCGTCGCGGAACACCTGGAAGTTGAGGACCCCGTAGGGCCCGGGCAGCGCCTTGGCCAGCCCGAACGCGAGCTCGATCAGGTCGGGGGAGCGGACGGTGACGCCCTTGGACACCTCGCCGCCCCGCACCTCGAGCCGCCGCCGGGGCACAGCGCACAGGCACAGGCCGGACCGGTCGACGAGCACGTCGATCGTGTGCTCGACGCCGGCGGCCACGGTCTCCACCAGCAGGTCGCCCGGCCGCCCGTCGGCCAGCGTGGCCCCGGACGCGTCGCGGGCGGCGACCAGTTCGAGCTCCCGCCGGTCGCGCACCAGCCCCACGCCCTCGGAGGCGCTGCCGAACCGCGGCTTGGCAATCAGCGGCAGCGGCCAGGCGTCGGGGTCGGCCAGCGCCTCGGCCGGCCGGCACTGGCGGACCGTCGGGAAGCCGTTGGCAGTGAGCCACTCGTTGGTCCGTCGCTTGTCGGACGCGATGGCCAGCACCTCGGGGGACGACACGGCCACGGTGGTGCCCACGGCCTCGAAGTCGGCGATGGCCGTGCTCCACACCGGCCACTCGCGGTCGGTGGTGGGGACGATCAGGTCGACGCCCTCGCGCTCGCAGATCTCCAGGAGCCGGGGCACGTGGTCGGGGTCGCTGATCCGGGGCACGAGGAACCCGGCGTCGGCCTCGTGAAACGCGGCCGAGTACCACGACGAGTCGATGGCCAGGACCCGACCGCCCGGCGCCACCTGGGACACGGCCCGCCGGAAGCTGCGCAGCAGCTCGACCCGGCGGCCGGCCGACGAGATGAGGACGGTGAGCGGCCCGGCTCTCACGCGGGGGCCACCCCCGCTTCGACGCCTGCGTCGACGCCCGCCCCGACCCGGGCCGGCGTCCGCCCGCCGGACGGCGCCGCCGAGCCGTCGACTGCGTCCGCCCCGTTGGCCGCCGCGGCCTGCGCCGCCCGCTCGACGCCCGAGCCGGGGAACTCGGGCCGGGTGGCGTGGCCCTCGCTGCTGATGCCCTCGCGCCGCAGGACCGTGGCCGCCGTGCGGGCCAGGATCCGCAGGTCGAGGGCCAGGGACCGGTGGTCGACGTACCACACGTCCATGTCGAGCTGGTCGTCCCACGACAGCGCGTTGCGCCCGTTGCACTGCGCCCAGCCCGTGATGCCCGGCCGCACCTCGTGGCGCCGGGCGTGCTCGGCCGAGTAGCGGGGGAGGTAGCGGACCGGTAGCGGCCGGGGCCCGACCAGCGCCATCTCGCCTCGCAGCACGTTCACGAGCGTGGGGAGCTCGTCGAGGCTCGTCGAGCGCATCAGCCGGCCGAGCCGGGTGAGCCGCACCGCGTCGAACTCGGGCCCCTCCTCGCCGGGCCGGGGGTTGCGCATGGTGCGGAACTTGACCACCTCGAAAGGCACCCCGCCGCGCCCCGCCCGGGCCTGGCGGAACAGCACGGGGCCGCCCATCGTCGCCCGCACCGCCACCGCCAGGACGGCGATGACCGGTGCGCTGACGACGAGCCCCACCGACGCCACGGCGAGGTCGAGTATGCGGGATGGATCCGTCTTGCGGGCACGGCCCGGGGAACGCCGAAGCTGGAGGGCCGCCCGCCCATTTGCCGCCACGGCGGCAGTCTCTCGCATCGCGCCACCCCGGCGCCACCCCCCGCCGGCCGGAGCCGGCGGGGGCGCCGCGAGCGGGGTCGCGAGGCGAACGATCGGGGGCCGCCGGGCCCCCGGCGGCCGAGCGCGAAGCGCCTAGCGCTGGCCCGCCAGCTTGCGGTTCTTGATCTGCGCCTTCACGTAGTCGCGGTTCATGTAGGCGATGAAGTCGATGGAGATCTCCTTCGGGCACGCCTCCTGGCACTCGCCGTGCAGCGTGCAGGAGCCGAAGTACTGCTCCATCGTGTCGACCATCCGCAGGGTCCGCTCGTAGCGCTCGGCCTGGCCCTGGGGCAGCAGGTTGAGGTGCTGGAGCTTGGCCGCCGTGAACAGCTGGGCGGCGCTGTTGGGGCAGGCGGCCACGCAGGCGCCGCAGCCGATGCAGGCGGCGGCGTCGAAGGCGGCGTCGGCGGCGTCCTTCGGCACCGGGATGAGGTTGGCGTCGGGCGCCGAGCCGGTGGGGGCTGTGATGTAGCCGCCCGCCTCGATGATCCGGTCGAACGCCTGGCGGTCGACGATCAGGTCGCGCAGCACCGGGAACGCCTTGGCCCGCCACGGCTCGATGAAGATCTCGTCGCCGTCGCGGAACTTGCGCATGTGGAGCTGGCAGGTGGCCGTGCCCTTCTGGGGGCCGTGGGCCTGGCCGTTGATCATCATCCCGCAGCTGCCGCAGATGCCCTCGCGGCAGTCGTGCTCGAAGGCGATGGGCTCCTTGCCCGCGGCGATGAGCCGCTCGTTGACGGTGTCGAGCATCTCGAGGAAGGACATGTCGGGGCTGATGCCCTTGGCCTCCTCGGTGTAGGTCACCATCTCGCCCGGCTGGCCGGGCCCGGGCTGGCGCCAGACGTGAAGCGTCAGGTCCATGTCTTTGAGCTCCTCCGAAGGCCCTACTTGTAGGACCGCTGGCTCAGCTTGACGTACTCGAAGTTCAGCGGCTCGCGGTGCAGGATCGGCTCGTTGCCCTTGCCGGTCCACTCCCACGCGGCGACGTAGGCGAAGTTCTCGTCGTCGCGCAGGGCCTCGCCGTCCTCGGTCTGGCTCTCCTCGCGGAAGTGACCGCCGCAGGACTCGCGCCGGTGGAGCGCGTCGCGCACCATCAGCTCGGCCAGCTCGAAGAAGTCGGCCACGCGGTGGGCCTTCTCCAGCGACTGGTTGAGGGCGGAGCCGCCCAGCACCCGGACGTCCTTCCAGAACTCCTCGCGCAGCGCCGGGATCTCGGACAGGGCCTTCTCGAGCCCCGCCTGGTTGCGGGCCATGCCGCAGTACTCCCACATGATCTTGCCCAGCTCGCGGTGGAAGTGGTCGACCGAGCGGGTGCCCTGCACGGCGAGGAGCCGGGCCACGACGTCGCCGACCGACGTCTCGGCCTGGGCGAACACCGGGTCGTCGGTCGGGACCGGCTTGGTGCCCAGCAGGCCGGACAGGTAGTTGGCCAGCGTGTAGCTGATGATGAAGTAGCCGTCGGCCAGGCCCTGCATGAGGGCCGAGGCCCCGAGCCGGTTGGCGCCGTGGTCGGAGAAGTTGGCCTCGCCCAGCACGAACAGGCCGGGGACGTTGGACATGAGGTTGTAGTCCACCCACAGCCCGCCCATCGTGTAGTGGACGGCGGGGTAGATGCGCATCGGGACCTTGTACGGGCTCTCGTCGGTGATGCGCTCGTACATGTCGAACAGGTTCCCGTAGCGGGCCCGGATCGTGTCCTCCCCGAGGCGCTGGATGGCCTCGGAGAAGTCGAGGTACACGCCGTTCTTCAGCGGCCCGACGCCCCGCCCCTGGTCGACCATCGCCTTGGCGTTGCGGGAGGCGACGTCGCGGGGGACCAGGTTGCCGAAGCTCGGGTACTTCCGCTCGAGGAAGTAGTCGCGCTCGCTCTCGGGGATCTGGTCGGGCGGGCGGGGGTCGTCGCCGTCGACCGGCACCCAGATGCGCCCGTCGTTCCGCAGCGACTCGGACATCAGCGTCAGCTTCGACTGGAACTCGTCCGAGGCCGGGATGCAGGTCGGGTGGATCTGCGTGAAGCAGGGGTTGGCGAACAGCGCGCCCCGCCGGTGGGCCCGCCAGGCGGCGGTGGCGTTGGAGTACTTGGCGTTGGTCGACAGGTAGAAGACGTTGCCGTAGCCGCCCGTGCACAGCAGGACGGCGTGGGCCGAGTGCGAGGTCACCTGGCCCGTCACCATGTCGCGCACGACGATGCCGCAGGCCACGCCGCCCTTGACGACGAGGTCGAGCATCTCGGTGCGGGTGTAGAGCTTGACCGTGCCCAGGTGCACCTGCCGCATCATCTGCTGGTAAGCGCCGAGCAGCAGCTGCTGGCCGGTCTGGCCCCTGGCGTAGAACGTGCGGGACACCTGGGCGCCGCCGAAGCTGCGGTTGTCGAGCAGCCCGCCGTACTCACGGGCGAACGGCACGCCCTGGGCGACGGCCTGGTCGATGATGTTCACCGACTCCTCGGCCAGGCGGTACACGTTCGACTCCCGGCTGCGGAAGTCGCCGCCCTTGATCGTGTCGTAGAAGAGCCGCTGCACCGAGTCGCCGTCGCTCTTGTAGTTCTTGGCGGCGTTGATGCCGCCCTGGGCGGCGATGGAGTGCGCCCGGCGCGGGCTGTCGTGGTACGTGAAGACCTTGACGTTGTAGCCCTGCTCGCCCAGCGTGGCCGCCGCCGAGGCGCCCGCCAGGCCGGTGCCCACGACGATCACCTCGAACTTGCGGCGGTTGTTGGGCGCCACGAGCTTCATGTTGAACTTGTGGTTCGTCCAGCGCTCCTCGATCGGGCCGCTGGGCGTGTTGCTGGCGAGCTCGCCGATCATCGAGTCGCCTCCTCGTGCTCGTAGAGCTCACAGGTCTCGATCCGACCGTCGGTCGTCCGGCAGTCGGGGTTGTCGTCCGCGCTCACGATGCCGGTGAGCACCGCGATCGGGAAGCTCAGGTTCCCGATCATCACGACCGCGGCGAAGCCGGCGGCGAACCGGCGCCGCCAAGCGTTGTACTTCGGGTTGTTGAGCCCGAGGCTCTGGAACATCGCCCAGGCGCCGTGGAACAGGTGCAGGCCGAGGGCGATGTTGGCGACGATGTAGATGGCGGACACGGCCGGCCGCTCGAAGCTGGCGACCATGTTGCGGTACACGTCGCCGCGCACGAAGTCGGGGTTGACCGTGCCCCAGGTCAGGTCGGCCAGGTGCCAGATCAGGAACAGCAGGATGACGACGGCCGTGTAGCGCATCGAGCGGCTCGCGGCGTTGGCCGCCTGCCAGTCACGCTTGGAGATGTAGCCGCCCTCGGCGTGCGCCCGGCGGTTCATGAGCGTGAGCGACGCCGCGGCGTGGATGTGGAACACGAACGCGAGCGCGAGCCCGATGCGCATCAGCCACAGCGTCCAGGTCCGCGGCAGCAACGGAACCAGCAACTCGCGCAGGAACTCGCCGTAGTGGTTGATCTCTTCGGCGCCGAAGTAGACCTTCAGGTTCCCGAACATGTGTGCGAACACGTAGCCCATGAGGGCAATCCCGGTCAGCGCCATGACCCACTTCTTGCCAACGGCCGAGCGGTAGAACTCGACGGGCCAGGGAGCGGGGCGGCGGCTGCGCGGGTGCACCGGGGCGACGGCTCGCCGCTCCATCGTCTGCATCGCTCGATCAGCCTCCCGGACGGGCATCGATCTGTCCGGGCGAACCGTACTCCGCTCACCGATGACGCCGAGAATTCGGGCGGCTCGGCTGAGCGGCGCGGCTCAGCGCCGGACCGCGACGTAGTAGTACCAGTTGGTCCAGAGGGCCCGCGCCCGCCGGGGGTAGGGGGTGCCGTGGACGGCGACGACCTCGAAGCCGGCGTCGTCCAGCTCGCGCTGGACACGTGCCGGCGTGGCCATCTCGGTGAACACGCCGGCGCGGCCCCGGGCGGCGCGCCGCGCCCGGCTCCAGGGCAGGACCGGCGAGTTGAAGCCGCCGGGAGGCTGCTCGATCATGCCCTCGCCCGTCCAGAAGGCCCGGGTCGGGAGCATGCGCACCGTCCGCCGTGCCGCCCACACCGGCACGGCCACCGCCGTGCGCAGCGGCCCCATGGGGCTGTTGGGCTGCCCGGGCATGCCGGGCAGGCGGACGAGCGCCCGCGGGTTGTGGCGCGAGCAGATGAAGAGGCCGCCGGTGCGCAGCAGCCGGTGGGCCTCGGCCAGCGCCTGCCGCCGCTTGGCCGGCGGTGTGAGGTAGTCGATGCCGCCCAGCGAGAACACGACCGCGTCGAACGATTGCGCGTCGAGCATGGGCAGGTCGGCCGCGTCCGCGCACAGGAACGTCAGGTGCGGGAAGCGGGCCTCGCACACGTCGACCATCCCCTGGGCGTAGTCGACGCCGACGTACCGGCGGGCCCGCTCGCTCAGGAACGGGGTCGTGCGTCCGCCGCCCACGCCCAGGTCGAGCACGTCCATGCCCGGGCCGATGTGGCGCCCGAAGACGAGCCGCTCGACCGGGAGCAGCTCGGTCTGGCGGGCCCAGTACGCGACGTGGTGACCGTCGTCGTAGAACCGCCGGTTGGCCTCGTGATGCCCGCTGACCGGGCCGAGCGCGCGCTTCGCCTGCATGGTTCCGCCTTGTCCGCCGCCGTTCCCAGCGAGTCTAGGCGCGTGGGGTGTCCCCCAGAACAGACTCGTAGTGGTTTCGCACGCGCTCTCCGTCTGGGAGGAAGAGCTCCAGGTCGAACGCCAGCGTGCCCTCCGCGTCGGGCACGACGATCTGGACCGTCCCGACCCGGGCGCAGGCGTCGGCGGGGACGTCGCCGATCCAGCGCCAGCCGTGCCCGCCGCCCGGCCACGACAGCCGGGCCGCCAGCCGGGCGCCCTCGATCGGCTCGCGCCGGTCCGACACGACGTGGATGTCGAGCGCCAGCGCCTCGCCCGGCCGGACCGTCGGCGGCAGGCGGTCGGCGACCACGATCACCGGCCGGCAGGCCTCGCGCAGCGCCTCGTAGCCCCGCTTCGCCGTCCGGTCGTGGCCGAGCACCGACCACGACACGGCCGGCTGGGGGTCGGCCAGCCAGTACTGGGCGAACCCGCCGGTGGGCCGGTACTTGAGCCGCCGGAGCGTCTCGACGTGCCGGCGGATCAGCGCCGCCTGGTAGCGCTGGGTGGCGTCGCGCCAGGCGGCGAACGAGCCGTAGGCGGCCGGGGGCACGTGCCGGTCGAACAGCCCCTTCTGCAGGCCGTGGCGCTCGGCCAGCACCTCCCAGTCGAGGTCGGGCCAGCGGTCGGGCTCGCAGAACGCGGCCCCGGGATCGGACGGCACCGCCTGGGCGCCGAACTCGCTCACGAACCGGACGAGCCGCGGCAGGGCCCGGGCCGTGCCGGCCAGGTCGCGCTCGTCGCCCCAGTACCAGCCGAAGAACAGGTGGGTGTCGGTGCCGTCGAGCTGGGGCACGTGGGGGAGCACGCCCGAGTGGGCGACGACCGGCCGGGTGCCGTCGGCCTTGTCGAGCGCCCGCTTCACCGAGGCGTCGAGCACGGTCTTGTTCCACGAGGGCAGCTGCTGGCCGGCGGCGGCCCGGGCCGCCAGGCGCCGCGTGGCCGCCTGGTCGGACCACACGGCCGGCCGGGGGTCGACGGCCACGGGCTCGTCGTGCCCGCACCAGATGGCGATCGAGGGATGGTGGCCGAGCAGGTCGACGGCGGCGCGGGCCTGGCGCACGGCCTGGCGGCGGACCCCGCGGGCGTAGCCCCGCTGCAGCGGCAGGTCCTGCCAGAGCAGCATCCCCCGCTCGTCGGCCGCCGCGTAGGTCTCGGGCCGGGCGATGTGGGCGTGGACGCGCAGCAGGTCGAGCCCGGCCTCCTGGGCCAGCTCGACGTCGCGGGCCAGCTCGGCGGGCGTGGCCTCGGCCAGGGCCATGCGGGTGGGCAGCAGGTTGGCGCCTTTGAGGAACAGCCGCTCGCCGTTGACCGAGCAGATCCAGCGGCGGAGACGGACGGAGCGGAGGCCGGTCCGGAGCCGGCGCTCGTCGCTGACCCCGCCCTCGGGCACCACGACCGCCACCCGCAGGTCGTGGAGGACCGGTTCGCCCAGGGCCCGGGGCCACCACAGCTCGGGGCGCTCGACGGTCATCGACCACTCCACCTCGTTGGCCCCGGCCGCCAGCGGCTGGTCGAGCTCGTGGTCGAGGGGGCCGAGCTCGGTGCGGACCCGCACCGTCCGGGCGTCGTCGCTGTCGAGCGTGGCCCGGAAGGCGAGGACCGCCCGCTGCTCGCTCGCCTCCCGGCACAGCGCCCGCAGCTTGGCGATGCGGACCGGCCCCGTCTCGGTCAGCCGGACCGGCCGCCAGATGCCGCCGGGGTTCCAGGTGGGGTCGAGCCCCTCGGCCTGCTGGAACACGCCGGTGAGGTTGCGCTTGGCGGTGGGGTCGCGCTCGGGTCCGCAGGTGACCTCGACGGCCAGCACGTGCTCGTCGCGCTCGCGCAGGGCGTCGGTGACCTCGAAGCCGTGGGGTACGAAGTAGCCCTCGGTGTCGCCGAGGTAGTTGCCGTCGAGCCAGACGTCGCCCTGGTAGAAGAGCCCCTCGAACGTCAGCCAGGCCCGGCGGCCCGGCGCCGGGCGGGTGGCGGCGAACCGGCAGCGTTGGAGCAGCGGCCCGTCGGAGTCGGCGAACGCCGGGGTGGAGCGCCAGTGGCCGGGGACGGCGATCGGTTCCCAGCCGGCGTCGTCGAACGTGGGGGCCTGGTACGAGCGGCGGAGGTCGTCGTCGGCGACGACGGCGCGCCACCCCTCGGTGAGCTCCATAGGCCCGGCACGTTACTGCCGGTGGGGGAGGCCGGCGGGCGGCCGGACGGGCCGCGCCGGGACCGGTCCGGGGCGGTCGTCGGGTCGGTCGTCGGCGGCGCCGGGGAAGGCGGTGTCAGCGCCGGACGGACCAGCTCCACGTCGCCGCCCGGGGGTGCTCGCCGCTGTCGGTCGGCGACGGCTCCGGCGCGGCCACCGGGTGCTCGCCGCTGGCCGGCGTCCGGGGGCTGGGGTGGAGGAAGGCGTGGTGGCGCACGGCCACCAGGTCGGCGGCCAGGGTCAGGCAGGCCTCGGCGTCGGGCAGGTCGCGCTGCCAGGTGCCGGGCAGCGAGCTCGACCCGTCGCGCAGGCCGACCAGCGCGGCGGCCGCGGCCCGCACGGCGGGGAGCGTGATGGGGGCCAGGGCGGCGATCAGCTCCTCCACCCCCTCGGGCTGGGCCAGCGCCCAGACGGCCGTGCTCAGCGCGTCGAGGTGGGGCTCGCCGCACAGGGCGGGCGTGGGGGCCTTGCGGGGGAGCGGCTCACCGGTGATGGCCTCGACCGCCTCGGGCGCCGGGCGGCCGGCGAACAGCTCGGCGGCCAGCTCGACGTAGGTGACGCAGGGCGACAGCGCGTGCCCGGGCACGCCGGAGGCGCGGGCCAGCTGGAGCGCGTCGCCCGCCAGCGTGTTGCTGAACGGCCGGGCGATGGCGACCGGGAGGAGCCAGGCCGGGGCGGGCACGCCGTCCTGGCGCTGGGCAACCGCCAGCGGGGCGCCCTCGCCGGGGCGCGCCACGTACCCGGTGGCCAGCTCGAGCAGGGCGGCGGCCACGGGGCCCCGAGCGCGGAACCCGTCGGGGTGCCAACTCTCGCCGGCCACGGCGGCCAGCAGGCCGCCCGCCGCACGCACGTGCCCGGCGGGAGGTTCCCAGTCGGTGGTCACCGGCGGTCGCGCCTCCAAACCACTGGTCGGACAAAGCTCGGGCGGGAGGGAAGAAGGTTCCTGCCCGGCCCGCCACGGCACATCAGGAACCGGCACCCATACTGGTGCCGGCGAGACATACCGAATCTCTCGTGAGTCTTCGGTGGGGTTCTGGGGTGAGGTTACTGGGGTGGGTTGCTAGTGTTTACTTAACAATTGCCGCATAAACATTAGTACATGAACAAATTGGCCGGCGCAAGGGCCCGGTAGCGGATTTCCTTCGCTGGTGTAGGTTCGGACGTGGGGAGCGCCTGTGTGGACGTCTGAGTCGTCGTCACCTGGGGCGGTGGCGACGGTGGAGAAGGCTGGGGAGGGATCGGTGGTCGAAGCGAGCCCGACCGTCTGGCGCCGCTGGCTGGCCGCCGAGCTGCGGCGTCTGCGGGCCGAGGCCGGCCTCGAGCAGAAGCAGGTGGCCAAGGCCCTGCGCTGCACCGTCACCAAGGTCTCGTACTTCGAGAACGCCCAGCGGCCGGTGGTGCCCCGCGACCTCGACGAGGTCCTGCTGCCGCTGTACGGGGTGCCCGAGGAGCGCTGGCCCCTCTACCTCGAGGCCGCCCGCCGGTCGCGGGAGAAGGGGTGGTGGGAGTCCTACGACGAGGACGTCCTGCCCGAGTGGTTCGCCCGCTTCGTCGGCCTCGAGCAGGGCGCGGCGCGGCTGCGCTCCTACGATCCCCAGACGGTCAGCGGGCTGCTGCAGACGCCCGAGTACGCGGCCGAGGTCATCCGGTGCGGCTCGGCCGGCTTCACCGAGGAGCAGATCGCCCAGCGGGTCGAGCTGCGCACCCGGCGGCAGCAGGCCCTCACCCGCGAGAAGGACCCGCTCGAGCTGTGGGTCGTGCTCGATGAGGCCACGCTGCGGCGGGTCGTGGGCGGGCCCCAGGCCATGCGGGCCCAGATCGAGCACGTCGTGGCGACGAGCGAGCTGCCCAACGTGACCGTCCAGGTGCTGCCGTTCGACCGGGGGGCGCACGCCGGCATGGCCGGCAGCTTCACGATCCTCGACTTCCCCTGGGAGACCGACCCCGGCGTGGTGTTCATCGAGAGCGGCTGGTCGGTGGGCGTCTACTTCGAGCAGCCCCACGAGGTCGAGGACCAGAGCCTGGCGTTCCGCAAGCTGGCCGACCTGGCGCTGCCGCCGGCCGAGTCGACGCAGATGATGGTCGAGGCGGCCGCCGCGCTGGGCTGATGATCGGGCAGATCGTCCCCGGTCACCGGCACGTCGGCCGATAGCCGGCGATAGGTTGGCGGCCATGTCGGGAACCGTGTCCGATCCTCCCCGCCCCACGACCTTGGGGGAGCTCCGGGCGTCGGGCTGGCGCCCGACCTCGGTGAAGGACGAGATCCGCCGCAACGCCATCGCCCGGATCTCCGCCGGCCGGCCGCTCGTCGACGGCGTGCTCGGCTACGAGGAGACCGTGCTGCCCCAGCTGGAGAACGCCCTGCTGGCGGGGCACGACATCATCTTCCTCGGCGAGCGGGGCCAGGCGAAGACCCGCATGATCCGGTCGCTGACCGGCCTGCTCGACGAGTGGATGCCGATCGTCGCCGGCAGCGAGATCAACGACGACCCCGAGAACCCCGTGTCGCGCCACGCCCGCGACCTGGTGGCCGAGCGGGGCGACGACACCCCGATCGAATGGGTCCACCGTGACGACCGCTTCGGCGAGAAGCTGGCGACGCCCGACACGTCGATCGCCGACCTGATCGGCGAGGTCGACCCCATCAAGGTGGCCGAGGGCCGCTACCTGTCCGACGAGCTCACCATCCACTACGGGCTCGTGCCCCGCACCAACCGCGGCATCTTCGCCATCAACGAGCTGCCGGACCTGGCCGAGCGCATCCAGGTCGGCCTGCTCAACGTGCTCGAGGAGCGCGACGTCCAGGTGCGGGGCTACAAGATCCGCCTGCCCCTCGACGTGCTGCTCGTCGCCTCGGCCAACCCCGAGGACTACACGAACCGGGGCCGCATCATCACCCCGCTGAAGGACCGGTTCGGCAGCCAGATCCGCACCCACTACCCGCTCGACGTCGCCACCGAGGTGAAGATCGCCGACGCGGAGGCCCGGCCGCTCGAGGTCGAGGGCGTGCCGGTGGTGGTGCCCGACTACATGGACGAGATCGTGGCCACCCTCAGCCACCTGGCCCGCAGCAGCGCGCACGTCAACCAGCGCTCCGGCGTGTCGGTGCGGCTCACGGTGGCCAACCGCGAGATCCTCGTGGCCAACGCCACCCGCCGGGCGCTGCGCCACGGCGAGCGGGCCATCTGCCCCCGCATCAGCGACCTCGAGGCGCTGGCCGCCTCGACCATGGGCAAGGTCGAGATCGAGACGCTCGACGACGGGCGCGAGGAGCAGATCGCCGAGCACCTTCTGCACTCGGCCGTGCTCACGGTGTTCAAGCGCCGCGTGCCGCCCGACCAGCTGCGCGACGTGGTCGCCGCCTTCGACGACGGCGCCGTCGTCCACGCCGGCGAGGACGTCGAGTCGGCCGACCTGGCCCGCCTGGTCGAGGACGTGCCCGCCCTCCGGGCCCCGGTCAACGCGCTGGCCGGCGGCGACGAGAGCCCGGCGGTGGTGGCCAGCGCGGTCGAGATGGTGCTCGAGGGCCTGCACCTGTCCAAGCGCCTCAACAAGGACGCCATCGAGGGTCGGTCGACCTACCGCTCGCGGTCGGCCTGACGACCAGCCGACCGGGTCGGCCGCCCGCCGCCCGGCGGTGTCGCCGCCGGGTCCGTCCGACGGGCCCGCCGCTCGCCGGCGCTCCGACCCCGGGGGCCGACCCGCCTGGTGGATCATTGCACGTGCTATCGCGGTTCTGTTTGAAACACCCGTTGCGTTCGCAAGCCCTGCTGTCCTAGGTTTCTGACGAAGTGTCAGACCGAGGGGGGACAGTGCCCGAGCCGCTGTTACGAGTGGACAGGCTGGCGACCTCGTTCCCGACCGCCCGGGGGCGGGTGCGCGCCGTGGACGGGGTGTCGCTGGAGTTGGCGGAGGGAGAGACGCTCGGGATCGTCGGCGAGTCCGGCTCGGGCAAGTCGGTCCTCATCCGCTCGATCATGGGCCTGCTGCCGCCCACCGCCACCCGGACCGGCGAGGTGCGGTACCGGGGCCGGGACCTGACGGCCCTGTCGCCGGCCAAGCTCCGCCGGCTGTGGGGCACCGAGATCGCCATGGTGTTCCAGGACGCCACGACCGCCCTCAACGGGGTGAAGCGGGTCGGCGTCCACATCACCGAGTCGCTGCGCCGCCACACGGGCCTCGGCCGCAAGGCCGCCCGCGAGCGGGCGCTCGACCTGCTGGCCCAGGTCGGCATCCCCGACCCCAAGCGGCGCATCGACCAGTACCCCCACGAGCTGTCGGGCGGGATGCGCCAGCGGGTCACGATCGCCATCGCCCTCGCCTGCGAGCCCCGCCTCCTCATGGCCGACGAGCCGACGACCGCGCTCGACGCCACCGTCCAGCGCCAGATCCTCGATCTGCTGAGCGAGCTCCAGGCCGAGCGGCGGATGGCGATGATCCTCGTCACCCACGACCTGGGCGTCGTGGCCGGGCGGACCGACCGGGTGGCGGTCATGTACGCCGGCCGGCTGGCCGAGACGGCCCCGACGCGCACGCTGTTCGGCTCGGTCCGCCACCCCTACACCGAGGGGCTGCTGCGGTCGGTGCCCCGCATCGACCAGCCCAGCCACACGCGGCTGCCGGCCATCGCCGGGCGGCCGCCCGACCTGGCCAACCTGCCGGACGGGTGCCGCTTCGCCGCCCGCTGCCCGCACGCGGAGGCCGACTGCGGCGACGCCGCCCCGGTCCTCGAGGAGGTGGCCGCCGGCCATGCCGTCGCCTGCCACCACCCGGTGCTGGCCCGCGACGCCAGCCTCGAGCGGCGGGCCCGCCGGGGGAAGCTGGCGGTCGCCCCCGCCGCCCTGGCCCCGGACGGCGCCGGCGCCCCGGGCACCGCCCGCACCCCGGCCGGGGCGCCGATCGACGCCGCGGAGGCCGTGTAGTGGCCGGCTCCGGGACCGCCCACCTGCGGGACGACGACGACGTCCTCCTGCGCGTCGAGGACCTGGTCGTCGAGTTCCCGCTGAGCCGGGGGCGAAAGGTGCACGCGGTCAGCGGCGTGAGCCTCGACGTCCGCCGGGGCGAGACGCTGGGCGTGGTCGGCGAGTCGGGCTGCGGCAAGTCGACGACCGGGCGCGCCATCCTGCAGCTGCCACCGCCCACCTCGGGCCGGGTCGTGCTCGAAGGCACCGACCTCACCGGCCTGTCCGGCGCCGCCCTCCGGGCCGCCCGCGACCGGCTGCAAATCGTCCTCCAGGACCCCATCTCGTCGCTCAACCCCCGCCGCAAGGTCCGGGACGTCGTGGCCGAGGGCCTGGCCATCCGCGGCGAGACGGACCGGGCCCGCGTGCGCGAGCGGGTCGACGAGATGCTCCGGGCCGTCGGGCTCGACCCCGACCTGGTCGGCGACCGCCGGGCCCACGAGCTGTCGGGCGGCCAGTGCCAGCGTGTGTGCATCGCCCGGGCGCTGGTGCTCGAGCCCCAGGTGCTGGTGTGCGACGAGCCGGTCTCCGCGCTCGACGTGTCGGTCCAGGCCCAGATCCTCAACCTGATCGAGGACATGAAGGCCCGCTACGGGCTCACGCTCGTGTTCATCACCCACGACCTGGCGGTCGTGAAGAACGTGAGCGACCGGATCGCGGTCATGTACCTGGGCAAGCTGTGCGAGGTCGGCCCGCCGGACGAGCTGTTCGCCCGGCCGGCCCACCCCTACACCCGGGTGCTGCTCTCGTCGATCCCCGAGCTTGAGGGCAGCGAGCTCGACGTGGGCGCGGCCGACGCTGGCGAGCTGCCCAGCCCGCTCGACCCGCCGAGCGGCTGCCGGTTCCGCACCCGGTGCCCGCGGGCCACCGACCGGTGCGGGGCCGAGGAGCCGCAGATGCGGCTGGTGCCCGGCAACGGAGCCGCCGGCGCCTCCGGCCACCACGTGGCTTGCCACCACCCCATGACCGCCGACGCCGGCCCCGCCGGCGACGGCGCCGAGCTGGCCGAGACGGGAGCGACCTGACGTGGGCACGATGATCGCGGGGAAGCTGCTGCGCCTGGTGCCGATCGTCCTGCTCGTCAGCCTGGGCAGCTTCCTGCTGCTCGAGCTGGTGCCGGGCGACCCGGCGCTGGCGGTGTTGGGCGAGACCGCCACGCCGGAGCGGGTGGCCGAGGTCCGGGCCGAGCTGGGCCTCGATCGGCCGCTGGCGGAGCGCTACGGCGAGTGGCTGGGCGGGGTGGTGACCGGCGACTTCGGCCGGTCGGTGGTGCCACCGGTCCAGGACGTGTCGACGATGATCGCGGCCCGCCTCCCGGTGACGCTCGAGATCGCGCTGCTGGCCATGCTCATGTCGCTGGCCATGGCCGTGCCCTTCGGGCTGTGGACCGCCCACCGGGCCGGCGCGCCGCTCGACACCGCCGTCGGCGGCGCGGCGTTCGCCGCCATCTCGATGCCGAGCTTCCTCTCGGCGTTGGTGCTCGTGTTCTTCCTGATCTTCAACCGAGGGTCGGTGCGCCTGCTCGTGCTGGTGCTCGGCTTGGCGTTGGCCGCCGGCGTGGCAGTGCGGGCCGTGCGGTCCGCCAGGCGGGACGGCGGCTGGGAGCGGTCGCACCGGCTGGCCCTGGTGGGTGCGGCCGTGGCCGCCGGTGTCGCCGTCCTGCTGGCGGTGGCGCTGCCCGTGTTCCCCCGCCAGGGCTTCGTCCGAATCACCGGCGGCGGCCTGATCGAGAACCTCCGCAGCGCCTTCCTGCCGGCGCTGACCCTGGCGCTCGTCGAGGGCGCGGTGTTCCTGCGGGTGCTGCGCAACGACCTGGTGGGGACGCTGCAGGAGGACTTCGTGCTGGCCGCCCGGGCCAAGGGCATGTCCACGCCCCACGTGCTCGTGCGGGACGCCCTGCGGCCGTCGTCGTTCTCGCTGGTCACCGTGGCCGGCGTGACGCTCGGGCGCCTGCTGGGCGGCACCGTGATCGTCGAGACCGTGTTCCGGGTGCCGGGTATGGGCAGCATGCTCGTCGACGCCATCCAGACCAAGGACTTCCCGGTCGTGCAGGCGTCGGTGCTGGTGCTCGCCCTGCTGTTCGTGCTGATCAACACCGCCGTCGACCTGTCGTACGCCTATCTCGACCCGAGGATCCGCCGTGGTGGACGCTGAGCCCCTCCTCGATGCCCGCGACGTCGAGGTCGCGCCGCCGCCTGCGCCCGACGAGGCGACGCCCGCCCCCGCTGGCTGGCGCCGCCACCGGCGGGCCATCGCCGCCGCCGGCCTGGTCGGCGGCGCCGCCGTCACGTGGATGGGGACGACCGGCGCGGTCGACCTGCCCTGGCCCCGGGCCGCCACCGTCGTCGTCGGCGTGGCACTGCTGCTGGCCGGCATCGACAGCGCGCTCAAGCTGTGGCGGGGCGAGCGGGTCCAGACCGCGCTGTGGCTGTCGGTCGCCTGGCTGGTCATCGTCGGCGCCGCTGCCCTCCTGGCCGACGTCCTGCCCCTGGCCGAGGCCCAGGACCCGTCGCGCACGCTCACCGAGCCGTCGCTCGTCCGGCCCGATCTGTTCTCCGAGCACCCGCTCGGCACCGACCGCCAGAGCCTCGACATCCTGGGCGGCGTCGTCTACGGCGCCCGCGTCTCGCTCACGGTCGGCCTGGGGGCCGTCGCCATCGGGCTGGTGGTCGGCGGCTTCCTCGGCCTGCTGGCCGGCTACTACCGGGGCCGGGTCGACGCGGTCATCGGGCTGGTCACCGACGCCCTGATCGCCTTCCCGCCGCTCATCCTGCTGCTCGCCCTCGTCTCGGCGCTCGAGCCCAGCGTCCGCAACGTCACGATCGGGCTGGCCGTGCTGAGCATCCCCATCTACGTGCGTCTCGCCCGGGCCAACACGCTGCGCTACGCCGAGCGCGACTTCGTGGTCATGGCCCGGGCGCTCGGCGGCCGCGACCGCCGCATCTTGTTCCGCGAGCTGCTGCCCAACGTGCTGCCGCCGCTCGTGTCCTACGGGTTCGTGGTGGTGGCCGTGCTGGTCGTGGCCGAGGCGTCGCTCTCGTACCTGGGCCTGTCGGTCCAGCGGCCCAACCCGACGTGGGGCAACCTCATCGCCGCCGGCGAGGACAGCTTCGACCGCCACCCCCACCTGGTGTTCGCCCCGGGCATCGTGCTGTTCCTGACGGTGTTCGCCCTCAACCGGGTCGGCGAGGCCGCCCGGGTGCTGTGGGACCCGCGGGCGCGGCGCGCCGATGGCGGGCGGTAGCGTGCGCGCCGGTGGCACGAGGACGGCGCCCGATGAGGGCGGTGGTGGCCGGATGAGGGTCGTGGGCCGAGCACGGACGTCGCCCGACGAGGGCGGTGGCCGGATGAGGGCGGTCGGCCGATGACGGCGCCCGCCGAGGGGGTGCTGGCCGGCCGGTCCGTGCTGATCACGGGCGCGGGCCAGGGCGTCGGGCGCGGGTTGGCCCTGGCCGCGGCGGCGGCCGGCGCGGGCGTGGTGGTCACCGCCCGCCGCCGGGCGGCCGCCGAGGCCGTGGTGGACGAGATCGCGGCGCGGGGCGGCGAGGCCGTCGCCGCGGTGTGCGACGTCACCGACGCCGACCAGGTGGCGGCGGCCGTGGCGGTGGCCGTCGACCGATTCGGCGGCCTCGACGCCGCCGTCCACAACGCCACCAGCCCACAGTCGAGCCGGTCGGCGTCGCTCGAGGACATCGACGACGCCATGTGGGACGAGCTGGTGGCCGTCGCCCTCCGGGGCGCGTTCCACCTGGCCACGGCGAGCGCCGCCGCCCTCCGGGAGCGGCGGGGGACGCTGGTCATGCTGACGTCGACGGCGGCCATCGAGGGCAGCGCCCCGCTGCCGGCCTACGCCGCGGTCAAAGCCGCCCAGCGGACGATGGTCAAGAGCCTGGCCCGGGAGTGGGGGCCGGCGGGGGTGCGGGTCAACGCCATCGCCCCCGTCGCCGTGACCCGGGCGATGGCCGACTTCTTCGAGCGCGAGCCCGAGGCGGCCGAGCGGCTGGCCGAGCGGGCGGCCCTGCGCCGCCTGGGCGAGCCCGAGGCCGACATCGGCCGGGTGCTCACGTTCCTGATCGGACCGGACAGCGCGTTCGTCACCGGCCAGACGCTGGTGGTGAACGGGGGAGCGATGATGCTGTGAGCGGAGGCGGCTGGGAAGACCCAGGCGACGAGGTCGGGCCGGTCCTGGCCGGGACGACCGCGGCGGTGGCCCGGGCTGACACCGGTCCCGGCGGCGAGCTGGCCCGGGGCCTCGCCGACCTCGGCGCCACGCTGGTCCCGCTGGACGAGGCCGCGGGCGTCGACCTGGCCGTCGTGCCCGTCCTGCCCGAGCGGCCGGGGGCGCCCCGCCGGCCGCTGGTCGAGCTCGACGCCGCCGGGTGGGCCGAAGCCTGCGAGGCCCCGCTGCTCGCGGTGCGCCGGGGTCTGGTGGCGGCCCGCCGGGCCCTGACCGGCGGCGGGACGATCGCGGTGGTGGGCCCGGTGGCCGCCATCACCGGCGAGGCCGGCCTGGTCGGCTACGCCGCGGCCGGCGAGGGGGCGCGGGCCCTGGCGCTGAGCTGCGCTCGCGCCTGGGGTCGGGCCGGGATCAGGGTCCACTGGCTGGCCGTCCCCACCCGGCTGCTCACCGAGCAGGACGAGCCGCCGGACCGCCTCACGCTGTGGGACGAGGCGCTGGGCCGGGCCCCGACGCTGCGGGGCGACGTGGCCGCTGCCGTGGCCGGCCTGGCCGCCCCGGCGCTGGGCTTCGTGACCGGTGCGTCGCTGGCGGTCGACGGTGGCGTGGTCCTCCACACGTAGCGGGCCGGCGCACTCGGCCGGCCCTACACCTGGTGGGCCGGCGCCGCCCGGCCCGGGCGGCGCCGGCGGCCGCCGCGGGCGCGGGCGGGCCGCCGCTACAGGGCGCGGGGCGGGCGGGTGGCGACGTGGCGCCCGGCCAGGTAACCGAACGTGAGCGCCGGCCCGATCGTCGCCCCGCCGCCCGGATAGGCCGGGCCGAACACGTTGGCGGCGGCGTTGCCGGCTGCGTACAGCCCGGGCACGACGCCGCCATCCCAGGTTCGCACCCGGCCGTCCCGGTCGATGAGCGGCCCGCCGCAGGTGCCGAGCGCGCCGTTGTGCAGCTCGACGGCGTAGTAGGGCGGGGTGTCCAGCGGGCGGAGGCACTGCTCGGGCCGGGGCCCGCCGGTCATGAAGCCCTCGAACCACGTGGTCCCCCGGTGGAAGTCGGGGTCCCGGCCCCGGGCGGCGTTCTCGTTGTAGCGGGCGACCGTGTCCTCCAGCGCGTCGGGGTCGACGCCCAGTTCGGCGGCCAGCCCCCGCACCGTGTCGGCCCGCCGGATCCAGTCGGGCGCCGGCTGCCCGGGCAGCACGGTGGGCAGGATGACCATCGTGTCCTTCACCCGCTGGTCGAACACGAGCCAGACCGGCGCCTCGTTGGGGTAGTCGACGGCCACCGGGTCGAACGTCCCGAACACCTTGGGCAGGTCCTGGTAGGCGACGCCCTCGTTGGCGAAGCGGCGGCCGTGCTTGTTGATCAGGATCGAGCCCGGGTTCGAGCGGGCCGTGCCCATCTGGAACAGCGGTCGGCCCTCGAACGTGACCTCCGGGTCGAGGATGGCCGGCTGGCCCCAGAACGCCCCCATGTTGGCGAGGCGGGCGCCGACCGCCATGGCCATGCGGTGGCCGTCGCCGACGTTGTGCGGCGGGCTGAGGGGCTCGATGTCCTGGCCGATGAACGCCCGGACCATCTCCCGGTTCCACTCGAAGCCGCCGCTGGCCAGCACGACGCCCCGGCGGGCGCCGATCAGCTCGGTGCGGGGGGCGGGGCCGGAGTTGCCGGCGTCGCTGGCGCCGTTGCCGTCGCCGCCCCCACCGCCCTCGTCGCCCCCGCCGATCTCGACCCGGAGGCCGGCCACCTCGCCCTCGAGGACCACGAGGTCGCGGGCCGCGCACCGGGTCACCACCTCGACACCCCGGTCGAGCAGGCCCTTGAACAGGGCGGCCACCAGCGCCGGTCCCAGCACCCGCACGTCGTTCGCCTCGCGCTCCGCCACCAGGTTCAGGTCGGGGAGGTCGGTGCCGGTCAGGAACTTGGCGCCCTCCGCCATGGTCAGGCGGGGGAGGTGGGGGCTGGTGCGCAGTCGGGCCGCCCACTCGCCCAGCTCGGCCCGGGCGTCGAACGGCTCGGGCTCGAGCGACCGGCCTCGGGGCTTGCCGCCCGGCAGGTCGGCGAAGTAGTCGCTGAACGTGGGCGGGACCGTCATGCGCAGCGGCGTCTTGGCCTCGAGGTAGGCGAGGGCGTCGGCCGCGTTGTCCACGAACGCCTCGACCAGCTCGGGGTCGGGCTCCCGGCCCAGGGTGAGGCGGCGCAGGTAGGCGAGGGCGTCCTCCCGGCTGTCCTCGACGCCGACCTCGGCCATGTGCCGGTTGAGCGGCACCCAGGGCATGCCTCCCGACACCCCGGTCGTGCCCCCGATCAGGTCGGCCTTCTCGACGACCAGGACCTCGGCCCCGCCGTCGTGCGCCAGCGTGGCGGCGGTGAGCCCGGCGCCGCCGGACCCCACCACCACGACATCGACGACCCGGTCCCAGCGTGCCGGCGCCTCGGTGATCATCGCAGGCCCCCTCCCGTCGCTTCTGACAGAGTGTCAGATTATCGGGCGACAAACGGCTGGGTCGGTGCGAACATCGGCGTATGCCCACGACCACGGGTTTCAACCACGTCGCGACCCTCACGACCGACATGGATCGGCTGGTCGCGTTCTACCAGCAGGCGTTCGATGCCGAAGTGACCTACGAGGTGGAGGCCGAGCCGGACCATCCTCGCATGGTCATCCTCGACCTCGGCGGTTCCGCCCTCAACGTGTTCGAGGTCGCGCCCGACCAGATCGTCGGTGACCGGCGCCGCATGTGGGGGCGGGGGTCGATCGACCACTTCGGCTTGGCCGTCGAGTCCCGGGCGGTGCTCGAGACCGTGCGCGATCGGCTGGCCGCGCTGGGGGCCGACATCGGCGAGATCCAGCGGCTCGGCAGCGAGTGGTCGCTGTTCTTCCGCGACCCCGACGGCATGGAGCTCGAGGTGTGCTGCCACGCCGAACCGGAGGGCGCCACCGGCGCCCGGGGTTGAGCGGTCCGGCCGGCGGCGGGGCGGTCGGGGGCACAGCGGTCTGCGGGCCGCGATCTGCGGTTTCGTGCGCGCGCTAGCGCAGGGCGTCGAGCAGGGCGGCGGCGTCGCCCAGCTGGTGGCGGGGGACCATGATCCGCATCTCCGACCGCCCGAGCGCGGTGTCGTAGCAGGGCAGCGGGATGGCGTCGATGCCTGCGCTCCGCAGCGTCTCGACCGTCATCGGCCCGTTGGGGGCGCTCACCGTCTGCAGCTCGACGAGCTCGTTGGGGTCGCGCTCGGGTGCCTCACCGCGCGAGAGCAGCTCGACCAACCTGGCCCGGAGCCCCATGTCGGGGAAGCTACCCGCTGGCCGGTCGGGCCGCACCGGGTCACCGCGGCGCGCCCGCGCACCCGGCGGCACCGGAACGGCGCCGGGCCCCGCCCCCGGGTGGACCCGGGGGCCGGCGCCGTCACCCGTTGCCGCTGATCGAACGGCCTGGCACCCTGGGGGTGCACAACGAATTCGGTGGTCGTCTCTGTCACCACAGGAGGGGTCATGCAGGCCAAAGTGGGAGACAAGATCATCGTCAGGGGCAACAAGGTCGCCAATCCGGAGCGCGAGGCGGAGGTGCTCGAGGTCCGTGGGCCCAACGGGGCTCCGCCCTACGTGGTGCGGTGGAACGACGGGCACGAGGGCATCTACTACCCCGGCTCCGACGCCATCGTGGCGGAGCCCAGCAACGCCTCTTGACCTGACGTCGACGTGAGCCGTGGCGTCGTCGGCATCGCCTGGCCGGCGACGCCGACCCGACGTGGGGTGGACGCGGCCCGCCGCTTCGGGCCCGCCCACCCCTGGGCCACGACGCCCGGAGGCGCCGCTCACCGACCTCGCCCGTGAGGAGGCGGCGGGCGGCGGACGCCCCGGTCGTGGGCCTCGGCGGCCCGGCTCGCCGCCCCGGCCCGTCGGGCCCGCGGTGACCCCGCCGGACGACGCCGCCTTCCGTGGCCGGCCGCTCGCTGGCCAACGGGTTCGATGTCGTCGTGCCCGCGGCAGGGGGTGGCGCCGGTCCGGCCCCGGGCGGGGACCGTGGCAGACTGACCACTTACCGTGTCTAGATGACTACGGTGAGCATCGCCCGTCCCCCGCCCCGAGGGCAGGATCGCCATGCCGCTGGCCTCGTCAACCAAGGACCCCGGGGCGGCGCGCCCCGCCGTCGACCGGCCCGCCCCCGACCGCCCGGCGGGCTCTGCCGTTGGCCGCGCCGTCCCCGACGTCGCCGCCGACGGCCCCGTCACCTCCAGCCGCGCCGCCGCCCGGTCGGAGCGGACGGCGCCCGCCCGGCGTTGCCGGGTCCGTCGGGGGCTGAGCCGCCGGGCGGCCCTGGCCATCTGGGCGGCCTGCCTGGCCGGCGGCGTCGGGCTCGGCGTGCTCACCGACGACCGCGGCGGGCCGGCGCCCGGGCCGGGCGGCGGGGTCGAGGCCGCCGAGCCGGCCGCGGCCGAGGACGCCGCCGAACCGGCGGACGGCCGGTCGGCCTCCCGCGCCCCCGGCGGTGCCGACTCGCAGGACGGCGCCCCGCCCGCCCCGGGGTCGGCCCCGATCCCGGCGGCGCGCACCCCGTGGTCCACCGCGCCGTCGTCCCCGTCGGCGCCCGCCGCTCCCGGGGCGATCGCGGACGTCGGCGACCTCGAGGGGGCCGACGCCCGGGCGATCGTCGAGATGGTCCTGGCGGGGCTGGTCCCGCCGTTCGCCCCGGTGCCGGGGACGCCGGACACGACCGCGGCCCCGCCCCCGGCCACCGACCCGCCGCCGCCGTCGGTCACCACCACCGACCCGCCGGCGAGCACGACGACGGAGACGACGGCCGAACCGCCGATCACGGGCATCCCCATCCCGGTCGGCTGACGGGTCCGGGTGGGCCGAGCACGCGGTAGGCTCCCCGGCGCGCAGGACACCCGTGACGTCGGTTTCCCAGCCACGTTGGCTGCGGCGGGCAGAGGTGAGCGCTGGGCGCTCGCCGAGCTGTTCCGCGCCTATCAACCGCTACTCCTCAGGTACCTGCGCGCCCAGGAGCCGTCCGTCGCCGACGACATCGCCAGCGAGGTCTGGGTGTCGGTCGCACGGCGCATGCGGCGGTTCGTGGGAGACGAGGCGGGCTTCCGGAGCTGGTTGTTCACGATCGGCCGCTGCCGTCTGATCGAACACAGACGCAAAGCAGCGCGCCGCCGGACCGATCCGATGCCGCACGACCTGCTCGATGCGGCCATCGATCGCGACCTCGACGGCGACCCCGCCGTCCTGGTCCTCGAGCAGCTGGGCGGGCGCGAGGCCGTCCAGGCGCTCGTTGCCGACCTGTCCGCCGATCAGGCCGAGGCCGTGCTGCTGCGGGTGGTGGCCGGCCTCGACGTCAACGAGGTGGCCCGGATCATGGACCGGTCGCCCGGTTCGGTGCGGGTGCTGTGCCACCGGGCGCTGCGTCGCCTGGCCGAACGCTACGGGGATCGCCACGGCGAGCGCCGAGACGAGCCCCACGGCGACCACCGCGGGGACCGTCACGGCCGCCACGAGGAACCGGCAGAACAGGGGGTGCTGGCCGAATGACCCCCTCGGACGAGCTCTGGATCGACATGGCCCACATCGACACCGACCTGGCCGACAGGATCTGGGACGGCACCGCCGCCGTGCCCGAGGACGCCCCGCCGTGGCTCGGCGAGGTGGCGACCCTGGTCCGCGAGGCGAAAGCGCCCGGCCGGCCCGACGAGCTGGCCGACGAGGGGCGCATCGTCGAGCTGATGCGCCAGGCCATCCTCGACGAGGCGTCCGGGGCGCCGGCCATAGGCGGTGCCGGCCCGGCGGGCGCGGACCTGGCGAGTGCCGGCCCGGCGGGTGCGGAGCTGGCGCTGGCGGGCCCCGGTGCGGCGGGCGACGCCGAGGCCGAGGTTTTGGGGGCGGCCGAAGCGGTCCTCGACGCCGCCTTGGCCGACGAGTCCGACCGGCTCGCGGCGCTCGAGGCGTCGGCGTCGTCAGCAGCAATGTCGGCCGATGGTCCCTCGGGGTTCGAGGCGGCGGGCGCGGAGCTGTCCTCGGCGGCCGACGCGGCCGCCGACCGGCGCCGGCCCCGCCACCTGCGCGCCGTCCCCGCCGGCGGCGACCATGCCCACGGCGGGCGCGACGACCACGACGACCGCGACGACCAACCGCGGCACCTGCGGCCCGGCGAGCGGGGCCGGACCGGCCGGCTCGTCCGCCGCCTGGTCGCCGTCAAGGCCGTGGCCGCCACCACGGCGGTGGCGATCGGTATCACCGCCGCGGCCGCCACGACCAGCATCGGCATCGTCACGGTCGTGGTGCCGGCGGCCCGCGACCGGCTCGTGACCGACGACCGGCCGAACCGCGAGGTGGTCGAGGACGACGGCCCGTCCCGTCGGTCCGAGTCCGAGCGGCGGGCCGACGAGGAGCGGTCCCGGTCGTGCACCCCCGGCCAGTCCAGCTGCCGGTCCGGCGACGAGCGCCCCGGTGAGCCGCCCGACGCGGAAGCCGACCCCTCCTCCACCACCGGGACCAGCGTCGCCACCGAGACGACGGTGGCCAGCGAACCGACCACCGGGGCGACCCCGGCCGAGTCGCCCACGACGGCCCCGCCGGACCCGGGCTCGGGCACGTCCAGCTCCCCGCCGGCCACGACCGAAACGACCGTCCCCACCACGGCCCCGCCGTCGACGACCACGTCGACGACCACGACCGAGCCCCCACCCGAGCCGCACGTGGACAGCCAGGCCGCAGCGGAGCCGTCCGGCGCCGGGTCGCTCCAGACGCTGGCGGCTGCCCCGGCCGATCCGACCACCACCCAGGGCTGATCCCCCCGTTTCGCTTTTCCGGGAAATTTTTTCCCGGGGGTGTAACGGAGAGAGGGGCTCACGCGCTCTTCAGTGCGAAGAGAGTCGGAGACGAAGCCATGGGCGGACTGCCACCTGTCGGGCGGAAGGTGGCGGGCTTCGTCCCCGGCGGACGGGAAAGGTGGGTGTTCCGGGGAGTGCGGGCGGCCCGGAGCACCCACCTCTCCCGCGTTCGGCGCTAGGAGGCCACGCTGCGGCCCCCGCATCGGCCCCGCGTCGGCAGGACGGGGCGCGTGGCCATCCATTGGCCACGTCGCTAGCGTCGAACCCTCCGGACCGGGACCCGATCAGGAGGGGCGGTGGACGAAGCCGCGAAGTCCGACCAGCTCAGCCACACCGCCACACCCACGCCTGGTCGTGCCGCCGGGTCGCGGGCGACCGCCCGCCCCGGGGCCGACGAGCGCTCGTCCGCGGAATCCGCGGGGTCCGGGAAGGCGAACGCCACGAACGCGGCGGACGGGGCGGACACCGGGGCGGGCGGCGACGCCGCCTCGGAAGCGGGCACGGCGGCGTCGGACTCGGATGCGGCGCGGTCCGGGGGTGCGGCGGTGGAGTCGGATGCGGCGCCGGCCGGGGAGGCGGCCCGGGTCCCGTCCCCGAGCGGGGAGGCGGTGTCGCCGTTCGAGGAGACGGCGGTGCAGGACCCGTCAGCGGGCGGGGAGCCGGCGGGCGGGGTGGCGGTGTCGCCGTTCGAGGAGACGGCCGTGGCGCCGGCGGAGGAGACCGCCGTCCAGGAGCCGAAGCCGGACGCCGACGCAGCGCCCGCGCCCGAGGGCGCGGCGGTGGTCGGGGCTGGCACGGTGGCGGTACCGGCCGGCGAGACGGCGGTGCGGGAGTCGAGGCCGGACGCCGATGCGCAGTCCGCCCCCGACGCCGCCGGTGGCGTCGACTCGGTGGCGGTCGCGGCCGGCGAGACGGCGGTGCGGGAGTCGAGGCCGGACGCCGATGCGGAGTCCGCCCCCGACGCCGTCGGCGCGGTCGGGGCTGACACGGTAACGGTGCCGACGGGCGGCACGGCGGTCCGGGAGCCGGAGTCGGACGCCGGGACGGTGCTGGCGCCGGCACCGGACGGCCGGGATGGAACGAGCCCGGCCGAGGAGACGGCGGTGGCGCCGGCTCCGGGCGCGGCGACGCCCGCTGAGGGCTCGGCGTCCACCGGGGACGTGGAGCCGGCCGGGGAGGCCGGGGCGGCGGGCGAGCAGCCGGCGGTGTCCGCCAGCGCGCCGGCGCCGGCGTCCGAGCGGGAGCACGAGGCGGCGGCGACCGGGGCGGGGACCGCGACGACGGCCGGTGGGGAGACGGCGGTCACGGGGCAGACCCAGGAGCACGAGACGACGGCAGCCGCGTCCCCGACCCCCGCCACCCCCACCGCGGCCTCCGGGCGGACCACGGACACGGCGGACACGGCGCCCGAGGCGGTTGTCGCCACGCCGGCCGCCGCCGGCCCGGCGGCCGCGGCGTCCGGTCCGCCCTCGACGGGGGGCACGGCCGTTGCGACGCCGGCTTCCGTCGCCACCCCGGCCGCCGGCGCCGCGGCGGCTGGGCCGGCCGCGGCGCCCGGGCCCGCCGCCCGGGGCTCCGAGGCGGCGCCGCTGGAACCCTGGCACCGGCGGTTCCGGCGCCCGCTCATCGCCGTCGGGATCCTGGCGCTGTGGGCCGGGGCCCTGTTCGGCGGGGCCCTGATCGGCGCGCTCACCGACTCCTCGGACGAGTCCGGGCCCGAGACCGACACCACGACGACGACGTCGGTCGACGACCGGCCCGACTCCTCCTCCGCCGAGGTGGGCGACGCCACGACGTCCACCTCGGCGGGCCCCACGCGCCCCGACGACCGTCGGGGCGGCGACCGGACCCGCCAGCCGTCGACGACGACCACGACGAGCCGGCCGTCCACGACGACGTCGACCACCGAGACGACGCCCACCACCAGCGCGTCGACCACCTCGACGACCGAGACGTCGACGTCGACCACGGAGACGACGTCGACCACCGAACCGACGACCACCTCCACCACGGCGCCGGAGCAGGCCGGGTAGCGCCCCCCCGGTGCCGTCCGCCGCCGGCTGGTTCGCTGGAGGCGGCGTGTTCGCGCCGGCTGGTTCGCCGCCGACTGGTTCGCTGGAGGCGGCGTGTTCGCGCCGGTGGTTCGCGGCCGCCGGCCCGTCAGGACAGGCCGGCCCGGTCCCGCAGGGCGGCGCGGACCCGGTGGGCCAGCGCCCGCTGTCCCTCGGCCGTCAGGTGGACGCCGTCGGGCCGGACCAGCTCGCTCCGGCCCCGAAACCACCGGTCGTACCGCAGGAGCTCCAGGTGCACCACCGTCCGGGCTGCCTCCTCGAGGTGGTCGTTGACCGCCTCCGGGTCGCCGGGGCGGGGTGCGGTGGTGCGCACCGTGAGCCACAGCACGAGGTCCACGCCGTGCAGGGCGGCGAGGACGTCGTCGATCGCGTCGGGCACCGAGCGGCACCCCGTGCCGCAGCCGTTCGTCCCCAGCTCGACGACCGCCACGGTCGGCCGCCACTGCGCGACCTGCTCCTCCAGCTCGGGCGGCCACCGGAAGCCCTCGACGTAGCCGCCGCCGGCGATGCCCGCCCCGGGCACGGCCGCGGTGCGGACGGTCCAGCCGTCGCCCCGGAGCGCTCGCTCCAGCTCGTTCGCCGACTGGAAGAACAGCGAGTCGCCCACCAGCAGCACCGGGCCCGGTGGGGCCACGAGCGGGCGGTCGATGGCCCGGGCGACGCCGGAGGCGGCGAGGAGGGCGGCTGTCACCGCGACGACCGACCACACGGGCACGGTCCGGGGCCCGGGCTCCGGTGAGCGCCGCGGGCGGGCCCGGTCCCGCCCCCGATCACGCACGGTGGTGGCTCGCCCGGTCATCGACTTTCGGGGCCGCTCCATGCGTCCATTCCTCCCTCACCCGGGGGGATTGTTTCCGTTCGGGCGCGGGGCCAACCGCCCGGAACGGCGCGGGCCCATTTGCGCGGTTCCGTTCCAGTGACGGGGGTCGCGCGACCGTCACCGGGCTGGATCGCCGCGACGTCGTCCGCCGCGGCCGAGGCGGCGACCGCCCCGGCCGGCTCGCGCTCGCGCTGGTGGACGTCGGCGTGGGCGCCGTGTTGTTCGGGGTTTCCGCTCCGGGCCTGCTCGACCTGCCCGACCGGCTCGACGGCGGGGAGCGACCCGGCGCCCCGCGGCGACGTGCTGTACGAGGCTCAGGAAGCCCGAACCGCGTCCAAGGAGCTCCTCATGGACATCGGCGACGGCGAGGCCGTCGTGGCGGAGAAGGCCCCGCAGAACCACGACATGGCGGGCTCGATCCTGAACGGCGATTTCCAGTCGACGTACCGCCCGTCGAGCGTCGCCGACGGGAGCCGCCGGCCGCCGACCGGACCGGTCAGGACGCGTCGGGGCGGGCGTCGGACTCGGCGGCCGTCAGGACCCGGTCGGCCTCGGCGCGGCGGCTCTCGGCCTCGGCGGCCTTGCGGCGGGCCCGGTCGAGCTGCTTGCCGGCGGCGATGCGGGCGCGCTCGGCCTCGGCCCGGGCCTCCTTGGCGGCGCGGGCGGCCCGCTCGGCTTCCCGCTGGCGCGCCTCGGCGTCGGCGGCGCGCCGGGCGGCCTCCCGGGCCTTGGCCTCTGCGTCGCGGGCCGCGGCCTCGGCCTCGGCCCGCGCGGCGGCCGTGGCCTCGGCGGCCTCGCGGGCGGCGTCGGCCTCCCGCCGGGCCCGGTCGAGCCGGCGTCGGGCGGCCGACACCCGGCCGGTGGCGGCGCCGTCCTTGCGCTCGGTGCGCCCCCTCGGGTCGGCCCCCGCCTTCGTGGCGCCCGCCGTGCCGGCCGCCGTTTTGGCGGTCCGGGTCCGGGCCGGGGCGGACCGGGGCTCGCCGGCCGGCTCGGGTCCGGCACCGGCCCCGGCGGGCGGGGCGGCCGGGGCGAGCCCGAACCCGCCGCCCGCCGGCACGTCGACGAGGCGCCCGGCCCGCAGGTCGTCGAGCGCGGCCGGGTCGCCGACCACCGCCAGGACCACCGGGCCCAGGTCGGCGGCGTCGACCGGGTGCCCGCCGTCGGCCGCGGCCCGGGCGGCGACGGCCGCCAGCTCGCGGGCGGCGTCACGCAGCTCGGCCATCGCCGCCCGGACGTCACCGCCCCCGTCGCCCGCCGCGGCCATGGCCGCGGCGGCGTCGGCCAGGCGGGCCACCGCCTCGGGGTCCTGCCGGCGGGCGGCGTCGAGCGCCCAGGCGAAGCGGGTCGGCTTGCGCAGCTTGGCCACGGCCGCGGCCGCCTCCCGCCGCTTGTCCTTGCGCAGCGAGGCGGCCAGCTCCTTGCGGGCGGCGACGAACGCCTCGGGCGGGCCGCCGTAGATCTCGGCGACGGCCTCGGTCAGGTCCTCGTCCAGCACCGCTCCCGGCCGCCGCCTCAGCGGCGCGCCGAGGTCGCGGGCGACGGCGCGGCGGATCCCACCCCGCCGGACGCCTCGGGCGAGCCCGCCGCACCCGCCGCGTGCGGCGCACCCGGCGAGCCGGCCGTGCCCGCCGCGTGCGGCGCACCCGGCGAGCCCGCCGCACCGGCCGCATCCGCGGCGCCCGAGGAGCCGGACGCACCTCGCCCGTCGGCCGCCAGGTCGGCCACGAGCTCGTCGAGGTAGCTCCCGTACAGCCCGGTCAGCGACAGGCTGGGATCGAGCGACCACTGGACGGCGGCCCCGGACATGAACGCCAGGATCTCGTCGGCCTTGGCCGCACAGTCGACGTCGGGCCGGATCTCGCCCCGCTTCTGCCCCGCCTCGAGGGCGGCGCCGATGGCCTTGCGCATGTTCCGGCTGCGGGTGAGGAAGTAGCAGTGGGCGACGTCGTCGTCGTGCAGGTTCTCGGCCTCGAGCACGACGTAGCAGGCGACGAGCTGCCGCTCGTGCTGGTTGGCCTCGGCCACCTTGGCGAGGTTGCGGATGGCGGCCAGGCCGCCCTCGGCCAGCAGGTCGAGGAACGCGCCCTCGGCGCGGCGGTCGCGCTCGGCGATGACGGCGAGCAG
Source organism: Acidimicrobiales bacterium (assembly GCA_036563805.1). GTDB lineage: Bacteria > Actinomycetota > Acidimicrobiia > Acidimicrobiales > VFJN01 > DATCLS01. Next base: position 48,230 of record DATCLS010000062.1, on the reverse strand, counting down.
CAGGTCGTCCTTGGTGCCGAAGTGGTGCAGCACGGCGGGGGGCGTGATGCCGACCTTGTCGGCGACGTCCGCGATCGACGTGCCCCGGGCCCCTTTGGCGGCGAACAGCTCGAGGGCAGCCTCGACGATGGCCTTGCGGCGCTCGACCCCGCGTCGTTGGACCTGTCCCTTGACGCCGACCATGGCGGGCAGTCTACGTAGTGGCAGGTGCCTGAACAGGCCGAACGCCCGGGCGGGCGGCCGCCGCGCCGCCCGTGGGAGGCGGCGGTCGAGCGGCGCGCCCACCCCAGCACGGGGCGGGGCGGAACTCGGCGCGACACGGTCAGGCCTCGCTGAGGATGCGCTGCTCCTCCTGCTGGAACACGGCGGTGACGAACTCGCGGACCACGTCCGGCGCCTTGGACGGGGCGCCGGCGTCGTACGGCGGCTGCGGGTCGTACTCGATTCCGAGCTGGATGCGCTGCGCCATCTCGGGGCCGGCCAGCTTGCCCACCAGCGCCAGGGCCAGGTCGATGCCGGCCGACACCCCGGCGGCGGTGGCGATCCGGCCCTCGATGACCACCCGCCGCTCGGTGGGCTGCGCCCCCTGGGCGCGCAGGTGGTCGTAGGCGTACCAGTGGGTGGTGGCCGGCAGCCCGTCGAGCAGGCCGGCGGCCCCGAGCAGCAGGGCACCCGTGCACACCGAGGTCGTGTAGGTGGTGTGGGGGTGGGCGGCCGCGATCCAGTCGACGACCGGGCCGCCGTCGCGGGCGATGCGCCGGGTGATCAGGCCGCCCGGCACGACCACCACGTCGGGGGCGGGGACGTCGGCGAACGACCGGTCGACCTCGATCCGGAGCGTGCCCAGGTCGTCGGTGACCGGTCCGGGGCGCCCGGCGCACCAGACGACCTCGGCGTCCGGCCAGTGGCCGAACACCTGGTAGGGGCCGACGGCGTCGAGGGCGGTGAAGCCGGGGAACAGGGCGATGGCGATCTGCACGGTGGTCCTCCTGGTCGCAAGTGGGGTGCGAACGGGTCGGCGAGAGGTCGGGGGTACGAGCGGGTGGGCGGGCCGGGGTCAGGACGCCCGCCAGCCGAAGTGCTGCCGGTAGCGGTCGGGGGTGGTGCCGACCCGGCGCCGGAACGCCCGGTGCAGGGTCTCGGCCCGGCGGAAGCCAACCCGGGCGGCGATGGCCGCCACGGTGAGCTCGGTCGTCTCCAGCAGCCGCCGGGCCGCCTCCACTCGGAGCGCCTCGACGTGGGCGGCGGGCGTGGTCCCGGTCTCGGCCCGGAACGCCCGGGCGAAGCTGCGCGGGCTCATCCGGGCCCGCCGGGCCAGCGCGTCCACCGTCAGGTCCTCGTCGAGGTGGTCGGGCAGCCAGCGCCGCAGCTCCTCGATCGCTGCGCTGCGGGCCGGCTGGGCCAGCAGCTGGGCGCTGAACTGGGCCTGGCCGCCGGGGCGGCGGACGAACACGACGAGCCAGCCGGCCACCTCGTGGGCCAGCTCGGGACCGTGGTCGTGCTCGACCAGGGCGAGGAACAGGTCGATGCCGGCGGTGACGCCGGCTGACGTCCACCGGTCGCCGTCCCGCACGTAGATCCGGTCGGCCTGGACGTCGACCGCGGGGTGGGCCGCCAGCTCATCGGTCGCCGCCCAGTGGGTGGTGGCGGTGCGGTCGTCGAGCAGTCCGGCGGCGGCCAGCACGAGCGCACCCGTGCACACCGAAGCGACCCGCGTCGCCCGGCCGGCCAGGGCGGCGACGTCGGCCACCAGCCGCTCGTCGACGGACGCCCGCCGGCTGCCCAGGCCCCCGACCACGACCAGCGTGTCGAAGGCCCGGCCGTCGGTGCGCACCTCGGCCAGCGACGCATCGGCCGCGATCTCGACGCCGCACGAGCTGCGGACCGGGCCGCCGGTCGGGGTGGCGACGACCGTCTCGTACGCGGGCCGGGCGCCGAGCTGGGTGGCCGTCCGCAGCACGTCGAGCGGCCCGGCCAGGTCGAGCAGCAGGAAGTCCTCGAAGGCGACGAACACGAACGTGCGCACGCCGCCATACTCGGTCGGCCCGGCCGTGGCAGCAATGACCAATTCCTGACGATCCCTGCCACGGGAACCGCGGTGGGCCCGGCCGCCCGGCCGTATCGACCGCCCCGGGGCCGGCCCGACTCAGGCCTCGCCGAGGAACGCCACCACGTGGGCGGCGAAGGCCGGCTCGGCGACGGCGGCCAGGTGGTCGCCGGGCACCAGGCGCAGCTCGGCGCCGGGGATGGCGGCCGCCAGCACCTCGGGTCGGCCGGCCAGCGGGTCGGCGTCTCCCGCCAGCACGAGCGTCGGCGCGGTGATGCGGGCCAGGGCGATCGGGGCGGCGTGGACGGAAGCGGCCTGGGCGGCCAGCGCCCGGCGGTCGGCCCCGACGGCGTCGGCGAACGCCCGGAAGGCCCGGGTCTGCGGGTCGGTGAGCGAGTCCGGGTCGTCGGTCTGGAGGGCGGCCACCAGGGCGTCGGGCGCCAGGATCCGGGTGTCGACGCCGCCCAGCTCGACGATCCCGGCGCCGACCCCGCCCACCACCAGCCGGCGGATGCGGGGCTCGCGGCTGGCGGCGATGAGCGCCACCACGGCGCCCATCGAGTAGCCGACGAGGTCGACCGCGGGCGCGCCGAGCACGTCGAGGAGGGCGGACAGGTCGCGGGCCATGACGTCCTCGCCGTAGGCGGCGGGGTCGTGGGGCTTGCCGGACCGACCGTGGCCCCGGGCGTCGAGCGCCACGACCGTCCGGCCCGCCCCCGCCAGCGCGCCCACCACGCCCGGCGCCACCCAGTTGATGTTGGCGTCGGCGATGAACCCGTGGTGGAGCACGACGGGCGGCAGGCCCGAGCCGCCGCTCGACGCTTCCCCGGCGGGCGCGTCGCCCGGCGGGGCGGCGCCGCTCGACCCTTCCCCGGCGGGCCAGATGTCGTAGACGATCTCGACCCCGTCCGCCGACGTGAACCTCTCCACGGCTCCCTCCGGCCACGGTACGTGGCGTCCGTCACAACTCGCCGGCGTCTCGGTCGGTAATCTCCGCCGGGTGACCAGCTGTCGCCATCAGCGTCCCCGCAGGCCGAGCACCACGCTGATCGCTGGTTGCCTATCCGTCGACGCTCTGCGTGGCGGGAGCTGCGGCCCGCCGCGCCCACGGACTTACCGATCGTAGGTATGTCCTCCGACCCGATCAAGGTGCCGGAGATCGTCCCGGGCAGCGAGGTGTGGTGGCGCCTCCGGACCGAGCGCGACGCCCGCCGCCGGCCCCGGGTCGACGGCCTGACGATCGAGCGGATCACGGCCGCCGCGCTCCGGATCATCGACGAGGAGGGGCTCGACGCCCTCACGATGCGGCGCCTGGCCGACGAGCTCGGCGCCGGCGCCGCCTCGCTCTACCGTCACGTCGCCAACCGCGACGAGCTGGTCGTCGAGATCATCGACCACGTGCTCGGCGAGGTCGGCCCACCGCCGGAGACCGCGACGTGGCGGGAGGGCGCCGAGCACATGGCCCGCGACCTGCAGCGGGTGCTGTCCCGCCACCCGGGCGTGATCCGCCTGGTGCCCGGCGATCCACTGGTCGGGCCGAACGCGCTGCTGCGCCGCGAGCAGACCCTGCGCTACCTGCTCGACCACGGGTTCGGCGAGGCCGAGGCCGTGCAGGTCTACGCCATGGTCGTGAGCTGGATCCTCGGGTACATGGTGCTGACCCGGGGCCGCCACACCCAGCGGCGGGCCGAGGCCTTCCGGGCCGTGTCGCCCGACGACTACCCGACGATCAGCGACCTGGCCGACATCGGCCCGCCCGGCGAGGACGAGCTGTTCGAGCTGGGCCTCGTCACCCTGCTCGACGGCATCGAGGCCCGGTACCCCGAGGTCCGCGGCAAGTAGCCGGCGGCGCTCCACCCGGCGGCCGGGCGCACCCACCCCGCCGCCCGACAGCGCCGGCGACCGCCGACCCCGGGCCGACGGTCGCCGGTCCGACCCCGTCAGCGCACCTCGAACGTGTAGGTGTCCGACCCCGGGCCGACGGTCGCCGGTCCGACCCCGTCAGCGCACCTCGAACGTGTAGGTGTCGGACTCGTCGTCGGCCACCGTGCCGGTCTCGATGCGCTCCTCTTCGCCGGCGATCCGGATCGTGAGCGTGTAGTCGCCGCCGCCGCAGTGGCTCCCGCCGTCGGGGCCGACGCTGTAGCCGTAGACCTCGACGGTGTACTGGCCCCGGGGCGGGTCCGCGCTCTCGGGCCAGAACACGTTCTCGACCGAGCCGTTGAGCTGGCAACCGACGTTGGAGTCCTTGTCGAGGCGGCCGCCGGTCGAGCTCGGGCCGCGGTTGGCGAAGTAGATCTCGTTCCCGTCCGGCTCGGTGACGTGCAGGTCGAGGTCGGCGTTCGAGCCCCACTGCAGCGTGACCTGCACGTTGCCGCTGCCCAGCTGCAGCGCCTCGTCGCCCGTGCCGCCGCACGACGGCGACTCGGGCATCTGCTCGCAGGCGTCGCCGATGTTGATCGGGTCGGCGTCCTGCTCGCCGTTGGAACCGACCGGGCGTTCGAACAGCTCGCCCTCGTCGGGGTCGACCATCACGAAGCTGTCGACGGCGCTCTCGGCGGGCTGGATGGTGACCACGTTGGCCGGGTCCATGCCCTCCCAGGCGTCGTCGGGGTTCTGGGCGGCCTCCTCGATGCTGGTGGTCGACTCGCCCTCCAGCGGCTCCGGCTCGGCCAGCGGGTTGCCGCAGTTGCACTTGACCCGCGGCACGCCCTGGTCGTCGACCATGACCGCGGTGCCGGCCTGGAGGAGCGACTGGAACGGCGTCGCCTCGCCGTCGCGGTACCCGTGGTTGGTCACCCGGGTGTCGATGCGCAGGCGCACCGGCGTGAGCCCCTCGATGTACTGGGCGATCTCGCCGGGCTGGATGCCGAGCGCGCCGGCCCAGGCCTCGGCCTTGTCGGAGTTGGCCGGGTCGGTGAGGAAGTTGACCAGGGCGTCGACGTCGCACACCGCCGAGTCGCGGCTGCCGCCGTACAGTCCCGGGTCGCCGCCCGACGCCACGCGGCCGGCGAGAACGGTGGTGGACTCCTCCTGCGTCTCGGGCAGGCCGCCCACCGCCATGTCGATGCCCTGGGCGACGCCCTCGATGTCGAGGTTGCCGGCGAAGTCGTCCTCCTGCACCGAGTCGATCGGCTCGAGGACCACCTGGTCGCTGGCCTCGTCGTCGTCGCCGCCGGGCACGAGGATCAGGGCGGCCACGATGCCGGCGATGGCGAGGATCGCCACGACCACGATCAGGAGGGGGCCGGAGCTCGAGCGGCGCGACCCGCCGGCCGGCGCGCCGTAGGGCGGAGGGGTGCCGGGGGGACCGTACTGCCCGGACGGGTAGGGCCCGGAGGGGACCTGGCCGGGCGCGCCGTAGGGCCCGGTGGGTGTCTGGCCCGGGGCCGCGTACGGCCCGGAGGGGGTGCCGACGCCCGGCGGCTGCTCGCCGGACGGCACCTGCCCGGGCGGGGGTTGCTGGCCGGGGGGCGGGTACTGGCCCGAGGGGGCCTGGCCCGGCGGCGGCTGCTGCCCGGGGGGCGGCGGCGGGTACTGGCCGGACGGTGTCTGGCCCGGCTGCGGCCACGCCTGGCCGGGCGGCGGCTCAGTCGGCAGCGGCGCGCTGCACTGACGGCAGAACGCGACCCCCTGAGCGTTCTCGGTTTGACACGCCGGACACTTCACGACCCGCTACGCCTCCCCTGTCGGCGCCGTCACCCTAGCTTCCGCGCCGCTCGGCCTAGCCGCGGCTAGCGAAGTGTTAGCGAGAAGCTAGCCGGGGGAGCCGGCCGTTCCGGTCGCGGGCTCGGCCGGGGGCAGCGTCGGCCGGGTGAACGCGGCCACGACCGCGACGAGGATGCCGCTCGACATGAGCACGACCTGGGAGGAGGCCAGGTCGCCGACCAGCGGCCAGTCGACCTTCTGCAGCAGGTCGTCGGCCACCCCGGCCGCGATGGCGGCGATGGCGAGGCCGCCCCGGATCACGACGTGGAAGGCCGTGAACGCCAGCATGCGGTCGCGGTCGCCGACCTCGCGCTGGAGCAGCTCCATGGCCGTGGCCAGCACCAGGGCGGCCAGGCCGCCGAACGCCACGGCGCCGAGCAGGGCGAAGCCGATGGCGGGGGCCAGGCTCATCGTGGCCACGACGGTGCCCTGGGCGAGCAGCAGCACGCGGATCAGGCCCAGGTCGCGCCGGTCGAGCCGGCGCAGGACGCCCAGGCTTCCGCCGGCCCCGACCCCGAAGCAGGCGACGAGCAGCCCGAACTGGGTGTCGGAGGCGTCGAGCACGTCGCGCACCCACACGACCCCGAGCGAGAACAGGGCGCCCAGCCCGCCGGCCACCACCCCGGCCACCGGGGCCAGCCGGCGCACGAGCGGCAGGCGGAGGGCGTCGCGGAAGCGGCCGGTGCCCGCGTCGACCCCGCCGCCCGCGTCCGCCGCCCCGGTCTCCGCGTCCGTGGCCCCGGTCCCCGCGTCCGACGCCGCCTGGGCCGCAGCGGTCTGGGCCCGGCCGGTCTCGGGGAGCTTGGCGATGGCCACGAACGACAGCAGGAACGTCAGGGCGTCGACCGCGAACACGATGCGGGCGGCGCCGATGCTGTCGCTGCCCCCGGCCACGGCAGTTATGAGCGCGAAGGCGCCGGCCCCAACGGGGATCATGCCGTAGGACGACCCGAGCACCAGGGCGTTGGCCAGCGCCAGATCGGCGCCCGGCTCCTCGAGGTCGGGGATCGAGGCGTCGCGGGCGGGCATGAACACCATGCCGGCCAGCTCGATGACGAGCGCCCAGGTGTAGATCCACCACAGCTCGGTGATCCACGGAAGCAGGGCGGCCGCCGGGACCCGCACGGCGTCCATGGCCAGCATGATCCGGCGTCGGCTCCAGCGTCGCAGCATGCGGGCGGCCAGCGGGCCGGCGGCGATGGTGGGGACGAGACGCAGGACGAGCACGCCGCCCACGGCCGTGGCCGAGCCGGTCAGCTCGAGCACGAGCGCCATGAGCGCCACCGTCCCCATCCAGTCGCCGAGCGCCGAGATGGCCTGGCCGACGAGCAGCGTCTGGAGGTGGGGGGTGAGCGTCGACCGCCGGGGCTGCACCGGCCGGGCGGACCACCCCGCCGGCCCGGCGGCGGCCCCCGGGGACGACGCTGCGGTCATGCCGGCTCCCGCCACCAGGCGAGGCCGGCGAGGCCCCTGCCGGTGTGCGCCACCATGACCGGGCTGAACGGCCCGACCAGGCGCGATGCCGGCTGGAGCTCGTCGACCCGCCGCGACAGCAGGTCGGCGGCGGCGGGGTCGAGGGCGTGCAGGACGGCCACGTGCAGCGGGCCGGACCCGCCGCCGTGGGCGCAGCGGGCCACGATGCGGTCGAGCGCCGCCTCGCGGCTGAACGCCGGCCGCAGCGGCCGGGCCCGCCCGGACCGGAACTCGAACAGCGGGCGCACGCCCAAGCGGTCGCCGACCCACCGGGCCGCGTCCGGCACCCGGCCGGAGCGGGCGAGGCGCTCGAGGTCGGCCACCGTGGCCACCAGCCGCACCCGGCCCGCCACCTCGGTCGCCACCTCGGCCACCTCGGCGGCGTCCGCGCCCCGGGCCGCCGCCTCGGCGGCGGCGATGACGACCAGGGCCTGGGCGCCGGCCGCGGTGCCGGTGTCGAGCACGAGGATCTCCTCGTCGACCTCCTTGGCCGCCAGGCGGGCGACGTCGTGGGTGGACGAGATGCCGGCCGCCACGGTCAGCACGACGACGGGGCCGGCCTCGCGGGCCTCGGCGATGACCCGGAGGAACTCGCCGGGGGAGGGGGCGGCCGTGGACACGGGCTCGTCGAACCGGGCCACGAGCTCCTCGAGCGAGAGCTCGCCGTCGCGGTAGCGGTCGTCGCCCACGTGCAGGACCAGCGGGACGACCCGGATGCCGTGGCGTTCGGCCACGTCCGCCGGGAGCGCCGCCGCGCTGTCGGTCACGACGGTCACGGTCACCGCGTCGCCCGCCCCAGCCCGTCGGGGTCGCGGTCGAACACCAGCCGCTCCATGTACACCCCCAGCCCCCGCCGTGCGGGTCGGTGGTTGCCCATCAGCCTCTTCGCCAGCAGCGGGACGACGATCGCCGCCCCCATCAGCACGCCGGCCCGGCCCCGGGTGCGGTGGAGCACCGGGATCAGCGCCAGGTCGGCCAGGAAGCTGCCCAGGCCGGTCTGGCGGGCCAGCCGCCCGCCCGCCAGCCCCAGCGCGAGCGTGACCGTGCCCGGCCAGTCGCGGACGACCGTCGCCCCCAGCGCCGGCGAGATGCCCCGGCCGCCGGCGCCCCGCAGCCAGGGCGACCAGTTGTGGGCGGCCACGCCGGCGGCGGTCGCCGCCGCGGCCAGGCGCGGGCGCTCGGGCCCGGCCAGCACCGGGCCGACCGCGCCCTTGGCGACGTCGCACACCCCGGCCACCGCCAGGGCGCCGAAGCCGGCCACGTCGAACAGCGCCGTCCCCGACACGGTGCCGGTGCCCACGTCGCGCAGGTCGACGCCGGCCCGTAACCGCGCCGCCAGGTTGGAGAACGGGATCGACCCCGCCAGCCCCGCCGCCACGAGCACGACCGCCCGCGAGCGGGGGCGCCACGCGGCCGGGCGGCGGCCCCGCACCCGCTGCTTCCCGTCGCCCGGGGCGGCCCGCGGGGCGTCGTCGGGCGCGGCGTGCTCCGTCGACGTGCTCCCCGCCTCGCCGGTGCCGGTGCGGAGCCGGTGCGCCCGCCACCACCGGTCGAGACCCGTGACTTTCTCAGGACGAACTAGGCCCACGGCGGCTCCTGGCAACGAGGTACCGTGAAATCTATCGGGGGTCTGCTTCGGAGCGCGGATGGTTTGCCACCGGATCTCGGGGCCACGGCGGGCTCGTCCGTCCGGACCCTGGTCAGCTGCGGGGTACGATCCCGGCGGCGTAGAGCGATCCGGTGGATCGAAGGTGGTGGGCATGGTGGGAATGGCGGCCAGAGGTCGTGTCGGTTGGCGGTGGGCGGCGGTCGTCGCGGCCGGGGTGGCCGCGCTGGCGGCCGCCGGCCTTGGCCTGGTGGGGCCGTCCGGCCCCGCCCAGGCGCAGGAGGCGCCGGCGCCCGTGGCCTTCGCCCGATCCGAGTTGACGGTCCCCGACGGCGGCGCCGCCAGCTTGACTCTGTACAACAACACGACGGCCGAGCTGCTGCTTTCCGCCCGGGTGTCGCCGCCCGACGAGTTCGCCGTCGCGGCGGCCGCCCGCACCGTGGCCCCGGGGGCGGCGGTCACGCTGCGCGTGTCCCACGTCGGGCGGTCGCCCGACGCCGTGGGCCGGGTCACGGCCGTCGCCGTGGTCCCCGGCGGCAACCCGCTGGCCCCCGGCGCGGGCGGCGTGGCCCGGGCCGAGGTCCGGGTGGCGTCGGCCACCCGCCCGGCCGAGCCGCTGGTGGAAGAGTGGTCGGTCACGTCGTACCGGTTCGCGCCCTGGGGCGACGACACGGAGAACGCCGTCCTGCCGCTGCGCGACGCCGAGAGCTGCGACGAGGTGGCGGTACCCGACGGCACGGTCGGCGGGGTGTCGGCCTCGCCGGGCGCCGCCCGGGTCGAGGCGACCTGCCGCGCCGGCGGGGCGCCCGGGGCCGACGTGGGCGTCGAGCTGGCGTTCCCCGGCCTGGGCCACCACACCGGCGACTACCGGGGCACCATCGACCTGACGCCGGGCGCCGAGGGCGGCTCGGTGCGGCTGACCGTGCGCCGCACCGATCACCCGCTGCTGCCCGCCGCGGTGGCCGTGCTGGGCGTCGGAACGGCGGTCGCCGCCGCCGGGGTCCGCCGGCGCCTCGGCGACCGGGCCGCCGGCGACCGCCAGGCCTGGCGGCTGCTGGCCGAGGTCGACGCCGCCCACCGGGCGTTCGCCGACCGGGCCGGCGACGCCACCTGGGCCGGCTACTCGTTCAAGGCCGACGCCGACGTCCGCTTGCGGGCGGTGGTCGACGGCCGGCCCGAGCCCGGCGGGGCGGCCGACGGCGCCGCCGACCGGGGCGCCGACGCCCGCCGCCGGCTGGAGCCCATCGGCCGGGCGGCCGCCGCCTGGCCGGCGCTGGCCGACCGCCTGGCCGAGCTCGACGTCGCCGCGGCCGAAGTCGAGCTCAAGGCCGCAGCCCACGGGCCGCCGAGCGCCGCCGGCGGCGAGCCGGCCTGCCTGGCGACGGCCCGCCGGCTGCTCGCGGCCCCGGCCCGCCCCTTCACCGTGCGCGAGGCGCTGGCCGTGGCGGCGGAGGTCGACGCCACGGCCACGATGGCCGAGCGGTGGCTCGACTGGGCGGCGGCCGTCGCCCAGCTCGAGGCCCGGGCCGACCTGGTGGCGCTGGCCGTCGACGAGCTGCCCGCCGACCACGAGGACCAGCGGCGGCTCGAAGAGGCGCGGGCCGGCCTGGCGACCGCCCGCACCGAGCTGTGGGAGGCCGGTGGCCTGACCGCGCTCGAGGTCAGCGGCGCCCTGGCCGCGATCGAGCGGGCCCGGTCCGGGCTCGACGCGCTGAACCACCATGTCGCCGGCGACGACGTTGTCGACCGGGTGGGCGACGGCGACCGGGTGGCCGACGGCGACCCCGCGGCCGTCCCCGGGGCTCTGCGGGCCACGCCGGCCGAGCCCTCGCCCCTGGCCGTCGCCCTCGCCGGCCCCGGCGCCGCCGGGCGGAGCGGGCGAGGCGGCCGGGCGGCCCCCGGCGACCGCCGGGACCGGCGCCGGGCGGCGGTGACGCTGGCCGGCACCGGCCTCGTCGCCGTCTGGTCGGGCTTGGCGGTGCTGTACGCCGGCGAGGCGTTCGGGACGCCGCGCGACTACGCCGGGCTGTTCGTCTGGGCGTTCGCCGCCCAGGCGCTGCTCGGCGCCCTGGTGGCGGCAGCCGATCGGCTGGCGTCCGACCGCCTCCCAAACGGCCGGGTAGCGGGCGTCCGCCCGGCCCCGGCCTGACCGAGGAACCCGACCCGGCCGTCAGCCGGCCACGACCTGCGACGCGGCGTGCAGCCGCACCGGCAGGTGCTTGATGCCGGAGATGAAGTTCGACCGCAGCCGCTCCGGCGGGCCCAGCGCCTCGACCCGGGGCACCCGCTCGACCAGCTGCTCGAACAGCACCCGGATCTCCAGGCGGGCCAGCTGCGCCCCCAGGCAGAAGTGGGGGCCGCCGCCCCCGAAGGCGATGTGGGGGTTGGGGTCGCGGGTGATGTCGAACGTGAACGGGTCGTCGAACACGTCCTCGTCGCGGTTGGCCGAGATGTACCAGAGGCTGATCTTGTCGCCGGCCCGGATCGTCTTGTCCCGCACCTGGGTGTCCTGTGTGCAGTTCCGGCGGAAGACCATGACCGGCGACGCCCACCGCAGGATCTCCTCGGTGGCGCCGGGCAGGTGGCGCTCGGGGTCGCTGACCAGCAGCTCGTACTGGTCGGGGTGCTCGAGGAACGCGTTCATGCCGTGGGCGATGGCGTTCCGGGTCGTCTCGTTGCCCGCCACCGACAGCAGCATGAAGAACATGTTGAAGTCCATGTCGCTGAGCCGGTCGCCGTCGATCTCGGCCGAGAGCAGCGTCGTGAGGATGTCGTCGCGGGGGTCCTTCCGGCGCCGGTCGGCCAGCGACTGGGCGTAGGTGAACATCTCGACCTGGGCTTCCATCAGCTCCTCCGGGGTCACCGCGTACTCGGGGTCCTCGGAGCCGACGAAGCGGTTGCTCCACTCGAAGATCTTGTGGCGGTCCTCGAGCGGGACGCCGATGAGCTCGGCGATGACCTCGAGGGGCAGCTCGGCGGCGACGTCGACGACGAAGTCGCACTCGCCCTTCGCCAGCGCGGCGTCGAGGATGCGGGCGGTGAGGTCGCGGACGTGGGGCTCCAACGCCCCGATCATCCGAGGCGTGAACCCGCGGTTGACCAGCTTCCGGTAGCGGGTGTGCTCCGGCGGGTCCATGAACAGCATCATGTTGCCGGCGGCCTCGGTGCCTGGCGGCGCCTCGGTCGGCCCGTCCAGGGCGATGACCCCGCCCCGGTGCTGCGACGACGAGAACGTCTTGGCGTCGCGGTTGCAGGCGACGACGTCGTCGTATCGGGTGATGACCCAGAAGCCCGGCCCGTCCGGTTCCGGGTGGTGGTAGACGGGCTCGTTGGCCCGCAGCCAGGTGAACCACTCGTGCGGCACGCCCTGCGTGAACCGGTCGCGGTCGAGCAGGTTGATGTCCTCGGGATTCACGTGCACCCCCGGGTTAGATCCGCGTTCTACCCCGCAGTAGAGCACATCGAGGGGGCCAAAAGTGGCGGCGGTGGGTCCCACCCCCCGGTCGGGACCCACCGCCGACCTCCTGCGCCCTAGCTGGGCGGCGGTTGGTTGGCCCGGTAGCCGAGCGGGATGAGCACGTGCTCGAAGACGAAGTCGCCGGTCTGCTCCTGGATGGCGGCCCGCTGGGTGAACGCGATCTCGTGGCCGGCGCCCTCGATGGGCGTGAACCGGCAGACGGCCCCGACCCGCCGGGCGTCGCTGCAGGTGCGCCGAGCCGAGTCGTAGGGGACGATCTGGTCGTTGGTCCCGTTGAACATGAGGGCGGGCGGGTCGTCGGCCGTCGGCGTGGCGAACGACAGCCCGGCGACGCCGACGGCGCCGGCCACGGGCGAGGTCGCCGGGCCCCGCGAGCCCGGGAGGTACAGCAGGTTCAGGGCGTTGATGCCGCCGGCCGAGTAGCCTGCGGCCACGATGGCCCGGGCGTCGATGCGGTAGGTGGCGGCGTTGGCCTTCAGCCACTCCACGGCGGCGACGGCGTCGTCGTAGGCGTCCATGGCGGCGTCGAGGAAATCTCCGCCGCCGCTCCCCGGCCGGATGCGGTAGTCGATGGTCACGCCCACGTAGCCCCGCCGGGCCGAGTCCTCGGCGTAGCCGGCCATCTGCGACCGCTCGCCGGCGATCCAGGCGCCACCGAACATCCACACGACCGCCGGCCGGCGAGTCAGCGTGTCGCCCCGGGGCTGGTAGATGTCGAGGCGCAGCTCGACGGGCTGGCCTTGGTGGTCGGTGGTGCGCCGGTAGACGACGTCGCGGGTGACGTCCACCTCGGTGAAGACCGTGTCGACGAACCGGGTGCCGTCCGGCCAGTCGCACCCGGGCAGGACGGCGGCCAGCACGGCGGCCACCAGCCCGAGGGCGACCAGCGTTGTCCGGAGGCGCGGCCGGCCGATCCTGTGCGGCTCCCCAGCAGTCACGCTGAGCATGTCAACAGATGTCGACCTTCAGGTCAATACCTGCCGCTCTCGGCGGTGATCCGTCACTAGGCGAGGCGGGTCGGCCAGACGGTAGACCATCCCCATGGTCGAGGTGCCGAAGGTCGAGGGGGCCGACGGGCGGAGCGTCGAGGTGCGCTCGCCGCTCCAGGGGACGGTCGTGCGGGTCGCCGCCGCGGCCGGCGACGCCGTGGAGGCGGGCAGCCCCGTCGTCGTCATCGAGTCGATGAAGATGGAGCACGTCGTCGAGTCCGGCGGCGCCGGCGTCGTCGGGCGGGTGGCGGTGGCCGCCGGCGACGCGGTCCAGCGGGGCGACCTGCTGGCGGTCGTCGAGCCGGGGCCCGCCGGGGCCGACGCGGCGGACGGGGCGCACCCGGGCGCCCCCGCCGGGCCCGCCGCCGCCGGCGAGGCCGCCGCGGCCGGGCCTGCACGGGCCGGGGCCGGTTCGGCGGCCGGTTCGCCGGGCAGCTCCGGCGCCGCCGTGTCCGGGGACGGCGGCCGATCCGGCGGGGGATCCAACGAGCCCCGGCTGCGGCCCGAGCTGGTCGAGGTGATCGAGCGGCACCGGATCGGCCTCGACGCCGCCCGCCCCGACGCGGTGGCCCGCCGGCACCGGACCGGCCAGCGCACCGCCCGTGAGAACGTCGACGACCTGTGCGACCCCGGCAGCTTCGTCGAGTACGGCCCGCTCACCATCGCCGCCCAGCGCCGGCGCCGGCCGGTGGCCGAGCTCATCGAGCGGACCCCCGCCGACGGCCTGGTGGCCGGTGTCGGCACGGTCGACGGCCGGCCCACCGCCGTCCTGTCCTACGACTACACGGTGCTGGCCGGCACCCAGGGCCTGCAGAACCACCGCAAGAAGGATCGGCTGTTCGACGTCATCCGCCGCCAGCGCCTGCCGGTCGTGTTCTTCGCCGAGGGAGGGGGCGGCCGCCCGGGAGACACCGACGGCACGGGGGCGTCGGGCCTCGACGTCCCTGCGTTCCAGCTGTGGGGCGCGCTCAGCGGGCTCGTCCCGCTGGTCGGCATCGCCTCGGGCCGGTGCTTCGCCGGCAACGCCGCCATCCTCGGTTGCTGCGACGTGATCATCGCCACCGAAGGCACCAACATCGGCATGGGCGGCCCGGCCATGATCGAGGGCGGCGGGCTCGGCGTCGTCGCCCCCGAGGACGTCGGACCGCTCGACGTGCAGGTCGCCAACGGCGTGGTCGACGTGGCCGTGGCCGACGAGGCCGAGGCGGTGGCCGTGGCCCGGCGGTACCTGGGGTACTTCGCCGGCCCGACCGACTGGTCGTACGGCGATCCGACCGCGCTGCGCGACCTGATCCCCGAGAACCGGCGCCAGGTCTTCGACGTGCGCACGGTCGTGACGGCGCTGGCCGACGCCGGCTCGGTGCTCGAGCTGCGGCCGCAGTTCGGGCCGGGCATGGTCACCGCCCTCGCCCGGGTCGAGGGCCGTCCGCTCGGCATCGTGGCCAACAACCCGACCCACCTGGCCGGCGCCATCGACGCCGAGGGCGCCGACAAGGCCGCCCGGTTCCTCCAGCTGTGCGACGCCTTCGACCTGCCGGTCCTGTTCCTGTGCGACACGCCGGGGATCATGGTCGGCCCCGACGCCGAGCGGACCGCCCTCGTCCGCCACGTCAGCCGGCTGTTCGTCACCGGGGCCAGCCTGTCGGTGCCGTTCGGCACGATCGTGCTGCGGAAGGGCTACGGGCTGGGCGCCCAGGCCATGGCGGGCGGCAGCTTCAAGGCCCCGCTGTTCTGCGTGGCCTGGCCGACCGGGGAGATCGGCGGCATGGGCCTCGAGGGCGCGGTGCGGCTCGGCTACCGCCGCGAGCTCGAGGCCATCGAGGACCCCGCCGAGCGCGAACGGACGTTCGAGCGGCTCGTGGCGGCTGCCTACCAGCGGGGCAAGGCCATCGAGGCCGCCAGCCTGTTCGAGATCGACGACGTGATCGACCCGGCCGACTCCCGCCGGTGGATCACCCGGGCGTTCGCCGCCGCCCCGCCCCCGCCGCCACGCCCTGGCAAGAAGCGCCCGTTCGTCGACACCTGGTAGGGCCGGCCCGGACGCCCCCGGCGGTCGGGCGCTCGGCGGGCCGCCGGGCGCGCGGACCCGACGGCGCGCGCTCGGCCGCGACGTTCAGCTGCGGGGCACCTGCGACCAGGGGACGTCCTTGTCGACCCGGACGTCACCGGGCAGGCCCAGCACTCGCTCGCCGATGATGTTGCGCTGGATCTCGGACGTGCCGCCCTCGATCGAGTTGGCCCGCGACCGCAGGAACATCGTCCGGGCCGAGCCGGGCGGCCCCACGAGGCCGAGCAGGTCGCTGCGGCGCATCTCGTAGTCGTAGTCGACCAGCGCGCTCGGGCCCAGCAGGTCGATGCACAGCTCGTAGATGCGCATGTTGACCTCGGCGAACGCCAGCTTGGCGATCGAGCCCTCGGGCCCGGGGTTGCCGGCCTTGCGGTTCTGGCTGGCCCGGATGTTGGTCAGGCGCAGCACCTCGGCCTCGACCCACAGGCGCATGAGAGCGTCGCGCTGGGCGGGGGAGCGGTCGACGGCCTCCTCCTTCCAGATGCGCACGGCCTCGGCGATGGCGCCCGAGCCCCGGCCGGGCCGGCCCTGGCCCCCGCCGATCGTCGTCCGCTCGTTCATGAGCGTGGTCATGGCCACCCGCCAGCCCTCGCCCACCCCGCCGATGCGGTCGGCGTCGGGCACCCGCACGTCGGTCAGGTACACCTCGTTGAACTCGGCCTGGCCGGTGATCTGGCGCAGCGGCCGGACCTCGACCCCGGGGGCGTGCATGTCGAGGGCGAAGTAGGTGAGGCCCTTGTGCTTGGGGGCGTCGGGGTCGGTGCGGGCCACGAGCATGCCCCGGTCGGCGACGTGGGCCAGCGTGTTCCAGACCTTCTGGCCGTTGATCACCCACTCGTCGCCGTCGCGCACGGCCCGGGTGGCCAACCCGGCCAGGTCGGAGCCGGCGCCCGGCTCGGAGAACAGCTGGCACCAGGCGTCTTCGCCCGTGAACATGCGGCGCAGCAGGCGCTTCCGCAGCGCCTCGTCGCCGTAGGTGACGACCGTCGGGCCCGCCATCGTCAGGCCGAAGAAGTGGCGCTCGTTGGCCTGCGGGGCCCCGGCCTGGCGCAGCCGGCTGTCGACCAGGCGCTGCAGCTTGGGCGCCACCCCCAGGCCGCCCGACCCCTCGGGGAAGTGGACCCACGCCAGCCCCAGGTCGTACTGACGGCCCCGGAAGGCGATCGGGTCGGCGGTGGCGGGGTCGACCTCGGCGAGCAGCTGGTCGATGCGTTCGGACACGAGGGACTCGGCGTCGGCCATGCCGAGAGGTTACGCGCCGTAGCGTCCAACCTCCCCAACCGCGGAGCGGTAGGCCCGGCGCGCACGGCCGCCCGGGCCGGGGACCGTCCCCCGCGGCCCGGGCCCCCGGTCCGTCAGCGCGCCCGTGCGGCGTCGAGCAGGCCCCAGCGGCGGCGGACCGCCCGCTCCAGCAAGCCGAAGATCAGCGCGTCGACGAGGAGGCCGGTGAACAGGATCACCAGCATGATGGCCATCACGCCGGCCGACCGGCTGAGGCCCCGGTTGATCTCGAGCAGGCTCCCGATCGACGGCTCGCCCGCCACGATCACGATGATCTCGCCGGCCATGAGGCTGCGCCAGGCGAACGCCCACCCCTGCTTGAGCCCGGCGACGAAGCCGGGCAGCGAGGCCGGCAGCACCACGTGGCGGAACGCCGCCAGTCCCCGGGCGCCCAGCACCCGCCCGGCCCGCAGCAGGATGGGCGGGATCTGGTCGACGCCGCTGATGATGCCGTTGGCCACCGCCGGCGCCGCCCCGAGCACGGTCACGAACAGGATGGCGCCCTCGGACAGGCGGAACAGCAGGATCGACCACGGAACCCAGGCCACCGACGGCATGGTCTGGATGCCGGTGATCAGCGAGCCGAACGCGGCCCGCAGCACCCCGACGCGGGCGACCGCCGCCCCCACGATCGTCCCCAGGACCACGGCGATGGCGAAGCCGGTGAAGGCCCGGCGCAGCGTGCGCTGGAGGGCCTCCCACAGCGTGCCGTCGGCGGCGATGTCCCACAGCTCGCCGAACACCTTGCCGGGCCCGGGGAAGAGGTACTCCTCCTTCCAGCCCGACCAGACGACGATCTGCCAGATGGCCAGGCCCAGCGCCACGGCGGCGAGCTTGGGCCAGGTGACCGCCCAGATCCGGCGGGCCCGCGACGGGCCGGCGCCGACCCGCTGCTCGAGCGCGTCGAGGCCGGCCAGGTCCTCGTCGAGCCCCTCCACGGCGGCGGTCCCGGCCGGGTCAGCGTTCGGCGGCATGACGGCGCACCTCCCGGCGCAGCAGCTCGGTCACATGGGCGGCGACCTCGCCGGTGTCCGGCGCCTCGATGCGCCGGGGGCGGTCGAGGTCGACGTCGACCGCGGCCGTGACCCGGCCCGGTCGGCTGGTCAGCACGACGATGCGGTCGGCCAGGCGGGCGGCCTCCCGGACGTTGTGGGTCACGAACACGATCGTGAGGTCGCGGCCCGCCCACAGGTTCTCCAGCTCGTCGTGGAGCACGTCCCGCGTCATGGCGTCGAGGGCGCCGAACGGCTCGTCCATGAGCAGGATCTCGGCGTCCTGGGCGAACGCCCGAGCTAGCGCCACCCGCTGGCGCATGCCGCCCGAGAGCTCGTGCGGCCGCCGGCGGGCGAACGCCTCCAGCCGCACGGTCTGGAGCAGCGCCGCGACCCGGTCGCGCCGCTCGTCCTTGGGGACCTTGCGGAGCTTGAGCGCCAGGTCGACGTTGCCCGCCACGGTGAGCCACGGGAACAGCGCCGCTTCCTGGAACATGAGGGCGGTGCGGCCGCTGACCTCGACCTCCCCCTCGGTGGGCTGGTCGAGCCCGGCGATGAGGTTGAGCAGCGTCGACTTGCCGCAGCCGGACGCGCCGACGAGGCAGGCGAGCTGCCCCCGGGGGACCTCGAGGTCGATGTGGTCTACGGCGGCGACCGCGTCGCGGCCGCCGCCGTAGACCTTGCTCACCCCACGCAGGGCCACCGCCGGAGGGGGAGCGGCGTGGTCCTCGGCGACCGGGGCCGGATGCTCGGAGACCCCGATCGCCGTCGTGGAGCGCTCCGGGGTCACAGCCCTTCG
This sequence comes from Acidimicrobiales bacterium, assembly GCA_036563805.1. Lineage (GTDB taxonomy): Bacteria > Actinomycetota > Acidimicrobiia > Acidimicrobiales > VFJN01 > DATCLS01. Next base: position 29,789 of record DATCLS010000062.1, on the reverse strand, counting down.
ACCTCCTCGAGGCCGCGTTCGGCCAGCACCTCGTTGAGGATCGTCAGGTCGTAGATGCCCTCCAGGTCGACGTCCTCGAGCAGGCCGACCTCGACGGCGTGGTCCTTCGACGCCTCGAGCGAGGAGGCGATGGGGTCCGGGGTGAACTCGAGGTTCTCCCACGCGCCCTGGATGGTGGCGTCGTCGATGCGCTGGGTCGTGACGTTCTCGATGCCGTCGTTGGTGATGGTCTGGGCCTCGGCCGGGTCCTCGGCGTTGGCGGTGTCGATGGCGTCGAGCAGGCCCTCGATCAGCCCCCGGACGATCTCGGGGTTCTCCTCGAGGTAGTCGGTGCGGACGATGAGGTGGGTGGTCACGAACTGGCCTTCGGGCCACACCTCGGTCTCGTTCAGCAACACGTGGCCGCCGCCCTCCAGCACCAGGCGGGTCGCCCAGGGCTCGGGCACCCAGGCACCGTCGATCGTGCCGTCTCGGAACGTGGTCAGCGTGTCGGCGTTGTCCTGGGGGGCGATCGAGACGTCGCCACCGCCGCTCTCGTCGGTCTCGAAGCCCTGCTCCCGCAGCCAGTAGCGCAGGGCCACGTCCTGGGTGTTGCCCAGGTCGGGGGACGCAAGGGTCGTGCCCTCCAGGTCCTCGGGGCTGTCGATGCCGTCGCGCACCACGAGGGCGGCGCCGCCCGAGGTCGTGCCGGCCACGATCCGGATGGCCCCGTCGGACTCGGCGAACGCGTTGATCGCCGGGTTGGGCCCGATGAACGTGGCGTCGATCGAGCCGGTGAGCAGCGCCTCGCTGGCCTCGGTGCCCGAGTTGAACGTCGAGTAGTTCACCTCGACGCCGTCGCCCAACGCGTCCTCGAACAGGCCCTCCTCGACACCGATGATCGCCGGGGCGTGGGTGACGTTGGCGAAGTAGCCCAGGTTCAGCGTGCCGCTGGGCTCGCCGTCGGCGGCGGCGCCATCGCCGCCGCTGCCGCCGCCGTCATCGTCGCCGCCGCAGGCGGCCGCCACCAGGCCGAAGGCCAAGAGGAAGACGAGCAGGCGCCGGGCCCGCCGTGGGGCCCGCCGTCGACGGGCCGCTCGCGTCGCCGACCACCGCCCGCTGTGATCAATCCCGATAGACATAATCGATTTTTGTACATGGTGGAATGTCTTCCCGCAAACGGATCGATCGGGGCGACGCTGCGCCGGTGTGTGATGATCCCCAGGTGGATCCCCAGGTGAACGCCGACGCCGGCCGCTCGCGATCAGGCGCCCAGTCGGTGGCGCGCGCCCTCGAGGTCCTGCGGTGCTTCGAGGCGGCCACCGACCTCGGCGTCACCGAGATCGCCGGGCGCACGGGGCTGTCGGTGAGCACCGCCCACCGGCTCACCCGGGCGCTGTGCGCCGGCGGCCTGCTCGTCCAGGACCCCCGCACCGAGCGGTACCAACTCGGGCCGACCCTCGTCGTGCTCGGCCGGCGGGCCGAGGAGCATCTCGGCTACGCCCGGGCCCTGCCGGCCCTCGAGAAGCTGGCCGCCGACACCGGCGAGTCGGTCAACCTCGGCATTCGGGCCGACGCCGAGGTGCTCGTCGTGCTCGACGTCGCCTCGCCCCAGCCTCTGCGGTTCGAGCAGACGCCCGGCAGCCGGGTGGCGATCCACGCCTCGGCCATGGGCAAGTGCCTGCTGGCCTTCTCCCCCGACCCGGTGGGGGAGGTGCGGGCGCTCGACCGGGCCGGGGCGCTCATCGGCTTCACGCCCGGGACGCTGGCCGACCCCGCCGCGCTCGAGGCCGACCTGGCCCGGATCCGGGAGCGGGGCTGGTCGCTGAACGACGAGGAGCGCAACGTCGGCGTGCGGGCCCTGGCCGCGCCGGTGCTCGACGGCGCCGGGTACGCGGTCGCGGCCGTGGCCGTGCAGGGGCCGACCGTGCGGCTGGCCGAGGGCCGGCTCGAGGGTCTCGCGCGGCGGGTGCAGGCCACCACCCGCGAGCTGGCGCCGTTCCTCGTGCTCTGACCCGGGGCCCGCCCGGCCCGGCCCGCCGGGCCACCGCCGCCGCGCTCCCCGCCGGGGCGGGCCGCCTGGGGGGGAGTCGCCGGGGGCGGGGAGTGGGGGGCCCGCCAGGCGGCGCAAGCTGTCGACCGGCGGGCCGGAGCGGCTGACGCGCGGGACCGGCGCCCGGCGGCGACCGATCGGCGGGCGGGCGCGGCCGACGCCCGGCCGCCCGCCGGCGGCCGCTTGCGTGGCGGCTGCTGGCATCGTCCCTGGTCAGCGTGCTCCCCGCCGGCGCGGGGGAGTCCCCGGGAAGGTCCCCCGGGGACCGGGAGGCGACCGGCGGGGAGGGAGCGGGGAGCTGTGGGGGGACTCCCCCGCGCACGCTGGCGGCATGGTCTCCGTGCTGGAGTTGCTCGATCGGGAGTGGGCCCGCCTGGCAGCCGGTCCCCGGGCGGCGCGGCGGCTGCCGGAGGTGTGCGCCGCCGCCGGGGGCGCCGGCACGCTGGGCGATGTCGAGCGGTTCGTCCGGGCCGCCGAGCCGGCGGCCGCCGACGCCGTGCTCGCCGCTCTCGCGGCCCGGTCGGTCGAGGGCGACGACCTGGCCGCCCGCGTGCTGCTGCAGCTGCTGCTCCCCGGCGTGCGCCGCTTGGCCCGCACCTGGTGGGCGCTCGGCGAGCCGGAGGAGCGGGCGGCGGCCGCCGTCGCCGCCGTCTACGACCGGATCCGCCGCTACCCGCTGGCCCGCCGGCCCCGGCGGATCGCGGCCAACGTGCTGATGGACGCCGCGTCCGACCTCCGGCGGGCCGCCCGCTCGGCCGGCGGGCCCGGGAGCCCGGCGGGGGTCGTGGCCGACGAGGGGAGCCCCGGTGCGGTGGGCCCGGCGCCCGAGCCCGGTTGGGAGCCGGTCGACCGGGCCCCCGAGCACCCGGCCCTCGAGTTGGCGAGCGTGCTGGCCGAGGCGGTGGCCGCCGGCGTGGTGAGCGCGGCCGACGCCGAGCTGATCGCCGCCTCCCGCATCGCCGGCGTGCCGCTGGCCGAGATCGCCGAGCGGCGGGGGGCGAAGCTCCGCACGCTCCAGTGGCGGCGCCGCCGGGCGGAGGAGACCCTCACCGCCGTCGCCCGCTCCGTCGTCGCCGCCTGACCCCCGAGCCGGCCCCGCGCCGCGAGCGGGCGCCCGCCAGCCCCATCCGCCACGGACCTCCGGTCCCCTCCCGGTCCCCCAGGTCCCGGCCCGCCCTGGCCTCCGGTCCGAGGTGGCGGGCCCGCCTTGGCGGCCCCGGCGCCGGGGTCCGTGCGCCGTGCGGGCCCGGGCCGGCAGGTCGCGGCGGCAGCGGCGGCGGTGGGGCCGTGCGAGCTGGGGGTTGTGCCCGGCGGCGGCACACGGTAGAAATCTCGACCTATGCGATCAGATTTATCTAAGAAGGTGTCGTCGTGAGCGTGGCCGTCGACTCCCGGCCGGCGGGCGCCGGCGTCGGCCCCGAGGGCGTCCGCCCCGAGAGCGCCGACCCCGAGGCCCTCGGCCTCGAGGTGCGGCGCCTCGGCGGGACGATCGGGGCCGAGGTCCGGGGCATCGACCTCCGCCAGCCCCTCGACGCGGCCACGGTCGCCGCCATCCGGCGGCTGTGGCTCGACCACAAGGTCCTGTTCTTCCCCGGCCAGCACCTCGAGCCCCACCACCAGGTGGCGCTCGGCCGGACGTTCGGCGATCTGACGCCGGCCCACCCCGTCGTGCCCGGGGCGATCGCCGAGCACCCCGAGGTGCTCGTGCTCGACAGCCACGTGACCCGGGACCGCGACGAGTACGCCTGGATCCGCAACCGCCCCCGCGTCGAGGGCTGGCACACCGACGTGACGTTCGTCGAGACGCCGCCCGACGGGTCGATCCTGAGCGGCCGGGTGATCCCCGAGGCCGGCGGCGACACGCTGTGGGCCGACACCCAGGCCGCCTATGCGAACCTGGCCCCGCCCCTCCGGCGGCTCGTCGACGAGCTCACGGCCGTGCACGACGGCAACGCCACGTTCGGCGGCTTCCTGGCCCGCAGCCATGCGATCGAGTGGGACGGCCGGCGGTACGACCGCCTCGACCCGGTCGAGCACCCGGTGGTCCGCACCCACCCCGAGACCGGGCGGCGGTCGCTGTTCGTGAACCCGGGGTTCACGACGCACGTCGTCGGCCTGTCCCGCCAGGAGAGCGACGGCCTCCTCGCCCTGCTCTACGACCACATGACCGCGCCCGAGCACGTCGTGCGGCACAAGTGGCAGGCGGGCGACGTGGCCTTCTGGGACAACCGCTCGACGCTGCACTACGCGGCCCAGGACTACGGCGGCGCCCACCGGGTCATGCACCGCGTGACCCTGCGGGGCTCGCGGCCCTTCCGGTGATGCCGGCGACCGTGCGCCCACCCGCCGCGGACGCCGCCCCGGTGGACCCGGACCCCGTCCTGGTGGACCCGGACCCCGCTCCGGCCGACCCCGCGCCGGCCCCGGTGGACGGCCCGCTCCGGCCCGCCATCCTCGCCGACATCGCCGGCGGCATCGCCGCCGCCCGCCCGCTGTGGGGGGCGGTGGTGCGTCACGATCCGGACGAGCGCCAGCCCGTCCGCCTGCTCGCCACCGAGCGTTACGAGGTGTGGGTGATCGGCTGGGCGCCGGGCCAGGGCGTCGAGCCCCACGACCACGGCGACGCAGCTGGCGCCTTCGTCGTCACGTCGGGCACGCTGACGGAGGTGGTGCCGCGCCCGGGCGGCGCCGTCGAGCGCCAGCTCGAGCCGGGGCAGGTCCGGCACGTGCCTGTCGGGGCCGTGCACGACGTCGTCAACCGCGGCACCGAACCGGCCACCAGCATCCACGTCTACTCGCCCCCGCTGACGGCCATGACCTACTACGACCTCGACACGCTGGCGCCGATCGCCACCGTCCCCCAGCTGCCCGAGCAGCCGCTGCTGGCGGCGCGGGCGGCCTCGTTCCTCCTCCACCCGGCGAGCCGTGGCTGAGGCCGGGTCCGGGGCGGTCGACGGCCCCGCGTCGGCGGCCATCGACCGCCTGCTGGACGGCGCCCGGGTCGCCATCGAGCCCCGCGCCGAGCCCGGCGATCTGGCCGGCGTGCTGGAGCGCGGCGGGCTGGTGGTGGACATCCGGCCCGTCGAGCTGCGGGAGCGCGACGGGCTGATCCCCGGCGCCCTGGTCGTCGGGCGCAACGTGCTGGAGTGGCGGCTCGACCCCACCAGCCCCCACCGGCTGCCCGAGGTCCGGGGGCGCGACCAGGAGATGGTGATCGTCTGCGACGAGGGGTACGCCTCGAGCCTGGCGGCGGCCACCCTGCGCCAGCTCGGGCTGGGGCGCGTCACCGACCTGGCTGGCGGGTTCCAGGCGTGGCGGCGGGAGGCCGAGGCGGGCCGGATCGCCGTGCCGGCCGTGACGCCGACCGCATCGGCCGAAGCTCCGGCGCACCCGTAGCGCAACCGGTGCCGATCTGCGAACATGTGTTCGTGGACCGGCAGGCCACCGTCCTCCACGCCGACCTCGACGCGTTCTACGCCTCGGTCGAGCAGCGCGACGACCCGCGGCTGCGGGGCCGGCCGGTGATCGTGGGCGGCGGGGTGGTGCTGGCGGCCAGCTACGAGGCCCGGGCGTGCGGCGTCCGCACCGCCATGGGCGCCGCCCAGGCGCGGCGCCTGTGCCCGCACGCCGTGGTCGTCCCGCCCCGCATGTCCGCCTACGCCGAGGCGAGCCGGGCTGTGTTCGCGGTGTTCGAGCGGACCACGCCCCTGGTCGAGGGGCTGTCGATCGACGAGGCGTTCCTCGAGGTGGGCGGGCTGCGCCGGATGGTCGGCGAGCCGGTGGCCATCGCCGCTCGCCTGCGGCGGGCCGTGCGCGAGGAGGTGGGCCTGGCCCTGACCGTCGGCGTGGCCCGCACCAAGTTCCTGGCCAAGGTGGCCAGCGGCGTGGCCAAGCCCGACGGGCTCAAGGTCGTGCCGCCCCAGGCCGAGCTGGCGTTCCTCCACCCGCTGCCGGTCGAACGCCTGTGGGGGGTGGGGCCGGTCACGGCCGGCAAACTGCGGGCCCGGGGCCTGACGACGGTCGGCGAGGTGGCCCGCCTGCCCGAGGAGGCGCTGGTGGCGATGCTCGGCCCAGCGGCCGGTCGGCACCTCCACGCCCTGGCGTGGAACCGCGACCCCCGGCACGTCGACACCGGCCGGCGCCGGCGGTCGATCGGGTCCCAGCGGGCGCTCGGGTCGCGGTTCTCGCCGTCGCGCGCCCCCGGCGAGCTGGACGCCATCGTCGCTGGGCTGGTCGACCGGGTCACCCGGCGGATGCGGGCGGCCGGCCGGGCGGGGCGGACGGTCACGGTACGGCTGCGGTTCGGCGACTTCGCCCGCGCCACCCGGTCCCACACGCTCGACCGGGCGACGGCCGACACCCGGCCGATCCTGGCCACCGCCCGGGCGCTGCTGCGGACCGCCCGGCGCGAGGTCGAGCGGCGGGGGCTGACGCTGGTCGGCGTGGCGGTGAGCAACCTCGAGGACGCCCGGGCCGTGCAGCTCACGCTTCCCTTCGAGCGGCGCGACGCCGCCGCGCTCGACGCCGCCGTCGACGGCATCCGCGACCGCTTCGGGTCCGACGCCGTCACCCGGGCGTCGCTCCTCGAGGCCGACCCGGGCCTGTCGGTGCCGGTCCTGCCGGACTGAGAGGGGGCGGGCGTGTCATGCCGGTGGGGTGATGTCGGAAGCTGTCGGTGCCGGTCCTGCCGGACTGAGACGGGACCGGCGCGTTCTCTGCGCATTTCTGAACCGTCACGGTCCACGCATGCGCCGAGAACGCGGCGCCGGCCGCCGGGCCCGCCCCGGTCCGCCTCTGCCGCCGGGCCCGCCCGATGTCCGAACCGTTCAAGACCCCGGCGGCGCCGGGGCCGCACAGTGGGGCCATGACGACGGACAAGACATCGGACACCACGACCACACCGGACACCACGGCGCCGGACATCGACGCCGCCCGGCGGTTCCTCGTCGCCCAGGGCCGCCTGATCGACCGCCACCGCCTCGCCCTGGCCCTGGGCGGTGGCGACCCGGAGCACGCGCTACGGGTCCTCGACGCCTACCGCAACCCCGACGGCGGCTACGGCTGGTCGCTCGAGCCCGACCTGCGGGCGACCACCAGCCAGCCCGCCGGGGCGCTGCACGCCTTCGAGGTCATGGCCGAGGCGGCGCCGGCCACCACGCCCCGGGCCGCCGAGCTGTGCGACTGGCTGGCCACGGTGACCCGGCCTGACGGCGGGCTCCCGTTCGTGCTCCCGCTCGACGAGGCGGCCGGCTCGTCGCCCGTGTGGACCACCGGCGACACCACCACGTCGTCGCTCCAGATCACGAGCGCGGTCGCCGCCTTCGCCCACCGGGTGGGCCGCCACGACCCCGCCGTCCGGAACCACCCGTGGCTGGCCACGGCCACCGACTTCTGCCTCGACCGCATCGCCGAGACCGACCGGCCCGAGGACCTGTTCGTGCTCGAGCTCCGGTTCGCGCTGTGGCTGCTCGACGCGGTCGTGGACGACCGGCCGGAGCTGAACGCCGAGCTCGACCGCATGACCGCCGCCATCCCGCCGTCCGGCGCTCTGCCGGTGCCGGGTGGGGCACCCGGCGAGAAGATGCGGCCGCTGGACTTCACGCCGTGGCCCGACCGGCCGCTCCGGCGCCGGTTCGACGCCGGCGCCGTGGACGCCGATGTCGAGAAGCTCGTCACCGAGCAGCGGCCCGACGGCGGGTGGGCGGTCGACTTCGAGTCGGCGTCGCCGGGCGGGGCCCAGGGCTGGCGCAGCTCGGTCACCGTCTGGGCGGTGCAGGTGCTGCGGGCCCACGGCCGGGCGTGAGCCGCCTGACCAGAGCCCGGGCGGGCCCGAGTGGGGCCCGAGCGCACCGGTCACGGGACCGGTCACCGGGGTGGCGATCGCCGGAGCGGCGGCCGACGTCCCGCGTCCGCGGCCCCGGGCCCCAGGTCCCGAGGTCCCAGCTCCGAGGTGTTGGCCGACTCGGACATGGACGGCGCCCCCGGGCGGCGCGGCAAGATCGGGGTCATTCAACCGCGTGAGCGTCAAGTGTTCGGACGCCCGTACCCACGCCAGGAGGTCACCGTGCCGAAACTCGACGTGTCCGTGCCCACGCCTGACGGAACCTGCCCCGCCGCCCTGCTGGTGCCGGACGGGGAGGGCCCGTGGCCGGCGGTGATCATGTTCCCCGACGCCGGGGGCCTGCGGCCGACGTTCCACGCCATGGGTCAGCGGCTCGCCGACTTCGGCTACGTGGTGCTCGTCCCCGACCCCTACTACCGGCACGGGCCCTACGAGCCGTTCGACATGAAGACCGCCTTCGGCGACGAGGCCGAGCGGAACCGGCTCATGGGCCTGGCCCGCAGCGTGACCAAGGAGATGGTCGCCCGCGACGCCGGCGCCTTCCTCGACTTCCTGGCCGCGCAGCCCCAGGTGGCGGGCACCGCCGTGGGCACGACCGGGTACTGCATGGGCGGCGGCAGCTCGCTGACGGCCGCGGCCCACCATCCTGACCGGGTGGCGGCCGCCGCCTCGTTCCACGGCGGGTACCTGGCCACCGACGCGCCCGACAGCCCGCACACGGTCGTCGACCGGATCCGCGGGCGCGTCTACATCGCCGCCGCCGAGAACGACGGGTCGTTCCCGCCCGAGCAGGCCGCCAAGCTGGAGGAGGCGCTGCAGAAGGGTGGCGTCGACTACCAGCTCGAGACCTACCCGGCGGCCCACGGCTTCGCCGTGCCCGACAACCCGACCCACGACCCCGAGGCCGAGGAGCGGCACTGGCGGGCGCTGGCCGAGCTCTACGGCGCCACGCTCAAGGCGAGCTGAGGGCCCGCCGACGCGAGCCGAGAGGGCACGGTCGGGGCCGTTCAAGGGCCGGCGGAGGGCCAGGAGTCACCCCCGGTCGCCGCCCGGGAGTGAGCGCCCACCCTTCTGGTTGGTTGGCGTTCACCGGGCCGCCCTAGCGTCGCGGGCGATGGAGACCACCGTGGCCCATGTCGAGGTCGACACCCAGCCGGACGGCCGTGCCCTGGTGCGCTGGACGCTGGAGGGGCCTCCGGCGGCGGTCGACGTGGCCACGGGCACCACGCCCGAGCACATCGACCACGCCCACGAGGCGACGGTCCCGGCGGGCCAGACCTCGCTGCTGGTCGCCGGCCGCCGGGACGGGCGGCTGTTCGTGTCGGTGGCGCCCCACGGCGCCGGGCCGGCGGTCGTGGCGGCCGACCGGCGGGTGCCGTTCGAGGGGATCCGGAACTTCCGCGACCTGGGCGGCTACCGCACGTCGTCGGGCGGCGTCGTGCGCTGGGGTCAGGTGTTCCGGGCCGACGCGCTGCACTACCTGTCGCCCCGCGACCTGGTGCTGTACGAGCGGCTCGGCCTGAGCGCCGTGTACGACCTGCGCCGGGACACCGAGCGGGAGAAGCTCCCCAACCCGTTCCCGTCCCGGGCCATCACCATCCTCAGCGAGCCGGCCGGCGGGCAGTCGGTGGCCGTGGCGACGGCCGCCCAGCGGCTGACCGCCGCCGACGGCGAGCAGGTCCTGCTCGAGATGTACCTCGGGCTCATCGAGCACGCCGCGCCCCGGATCGGCGAGCTGTTCCGGGGCCTGGCGGCGCCGGGCGGCCTGCCCGCCGTCTTCCACTGCCACGCCGGCAAGGACCGGACCGGCATCAGCGCCGCGCTCCTGCTCGAGGCGCTGGGCGTCGGCCGCCAGGTCGTGCTCGACGATTACGAGCTGACCGCTCGCTACCGGCGCCGCGAGCACCAGGACACGTCGTTCCAGCGGCTGGTCGAGCTCGGGATGGCGCCGGAGGCGGCGGCCGGCGTGCTCTCGGCCCCCCGGTGGGCGATGGAGCAGGCGCTCGCCGAGCTCGACCGCCGGTACGGCGGTGTGGAGGCCTACCTCACCGGGCCGGCGGGTGTGCCGGCCGCCGACCTGCGGACGCTGCGCGAGCGGCTCGTGGCCCCGGCCTAGGAGGCGCCGACTCAGATCCCGGCCCCGATCCGGCCCCGGCGTCGTCCCGGCCGCCGGGGCGTCCGGTGGCCGGGGGTCGTGTGGCCGCTGCGCAGCGCCGGTGGCCGGGGGTCGTGTGGCGCTGCGCCGGTGGCCGGGGGTCGTGTGGCCGCTACGCCGGTGGCCGGACGGCGTCGCGATCGCCGGCCATGTCGCCGATGCCGGGCGTGCCCTCGGCCAGCCCGTACTGGAGGTACACGATGCCGTTGGGGCTGGCGACCGGCGGCGCCAGCAGCGTGACGTTGGACGGCACCGCGCCGTCGCCGAACACCTTCTTGCCGGTGCCGAGCACGACCGGGTGGACCCACAGGTCGATGCGGTCGAACAGCTTCTCGCGCAGGAGGGTCTGGACCAGGTTCAGGCTGCCGACGACCTTCACGTCCTCGTGTCGGTCGCGGACCTCGCGAACCGCCTTGGCCAGGTCGGGTCCGAGCAGCGTGGATCCCGCCCACGGCAGGTCGGGCGTGCCGCGCGAGGCCACGTACTTCGGCACCCGGTTGAACAGCCGGGCGATCTCGTCGTCCTGACCGCCCTCCTGGTGCGGCCAGTGGGCGGCGAAGATGTCGTAGGTCCGGCGGCCGAGCAGGAGGGCGTCGGTGCCCTGGTAGGCGGCGAGGACCTGCTCGCCGGCGACGTCGTCGAACAGCGGCGCCTGCCAGCCCCCGAACGGGAACTGCCCGTCGGGGTCCTCCTCTGGCCCGCCGGGGGCCTGCCCGACGAGGTCGAGGGTGGCGAACATCTCGATGCTGATCTGGCCCATCCGTGGCTCCCGGGGGTCGGTGGTGCGGACCGGGGATAGACGGGCGGGCCGACCGGGATTCATCGCGGCCGCGGTTGGCTGGTCCGGGCCACGTGCCGCCGCGCCCGGCGCCGGTCAGGCCCAGCCGCCGGCGAAGGCGACGAACTGGCCGGTGGCGAAGCGGCTGGTCCCGTCGAGGAAGGCGCCGGCCAGGTGGGCCAGCTCGTCGAGCTGCCCGAGCCGCCGCATCGGCACCTGGGCCTCGACCCGGGCCCGGCCCTCGGGGTGTTCGGCCCGGCTGGCCCGCAGGAAGCCGGGGAAGTCCATGAAGTTGGTGCCGATGGCGTTGACCTGCACGTTGTGCCGGGCGACCTCGGCGGCGACGTTGCGGACGAGCATGTTGGCCCCCGCCCGCGCCGACGAGTAGAGCGGGGCGCCGGGCGTGGGCCGGGCGCCGGTGGCGCTCGTGAACACCAGCACCTGGCCGTCGCCTTGGCCGACCATGACCGGCACGACCGCCCGCAGGAAGTTGTAGGGCGCCTCGACGCACCCGACGAGCGCCGTCCGCAGGTCGTCGAGCGAGGAGGAGAGGAACCGGCCGGTCACGATCCGCCCGGTGAGGGCGGCGGCCGCGTCGATCCGACCGAACGCCTCCAGGCAGGCGTCGACCAGCCGGGCGGCGGCCTCGGGCTTGCGCAGGTCGCGGGCGTCGGCCACCGCCACGGCCCGGCCGCCCAGGGCCTCGACCTCCTCGCACAGGCCCTCGGCCGGGTCGCCCAGCACCAGGTCGTGGTCGCGGCGGGCCAGGAGCCGGGCGAGCTCGGGGCCGACGTAGGAGGACGCGTCGCTCACGATGGCCACGCGTCGGGTCACCTCGGTCATGACGGCTCCACCCCCACTCGGCGACAGACTGCGGCACACGCTGCCGGTGACAATCTGTCACCGGCCGGATACATGACCACACGCCGCGCCCGGGCGCAACCGAGGGCCGGGACCGCCGGGCCGGCCCGGGCGCGCCCGGGGCCGCCGCCGGCCGGCACCGGTGCAGGTCCGGCCGCGGGCTACGGACCGGCGGGGAGGCCGATCTCCAGGGCCTGGATGCCCCGCAGATCGAGCCAGGCCCGGTCGCCCGCCCGGACGAGGCGGACCTCGGCGGCGTCGCAGGACGCGCACCGGAGCACGAGCCCGGGGGCGTCCAGCCAGGCGCGCAGCTCGGCGACGGGGCGGGGGTCCCGGCAGGCGGCGCAGGTCGCCACGGCCGCGGTGATGTCGAAGGCGAACAGCTCGCCGAGCGCGCCGGCGGCCGCGTTGCCGTCCAGGGGTGTGGGTGTGTCCACGTCAGCCTCCTGTCGGTCCTGCCGATCCTGTCGGCCCGAACCGCTCGGTCCGGATGCGAGCGGGTGCGTGGCCCAGGTCGACGAGGGCCCGGGCGACCGCCTCCACGAACGGGGTGGGGCCGCACACGTAGCAGCGAGGCTGCACCTCCGGCGGCCAGCCCACCTCGGCCAGCAGGTCGGCGTCGACGCGGCCCCGGCGCCCGGTCCAGCCCGGCCCCGTCTCTCGGGTGAGGGTCAGGGTCACGGCCCGGTGGGGCCCGGCCAGCTCCTCGAGCTCCCGCCGGTAGATGACGTCGGCGCGGGTGCGGGCCGAGTACAGGAGGTGCATGGCGGCGGTGCTGCCGGTGGCGGCGTGGTGGCGCAGCATCGCCCGGAACGGCACGACGCCCGATCCGCCGGCCACGAGCAGGACCGGGCCGGGGTCGGCGGGGTCCCACACGAACCAGCCGCCGATCGGCCCCCGCACCTCGAACTGGTCGCCGACGTCGGCCACGGTGGTGAGGTAGGGCGACACCTCGCCGTCGTCGATCCGCTCGACGGTCAGCTCGAGGCGCTCGGCCCCGGGCGGCGAGGCGATCGAGTAGCTCCGCTGCGCCGAGTAGCCGTCCTCGGCCGTGAGCCGCACGTCGAGGTGCTGGCCCGCCCGGTGCCCCGGCCAGCCGGGCACGTCGAGCCGCAGCGTCACCGCCCGGGCGGTCTCGGGCACCGTCTCGGCGACCGTGGCCACGAGCCAGCGCGCGGGTGCCGGGGTCGGCGCCGGCATCGGCGCGGGCGCCGACCGCCCGCCGGTCGCCCCGGCGGCCCGGCCCCCGCCCGGGCCGTCAGTCGCCCCAGTAGCGCTGCTCACGCCAGGGGTCGCCGTAGTTGTGGTAGCCGACGCTCTCCCAGAACCCCGGCTCGTCCTCGGCGCGCAGCTGCAGGCCCCGCAGCCACTTGGCGCTCTTCCAGAAGTAGAGGTGGGGGACGAGCAGGCGGGCGGGCCCGCCGTGCTCGGGCTCGAGGGCCTCGCCCTCGTAGCCGTAGGCCACCCACGCTCGGCCGTCCAGCAGGTCGGTCAGCGGCAGGTTGGTCGTGTACCCGCCGTCGCAGAAGGCGACCGCGAACTCGGCGTCGGTGTCGATCCCGTCGAGGAGCGTGTCGACCGACACGCCCCGCCAGCGGGTGCCCAGCTTCGACCACCGGGTGACGCAGTGGATGTCGACGGTGACGTCCTCGGCGGGCAGCGCCAGAAACGCCTCCCAGTCCCAGCGCGCCAGGACGGCGCCGGACTCGTCGACCACCGTGAGGTCCCACCGCTCCAGCGGGACCTCGGGGGTCGGCCCCGCGCTCAGCACCGGGAAGTCGTCCACCAGGTATTGGCCCGGGGGCACGAGGCCGGCGCCCGGCTGGCGCCGCCGACCCTGGAACCCGCGACTCACGACCGCCACGCCTGCTCCTCTCTGTCCGTCGGGCGCTGGGGCCGCCCGGTGGGGCCCAGCGGGAGACCACCACCGGTGACGCTACGGGTGCGCCGCGCGCACGGCAACAGGTGATGCCGGGTGGGGGCGTGGGCGGCGCGCTCGGGCTCGGTGTCGGCCGGCCGCTGGTCCTTCATCCCCAGCGCCGTGGCCCCGTCGAAGCCGTCGGTCCGCCGTCCCGGACGGGGCGTTCGCCCTCGATCCGGGTCGCTCGCCCCTGGTCGCTCACCCCCGGTGGGTGAGGGCCGGTGCCCGGTTGGCCGTGCGGGCCTCATCCCGTCGGGGTGAGGCCGGGGCCGGTGGCCCCGGCGGCCCCGTCGGCTGGCGGCCAGGCCGCAGCCGCCGGGGCTCCGAGGTCAGAGACGGATCCGGACCCGCACCCAGTCCTGACGGGGGTTCGAGCCACAGCGCGCCAGCCGGAGCTGGTGGTCGCCGTCGTACTCGACGCAGGGGAACGAGCCGTCGCTCAGCCGGAGGCCCGACAGGATGTTCTCCCGGTTCGGGCCCCCCGAGACGAACCGCCAAACCGAGTCGTCGCCGGCGCCGTCGTCGGCGCCCCGCCACTCGCAGGGCTCCAGCTGGAGCGCCGTCCCGGCGGACGGGGTGCCGGACTCGACACCCCGGAGCGAGACGCACCGGTTGCTGCCCGGGTTGTAGATCCAGGGCAGGCTGCCGGTGTGGCCGGGCGGGCGCCGCAGCTCCCACATCGAGCCCGACTGCCCGCGGCACGTCGACATCTGGATGCGGGACCCCGTCTCGACGGCCGAGTTGGCGACCTCGATGCAGCAGACCGAATCCCGGTTGCGTATCTGCACGTACTGGCGCGCCGCGGCTGTGGCGTCGGTGCCGACGTCCGCGCCGACGGTGGCCGGATGGGGCAGGAGCCCCACCGCCAGGGCCACCGCCCCCACGACGGTCCTGCTCTTGCCGCTCCTTTCGTCGAGGGTGGGCTGAGCAGACCACGGATTCGCGCAGACAGTCAGTCGCAAGTCACCGTGAGCGTCGTACAGGTTGTCCGATGGGGTCGGATGACCTGTCCGATCGGAGCGGGGGATCTCGGGTTGCGCCGCCGCGCTGCGGGCTAGAGACGGCGGCCGCCGCGGCCCCGGCGGGACGAGCGGGACGACGACCGGCTGCGGCTGCGGGTGGGGCGGACACGGCGGCGGGACCGGTAGGCGGAGCGGCGCCAGCGCCGGCGGCGCCGGTATTCGTCGTCGTCCAGGTCCCGGGGGCGGGACCAGCCGAAGACCCGGCCGGCGATGGCCAGACCGGCGATCCCGACGACGCCGAGGCCGACGAGGACGGGGTTGGTGCCGCCGCCGTCGTCCTCGGGCGCGTCCGTCTCCTCGACCCCGGTCGGCTGGGAGGCGAGGGTGCGGGCGAGCGACTCCAGACCGGTGGCCGGGTCGGCGCGCAGGTCGTCGATCGCCTGGTCGACGGCCACGTCGATCGCCTGGTCGCTCCAGGCGTCGCTGACGACCCCGACGTCGGCGTCCGACAGGGCGACCACGGTGCGGATCTCGCGCTCTCCCTGGTCGATCAGGGCGTCGAGCACCTGCTCGGCGTAGGTGGTGCTCGACCCCCGCGGCTCCGCGGCCAGGAGCGCGAAGCCGATCGGCTCGGCCTGGCCCGTCAGCCGGTCGGCGAGGGCTTCGAACGGGCGCCGGTCGTCGACGGCGCCCTCCTGCCCGTACCAGCCGGCTGCGGCGATGGCGCGGGCGACCTCGTCGGGCGGGGGCGCTGCGCCCGCCTGGGCGTCGCGGCCGGCGGCCGGCCCAGCGTTCCCCACCGCCAGGGCGACCGCGACCCCGACGACCGCGGCGAGTATCCGTGGGAGCCGTCGCACGGACGCGGAAGGTAGCCCGCCCAGCCCCGCTCGCGTCCGCGCCCCTTCCGTGCCGCGGCCGGGCGGTCAGGCGTTCGGGCGGCGGCGTCAGGTGACGTCGATGCCGACCTCGGCCGGCGCCGCCGGCTCGTCCGCCGCCCAGGCCACCCACGGGCGGAGGTGGTCGAGGTTGGCGAGGACGAGCGGCGCGAAGCGGCGCGGGCAACCCCGCCTTCGAGGAGGCCGCCGCCGACCCGGCCGTCTGGCGGACCGCGGTCGAGGCCGAGCGCCGCCTGTGCCGCCAGCCCGGCCTCGTCGACACGGGCAGCCACCTCATCCTGGTCGCCCGGCGGCCCGCCTGACGCCCGGCCCGACGGGCCCCGACCCAGCGGGCGCCGGGCGGCCGGGCCCGCCCCGCCCTCAGCAGATCCGCTCGAACGGCTCGTCCGGCACGTGGGTCGCCCACTCGTCCCGGGTCATGGGGTCGCCGACGCGGGCGCACAAGCCGTCGATCACCGCCTCCTCGTCGCGGGACCAGAGGTGGATCTGCTGGTCCCCGCCGCCGGCGGACAACACGGACCCGTCGGGGCTGACGGCCACCGCGAACGTGGGCCCGTCGAACGGCCCGAGGACGGCGGTCCGGGAGACGTCCGTGAGGTCGCGGGTGTCCCACAGCCAGGCCGTGCCGTCGATGACCGCGGCCAGCAACTGCTCGCCCCGAGGGTCGAAGGCCAGATCGTAGATCCGGCTCGGCGGCCCGGTGATGGGCTCGCCGATGCGCTCGGGGTGGGCGGGGTCGCGGATGTCCCAAACCAGCACGAACGTGTCGGAGCCGCCCACCGCCACGGTGTCGCCGTCGGGGGCGAAGGCGGTGGCGTACGACTCGCTGGCGAACCCGTCGAGGCGGCTGACCAGACGCGGCGCCTCGGGATCGGCGACGTCGTAGAGATAGGTGTACCCGTCGGCGCTGTTGGCGGCGAGCAGCGGGGCGGTCGGGCTCCAGACCACGTTGAGCATGATCTGCTCGGAGTCCTGGATGGTGGCGGCGAGGCGGGGCCGACGGGGGTCGCCCACGTCCCAGACGCGGACGCGGCCGTCGTCGCTGGCCGCTGCCAGCAGGGTCCCGTCCGCGCTGAACGCCGCTTGCTCGACCAGGGCGTCGGACCCGCGGAGCGGCCCGCCGACGAACGCCGGGGCCTCCGGGCGGGAGATGTCGAGGAGGTGCACGGTGCCGTCGACGCCGCCCTGGGCGACCAGGCGCCCGTCGGCGGTCATGTCGCCGGAGCCGCTGAAGGGAGCGTCGGGGTCGGGGGCGGTGACGTGGACGATCCGCCGCGGCCGGTCGGGGTCGACGACGTCCCACACCGCGGTGTCCTCCCCGGTGAAGCCGGCGAGGCGCCGCCCGTCCCGGGAGAACGTCAGGGCGAAGACCCGGCCGTTCATCAGGGCCGGCAGCGCGGCGCGCAGGTCCCACAGCCGGGTGGCCCCGTCGGCGGCGGCGGTGACGAGCACGTCGCCGTCCCGGGCGAACACGGCCTGGGTGAGCGGGGCGGGGTGGGGCAGCTCACCGACGACGGTCCAGTCGCGGGTGCGCCAGACCCGCACGGCGGCGTCCGAGCTGCCGGCCACCAGATACCGGCCGTCGGGGCTGAAGGCGGTGGTGTTGACCCAGGACCGGAACGTGGTCTGCGGGAGGGCGATCCGGCGGGGTGCGGCCGGGGTGGTCACGTCCCAGGCCCGCACCTCGCCGTCCTGGACGCCGGCGGCCAGCGTGTCGCCGTCCGGACCGAAGGCGACCGTGTAGACCTCGCCGGCGCCGATCCGCACCCGGCCGACCTCGTGGGGCCGGGGCGTCAGCTCCCAGATGCGCACCCGGCCCGTGGCCTGCCCGAACGCCAGGCGGGTTCCGTCGGGGCTGTAGGCGACGCCCCGGGTTGCGGTGTCGGACGGGATGGTCCGCAGCGGCCGGGGGCGCTCGGGGTCGCGGATGTCCCACCGGTGGATGCCGGCGCCGTCGCCGCTGGCGGCCAGCTCGATGCCGTCGGCGGTGACCGCCAGCCGCTGGACCGCGCCGGGCGGGCCGTCGAGGGGACCGGCGAGGTGCCGGGGCCGGTCGGGGTTTGACACGTCCCACAGGTCGACGCCCGGCCCGGCGCCCCCGACCGCGAGGACGGTCTCGTCGGGGGTGAGCGCCAGGGCGTAGACGTCGGCCTCGGGGTCGTCGAGCTCGATGACGCCGCGGCGGGCCAGGCCGCCGCCGTCGGCCGACGTGAACAGCTGGACCGTCCCGTCGACCGAGTTGCTGGCGGCGACGACCCCGTCGCCGGCCGAGGCGGCGACCGTGGTCGGGCCCGGGGCGCCGACGTAGCGGGTGGCGAACGGGAGGTCGGCGGCCTCCAGCAGGGCGGACCGGGCCTGGCTGGTCGGGGCGGTGCGGTAGCCGGCGATGGCGAGGTGGGCGGCCAGCGTCGGGTCGGTCTCGCGCAGCGCCTCGCCGCTCACCGCCAGCTGGCGGGACAGGGCGTCGTCCCGCGCCGCCTCGGCCTCCGAGCGCTGGCCCGAGGCGACCACCACCAGCGCCAGGGCGACCAGCGCCAGGATCGTGGTGGTGGCGGCCAGCGCCCGGAGCCGCCGGGCCTGCCGGCGCCGGGCCCGCTCCCGCTCGGCGGCCCGCTGGACGCTGGCGGCCAGGAAGGCCCGCTCGTCGCGGCTCAGGTGGCGCCGGGCGTCGCCGCTGGCCGCCTGCTGCATGGCCGCCAGCCGGGCGCCCTGCGCCAGGGCGGACGGGTCGCGGTCGTGGTCGAGCCAGACCTGGGTGGCGTCGCTGATGCGCCGGCGCCCGAGGATGCCGTCGCGGTCGTCGTCGACCCACCGGCGGAGGCGGGGCCAGGCCCCGAGCAGCGCCTCGTGGGCGATCTCGACCGTGGACTCCTGGGCGGTGACCAGGCGGGCCTCGACGAAGGGCTCGATGATCGCCGAAGCGTCGGGCGTGCCGGCGGGCTCGCCGTGGGCGGGTTCGCCGCCGCCGGTGTCGCCGTCGGTGTCGCCGTCGGTACAGGTGCCGTCCCCGCCGTCGCCCCCGTCCAGCCCGGCCAGCTCGTCCCAGGTGGCGGCCCGCCGGGTGGCGACCCCGTTGTGGTCGATGCTCACCAGCCGGAGGAACACCGTGCGGGCCCGGGCTCGGGCGGCCTCCGGCAGCCGCCCGAAGGCGTGCTCGGCCGAGTCCTCGACCGCCCGCCGGATGCCGCCGGCGGCCCGGTAGTCCTCGACGGTCATGCGGCCCCGGGTGGCCTGCTGCCACGTCTCGAGCAGGGCGTGGGACAGGAGCGGCAGCGACCCGGGGTCGTGCTGGCCGCTGATCGACCCGGGCGGGATGAAGTCCTGGAGGATGAGGTCGACCAGGCTGTCGTCCACCGCGATCCCCGCCCGTCGGGCGGGCTCGACGATGGCGGCGGTCACCTCCGGGCGGCTCATGGGGCCGACCAGCACCTGGGCGTCCTGCAGGACGTCGGTCCACCGGCCGGTCGCGGCGAGCTCGGGGTAGAAGTCGACGCGGAGCCCGACGGCGACCGCCCACCGTTGGGCGGGCCCGGACGCCAGGTCGGTGAGGGCGGCGAGGAAGGCGTCCCGCTCGGCGGGGTCGGCGCACCGTGTGAACAGCTCCTCGAACTGGTCGACGATCACGACCGTGCGGGCGGGGCCGGGATCGGGCCCGGCGTCGGGCCCGGCGGCCCGGGCCGCGATCCCGGCCACCGCCTCGGCCAGGCCGGCGCCCGCGGACGGCGCCTCGGCGCCCTTGGGCGGGGGCGTTCCGCCTGAGGCCGGGACCTCGGCGCCATCCCCGCCGGGTCCGGGCCCGGCGGCGAGCGCCGCCGCCAGCGCCGCCATGGGGTGCGCCCCGGGCGTGAGCGAGACCGCGCCCCACCCGTCCGCCTCCAGCCGGGGCACGAGCCCGGCGTGCAGGACCGACGACTTGCCCGACCCCGAGGCGCCGACGACGAACAGGATCCGGGGGCCGTCGGCGTCCTCGACCCGCCGGCAGAAGCGCTTGTGCACGTGCTCGACCAGCTCGTCGCGCCCGAAGAACCACTCGCGGTCCTCGGGGCGGAAGCTCTCGAGGCCCCGGTACGGGGGCGTGCCCCGGCGGCGGCGCCGGGTGCCGTCCCGCACCCGGACCAGGGCGTCGACCCAGGGTCCCGGGTCGTCCACGCCGAGCTCCCGGAGCAGCCGGACGAAGACGGCGTCCTGGCTCGGGAACGGCAGGGTCTTGGCCCGGCACCAGTCGCTGACCGTCGACGCCCCGATGCCGACGGCCCTGCCGACCTCGCGGACGCTCCGTCCCGACCGCTTCCTCAGCTCGGTGAGGAGCTCCCCGAGCTCCGCCCGCGTCGCGACCTCCTCGAGGGCGCGTGCCACCGAGCCCCCCTGCCGTGCACCCGCCGTGTCCACCGGAGGCCGACCGTACACCGGACACGCCGGCGCGTCACGTGGTCCGCACCGATCGTGCCGCGCTCAGGGGGGGCGCCCGGGCTTGGCTGTCCGAGGTTGTCCGAGGTTGGGCGCGGGCCTTGTCGGCCGGCTTCGCGTCTGCTTTGACCAGGGGAACGGCGCCCGGCGCGGGTGTCGGAGACGGGAGGCGGATGAACGATGCGGTCGAACGTGGCGGACGACGACCATGAGACGGCGGCGCCGGCGGACGCGCCATGGCAGGGGGTGCCAGCGGGCCCGTCGGTCTGGTGCACGGGCCCGGCCGGGGACCCCTACGCCTACAGGGTGACGGACCCGGCGGCGACCGGCCTGGCGGCACACAGCCCGCCGGCCGGCGACCCGGCGGCGCCGGCGGCCCGACCCACGACGGTGCGGGCCGAGCGTCGGGCGGGCGCCGGCGACCCCGTGGGCTACCGGGGCCCGGTGGCGCTGAAGCCGATCCTCGACGCCTCGCCCGGTCGGGTGGCGGAGCTGCGGCGGCGGTGGGAGGCGCTGCGGGCCGTCGACCACCCGCACCTGGCGCGGGTGGTCGAGGTGTTCCGGGGCCCGCCGCTGTTCCGGGGCGAGCCGCCCGGGGCGGCCGAGGGGGAGGCGTGGTACGCGGCCGCCGCCTGGGTCGAGGGGCGGACCCTCGGGGCCGCGGCGCCCCTGGCCCCGGCCGAGGCCATCGGCGTCGCGCACGACCTGGCCGGGGCCCTGTCGGCCCTGCACGCCCGAGGGGTCGTGCACCGAGACGTGCACCCCGGCAACGTCGTCCTGGGCGCGGGCGGGGCCGTGCTCATCGACTTCGGGTCGGCGCGGCCCGACGACGGGCGGGACACGGCGACGGTGGCGGGCGCCCTGGGCTTCATCGCCCCCGAGTGCCTGCAGGGCGCCGGGCGGGCAGCCGCCGACGGGTGGGCGCTGGGCATGCTGCTCGTGTTCGCCCTGCTCGGGCACCCCAGGGGCTCCACGCCGCCGGACGCCCTGCGGCGGGAGCTGGTCGGTGCGCTGCGGGACATCGCCGACCCGGGGCGGGCCCTGCGCCTGATCGACCGCCTGCTCGACCCCGACCCGGCGGCCCGACCGGCCGACCTGTGCGCCTGGGCGGACGAGCTGCGGGGCTGCCTGACCCGCCGGCCGTGGTGGCCCCGGCGCGGGGCCCTCGGGGCGGCGGCGCTCGGCCTGCTGGCCACGACGGCGGTGGCCGGAGCCGTCGCGGCGGGGGCCGTGGTGGCGGGGGCGGCGGCCGGGTCGGGCGCCGAGCCCGGCGACGCGGGCACCGACTCGCGCCTGGCCCGGCAGGAGGTGTGTGGATGACAACCGTCGAGCGCGCCACGGCCGCGGCCGGCACGGTGGCGACCGACGAGCGGGTCGTGGTGCTCCCGGCCGAGGGCGAGGTCACGTTCGGGCGGTCGCCGAACGCCGCGCTGCGGATCGGCCACGTGCCGGTCTACGACGACGTCGTGCCCCGGATGGCGGGCCGGATGCTGTCCTGCGCCGGGCGGGTCCTCGTCGAGAACCTCGACGAGACGCTGGCGTTCGACCTGCGGGTCACCGGCCGGCCGCTCGTCACCGTGCCGCCCGGCGAGGTCCACGGGCCCCGCGACCGGGCGTTCGACATCCTGGTCGCCGGGACGTTCCGCTACGTGCTGGCGGTGACCGTCAACCGCGACCACACCCCGACCCGGATCGTGCCGGCCGGGGCGGCCACCGGCGAGGAGCCGCCGACCGGCGCCCGGCTGCGGCTCACCGAGCGGCAGCGCCGGATCCTCGACGCCTACGTCGCCCCGCTGGCGGACGGCGGGGTGACCGCGGCGTCGCACCAGCAGGTGGCCGAGGCGGTCGGCGTCAGCCGGGCGCTCGTGCGCCTCGAGTGCCACCGCATCTGGAGCGAGATGCTGCTCGCCGGCGTCCCCATGCGGGCGCTCGGCGACGCCCGCGACGAGGTGGCCGACGCCTGGGCCCGCCACCGGTTCTGACCCCAAGAGTGGGCGGCTTCTGACCGTGGTTCGCCCGCGCCCAGGGCGATTGGCACCCGCTGCCATGGCACCACGATCGGGGGTGCGCTTGCATGTGTCGGACGGCGGAACGGTGGCGACCGCGGGGAGGGCGGTGACGGGCAGCGGCGGGCGAGGCGGCCAGTGCGCCATGGGCGGAAGCGAGGCGGGACGCTTCCGCGGCGGCACTCCCGATGGCGGCTGGCGCGCCTCGCCCCTCCGCGATGTTGAGCAGCGGCGTCGCGGACGTGCTCGGGTGCCTGTTCGTGGGTCCGCTCGGGGCACGGCTCGTGATCTCTGCGGTGCCGTGAGGGGCCGGCCTCGCCGGGTCCGAGCTGGACAGGTCAGAGCCCGGGCTCAGCCCGGGCGCTCGACGGGGTCGAGGGCGGCGTCGAGCGCGGCGACCTCGCCCCGGAAGGCAGCCCGTAGGGCGGCGCGCTGGTCGTCGTCGCACCAGGTGGCCTCGACGCCGTCGAGGGCGATGCGGGCGGCGACGTCGGCGCCGAACCCGAGGGCGGGGAGGGCCTCGCGGTACTCCCGCCCGATGTCGGTGCGGAAGAACATGGCGTCGTCGGTGGCGACCGTGACCCGGAGCCCGGCGCGGATCATGGCGGCGATCCGGTGGTCGGGGTCGAGGGTCCACCCCGAGCAGATGGTGGTGGACACGGGGGTCACGGTGAAGAACGTCCCCCGGTCGAGCGCCCGGGCGACCAGGTCGGTGTCGTCGACGATCCGGTAGCCGTGGTCGATGCGGTCGACGCCCAGCTCGTCGAGGGCGACACGGACGTTCTCGGGCTCGGCCCGGGGCGTCTCGCCGACGTGCGCGCAGGTGCGCAGGCCGTGCCGGCGGGCCAGCTCGTAGGCCTCGGCGAAGCGGCGGGGGGCCTCGAGCCCGTCGACGGTCAGGTCGTCCATGCCGATGCCGACCACCTCGGGGATCGGGTCGGCGATGACCTGCTCGACGAGCTCGACCGCGGCGGCGCCGCCGTCGCGGCGGTTGATGGCGGCGATCACCCGGAAGCCGACGCCCAGGTCGGCCTCGGCCGCCCGCAGGCCGGACACGACCGGGTCCATCACCTGCCGGTAGCTCAGGCCGTAGGGCACGAAGTACTGGGGGTTGATGAAGTACTCGCGGTAGCGCAGGTTGCCGCTCTCCACCCCGATGCGCACGCCCTCGTAGGCGATGCGCTCGAAGTCCTCGGGGCGGCGCGTCGCCTCGTGGGCGGCGCGGAACGCCACCAGGAAGTCGGCGAGGTCCGTGTAGGCGAACAGCTCGTCGGGGTCGGTGGTGGGCAGCTCCACGCCGTGGGTGGCGGCCAGGTCGACCAGGGTGGCGGCCGACATCGTCGACACGAAGTGGCAGTGCAGCTCCACCTTCGGCAGCAGCCGCAGGTAGTCGTCGAGGCTGACCATGGGGGTGAGCTCCTCCTGGGGGGCGACCAGCCCCTGTATGGGGTCGATCCGAGCTGATCGAAGATTGGCAGCCGGTTGGCGGTCAGGGTCCGTAAAGATCGCCAAGGACCTGGCCGCGACGGCCTCCCGTCCCGGTTCGCCGGGCTCCCGGCCTGGTGCATCGCCCGGGTCGCGGCGCCGTCCGAAGCGGAGGAGGACAGCTAGCCACAAGGTGCCCGTGACCGGCCTCTCACGTGCCGGAGACATGTCAGACATGTGCCCGGCGGAGGATGCACATGTCAGACATGTCTCCGGACAAAGGTGCGCCGTCCCCGGGCGGTCGTGCCCGACGAGCGAGGTGATCACGGTGGTCGATCTGGGGATGCCAGGCAGGCGCCGGCATCGGTGGGTGCGCGTCGTTCCCGCGCTGGCGCTGGCCGCGGCGGTCGCCGCGTGCGGAAGCGACGGCGGGAGCTCGGGCTCGGACGACGGCGGCTCGGGGGAGGATCACCTCGACGTGATCGTGCTCGTGGGTGGGCCGGCGACCGACGGCGGCTTCTTCCAGGAGATGGTCGACGGCATGCGCCACGCCGCCGAGGAGGACGGCGACATCGAGGTGGCGGTGCGGGAGCGGCTGCTGGAGGGCGGCGACGCCGCCCTGGAGTCCGCCGTCCGTCAGGCGGCGCAGTCGGGCGACTACGACCTCGTGATCGCCCACGGGTTCGACCTGGTGCCGGCCGTCGCCACCGTCGCGCCCGACTACCCCGACCAGGCGTTCGCCACCTCGCTGCCCGTCCAGGGCGACCCCCCGAACGCGTCGGTGTACCTCACCGACTTCGAGGACTCCGGCTACTCGGCCGGTTTCCTGGCCGGCACGGCGGCGGCCAGCACGGGCGCCGACCGCGTGGGCTTCATCTCCGGTCCCGGCCAGGACTTCGAGCGGCAGACCGAGGACGGCTTCCGCGCCGCCGTCGAGGACTACGCCCCGGGGACCGAGATCGACGTCGTCTACACCGGCGACTTCGACGACCCGCAGCTCGGCCAGGAGGCGGCGGGCATCATGATCGACGACGGGGTCGACGTCATCTGGAACCTGCTCTCCGGCGGCCAGTCGGGCGTCTTCCGGGCCTGCGAGGAGGCGGGCCCCGAGGTGCTGTGCTTCGGCAACGGCACGTTCTCGGAGGCGGCGGCGCCGGACGTGGTGCTGGGGTCCAACTACTCCGACTACGCCACGCTGCTGCCCATCTGGGCGGAGCGGTTGCGGGCCGGCGAGTGGTCGGACGGCGACCAGCCCTACACCGACATCCTCTCGCTCGAGTCGGGCGGCGTGGCGGTCACCGATGCGAGCGCGGTGGGCCGGGAGCGCCTCCCCGACCTCCAGGACGCCATCGACGAGTTCCGCACCCAGGCGCTCGCCGGCGAGGTCGAGGTGCCCGACTCCGATGTCGGCTGAGCCCACGGTTGCGCCCGCGGCTGCCCCCGCGGCGCGGGCCGGCGGGTCCCCGACCCGGGGACGCGGGGGCGGCCGGGCCGTCATCGACAACACCACGGAGGTGCTGCGCCGCTGCTGGCATCCCGTCGCCCGGGCGGCCGACCTCGGGGCGCCGGACGGCGGTCCCGTCGCCGTCCGGCTCCTGGGGGAGGACTGGGCGCTCGTCCGACTGGACGGGCGCTCGGCGCTCCTCCCGGACCGGTGCCCCCACCGGGGGATGCCGCTGAGCGCCGGGCGGGTCGTCGACGCCTCCCTCGAGTGCCCCTACCACGGCTACCGCTTCGACGCCGACGGGACCTGCGTGCGCATCCCGGCGCAGGACCCGTCGGTCCCCATCGGGCGCCAGGCGTCGTGCGAGGCGGCCGCATGCGTAGTCGAGCGGTACGGCCTCGTGTGGGCCGCGGTCGAGGAGCCGGTCACGGCGCTGCCCGAGATCCCCGAGCACGGCGACCCGGGGTTCGAGGTCCTGGAGCACGAGCCCCAGGTGTGGGCGGCCGGGGCTGCCCAGATGGCCGACAACTTCCTGGACCTGACCCACGTGCCGTTCGTCCACCCGGGCAGCTTCGGCGACCCCGACGGCGTCCGCCTCGGCGAGGCGGCGGTCACCCGGGCGGACTGGGGGTTCGAGGCCGTCGTCCGCAATCGGACCAAGAAGCTCGACGACATCCTCGACCAGGACGGCGGCTACACCCTGCTCGACCGGGTGAACCGGTTCCGGTTCACGCCGCCGTTCCACGTGTACCTGCGACTCGAGTTCAGCGACGGGACGGTGCTCGTGCTCACGTTCTTCGCCCAGCCGATCGACGCCGAGCGCTCGCGCCTGTTCTCGGTCACCCTGCGCAACGAGGTCGCCCAGCGGACGGTGTCGACGCAGGAGTCGCTGGCGCTCGCCGAGGTCATCCTCGACGAGGACCGCCGGATCCTCGAGCAGCTCCCCGGCACGGCCGTCCCGCTCGAGCTGACCGCCGAGCACCACACCAAGGCCGACCGGGTCACGGTCGAGATGCGCCGGGTGCTCGCCGACCTCGTCACCCGCACGACCGCCGGGGCCTGAGACGACGAAAGGCCGTGACCTGGGTGGATTCCCTGGTCACGGCCGCTTTCGAGGAGCGCCCTCGGCAGGACTCGGGTCATGGTGACTGGTCTGCTCGTCGTGCCGCGCTGCCCGCTGCCCTTGCGCTCGGACACCGAAGTTCGCCCGACGCCTGGCTGGTGCGGAACTTCGCCCGGCTGACTTCGTGTCGAGGACGACAAGCGCGCCCAGATCGAGGCGCTGACGATCCGCAAGCCCGCGGATGTGACGGCGCATGGGGCGGGCAAGGCGCATCACACCTACGTGCAGATCGCCACACCGGACCCGCGGGGCAGGCTTGGCCGGGCTTCGGGTCACCAGGTGGGGCGGATGGGTGGCAGGCGGCCGCCGTGGGCGGCGCGGAGCACGGCCAGGAGGTCGTCACGGATGGCCTCCACGCGGTCGCGGCCCACCACGTCGGCCCATTCAGCCTCGATGTCGGCGTAGATGGCTTCCACCTCGTCGAGCAAGCGGCGGCCCCGGGCGGTGAGTGCCACCTGCTTCGATCGGCCGTCGCCGGCGCCGCCGGGTTCCCGACGCACGTAGCCGTCGGCCTCCATGGCATCGATCAGCTTCGACGCCCCCTGCTTGGTCATGCCCATCAGGTCGGCGATCGCCGCCCCGTTGAGCGGCCCATGGCTGGCGGCCACGAGGACGAACCCGTATGGCGGGCGCATCGCCGTCCATCCCCGGTCGGCCAGCCGGGTGTGAAGCTCATCGATGACCTGCCGAAACGCCATGGCGAACAACCTTGCCAGCGGCATGCCCTTCGCGCGCCCGCCACCGGCATCGCCGTCTTCGGCGCGGCCGCCCGAGGCAGCGCTCGCGTCGGAGGGCGTCACTGCATCCAGGGCAGGGTCCGCGCCTCGCCATCGATGCGCGCCTGGCCAGCGACTGGCATGCAGGCGAGCACCCGGAGCGGCTCGGTGCCGGTGTTGGTCAGGACGAAGTCGGTATCGGGCGGCACGATGATCACGTCGCCCGGGCGGGCCTCGGTCACGTCGTCGTCGCCGCATCGCACCTCGGCCCGTCCAGCCAGGACGACCACCAACTCCTCGCGAGTGACCTGGTGGGGCGTGGAGGGCGTGCCTGGCGGGATCTCCGTCTGCCAGGCCATCAGCTCTGTCGAGCCCACGGTTGGCGAGGCCAGGCCCGTGAACCGGACTCCGAAGAGCTCGTGGGTGGTCGCCTCGCTGGCGGGGATCACTGCCATCGCCCGTCCTCCATGTGGTCAACTTGGTTGACTATCATCCGGTCGAAGCTAAAAGTCAACTCGGTTGACCAGTTGCGTCACGATGCCTGTTCCGTCGTACCCGCAGCTCGCATCTACGGCCCAAGCGGGCACGGGGTCACCCGGTCCCCGTTAGGAAGCCGCAGGCAATAGCGCCTCGGCCAGGTCGAAGAAGTCGGCGACCGGGGGCGAGGACTTGTGGGCGTCGAGCCTGGTGCGCAGGTCCTCGACGGCCTCGACTGACCGGGAGGATCGCACGGCGACGGCGAGCCTAACGGTTGTGGTCGCCTCCGCGGCCGCCGCCTCGAGGTCGTGGTCGGCGAGCGCCGCTCGGGCGAGGGTGGCATGGGCGAGGGAACCGCGGCGGGCCCGATGCTGGCGGGCCGCTTCGTCGGCCGACCGGGCTGCGAACTCAGCGGTCTCGTCGGCCCGCCCGAGGTCTCGGAAGGCGTGGGCGTACTCGCCGTTGAGGTAGGCGGGGTCGATGAACCGGGCCCATTCGGGTTCGTCCTCGACGTTGATGTTGGCGGCGTGACGCTCCGACTGGGCGACGGAGCGGGCGGCCGCCTTCGCGTCGCCGAGCGCGGCCTCGGCCCGGGCCTGTAGGGCCCACAGGTCTGCCAGGCACGCTTCGCTGCGCGTGTCCCTGAGGCCGGCTCGGCCGGCGCGGGCGAGCTGGAGCGCGTCCTGCGGGTTGCCGGTGAGCGTCGCTTGATCGGATAGGCCGGCGAGGACGTGGGCGCCGAGCTCCGGACAGCGCGCCTCTTGGGCCAGCCGCAGCGCTTGGACGAGGTAGCGCTGGGCGAGCGAGTGTTGGCCGTCGTCGTAGGCCATCCAGCCGAGCAGGTACAGCTGCTCGGCGCCGGCCTCGTAGAGAGCCCGGCCGGTGTCGGTGGCCGGATCGTTCTCGCGAAGTAGCGGGGTGACGACGGTCGTCACGTAGTCGGCGAGCTGGTGACGGGCGTGGCCTCCGCCGCGCATCACGTCCATCTCCTGGAAGATCCCGAACGTGCGACGGATGGCGTCGACCTGGGAGCTGGACGCCCGGCGAGTCGGTGCGGTGGCGTCCTCGATCGTGGCCACGAGCCAATCGCGGCTGGGGGCGATGGCGGCGCCGACCGTGAACAGGGCGCTCTTGAGGAAGCCTCTGCGCTCCATGTCCGCTCGCCCTAGGCGATCGATCGCGTCGAGTGCGGCTGGGACGGACGGGGCGTAGTCCAGCCCGAGGCTGGCCAGGTCGTCAGCAGACGATCCCTCTCGTCGCCTGGGGCTGCCGCCGATGATCCGAGCAAGCAGCCGCTGCCACCTCCGGCTAGGAGTGTTGGAGCTCCGCCCCCGTGCCGCCAGCGGTGCTGGCGGCCTTGCTCGTTCCATGCTGCCATCGCGCCATCCAGGAATCGGCCGGTGTCCACCAAGAGGCCAGACAGAGACGAGAAGCGCCTCACAGGGGGAAGTCGACCGGCAGCTGGCCGGTCGACTCGGCACACAGCGGGAGCGTTCAGGGCGGCGCCATCGGCCAGGACGAACGATCGGCCTTGTAGTGCCAGCGCTGCCCGCTGCCTGTGTACTCGGACACCGGAATCGGCTCGACGCCGGGTCGCATGCGGTCTGTATACAGCACCCCGACTAGGTGGTCGAGCTCGTGGGCCACGAGGCGGGCGACGCCGCGTTCGAAGACCGAGATCCGATGCCGGCCATCCAGGTCCTGGTGCTCGACGTGGATGGTGAGGGAGCGGGGCACGAGCCCCCGCACAGCGAAGAAGCTCAGACAGCCCTCGTACTGCTCGTCGTGCTCGTCGCCGGCGTTCCCTTCGATGACCCGAGGGTTGAGCAAGGTGATGGCTTCGCGGTCGGGTGTACGGACGAGCGCGGCAGAACGGTTGATGCCGATCTGCGGTGCGGCGATGCCGACTCCCTTGGCGAAGGTGTGGACCTTCTCGATGCGCTCGATTGCCGTAGTCAGCTCGGCAATGACCCGACGGGCGTCCTCAGCCTCGTCCGGCAGCTCGAACCGTCGGGTCACTTGGCGGAGGATCGGGTCGCCCGCCTGGATGATGCCCAGCGCGGCCATCGTCTCGCGGGGCGAGCCCTGCTCGCTTTCAGACATCGTAGGCAGCGCGCTTGGGCGTGACGAAGCAGCGCTCTGTGTGGTGTTCCTCGATGGCCACGCGGTCGACCGATGCTTCGTCGCTCGGCGCGATCAGCACAGCTACCTCCTTGTCGAACCCGCCAGGCCGGTGTCACGCGCGGGTCGGCCACCTCTGATGACGGCACGTCCCACGGTCGTCCCACGGAAGGCGGCCAACCGCGGGTCGAGAGGGGCAAACCCGGTCAAAACGACGAAGGGCCGTGACCTGGGTGGATTTCCCTGGTCACGGCCGCTTTCGAGGAGCGCCCTCGGCAGGACTCGAACCTGCGCACACGGCTCCGGAGGCCCCGCCGTCATCCTGGGGAAGACCCTGGTAGCGGACGCAGAGCGGCGTGAGCCTTGCCACGCGTCCCCGCGTCGTCCCCGCGTTCCGGCGCCGCTCGCTAGGCGACTGGGGTCCGGCGACCCGTGAGGGGCCTCGGTCCGACAGTCGTGCCGTGGGACGATCCGAGGGGCGGTGCGAGGCCGCTGGGGGCCGTCGACCGGGCCGCTCAGTAGCGTCCTGGCGGCCTTGTAGGCCCTCGTGAGGGTAGAGGTGCCGAGCCCGCCGTTCGGGCGTTCTCGGGGCGTACAGGACCGCTAGACGCGTTGACTTAGGG
>DATCLS010000022.1:0-1997 GCA_036563805.1 Acidimicrobiales bacterium | reverse complement strand
ACCGGCGGCCGCCTGCCGATGGCCGGGTCGGTCAACCCCAAGGCCGGTCCCAACTGGCTGCTGGTCGGCGACGCCGCCGGCTCGATCAACCCGTTCAACGGCGAGGGCATCGACTACGCCTACGAGACCGCCCGCCTGGCGGCCGACCTGATCGACGAGGCGCTGCGGACCGGCTCGGCGGCGCCGCTGGCGCAGTACCCGGTGCGCCTCGAGGAGGAGTACGGCCTCTACTTCAAGGTGGCCCGCCACTTCGCCACGATCATCGGCCGGCCGGCGCTGATGCGCGAGCTCACCCGGGTGGGCATGCGGTCGCGCTCGCTGATGGAGTGGGTGCTGCGCATCATGGCCAACCTGCTGCGCGAGGACGAGCTCGGCCCGGCCGAGGCCGCCTACCGGGCGGTCGCCCGGCTGGCCCGGCTGGTGCCCGAGCCGGTCCCCGCCTGAGCGGGCCGGCCCGCCTCAGCCCTCGCCGCCGGGGACGCCGGCCTCCCGGCCGCCGGCCTCGGGCCCGCCGCCCGCGGCCGCGCCCTCGTCGGCGTCCGCCGCGTCGCCGGGGCTCGCCACGTCGTCGCTGCTCGTGGCGGTCCCGGCCTCGTCGCCCGCCCCGGACGGCTCGTCACGCGCGCCACCCTCGGCAGTCCCGGCCTCCTCGGTCGTCCCGCGCTCCTCCGCAGCCGGCCCGGTGTCGCCGTCCGCCCCGTCCTCGTCGCCACCCTCGGCCGCTCCGCCGTCACCGGCGGCGCCGGCCGCCGCGAGCGCCGCCAGGCGGGGACGCACCTTCCAGAGGATGAACAACCCGGCGGGGACCATGACCAGGCACATCCACTGGGCGCCGGTCATCCGCAGGACCCGCTCGTCGTTCACCCGCAGGGTGTCGCTGAGGAAGCGGCAGACGCCGTAGGCGGCCACGAACGCGCCGACGATCGAGCCGGGCGCGACGTCGTCGCCCCGCCGGCGGGCCAGCACCACCCAGGCACCCAGCGCCGCGAAGATCACGAGCAGGTAGAGCATCTCGTACAGCGACGTGTTGTGGAACGTCGTGCCCTCCAGCAGGGGCACGTCCCCGAGCGACGGCTCCCGAACCTCGCCGCCGTCGTAGCGGGTGGCGAGGAGGAAGTCGCTGGTCCGCCCGAAGTGCTCGCCCACCGCGAAGCAGCCGACCCGGCCGACGGCGAGGCCGATCGTGAGCCCGAGGGCGTAGCCGTCGAGGATGCGCCAGCGCTGCAGGCGGTCCCAGCGCCGGAACATCGGCAGGCCGACGAGGAGGGCGGCGATGAAGCCGCCGGAGAACTGGATGCCGCCCTCCCAGATGGCGATGACGTCGATCGGGTCCTCGATGCTCTCGGTGTGGGTGATCGCCCAGGTCAGGCGGGAGCCGACGATGCCGGCGAGCACCATCCAGGTGGCCACCCGGTAGGTCTCGTCGCGGGGGACGCCGAAGCGCTCCGCGTTGCGGGCGGCGATCCACGTGCCGAGCAGGACGCCCAGCGCGACCATGAGCCCGAAGGTCCGCAGCTCGAGCGGCCCCAGCTCGATCGTGGGGAAGGTGGTGTAGGGGATGGCTGCCAGCACCGCCCCATCGTTGCCGACCCGCGGTCGCCGTGCGAGCCGGTCCCGGCGCCCGCTCAGCCCTCGGCCAGCGGCTCGATCCAGCCGCCCACCACCGAGGCCAGCGCGTCGGCCCCGCTCGGCCCCCAGGTGCCCTTGCGGTACAGCTCGACCGGCGCCGGGTTGCGCAGCACCGGCTCGACGATCCGCCACTGCTCCTCGACGCCGTCGGCCCGACCGAAGCGCCGGTGGTCGCCCTCCATCGCGTCCTCCAGCAGGCGCTGGTACGCCTCCTGCCGGTGCGGGAAGAGCGAGGCGTACGACACCTCGAGGTCGACCGGCCGGCTGACCAGGTCGTCACCCGGCGCCTTCGTCTGCAGCTGCAGGGTGACCCCGTCGTCGACACCGAGCCGGAACCGCAGCCGGTTGGGCTGGGGGCGGGGCGCCCC
>DATCLS010000021.1:0-7530 GCA_036563805.1 Acidimicrobiales bacterium | reverse complement strand
GTGTGTTTCCAGCGCGTGAAGAGGTGCCGCGCCGCGTTGCCGGAGCCCGGGAGCCGCCCTTGGGTGGGCCGGGTGAGCACGCTCGTTCGCAACGGGATCGTCCTGCCCATGACCGGGGGCCGCCGCCTGCTCGACCCCGGCTCCGTCCTCATCGACGGCGACACGATCGTGGCCGTGGGCGGCGTCGAGGAGCTCGACGCCGATCCCCGGGCGGCCGGCGCCGAGGTCGTCGACGCCTCGGGGCACGCGGTGCTGCCCGGCCTCCACAACGGCCACCTGCACTCGGGGCTGCTGCGGGGCACGGCCGAGTCGCTGTCGCTGTGGGACTGGCTGAAGACCTACGTCGACCCGACGCACCGGGCGCTCACGCCCGAGATCGCCCGGGCGGCCTCCCTGCAGTGCTACGCCGAGAGCCTCCTGGCCGGCACGACCTCGGTCATGGACATGTGGCGGTTCATGGAGGGATCGGCCGAGGTGGCCGAGCAGCTGGGCATTCGGGCCACGCTGGTGCCCTACGTGTGCGACGCCGAGGATGGCGAGGGCGGCCGGTACGACTGGTTCGAGACGATCGCCACCAACCGGGCGCTGCTCGAGTCGCACCGCGAGGCGGCCGACGGGCGGGTGCGGGCCTGGGTGGGGCTCGAGCACCTCATGTACTGCTCGCCGGAGTGCTACGCCCAGGCGGTGGCCCTGGCCGAGGAGTTCGACACCGGCCTCCACACCCACTCCTCCGAGTCGGTGTGGGAGGTCCAGGAGTCGCTGAAGCGGTGGGGGCGCCGGCCCCTCGAGGTGCTGTACCAGCGCGGCGTGCTGGGGCCCCGGTCGGTCATCGCCCACGGCGTGTGGCTCGATGACCGGGAGATCGCGCTGCTGGCGCAGACCGGCACGGCGATCGTCCACTGCCCGTGCTCGAACATGAAGCTGGCCTCGGGCCCGGCCCGGATCGGGGCGCTGCGGGCGGCGGGCGTGACGGTCGGGCTGGGCAGCGACGGCGAGAAGGAGAACAACTCGCTCGACCTGTTCGACGAGATGAAGTTCGCCTCGCTACTGGCCAAGGTGTCGACGCTGGACCCGACGACCGGCGACCCGTGGGACGTGCTGGCCATGGCCACGTGTGACGGCGCCGCCGCCCTGGGGCTCGACGCCCTGTGCGGGTCGCTGGCGCCCGGGAAGCGGGCGGATGTGATCACGGTGTGGCTTGGCGGGCTGCACACGACGCCGCTGTGGCGGGGCGACGACTCCAACGTCGCCGCCCACCTGGTCTTCTCGGCGTCCGGGCACGACGTGCGGGACGTGTGGGTCGACGGCCGCCGGCTGGTGGCCGAGGGCCAGCCGCTGACGTTCGACGTCGACACGGTGCGGGCCGAAGCCCAGGCGGCGGCCGAGGAGCTGTTCGCCCGGCGGGCGAAGCTCGAGGCCTGAGCGGGCGGACCGGCGGACCGATGGCGTGACGGCCCGGCGGCCCGACGGCCGGACCCGAAGCGGACCGCCGGCCGAGGTCAGCAGCGGCCCGGGTCGGGTGGACGCGGGGCGAGCGGCCTCCGCGTCGCGTGCCCCCAGCGGGCGGACCGGCCGGGAGAGGGCCGTCCGACCGGTCCGCCGGGCCGGGCGGGCCGAGCGCCGGGCCGGCCCCGAGCGCGGGACGGGCGAGGCGGTCCGGTCCGGCTGCCCCGGCAGTCCGCCGGACCGGACCGCCGGTCAGCCCGGCAGCGCCGCCGGCTTGCGCTCCCGGCCGCTCAGCACCTTGGCGAGCAGCCACTCCCCGCCGACCACCGGCGGGTACCGGGGCGGGTTGTCGGGACCGCAGCACGAGGGGATGCACTCGACGACCCGGTCGGGCTCGCCGTCGAGGAAGCGGGCGAGCGACCGGCGCCGCACCGGCCCGGACACCTCCCGGGGCGGCGGCACGACCCGGTGCAGGGTGGACCGCCAGCGGTCGTTGGTCCACCGCTCCAGCATGTCGCCGATGTTGCAGACCAGTGTGCCCGGCGGGA
This sequence comes from Acidimicrobiales bacterium, assembly GCA_036563805.1. Classification (GTDB taxonomy): domain Bacteria; phylum Actinomycetota; class Acidimicrobiia; order Acidimicrobiales; family VFJN01; genus DATCLS01. The sequence goes on along the minus strand of DATCLS010000021.1, from coordinate 5,536 downwards.
TCGACACGTCGAACCACTCCCCGTCGCGGCACACCTGGAGGCCGGGCACGTCGTCGGCCAGCAGCAGCGTCATGATCCCGAAGTCGGTGTGGGCGCCGAGCCGCATCTGGCCGGGGGCCGGGTCGGGCTGGCCGGGCGCCCGCCGGTAGTCGAGGGCCCGGGTCGTGACGATCGACCGGCGGGTCCGGTCGATGAACCAGCTCTCCTCCAGGTCGAGGGCGAGGGCCATGGCCCGCAGCACGATGTCGGCGGTGCCCCTCGCCGCCCGCTCGTAGGCCCGGGCGGCCTCCCGCAGGCCCGCCGGGCGCTCCGGCCAGACGTTGGGGGCGAAGTCGCGGCGGTGGACGTCGTAGTACGGGTCGGAGGTCGGGGACCGACCCATGGTGAACGCCTCGAACAGGTCGGGCGGCGACTCCTCGGCGGGCTCCCCCCGGCTGTAGGCGAGCGCCTCCTCGCCCATCTCGGTGAAGCCGCGGTTGGCGGCCGGGTCGGCGACCTTGTAGCGCCGCTTCTCCTCGAGCGGCAGGTCGAAGAAGGCCTGGCAGGTGTCGAGCACCGCGTCGGCCGTCTCGGCGGGGATGCCGTGGCCGGACAGCAGCAGGAAGCCCGTGTCCCGGCAGGCGTCGTCGATCTGGCGGGCGACCTCCGCCTTGTCGTCGGGGCCACCCTCGCGGAACGGGGTCAGGTCGATGGGGTGCACTGGTATCGCCACCACGCCCCCGATCTTCAACAACCTGTTGAACACCCTGGTTGCCTGCGTGTCAAAGGCGTGTGAACCCGCTCCGCGCCGGCCCGCCGGATCACGGACCGGGGCGCGGCCCGGACCGGGCGGACGAGGCGGACGGGACGGGGCCCCGGGCGCGGCCGGAGCCGCCGGGCCGCTCCGCCCGGCGGCCGGTGCCCCGCGCCCGCGAGCGCTGGGGCCCGGCCTCAGGCGGGCGCGGCCGCAGGTGGGCCGAACCGCCGAAGCACCACCCGCTCCACGGCGCCGATCGCCGTGTAGAGGGCGATCGAGTACAGCGTCACCAGGAACACGGCCGACCACAGCTGATCGACCTGGAACATCGTCATGTCCCGCTGCATGAGGTAGCCGAGGCCGTCGCCCGTGGCCAGCCACTCGGCCAGCAGGGCCCCGATGAGCGCCAGCGGGGCGGCGATGCGCAGCGACGCGAACAGCGCCGGCAGCGCCACGGGGATCTGCACCTTGCGCAGGGTGGCCGTCGCCGAGGCCCCGTAGGCCCGGCACAGGTCGATGGCCTCGCGGGGCGTCGACCGCAGGGCCAGCGTCACGTTGACCAGGGTCGGGAAGAACGTGACGATGCCGGCGATCACCGTCACGCCCATGAGCCCCCGCCCGAACACGAGGGCGATGAGCGGGGTCATGGCGACCAGCGGCACCGACCGCAGCACCATGGCGATCGGCATGAACGTGCGCTCGACGCTGCGCCACAGCGTGAAGGCGATGGCGACGAGGACGGCGACGACGGTCCCGGCGGCCAGGCCGATGAAGGCGTCCCGCAGCGTGGTGACCGACGCCTCCCACAGCTCGGACCGGGAGGCGGCCTCGGCGTCCGAGGTCAGGTGTCGCCACACGTCGGCCGGCCCCTTGCCGATGAACGGGTCGACGGCGAACACCTCGAGGAACAGCTGCCAGGCGCCCAGCCCGACCGCGACCGACACGGCCGCCGACAGCAGCGGGCCGCCCAGGCGGCGGATCCGGGACCCGCGGTTGCGGGAGGCGGGGCCGGCGGCGCCCGCGGGGCCGGCGCCGGGCCCGACCCCGGGACCGGCCGCGCCGGCGGCGCCGACCGGGTCGGGGGCCAGGTCACCGGCCCCGGGTACGCCCGCCCCGGCGGGCAGAGCGGGCCCGGCCGGCAAGCCGGGATCGGCGGGCAGACCGCCCCCCACCGGGGCCCCGGGCTCGGCCGACAGCGTCACCGTCCGCTCCTTCCCGCCCGCGGCGCCCACGGCGTGAGCAGCCGGCCCACCAGCGCCGTGGCCCCGTAGGCCAGGGCGGCGACGGCGGTGGCCACGAGCGCGATGCCCCACGTCCGCTCGACCTGGAGCGCCTGCTGCGAGTTGATCATGGCGATGCCCAGCCCCGACTCGCCGCCCAGGTACTCGCCGATGATCGCCCCGAGGATGGCGGCCGGCGCGGCGATGCGCAGCCCGGCGAACAGGCTGGGCAGGCTGGCCCACACCCGCACCTTGGTGAGCTTGGCCCAGCCGCCGCCCCCGTAGGCGTGGATCAGGTCGAGGTTGAGCCGGTCGGCCGACCGCAGGCCCACCAGCGCCCCGATCAGGGTCGTGAAGAACACCGACAGGGCGGCGAGCACCACCTTGGGGGCGTCGCCGGCGAACACGATCTGCAGGATCGGCCCGATGGCGACGATCGGCAGGCAGTACGAGGCGATGGCCAGGCGCATCAGCGGCCGCTCGGTGATCGGCAGGACCACGAACAGCGCGGCCACGGCGACCGCCAGCAGGTTGCCCCACAGCCACCCCTGCGCCGCCTCGCGGAACGTGGTCCGGATGTTGGGCCAGTAGAAGGACCAGCCGTCGTCGAGCATCTGGGCCACGATGCCGGTGGGCGGGGGCACGGCTCCGTTGTCCGAGAACACGGTCATGCCCAGCAGCTGCCACACGGCGAGCAGCGACACGATGCCGATGGCGCCGCCGGCCCAGTCGGGCAGCGGGCGGCGGCCGGCCACGGCGGCGACCGCTCGCCCGTCGGAGGCCGGGCCGGACCCCGCGCCGGCGCCGGAGGCCGCACCGGCGGCGGGGCCCGAGGCCGGGGCGGCGACCGCGCTCACCCGGCCGCCCCCTCGTCGCCGAACAGCGCCTCGGCGAACCGGTCACACAGCTCGTGGAACTCGGGCGTGCGCATGATCTCGGGCGTGCGGGGCCGGGGCAGGTCGATGGCGGTGACCGAGGTGATGCGACCCGGCCGAGGGCTCATCACCGCCACGACGTCGGCCAGGAACACGGCCTCGGCGATCGAGTGGGTGACGAGCAGGGTCGTGGTCGCCCGCTCGGACCAGATCCGCTGTAGCTCGAGGTTGAGCTTGCGGCGGGTCATGTCGTCGAGGGCACCGAACGGCTCGTCGAGCAGCAGGATCCTGGGCTCGACCACCAGCGCCCGGGCGATCGCCACCCGCTGGCGCATGCCGCCCGACAGCTGGGCGGGCCGGGCCTTCTCGAACCCCTCGAGCCCGACGAGCCGGATCAGCTCGGCCACGGTGGAGTCGGGCACGCGCAGGCCCGACACCTCCAGCGGCAGCCGGATGTTGGCGGTCACCGACCGCCACGGCAGCAGCGCCGCCTCCTGGAAGGCGATGCCCAGGTGGTGGTTGCGCCGGGCCAGCGCCGGCGCCTCGCCGTGGACCAGGGCCTCGCCGGACGTCGGCTGCTCCAGGTCGGCGAGGATGCGCAGGATCGTCGACTTGCCGCAGCCCGACGGCCCCAGCAGCGCCACGAACGAACCCTCGGTCGAGGCCAGGTCGACGCCGTCGAGCGCCACGACCGGCTCGCGCCCCACCGAGAACACCTTGGTCAACCCCCGCAGCGCGATGCCCCCGTCGGGGGCGAGGCTGTCGGGGGCGGGCCTCTCGAGCTCGACGATCGCGTCCATCACACGGGCAACTCCCTCAGGTCGGGGTTCTCCTCGTAGACCTCGTTGATGACCGAAAGGTCGAAGAGCTGGTCGGCCGTGAGCTCGATGCCGGCGATGGCGAGCGTCTCGATGTTCTCCTCGATCAGCTCGTCGGTCATCGTCAGGATCCCGTTCTCCCGGGTGTCGTCGCTCACGATCAGCTCGTTCTGCGACTCCGACTCGAGCGCCTGCTCCTCCTCGTCGAGCCCCAGGTCGGCGCCGTACTCGTTGGCCGCCAGGGCGGCGCCCCGCTCGGGGTCGACGAGCGAGTCGTGCCAGCCCCGGATGTCCGCCACCAGCATCGCCTTGAGCTTCTCCCGCTCGTTCTGGATCGTGTCCCGCCGCACCACGTACACCTGCGAGACCAGCGGGTAGTTGAAGTCGGCCAGCATCATGATCTCGGTCTCGACCCCCTCGACGGCCAGCAAGTTGGGTTCGTTCGTGACGAACGAGAACCACCCGTCGACCTCGCCGGTGGCCAGGGGCTGGGGGTCGAACTGGGCCGGCACCTGGTTGATCGAGCCGGGGTCGATGTCGTTGGCGGCCAGGAAGGCGTTCCAGACCGGCTCGTTCACGGCCTGGACGCCGATGCTCTTGCCCTCGAGGTCCTCGAGCGTGGTGATCGGCGAGTCGGGCAGGCTCATCACGCAGAACGGGTTGCGCTGGAACAGCGCGGCGACGATCACGAGGGGGGCGCCCTCGGCGACGGCCGAGCCGGTCATGTCCGGCGCCGAGATGCCGAGGAACGCCCGCCCCGACGCCACGACGGCGTCCTGCGTGACGTTGGGGCCGCCGGAGATGAAGTTCACCCCGGAGAAGCCGACGTCGGTGTAATAGCCCTCCTGGTCGGCGATGTACTGGCCGGCGAACTGGACGTTCTTGACCCACGAGAGCTGGTAGTCGAGGGTGCCGTAGTCGGCGGAGCCGCCGCCCCCACCGCCGGAGCTCGACGTGTCGTCGTCGCCGCCGCAGGCCGCCAGCAACGACGGACCGAGCAGCGCCACGCCACCCGCACCCACGACCCCACGACGAAGGAACGTCCGTCGGTCGAGCCTGTTCCTCACGCTGCCTCCTCGTACCGGGGAACCCACGGACGGACCCGCGGGCGGACCGCGTTCAACAGGTTGTTGAAGCTAAGAGCGCGACATTTCGCGGTTGTTCGTCGGACGTGAACGCTCGGTTTCGTCGACGGAGGGCGCCGCGGTGGCCCGGGCACCCCCGGTCCCGAGCGTGCCGGCGGCCGCTCGCTCGGTGAGATCCGAGAGGATGCGACGCAGCTCGACGGTCATGAGGTCGGCCTTGACGTGCACCTCGGTGGGGAGGTCGAGCGGGAGACGCCGGTCGCGGTACCGCTCCTGGAGGGCCAGGTCCTCGGCGAGGACCTTGTGCTCGAACGCCACCGCCTCGGCCAGCCGCTGCTCGTCGCCGCCCAGGTCGTCGCGGGTGATGCGGGTGTAGAGGCGGCACGTCTCGTCGTCCTCGGGCTGGACGTGGAACGCGATGACGTTGGTGCCGCCGGCGTCGCGGTAGTCGATGCGCAGCTCGACGGAGAACGGTGCCACGTAGGTGTAGGTGACGCGGCGCCGCTGGATCAGCGGCCGCTCGCCGGCGGCCACCAGCGGGTCCTCGTGGTTGGGGAACGGGTGCTCGCCGCGGACGGTCATGCCCAGCCCCCGCCGCTCCACCCGGAAGCCGTTGACCCGGGCGGCCTCGTCGGTGCCGATCGTGGCCGCGTGGATGAACGGGAAGTGGGCCATGTCGAGGAAGTTGTCGATCATCAGCCCGGCGCCCACCCGGGCCCGGACGGGCTCGAGGTCGCCGGTCATGGGGGTGGGGGTTGGGGCGGGCGCCGGGGCGGCGGGGTCGGGCACGCCGGCGGCGCTC
>DATCLS010000020.1:0-33893 GCA_036563805.1 Acidimicrobiales bacterium | reverse complement strand
TCGCCACCCTGACCACCGAGGTCCGCTGGGCCGAGCTGAACGTCGGCGCCCAGCTGGCGACGCGCCCGTGGTCGATCCCGATCGGCGTGGCCGAGGCGACGCTGGGCCCGTCCCACCTGGTCGTGTACGAGGGCGAGCACGTGCTCGTCACCGGCCCGGCCCGGTCCGGCCGCACCAGCACGCTGCTCACGATCGCGACCGCCTGCCGGGCGGCCCGGCCGGACGCCACCGTCATCGCCGTCGCCGGCCCCCGGTCGCCTTTGGGCTCGGGCCAGGAGCCGCTCGTCGACGAGGTGGTGCCGCCGGCCAACGTCGGCGACCGGCTCGAGCCGCTGGTCGACGGCGCGCCCGGGTTCGTGCTGGTGCTGGTCGACGACGCCGAGTCGATCGAGGACGTCAACGGGGTGCTGGGCCGGCTCTCCACCTCCGACCGGCCCGACTTCCTGTTCGCGGCGGCCGGCCGCAACGACGGCATCCGCTCCGGCTACTCGCACTGGAGCCGCCCGCTGCGGGGCTCGAAGCTGGGCGTGCTGCTACGGCCGAACACCGACCTCGACGGCGACATCCTCGGCACCCAGCTCCCCCGCCGCGCCCCCGTCGGCATGGTCACCGGACGGGGCTACGTCGTGAACAGCGGCGAGAGCGAGCTGGCCCAGATCGCCCTCCCTCGCTGAGGCGAAAACCCGGGAACCGAATGGCGAGGGGCGACGTAAAGACAGTTGGAGACATCGCTAGGGTCTGCAGGACGCGGGCGGTCGACGACGACCTCTCCGGCCTGGGGCCGGCGTACAACCGCAAGACAAGGAGCAAGTGATGTCCACGGGTACCGTCAAGTCCACGCAGTTCGCCCTCGACACGATCCGCCAGATGCAGAACATCATCAGCGGCGGGCTGCAGGGTGAGATCCAGTCGCTCCTGGACAAGGGCAACAGCCTCACCCCGGAGGACTGGGACGGCCAGCATGCGGCCAACTTCTACGAGAGCTGGCCGCAGGTGAGCGCCAGCCTGCGCAACACGCTGACGCAGCTCGAGGAGCTGAGCCGCGACATCATGACCGTCAACACCAACATCCAGGGCGCCGGCGGCAACCAGTAGTTCACGTCACGCGCTGGGGCCCCCGAGACCAGGTGATCGACCTCGGCCTCGGGGGCTGTTGCGCGTCCGGGGAGACGCAAATGACCGGACGCGCAAAGACCCCAATCGGCGGGGAGGGGAAAGCCTGGTCGCGCGGCGCCGCCAGACGCCCGTCAGCGGCCACCGATCAGGCTGAGGGTGCCCGAAGCCTCGTCGAAGACGTACACCCGGTCGCCGGCCGCGGCGAGGGCCGTGAGGGCCGCGTCCTCGCCCCGGCGCACCTCCAGGTGGAGCACGCCGTCGCCGTCGATGCGCCACACCTCGTTGGCCGACAGGACGTACAGCCCGTCGTCCGCGGCGGCCAGGGCGGTCCCGTTGAGCGAGCTGCCGCGGGCCGGCTCGCCGTCGGCCGGCTCGGCGCTCCCCTGCCCCGACACGGTGCGGGGCTCCCCGCCCGGGGCCACCGACCGCACGGCCCCGGTGTCCTGGTCGACGTAGTGGACGGTGCCGTCGGGGCCGACCGACAAGGCGCTGGCGTACGCGCCGTCGACCACCGTCGCGACCCCGTCGTCGGGGGCGACCGCCACGACCCGCCCGCCCGACCGGTCGGCGACGTAGGCGGTGCCGTCGGGGCCGACCGCCACCAGGCTCACCTCGGCCACGCCCGCGGGGCGCACGCGGGCGACCTCGCCGTCGCGGTAGCGGACCAGCTCGCGCTGGTCGCCGTCGGCCAGGACCACCGTGCCGTCGCCCGCCACGGCGACGCCGGCGCCCGGCGCGGCGTCCTCGACCGTTGGGGCCGGGCTGACCCGGTCGCCGGCGACCTCCAGCGCCAGGGGCCCGATCCCGGTGCCCGACCGGGACACGCCGCCGACGAGCAGCCAGACGGCGCCGTCCGGCCCAGCGCCGACGGCGACCGCCTGGCCCGCCCCGGGCGCCAGGTCGAGGTCCCGGGGGTCGACCCCGGCCAGGTTCACGACGTCGCGCAGCTGCGTACCTCCGCCGCCCGCCACCGGCTCGAGCGCCCCGACGTCGGCGACGTCGCCGCCGTCCGACCCCCCGGAACAGCCCGCGGCCAGCGCCCCGACGGCCACGGCCACAACGGCGACGGTCGTGGCGGCAACCCCTGCGGCGGCGACCGTCACCGCACGCCGCCGGATCGCCGCCCCCGTGGTCACCGGTGCTCGAGCGCCTCGGTCACCTCGTCCATGCGCTGGCCGGCCGCCGTCCGGTCGCCGGCGATGGCGTCGCTGACCGGGTCGGAGTTCAGCCAGGCGTTGTAGGCCCGGCGCTCGCTCTCGCTCATCTCGGCGTACGGCTTGATCGGGCGCCGGTCGCCCTCGGTGCCGTCGACGAAGAAGTCGACGTCCATCCCCTCGACGTCGAGGCCCTGCTCGGCCAGCGCGTTCCGGGCGGTCTCCGTGACCGAGCTCGACGTCCACTCCGGGTTGCTGGCGTACTCGTAGGTGGCCAGGGCGTCGGTCATGTGGGCGCGAAGTCCGGCCCGGACGTTCTCGATGTTGGCGTAGTCCTGGTCGGGGCCGTCGGGTAGGCCGGCCATGCCGAAGTTGTCGATGGCCTGGTCGAGCAGGAACGTCGAGACGTTCACCGCGTGGGCGGCGTTGCCGGCGATCGGGACCAGGCCGATGACGTCGCTGGCCAGGCCGACGCCGTCGAGGAAGCTCTGGCGGGCGGCGATGCGCTCCTGGGTCGCCTGGACCGCGGCGTTCTCGTCGGCCTCGGTCACGAGCCCCATGAGGGCCCCGATGCGGCGGGACTCGCCGCCCAGGCCGTCGCCGGTGTCGCCCCGCAGCTGGTCGCGGACGTACTCGAGCGAGCCTCGGTACACGGACGTCGCCGCCTCGTCGTCGGCCATGATGACCCTGAGGAAGTCGTGGGCGTTGTGCAGCGGCCGGAGCGCGTTGGCGTCGGGCTGGCCGGCGTTCTCGGGCAGCACCTCGTTCGTGCGGTTGGCCAGCTGATCGATGTGGGTCCGGGCGCCCTCGCCCAGGGTGGGGACGAGCGCGTCGAAGTGGACCGCGCCCTCGTCGGCCACCGTGTCGATGACGGTCTCGAACAGCGGGTCGGACAGGTCCTCGTCCCAGTGCTGCAGCCCGTTGTCGACGACCCGGTCGAGCGCGTTGGCGAGCAGCGGGTTGTCGGTGGCGCCGCCGATCGTCGGGTTGTACCGGAGCAGCAGCTCCATGTTCGTGCACGTGCGGCCCGGGTAGCCGAGCGTGCCGTCACCGGGGTTGGTGTCGGACAGCCAGAGGGCCGAGGCGTCCTGGTTGTTGCCCAGGGCGGTGAGGATGTTGATCTCGGCCGTCGAGTCCTCGGGGCCCCACGGGAAGCCGTTCATGTACGAGGTTGGCGTGGCGTCGTGGGCCAGCATGTAGTCGAGCTGCCGGTTGCCGATGTCGACGAGCACGTCGGCCGGCAGGTCGGCGTACCGGACCAACAGGCTGTAGTGCAGGTTGTTCGGCTGCTGGAAGTCGTCGGGCTGCCAGAAGTCGACGAAGTCGTCGACCCACTCCTCGCTCAACCGGTCCTCGTCGGCCAGGTTCGCGTTGTCGGGGTCGTGCAGGTCGATCTGCTCGTTGGCCCGCCGGGTGTCCATCGCCGTGGTCAGCACGGTGGCGAACGGCAGCAGCTGCGTCCGCCCCCAGTCGGGGTTGCGGCCGCGGTCGCCGTCGGGCCAGGCCCGCTCGATCATGGCCGGGATCCCGGCCATGCCGTCGGGGCCCATGGTCTCGGCGAAGGAGACCGAGAACGCCGGGTCGTACATGCCCCGCTGGGCCCGGGCCGCGAACGCCTCCATCTCCTCGCGGGAGACGCGGCCGTCCTCCATCGTCCGCTGCATGTCGCGGGCCAGGCGCTCGGCCTCGGCGATGGCCACGTCGCGGTCGGCGTAGCCGACGTGGCCGTTGGCCATGATGACGCTGTCGGACAGCGTCATCACCATGTCGTAGTTGCGGCCGGGGTTACCGTTCCGGTCGGCGTTGTAGAAGGCGTTGGCGACGTCGCCGGCGAACTCGTCGAGGTGCTGCCAGTCACCGACCAGATCGGCGAACCGGGTGTGGGCGTCACCGAGCGACGGCAAGTGGCGCGAGCGGCTGGAGCTCAGGCTCTCGATAGCGGACGTGACTGAGTTCGACTTGGTCCGCAGCCGCTCGACCATGGCGAGACCGTCGGAGGAATAGCGCGAGAGCTTCTGGGGGTTGGCGGAGCTGGTCGGCATCGTGGTCTCCGGCGCGCCTCACTGGGGAACCGGCTCGCCGGCGTGCTCGACCCGCCAGTTGTTCGTGCGCTGCTCCGCGTTGGCGTTCTCGGCGCCCGTGACGATCGACGAGGCCAGGCTGGCGAGGGCCTCTTTGATGCCGCTGGCCGACGACATGATCCGGCTGTGGGCGTCGTCGAACTCGTCGCGAAAGGCGCCCTCCCAGTCGCTGAGCGTCTCGATCATCCCGGGGCGGGCACCGAGCTGGCTCTCGAGCTCGGACACGGCGGCATTGATGGCGGAGATGGCGGACCCCGCCGCCTCCCACGGGAAGTCGACGACGATGGCATTCTCCACGGGCTGGACCCGTTCCGGCAGCTCCGCCGCCATCGGGCACCTCCTGGTTCTCGGTCACGACCTGTGCAATGGCGGGTAACGGCCACCGCCCAGCTGCCTGTCACCCCACCGACGGCGGCAGACGTTAGCCAAGCAGGATCACGTAGGGGGGTCGCGCGACTCGGCCCTGTCGACCACTCCGGCGGTCGTTCGCCGCCTCCGAGGTCGCTACTCGACGAGGCGGAGGCCGGAGGGCCCGATCGACGGCTCGACGCGGGGCAGCTCGACCACGAACTCCGTGCGGTGGGCCGGGAACAGGAACACCGACAGCAGCACCGGCCGCCCGTCGACGTCGCGGGTGATGCGCTCGCACCGCAGCATCGGCGACCCGACCGGCACGGCCAGCGCCTCGGCGTCCTCCCGGTCGGCGGCGACCGCTCCGATCGTCTGGGTGGCGCCGCCGATGGGCACGCCCACCAGCTCGTAGAACGGCGTGCGCTCGACGTCGTCGCGGGTCAGGCCCGTGCCGAGCTCCTCGGGGCACCACACCGTGACCCGCGCGAACGGGTGGCCGTCGGCGAGGTTGACCCGGCGCACCTCCAGCACCCGGTCGACCTCCAGCACCTGGCGGACCCGGGGCGGGGCCTCCACGAGCCGGAAGCTCACCACCCGCCGCTCGGACTCGACGCCGAGCGCGGCCAGCTGGTCCTCGATCGTGCCCAGCCGCCCGAGCGTCTGGGGGACGGGCTCGGTGGCCACGAACCAGCCGAACCCCTGGCGGGAGTCGATCAGGCCCTCGTCGCGCAGCAGCTCCAGCGCCTTGCGGACCGTGACGCGGCTGACCCCGTAAGCTCCCGACAGCTCGCTTTCGCTGGGGAGCAGATGACCGGTTCCGGGCTCGCCCGACTCGACCCGCCTGCGCAGGTCGTCGGCGATGGCCCGGTAGCGCACCTCACGCACTTGTCATAGACTTGTCTACATTGAGCCACAAGTGCAAGGGGCGTTCGCAGTGTCCGGTGCTTCCATCTCCTCCACCACCCCCACCGCCCTCGTCGAAGAGGTGTACGCCCGGTTGCCCGAGCGGGTGGCGCTCGGGCGCCGCCGGCTGGGCCGTCCGCTGACGCTGGCCGAGAAGATCCTCGTCAACCACCTGCGTGACGCCGGCGGGCAGGAGCTCGAGCGGGGCCGCAGCTACGCCGACTTCGACCCCGACCGCGTGGCGATGCAGGACGCCACGGCCCAGATGGCGCTGCTTCAGTTCATGACCGCCGGCCTCGACGAGGTGGCGGTGCCCACCACGGTGCACTGCGACCACCTCATCCAGGCCCGGGTCGGCGCCGGGCCCGACCTCGACCGGGCGCTGGACACCAACCGCGAGGTCTACGAGTTCCTCAGCTCGGTGTCGCAGCGCTACGGCATCGGGTTCTGGAAGCCGGGCTCGGGGATCATCCACCAGGTCGTGCTCGAGCAGTACGCCTTCCCCGGCGGCATGATGATCGGCACCGACAGCCACACCCCCAACGCCGGCGGGCTGGGCATGGTGGCCATCGGCGTGGGCGGCGCCGACGCCGTCGACGTGATGACCGGCTTCCCGTTCAACGTCCGCTGGCCGCAGCTCATCGGCGTGCGCCTGACCGGCGAGCTGTCGGGGTGGACGGCGCCGAAGGACGTCATCCTCAAGGTCGCCGAGATCCTGACCGTCAAGGGCGGCACCGGCGCCATCGTCGAGTACTTCGGCCCCGGGGCCGACGCCCTGTCCACCACCGGCAAGGCCACGATCTGCAACATGGGCGCCGAGATCGGCGCCACCACGTCGCTGTTCAGCTTCGACGAGCACGGCCTCGCCTACCTCGAGGCCACGGGGCGGGCCGAGCTGGCCGCCCTGGCCCGCGAGGTGATCGACGACCTGCGGCCCGACCCCGAGGTGGCCGCCGAGCCCGAGCGCTTCTTCGACCGCGTCATCGAGATCGACCTGTCGACGCTCGAGCCGATGATCAACGGGCCCCACTCCCCCGACCGGGCCCACAAGGTCAGCGAGGTGGGCGCCCACGCCCGGGCCGAGGGCTGGCCGACCAAGATCTCGGCCGCTTTGGTCGGCTCGTGCACCAACTCGTCCTACGAGGACATCACCCGCGCCGCCTCGATCGCCCGGCAGGCCGCCGCCAAGGGCCTGCGGGCCAAGGCGCCGCTGCTGGTCACGCCCGGCTCCGAGCAGGTCCGGGCCACCATCGAGCGCGACGGGCTCCTCGCCGACCTCGAGGCCATCGGCGGCACCGTGCTGGCCAACGCCTGCGGGCCCTGCATCGGGCAATGGGGCCGGCCCGAGGCCGAGACGGTTAAGCCCAACACGATCGTCAACAGCTATAACCGCAACTTCCCCAAGCGCAACGACGGCAGCGCCAACACGCTGTCGTTCGTGACCAGCCCCGACATCGTGGTCGCCCTGGCGCTGGCCGGCACGCTCGAGTTCGACCCGCGCACCGACACGCTCACCAACGAGGCCGGCGAGCGGGTCGAGCTCGAGGCGCCGACCGGCGAGCACCTGCCGGCCCGGGGCTTCGACCCCGGCGAGAGCGGCTTCGTGGCCCCGCCCGCCACCGGCCGCGACCGCGTCGAGGTGCGGGTGGCGCCCGACAGCGAGCGGCTCCAGCTGCTCGAGCCGTTCGCGCCGTGGGACGGCAACGACTTCGTCGAGATGCCGGTGCTGATGAAGGCCGCCGGCAAGTGCACCACCGACCACATCTCGGCCGCCGGCCCCTGGCTGCGCTATCGCGGCCACCTCGAGAACATCTCGGGCAACCTGTTCCTCGGCGTGGTCAACGCGTTCCGCGACGTCGAGCCCGGCCACGGCAAGGACCCGCTCGACGGCGAGATCCGCAGCTTCCCCGAGATCGCCCGGCGGCTGCACGAGGCCGGCGTCCCGTGGTGCGCGGTGGGCGACGAGAACTACGGCGAGGGCAGCTCCCGCGAGCACGCCGCCATGGAGCCCCGCTTCCGGGGCGCCCGGGTCATCTTCGCCCGCAGCTTCGCCCGCATCCACGAGACCAACCTCAAGAAGCAGGGCGTGCTTGCGCTGACGTTCAGCGACCCCTCGACTTACGACCTCATCGACGAGGATGACAAGATAAGCGTCGTTGACCTGGGGAACATCCGGCCGGACAGCGAGGTCCGGTGCCTGATCCACAAGCCGGGCGGCCGCTCGGTCGAGTTCTGGGCCCGGCACACCATGAGCGACGAGCAGATCGAGTGGTTCAAGGCCGGCAGCGCGCTGAACATCATCCGCCGGAAGCACGCCGGCACCTGACCGCGTTCGCCGGCGCCCCCGGGCCGTCCGGCCCGGGGGGCGCGGCCGCTCTGGGGCCGCCGGGCGATGCCGGACCCCCGGGCGGTTCGGCCGTCGGTCCCGCCGGTCCGATGCCCCGGGCCGGACCGGGCGATGCCGCCGGTCCGGGACGGCCGGACGATTCGACGGGATCGGGCGATCCCGGGCGCCCGGGCCACGTCGCCGGTCCGGGCGATGTCACCACCTCCGGGGCCTCGGCCGAGACGCGGGTCGACCCCGCCGCGGCGGCGGGACCGACCGCCGAGGACTTCCGGGTCATCGCCGACCACGCCATCTTCCCGCTCACGCTCGTCGACCACGAGGGCACGGTCCGCTGGGCCAGCGCCTCGGTCGAGCGGTTCTTCGGCTGGCGGCCCGAGGACGTCGTCGGCCGCCGGTTCGACGCCTTCGTCGCCCCCGAGTCGCTGGCCGAGACCGTGGAGGCGTTCGCCGTCATCGACGAGGCGTTCGAGATCACGCCGTGGGGCGGGGTCGGGCTGCCCGTCCACCTGCTCCACGCCGACGGCCACGCCGTGCCCTGCGAGCTGGCCGTCATCACCACCCAACGCACCGGGCTCCCCTGGTACGTGGTCCACATCCGCCGGGTCGGCTACGAGCGGGCGCTCGACCTGGCCGTGTCCGCCATGGCCGAGGGGGCGCCGCTGGGCGACGTGCTGGCCCGGCTCGTCGGGGCGCTGGAGCAGATGGTGCCCGAGTCGGTGGTGGCCATCGGCGACCGGTGGTCCGGCACCCGGTTCTCGGTCACCGCCGGGCGGACCGGCTGGATGCTGACCCCCGAGGCCGGCGCCCCCTGGACCAGGGCGCTGGAGACCGGCAAGGACGTCGCCGTCGACGGCGCCGACCTGTCCGGCCCGGTGGCGGCCCTGGCCCGAGCCGAGGGCTACGCGGCCTGCTGGGTCCACCCGGTCACGCTGCCGGGCGACGCCGAGCCGGCGGCCGCCATCGTCCTGTGGCGGACCCGACCGGGCCGACCCACCCGCTTCGCCTGGACGACCGTCCGTCGGGTCGGGCAGCTGCTGCGGCTCACGCTCCAGTGGGACCGGAGCCGCAGCACGCTCCAGTTCGCCGCCACCCACGACCCGCTCACCGGGCTCGCCAACCGCCAGGCCTTCCTCGACCGGCTCGACGCCGTTGCGGCCAGCGGCGAGGACCAGGCCGCCGTCCTCTACCTCGACCTCGATCACTTCAAGCCGGTCAACGAGCACCTCGGCCACCCCGTGGGCGACCGGGTGCTGGCGGCGGTGGCCGGGCGGCTGCTCGACGTGCTCCGGCCCGGCGACCTGGTGGCCCGGCTGGGCGGCGACGAGTTCGCCATCCTGTGCGAGCGCCTGTCGACGCCGGCCGCCGTCGAGACCGTGGCCGCCCGGGTGCTCGAGGTCGTGCGCCAGCCGATCCAGCCCCTGCCGGGTTCGTCGTTCGAGGTGTGCCTCGACGCCAGCATCGGTGTGGCCGACGTCGGCGCCGAGTCGGTCGAGAGCGTGCTGGCCCGGGCCGACGACGCCCTGCGGGCGGCCAAGACAGCCGGACGCGGCCGCTGGGTCCGCCACTAGGGCGCGGGTCAGCCGGGGGCGTCCTCCGCTCCGGCGGCGGCGCCCGGGCCGGCGGGCTCCCGCTCATCGTCGGAACCCTCCGGACCGGCAGGCTCCCGCTCCTCGGTCGGCCCCTCCCGGTGGCCCGGCGGGAACGTCAGGGCCAGCTCCTCGGGGGTCGGCTCGCGGCGCTGCCGGGCCTCGGCCGGCAGCAGGTCGGCGATGGCCGCCATGACCCGGCGGGCGTCAGCCGTCGGCGACCGGTACTTGAGCTCGACCGGCGGCCCGATCCGCACCTCGACGCGGGGCGGGGCGGCCACGTTCCACACCCGGGGGATGCGCTCGCTCCGGGGCCACACCCGCTCGGTCCCCCACACCCCCACCGGCACGACCGGCGCCCGGGTCATGGCGGCCAGCCGGGCGACGCCGGGCCGGCCCTTCAGCTCGGGGTCGAAGAAGTCCCGGCCCCGGGGGATCGTCCCCTGGGGCAGGATCGCCACCAGCTCGCCGGCGGCCAGGGCGGCGGCCGCCTCCTCCAGCGGCCGGTCCGATCCGCTCCCCCGGTCGACGGGGATGGCGCCGAGCGCCCGCATCGCCGGGCCGACCACCGGGGCGTCGAACATCTCGCGCTTGGCCAGGAACCGCAGCGGCCGCCCCCGGCCGGCCAGCGCCAGCCCGAGCGCCAGCGGGTCGAAGTAGCTGCGGTGGTTGGCGGCCACGATGGCCGGCCCAGACTCGGGGACGTTCTCCGCCCCCTCGTGGTGGAGCCGCATGTAGGGGAAGAGCTCGGGCCGGCTCGTGAGCATGAGCAGCTTCTGCAGCTCGAGCCCGACGACCGGCAGCTTCGCCACCCCGGCGGGGACGTCGAGGTGGACGATCGGCCACCGCCGGAGCGTGGCCATCGCCTGCAGCCGCAGGTCGGGGTTGACCGCCACCGGGTGGCCGACGGCGCCGAGCAGCGGCAGGTCGTAGAAGCTGTCGGAGTAGGCCCAGCTGTCGTCGAGCGCCACGCCGTGGGCGTCGCACCACGCCCGCACGGCCCGCAGCTTGCCGCTCCCCCACACGAACTCGCCATCGATGGTGCCGTCGTAGCGCTCGTCGCCGTCGACGCCGTAGGTGGTGGCCACGACGTCATCGAAGCCGAGCAGGTCGGCCAGCGGGCCGATCATGTCGATCGGCGTCGTGGTGGCCATGACGACCGCCCGGCCGGCCCGGCGGTGCTCGTCGAGCAGCGGCCGGGCGAACGGCTGGACGATGCCGGTCAGGCGCTCGGCGGCCAGTCGCCCTGCCTCCTGGACGAGGGACCGGCGCTGGCCCTTGACCAGGCGCACGGCCTGCCGGGTCAGCATCATCGTCGGCCAGGTCTCGCCCACGAGGTCGAAGAGCCGGTAGACGAGCGACTCGCCGGGCACGGGGCCCCGCTCGATCACCCCGGTCTGGCGCAGGGCCTCTCCCAGCGCCGGACCGGTGGCGCCGCGCACCAACGTGCGATCGAGATCGAAGAACGCGGCCGCCGTCATGGGCCCGACCCTACCGGCCGCACCTCCCCTGCCCCGGGCGCTCGCTCCCTCCCCGGTCGGCCGCACGTGCCGGCAGCGCGCGGGCCAGCGCCCCCCGCCCGGCGCCTGCTCGGAGCCGGATGGGCGACCCATGGCCCCGCCGGCCCGCCACCGGGTGCGGGGCCGCGGGCGGCCGGGCGGACGAGGTCGAGGGGTCGGCTGGCCGCCGGCGCCTGGGGGTGCGGACACCGGCGACCTCGGCCGAAAACGGGAGGAGCCGACCGCGGGTGGTCGGTCGGCTCCTACAAGGTGCTGCGCAGCGGAGGGGGGATTCCAGCTGCGGCACGTGATGAACGGCTTCGGCTTTGGGGGGAATGCCGGTACCGCTCTTGTGACTACATTCTCACAGTTGGGTGCCCGATCCGTCAAACAGTTCTTGGCGATAGGTGCCATCCTGTTCAGCGATGGATCTGCGCCAACTCGCTGCCCTCGTCGCCGTCGCCGAGGCCGGATCGTTCTCCGGCGCCGCCCGGCTCCTGCACACCGTGCAGTCCAACGTATCGACCCACGTCGCCCGGCTCGAACGCGAGCTGGGCGCCACGCTCGTCGACCGGACGACCGGGTCGCTGACCGACGAGGGCGAGGCCGTCGTGGCGCGTGCCCGGAGGATCCGCCACGAGATGGACGCCCTCCGCTCCGACGTCGACGCCCTGCTCCACGACGTGTCCGGCAAGGTGCGGCTCGGGTGCATCGGGACAGTGGGCCGGTGGCTCGTCCCCCGCCTGCTGAGCCTCCTGTGGGAGCGGCACCCCAAGGTCGAGATCGTCGTCGTCGACGCCACCACCACCTCGCTGCTCCCCCAGCTGCGCAGCGCCACCCTCGACCTGGCGGTCGTCAACCTGCCCCTGGCCGACCCCGACGTGGCCAGCGAGGCGCTGTTCGACGAGGCCCGTATCGTCGTCGCCCCCGACCACCACCCGCTGGCCGAGCGGACGTCGGTCACGGTGGCCGAGCTGGCCGATCACGCGCTGCTGCTCGAGCCCCAGGGCACGGCGTTCCGGGACGAGCTCGACCAGCAGGCCGGGCGTATCGGGGTCAAGCTGAAGCCGCTGGCCGAGGTCGACGGCCTGCGCCTGGTGGCGTCGCTGGCGTTCGAGGGGTTCGGGGCGGCCGTCCTGCCGTCGACCGCCGTGCCCAACTGGCTGCCCGGCGCCTGGAGGCGGGTGGCGGTCGACGACCTGGCACCCCGGCGGGTGGGGCTGGCCCACAGCCGGCGGGGCCGCCTGTCCGCCCCGGCCCGGGTCGTCTACGAGGCCGTCCGGGAGATCGTGGCCAAGGCCGACCAGGACGGCGTGCGACCGCTCTTCCCGACCTCGTCGTGACGCCCTCCTGACGTCGTCGCGACGCCTCGGCCCACCGGCCGCCAGCCCGCGACCGAACCGGCAGCCCCGACGTCGTCGCGACGCCTCGGCCCACCGGCCGCCAGCCCGCGACCGAACCGGCAGCCCCGCCCGCGTCAGGTCATCGTGATGCCGCCGCTCACGCTCAGCGTCTGCCCGGTGATGTAGGCGGCCCGGTCGGTGGCAAGGAAGGCGACCAGGCCGGCGACGTCCTCGGGCGTCCCCGCCCGACGCAGCGGGATGGCCCGCATCAGCGCCTCCACCAGCCTCGGGTTGTCGCCCACCACCGCCCGGGACATGGGCGTGTCCACGTGGCCGGGGCACACGGCGTTGCTGGTCACCCCGCCGCGGGCCGCCTCGCGGGCGATCGTCTTGGCGAAGCTGATCAGCCCGCCCTTGCAGGCCGAGTAGACGCCCTCGCCGGCCGACCCGGCGCGGGCGGAGTCGGTCGAGATGAACACGAGGCGGCCCCAGCCCCGCTCCATCATCCCGCCCAGGAGGCGGTGGACGATCAGCATGGGCGCCCGCAGGTTGATCGCCCAGTGGCGGTCCCACGTGGCCGGGTCGCTCTCGACGAACCGCTCGACGGCGGTGATCCCGGCGTTGTTCACGACGATGTCGACGGGATCGGCCCGGCGGGCGGCGACGTCCAGCATGCGGTCGATGGCCGCCGGGTCGGCCAGATCGCCGCCGACCGGCACGGCGGACGGCAGCTCGGCCGCCACCGGCGCCGCCGTCGCCTCATCGATGTCGGCCACCACCACCGTCGCCCCCAGATCGGCCAGGTCGCGGCAGATGCGCGAGCCGATGCCGCCGCCGCCTCCGGTCACGAGGGCCGTGCGGCCCTCCAGCGACATGCCGTCGAGCGCGGCCTGCGTCACGTGTCCTCCTGTGGGTGGGCCATAGCGCCCACCATGGTGCCGGTTCCGTCGGACGGGGCGCACCTCGTAGAGTCCGGCCGATGCATGCGGTGACGATCGTCGACGGCAAGGTCGAGTGGCGTTCGCAGCCCGATCCCGAGCCCGGCACCGGCGACCTGCTCGTGCGCGTCCGGGCCGCCGGGGTGTGCCGGGGCGACCTGATGCAGCGCGACGGCCTGTACCCGCCGCCGCCCGGCACCGCCCCGCCCGACATCCCCGGGCTCGAGCTGGCCGGCGAGGTCGTGGCCACCGGGTCGGGCTGCCGGCGATTCCGGGTCGGTGACCGGGTCATGGCCGTCGTGGCCGGCGCCGGCCAGGCCGAGCTGGCGGTCGTGCCCGAGCCCGTGGCGCTGCCGGTGCCGGACGGCGTGCCGTGGGACCGGGCCGGCGGGTTCCCCGAGAACTACACGACCGCCCACGACGCCCTGTTCGCCCAATGCGAGCTGGCCATGGGCGAGCGGGTGTGCGTCCATGGCGCCGCCGGGGGCGTCGGCACGGCCGCGGTCGAGCTGGCGGCGGCGGCCGGGGCCCGGGTCGTGGCCACGGTGCGCAACGAGGAGCTGCGGGCCGGGGTGGCCGAGCTCGGGGCCGCCGAGGTGATCGATCCCGCCGAGACGGTCGACCACGGGCCCTACGACGTCGTGCTCGAGCTGGTGGGCGCCCCCAACATGGGGGCCAACCTGGCCGCCCTGGCCACTGGCGGCCGCATCTCGGTCATCGGCGTCGGCGCCGGCGCCAAGGCGGAGGTCAACTTGCTGGCGCTCATGGGGGCGCGGGGCCGGATCCACGGCTCGACGCTGCGGGCCCGCCCGCTGGAGGACAAGGCCCTCGCCGCCCGCCGGGTCGAGCGCCACGTGTTACCGCTGCTGGCGTCCGGGACGGTGACCGTGCCGCTGGCGGCCACGTTCCCGTTCTCCGAGGCGCCGGCGGCCTACGAGCGCTTCGCCGCCGGCGGCAAGCTCGGCAAGATCGTCCTGGTCGCCGACTGACGGCGGCCGAGCGCCGCGTCCGCCGGCCCGAGCGCCGCTCGGGTCCGGTGTCTGGATCCGGTGACCCACCTCCGAGCCCCGACCCACGGCCAGCCCGGCACCGCCCCGCTCCAGCGGCGGGCGACGGGCGCGGCGGGGCGGGGCCCGGCTCAGGCGC
This sequence comes from Acidimicrobiales bacterium, assembly GCA_036563805.1. Taxonomy (GTDB): domain Bacteria; phylum Actinomycetota; class Acidimicrobiia; order Acidimicrobiales; family VFJN01; genus DATCLS01. Next base: position 19,429 of record DATCLS010000020.1, on the reverse strand, counting down.
CGGGCGGCTCCAGGCGGGCGGCCGGCGGCAGGGGCAGCACCGCCGCCGCCGCGTGCACGGCCCCGCCCACCGTGAACCACACGCCGAGCCGGTCCCCTGCCGCGACCCGCAGCACGACCTCGGCGCCGGGCTCGATGCCGGCCGTGTACTCCATGACCGCCCGGTACGGTCCCCGCAGCAGCGGGTGGGGCTCGGCCCCGGGGCCGGCGGGCGCCAGCTGCTCCTCGACGGCCATCCAGTAGGCGGCGTTGTTGACGTGGCCGAGCAGGTCGATGTCCGCCACCCGCAGCGGCCACGGCACGGCCGTCGCCGCCTCGCCGTCGGGCGGGCCGGGCAGCCACCGCTTGGCCGAGATCGTCCGGCCGCCCGCCGCCGATCCGTAGATCTCGTGGAACCGGTCCGGCACCCGGACCGGCGCCATCGTCGGCAGCGCCACGTGGACCCACAGGGTGGCGATCTCGACCCGTCCGCCCCGGTCGCCCACCATCGACAGCCGGCGCTCGGCCCACCGGCTGCCCGTGCCGCCGCACCACGTGGCCAGGTCGAGCCGCTCCCGCCACTGCGGCGACCGGTGGACGTCGATCACGGCCCGCCGGGCCACCCACGTGGTCGCCGGGTCCTCGATGCCGCTGTCGTCGGTGTCGTCGTTGCCGATGTCCTGCAGGTACCGGGCGCAGCCGTCGAGCCGCAGCCGGCCCGTCATGTCGCCGTCGGCCAGCCGCACCCGGCGGGTCGTCCGGAACACCCGCCCCTCGGCCGGCGGCGGGACCAGCGGCTCCTGCAGCGCGCTCACGTGCCCAGGCGGATCGGGTCGCCGACCGCCACCTCGCCCGGCTCCACGACCGTGGCGTAGGCGCCCAGGCAGGCCCACTGGCCGAGCCCGGCGAAGTCGCGACGGTTCTCGCGGGCGACGGCCTGGAGGATCCGGCGGTCGCGGGGCAGGTCCCCTTGTGGCAGCGTCGTCATCACGCACCGGGGCGTGGGCGCCGCCACCTCGAGGACGGCCCCGCCGACGGTCAGCCGCCGCCCCACCCACTCGTTCTCGACGATGCCGTCGCCGTCGACCTCGAGCAGGAGGTTGGAGCGGAACCGGGCCGGGTCCCACCGCCCGTCGGGGTGGACAGCCCCCATGGCGGCCAGCGCTGCGGTCGTCATGACGGTGACGGGGGCCACGTCCTGGAACGTGCCCGGCGCCATCACGCCCAGGGGCATGGCGCTGAGCGGCCGGCCCTCCTCGGTCACGCCGGTCTGGCTGCCGGACACGATCTCCTGCGGGGCGAGCCCGTCGACCTCCCACACGTAGTCGTACTGGCCGGCGTCCGGGACTTTGGACGAGAGCCTGACCGGACGCCCGACGGCGGCCGAGAGGCGGTCGTCCACGGCCGGGTCGTCGCTGCGGACCCGGGCGCCGGTCGGGTCGGTGATCTCGACCGGGCCCGGAGGTGGTGGGCCGGCGGCGCCGGGGCCGGGGGCGGCGGCGTCGGGGCGGGGGTCGGCCGGGTCGGCCGCCCCGTCGAGGTACACGGCCCGGAAGCCGAGCAGCTCGCCCCACAGGCGGGGCTGCTTGGCGCTGGCCACCTTGCCAGTGGCGGCGTCGACCAGCGCCCACGCCCGGTCGCCCGGGATGCCGGACGCCCCGATCGTCACCCGCTCGGGCTCCTCGCCGAGCATCGATTTCACCGGGTAACGCCGGATCTCCCGTACCTGCCCGATGGCGGTCGTCATGGTCCCTCCGGTGGCTCGGGGTCGGCGCCGGCGGCGCCGCCCGTCCCGGCATTCTGCCCGCTGGGCGGGGACGGGCTCGCCGCAGCCGCGGCGGCAGCGTCCCGCCAGGCGGCGTCGGCGACCGGCCCGGCGTCGGCGTCGCCGGCCCCGGCGTCCGGCTTGGTCTCGGCGGCAGCGTCCCGCCCGACGGCCCCGGCGACCGGCCCGACGGCGCCCGCCCCGACGGCGGCAGGCCCACCAGCCCCACCGCCCCCGGCGGCGCCCGCCCCGGCCGTCCCCCCACTGCGGCCCGGGATCCCCGCGGCCGCGGCGGCCAGCCGCTCGATCCCCTCGTGGATCTGGTCCGGCCGCAACGTCCCGTACCCGAGGACCAGCGAGGCCGACCGCCGGTCCGGGTCGAGCTCCGGGTCGGCGACGGGGTACACGCCCACGCCGTGGGCCCGGGCGGCGGCCGCCACCTCCGCGCTGTCCCATCCGGGCGGCAGCGTGACGAACGCCTGGAGCCCGGCCGACACGCCCTGCACCCGGGCCTCCGGCAGCCAACGGTGGAGGGCGGCGACCAGGGCGTCGCGGCGTTGCCGGTAGATCCGCCGGGTGCGGCGCAGGTGACGGTCGAGGTCGCCCCGCTCCAGCATCTCGGCGAACGTGGCCTGCATCAGCGGCGAGGTCATCCGTTCGGTGATGTGGCGGGCGGCCACCACGTCGTCGATCAGGTCGGACGGCACGACGAGCCAGCCCAGCCGCATCCCCGGGGCCAGGCTCTTGGACAGCGTGCCGTGGTAGATCACCCGGTCGGGGAGCACGCCCTGGAGCGCCCCGACCGGCTGGCGGTCGTAGCGGTACTCGGCGTCGTAGTCGTCCTCGATCACGTAGGCGTCGGCCGCCCGTGCCCACTCGGCCAGCTCGCCCCGGCGCCGCGGGGCCAGCACGACGCCGGTCGGCGCCTGGTGGGCCGGGGTGACCACGACCGCCCGGGCCGGGCTCTGGGCCACCAGGTCGGTGCGGATGCCGTCGCCGTCGACGGGGATCGGGTGGATCCGCCCGCCGGCCCACCGGACCTGCTCGCGGGCGTCGCCGTAGCCGGGCACCTCCACCGCCACGTCGGCGTGGCCCCGGTCGACCAGCACCCGCATGACCAGGCTGAACCCGTGGCCGAAGCCGTTGCAGATCACGACGTGCTCGGGCCGGCAGGCCACGCCCCGCACCCGGCCCAGGTAGCTGGCGACCGCGGCCCGGAGCCGGGGCAGCCCGGCGGCGTCGACGTAGCCCAGCTCGGCGTCGGGCATGGTCGCCAGGGCGGCGCGGGTGGCGCGGGCCCAGGCGGCCCTGGGGAACAAGCTGAGGTCGGGCAGGCCGGTGCGGAAGTCGTGGGTGAGGCGGGGCTGGTCGCCGGCGGGGCCGGGTCGGCGGCTGGGAGAGGCGCCGGGGTGGCCGGCACCCGCGGGCGGTGAGGCGGGCGCCGTCCCTCGGCCGGGGGCGGCCGGTCCCCCGACCGGCGAGGTCGCTCGCCGGGCAGGGCTGGGCCCCGACGGATCGGTGGACGGCGCCGGGTGCGGGGACGGCACCGCCGGGCCGGCGGCGGACTCTGGTCGCGGGGCAGGCACCGGACCCGGCGGCGGCGCCCCGCCGTCCGACCCGGTCGCCAGGTCGCCGGCGCCCACGTCGTTGACCACCGTCCCCGAGCCCTGGACCGATGTCACGTACCCCTCCGCCGCCAGCTGCTCGTAGGCGTCGACCACGACGCCCCGGGTGACCCCGAGGTCGGCGGCCAGCGCCCGCGTCGACGGCAGCCGGGTGCCGGGCTGCAGCCGCCCGGACCGGATGGCCTCGCGCAGCCCGTCCTCGATCTGCGCCCGCAGGCGGCGGGGCCGCGAGCGGTCCAGCACGAGGAACAGGTCGGGAGAAGTGGTACCCATAAAGAGGTGTCGGCTGGACCTTATCAGCCGTCCACATTGGCCGTACGGTGCAGCCATGAACTTCGACACGACGACCCGACTGGCGGCCATGCGACAGGACGAGCTCCGGCGGACGGCGCGCCACGTGAGCCTCGCCCGCCGCCGCCCCGACCGGCGGACCCGGCGCTCCGGCACCGAGGGTGCCCGGTGATGCTGAGCGTCCACTGCCCCCGCCACGGCCAGCCAGTCCTGCTGGGCCACCGCCAGATCCGCGGCATCGACGGCCGCGGCGACGACCTCACCGTTTGCTGGGTGTGCTGGTGCGGATACGAGGGCCGCCACCTCGTCCGCCCCCGTCGCACCTCGCTCGCCGCCTGACACGCCTGAACCACAGGTCACGAACATGCGTTCGTGACCTGTGGTACGCCGGTGGGCCCTGGAAGGCGTCGATCTGCTCGACCAGGCGGCCGATGTCCTGGGCGAACGCGATCTCGCCATCGTGACCGACGACGCTCGGCTCGGGCGCACGGGCACGCCACACCCCTGGACCTACGAGGGGTGGGCGGGAAGGGTGCCGAGCGCGGCGGCCAGGGCGTCGGCGGCGGCCTGCCGGGCGGCGCCGAAATCCCGGCCGAGGCGCACGAGGCCCGGGATCCGGCCGGGGTGCCGGAGCAGGAAGCGGGCGACCGCCGCGGGGTCCGGCGAGCCGTCGGAGCGGGCCAGGTCGAAGACCGCCCGGTCCGCCAGCCGGTCGTCGAACCGGTCACTGACCGCTCGCACCACCGACCAGGGGCAACCGCGCTCCTCGCAAACGGCGGCGACCGCCGCGGTCTCCATGTCGAGGGCCACGACCCCGGTGGACCGCAGGGCGGCGATGCGGTCGGGGTCGGCGATCAGCTCGTCGGCGGTGTGGAGGGCGGCGGGCGCCCGCTCCCCCTCGGCCGCGATCGCAGCTGCGGCCAGCAGGTGCGGCCGGTACTCGGCGCCGGTGTGCCCGTCGATCACCACGTCGATGGCCAGCACGTCGGCGATGCGCTGGCCGGGGGCGATCCCGCCGGCCACGCCGACGACGACCACGTGGTCGGGCGCCACGGCGTCCAGCAGGCGCCGGGTGCCGTCCCCGGCGGCCGCCGTGCCCATGCCCGTGCGGACCGCCACCACGTCGACGCCTTCGTAGCGGCCCACCATCCGGCGGTCCGGCCCCGACCGCAGCCCGAGCCGCTTCGCCACCGGCCGCAGCTCGGACGGCATCGCGGCCACGACCCCCACGCGCACGCCGCGCACCCTACCGCCGGCCCCCGTGCGCCCGGGGCCATCCCCGCCAGCCTTGCCACGCCTTCTGCGGACACCCGGCCCTCCGGAGCCCGACGCCCGCCCGCGCTCACCCAACCCGCTCGGGGGCGCAGGAGCTGGCCAGCGTCCCAACCCCCAGGCCGGCCGGGCGCCGCCGACAAGCGCATCGCCGACAAGCCCGCCGCCTACACCGCAACCCGCCCGCACACGCCGCAGCATGTCGTCGGCGCTTCCCGCATGGCCCGACCGGGCGGGTCCCGCGACGGGCGGCGCCGCCGGACCGGTGGCAGCGGGCCTGGCGGCCGGGTCTACGGCACCGAAGAAGCCGAACGACCTGTGCGTCGGTCGGCGCGGCAGACTCGGGGCATGGTTGGCACGCTCGACTGGGTTCCCGCACTGGAGCGGCCCGACCTGCTGGCGCCAGCGGTGGAGAAGGCGCTGCGGGCCGGGGACGTCGACGCGGACGCCGTGGCCGTGGCCGAGATCGACCCGAGCCTGGCCGACACCGCCGCCTTCTGCGAGCGGTACCAGGTCGGCCTCGACGCCTCGGCCAACTGCGTCGTGATCGCGGCCAAGCGGGCCGGCCGGCGCGACCTGGCCGCGTGCGTGGTGCTGGCGACGACCCGGGCCGACGTGAACGGGCTGGTCCGGCGGCACCTCGAGGCCCGGAAGGCGTCGTTCGCCCCCATGGACACGGCGGTGTCCGAGACCGGCATGGAGTACGGCGGGATCACCCCGATCGGGCTGCCGGCGGGCTGGCCGCTGCTGGTCGACGCGGCCGTGGCCGCGGCCGACCGGGTCGTGCTCGGCAGCGGGGTCCGGCGGTCCAAGCTGCTGGCGCCGGGCCGCCTGGTGGCCGCGCTGCCCGGCGCCGAGGTGCTCGAGGGCCTGGGGCGGCCGGTCGGCGAGGCCTGAGCCCCCGAGGTGAGCCCGAGCTGAGCCGGCGACGACGCCGCCCGCTGCGCGCTCGACCCCTGACGGTCGACGATAGCCCTGTTATCGTGGATGATCGACGCAGAATGGGGTCGTCAGTTGAGGGCCGGCTGGGGGACACATGGCCACTCGAACGCCGATCGTCGTCGTAGACGGCGGCCTTTCCGACGCGAGACCGGCGCCTGACGCGGAGACCGGCGCCAACCACGCGCCCGCGCCGCCGCCAACGCCACCGACGGCACCCGGCCGCGCCGGGCCCGAGGACGAGGCGGCCGAACGCCGGCCCGAAGCCGGCGAGCACCGCCCACACGCCAATCCGGGCGAGCGGCCCCGCACCCGACGCCGCGACCGCTACGTCCTCCCGCTCCCGGCCCGGGTCGCGGCCGTCGTCTACGCCGTGGCCGCCACCGGGGTCGTCGGCTGGTTGTCCCGCGACACGGTCGGCGAGCGCCCCTACTTCATGGCCATCGGCGCCTCGGTGGTGCCCTACGCGGCGCCGATCGTCGTCGCCGGCATGCTGGCCATCCGCCGCAGCGCCCCGTGCGACCAGCTGGTGTGGCGCCTGTGGCTGGCCGTGTCGTGCGCGACGATCAACGTCAGCCTCTTCCTCTACGTGGCCGCGTCGTACCAGATCGAGAGCGCCAAGCCGCTGGCGCCGGTGGCGGCGGGCGCCGGGACGCTCGGCCTGTCGCTGGGCAACACGGTGGTGCTGCGGGCCCGGTCGGGCCTGCGGACGCCCACGCTCGACGCCATCGACCTGTTGATGGCCACGATGGCGGTGGTCGTCCCGGTGTCGCTGCTGGTCGGCGAGCCCATCGTGACGTCGGAGCACTCCTGGTACACGATCTCGTGCTCGCTCGCCGCCATCGGCTGGCTGCACGGGATGTTCGTGGCGCTCGTGCTCTGCGCCCGGCTCCGGCCGGGCGAGCGGGTCGTGGCCGGGCTCGGCGTGGCCGTGGCCGCGGGGGCGGTCGTCGACTCCTCGGCCCAGGTCGTCCAGGGCGTGAGCGGCTTCACCTACGCCAGCGGCCCGTTCGTCGCCGCCCACGGCGCCTGCCTGGGCCTGGTCCTGCTGTTCTACTGCTTCGCGGGCCGCCAGCCGGCGACGGGCCTCGACCGGTTCCCGGCCCCACGCCAGGTCCGGCGCAGCGGCGTCGTCGCGCTCGGCGTGCTGCTGGCGCTGCCGGTCATGGCCGTCGAGACCTGGCTGTGGCGCGACCGGGGGTGGGTGGTGGCGACCGCGCTGGCCGTGGCGTTCGTCCTGGTGGCGCTGTCGTGCGTGCGCCACGTCCTGCTGGTGAGCGAGACGACCCGGCTGTACGGCGAGGTCGAGCGGGCCGCCGAGGAGCGCAAGCGCCTGCTGGCCGACGTCATGGACCACGCCGACCGCGACCGGGGGCGGGCCGCCGCCCACCTGCATCGCCAAGCCGTGTCGCTGCACACGGCGATGGCCTCGTTCGCCGGGGCGCTGGACGGCCCCACCGGCAACCCGGGCAGCGCCACCACCGCCATCGCCGGCATGGCCGCCGAACGGATGCGCATGGACCTGGCCCGCCAGGTCGAGTGGCTCCGCCAGATCCTGGCGGTCATGGACCCCGGCGGCGAGCGCAGCCCGGCGCCGGAGCGGCTCGTCGCCCCGATCCGGGCCTACGTGGGGAACCTGTACGGCGACCGCCCCTCCCCCGCCGTCACGGTCGAGGCCGACCCCGAGCTCGACCCCGACTGGACGACCGAGGTGGTGGCGTTCCGCATCGTGCAGGAGGCCATCGGCAACGTCTGGCGCCACGCCGACGCCTCGACCATCAAGGTCACGCTGTCGGCCCCGCACGGGGCGCTGGAGATCGAGGTGACCGACGACGGCGCCGGCTTCGACACGGCGGCGGTCGAGCGCGAGTCGGGCATCGCCACGATGCGGACCCTGGCCGAGTTCACCGGCGGGCACCTCGAGGTGGCCAGCATGCCCGGGTGGGGAACCCGGGTGCGGGCCGTGCTCGGGGGCGAGGAGCCGCCGCCCACGGGTCGCCCCGACCTGCGGGTCGTCGAGGGCGTGGACGGCTAGGACCCGGCTAGGAGGACGGGGAGTCAGCCGAGTCAGCAGCCGACGGGCCCGACGCCGAGCCCGCCCCGGCCCCGTTCCCCGGCGACGACCCCGAGCCGTTCCCCGGCCCCTTGGTCAAGTGGGCGGTGGCGAACGAGCACGTGACCCGCCACGCCGTCTCGGGATCGGCGTTCTGGTTGAGCACCAGCTCGATGTTGGCCAGGGCGAAGCCGAGGATGCCGACGCTGGTCGCCGTCACCTCGTCGGCGCTGCGGGGGCCCGCCATGGCCACCAGGCTGGCGATCTCGGCCGCCATCGGCGCCCGGGCGGCGATGGCGGCCGCCTCGATCGACTCGTCGCGGGCGGCCCAGACGTCACGGAACAGGAACCGGAAGGCTGCGGGCTGGTCCTGGAAGAAGGCGAACAGTGCGGCGAGCAGGTGCTCCATGCGCTTGGCCGGCGAGAACGGGGCGCTGGCCGCGTAGCGGAGCCGCTCCTGCAGCTCGCCGAGGATGCCCTCGGCCACGGCCATGTACAGGTCGGGCCGGCCCGCCGGGAAGTACCGGTACACCAGGCCCCGCGAGACGTCGCCGGCCGCCGCGATCTCGGTCAGGCCGACATCGGCGTAACCCCGCTCGAGGAAGACCTTGCGTGCCGCTTCGACGATCTCGGACCGGCGCTCGTCGGGCGACCGGCGCGTCCGCTTGCCGGTGGTCATCTTCCGTTCTCCTCGTCCACCCGAGCCCCAACGTCCGAACTCGCAGGTGACCGCTGACACACTAGCGTACCGACCGTCCGCACATTGACGCGGGGGCGTCACGCTGGGTCGTTGGTGACGATGACCGCGCGGTCAGCCCTCGTTGTCGAGGGGGAGTCGAAATCCCAGCAGCCAGAAGGCGCCCTCCTCGACGTACCAGTCGAGCCCGCGGTCGCGCTGGAAGCCCATCCGCTCGTACAGCCGGTGGGCAGCCTTCATCCACTCGGTCGAGTGCAGCACGATCTGGCGCCGCCCGCGGGCGACGGCCCGCTCGATGCACGACCGGGTCAGGGCCTCGCCGATCCCCCGCCCCTGGACGGACGGGTCGACGGCCAGCATGCGGATGCCGGCGGCGTCGTCGTCCTCGAACTCGGCCCACGCCGACGACCGGTCGGGCACGTAGGTCACACCCCCCAGCACGGTGCCGTCCGCGTCGACCGCCACCAGCGTGTCGGCGCCGGTGGCGCGGCGAGCGACGTCGCGCAGCTCGTCCTGGTAGGTGTCGAGGTCGGCCTGCGCCGCCGGTGGGGCGATCGCCGCGTAGGCCCGGACGGTGAGCTCGCCGAGGCGCTCGTGCTCCTCGGGGCGTACCAGGCGGATCTCCATCGGAAGGGAACCTAGCGACTGCCACTACGGTCGTGATCCATGGACTTCGTGCTCGGTGAGGAGCTGGAGGCGCTGCGCGACGAAGCGCTCGAGGTGGGCCGGGCGGCGGCCGCGCGCGTGGAGGTGCCCGAGGACTCGTGGATCATCGGCCACGACCGGGCCTTCGCCGAGGAGCTGGGCAAGCGGGGCTGGCTGGGCATGACCTGGCCGGTGGAGCACGGCGGCGGGGGTCGCAGCCCGCTGGAGCGCTTCGTCGTGTTCGAGGCCCTGATCGCCACGGGCGCCCCGATCGCCGCCGCCTGGTTCGCCGACCGCCAGATGGGGCCGAGCCTGCTGCAGTTCGGCAACGACGAGCAGCGGCGCCGGTGGCTGCCCGGGATCATCGAGGGCACGTCGATGTGGTGCATCGGCATGAGCGAGCCCGACGCCGGGTCGAACGTGGCCGGCATCCGCACCCGGGCCGAGCGCGACGGCGACGCCTGGATCGTGAACGGCCAGAAGATCTGGACCTCCGGCGCGGCCGACGCCGACTGGTGCTACTGCATCTGCCGCACCGACCCCGACGCGGCCCCGCACGAGGGCCTGTCCGAGCTGATCATCGACATGCGCTCGCCGGGCGTGTCGGTCAAGCCCATCGTCGACGCCACCGGCAACCGGCACTTCTGCGAGGTGTTCTTCGAGGACGTGCGGGTGCCGGGTGAGCACCTGATCGGCAAGCTCAACGGGTCGTTCCGCCAGGTCATGCGGCAGATGGAGCACGAGCGGGGCGGCATCGACCGGCTGTTGTCCAACCGCCGCCTCTACGAGGACTGCCGGGCCCGGGCCGACCGGAGCGACCCGCTGATCCGCCAGGAGCTCGCCGCCCTCGAGACCGGCTACCGCATCGGCCGCCTGCTCGTGCTGCGCGAGACGCTCGGCCAGGCGCCCCGCCAGTTCTCGGCCGCCACCAAGACGTTCTGCACCGAGCTCGAGCAGCGCATCGCCGCCTTCTGCGCCCGGGTGCTCGGGCCCGAGGCGACACTGGCCGAGCCCGGCCTCGCCTACCGGGTGAGCCGCAACGTCTGCTACGCGCCGGCCTACACGATCATGGGCGGCACCACGCAGATCCTGCGCAACATCCTCGGCGAGCGCACCCTGGGCCTCCCCCGCGAGCCCCGCAACCCGGGCCGGTAGGCCCGGGTTGCGGTCCGCGGCCGCGATCGCCCGCCCGGATGGCCCAGCCACGCCCGGTCGGCCGAGCCGGCGACCGCGACCTGTCGCGGGACGCGCTCGTTGCGGACCCGGCCACGCCGCCGGGCCGTCAGATCCGCCGGACGGGCGGCAGCGGGTCGCGCTCGACCGGCGCGACCGTGACCAGGGCGTCGACCACGGTGGCGCCGGCGGACGAGACGATGATCGGGTTGAGCTCGAGGCCGACGATCTCAGGGGCCTCCTCGACCAGGGCGCCGACGCACAGCAGCAGCTCCTCGAGCCGGCGGGCGCCATCGTCGGGCAGGACGGACCGGAACGGTGCGCCGGCCACCAGCCCCCGGGCGTCGCGGTCGGTGAGCGGCAGCACCTGCACCTGCTCGGTGCCGGTCGGGGTGACGGCGCCGCCCGGACCGAGCGTGAGCACGGGACCGACGACCGGGTGGTCGACCACGGTGACGGCCACGTCGAGCCCGGGCTCGGCCATGGGCTGGATCACCATCGGCCAGGCCCGGCCGCCGAGCGAGCGGGTCATGCGGGCGAGCGCGGCCCGCAGCTCGGCCTCGTCGTGGACGTCGAGCGTGACGCCCGCCGCCTCGGTCTTGGCCAACCGGCCCCGGCCGGCGGCCTTGGCGGCCACCGGGTAGCCGAGCTCGGCGGCGGCCGCCACGGCGGCCTCGACGTCGTCGGCCAGCCGCGACCCCACGGTGTCGATCCCGGCCGCAGCCAGCACCTCGACGGCCCGCGGGGCCGGCAGCACCCGGCCGACCCCGGACCCGCCCGGTTCCCCGGTGCCGGGCCGGTCGGCGCCCGAGCCAGCCGATCCCGCCGCGCCCTGTCCCGCGGCGACCGATCCCGGCGCGCCCGGTCCGTCGGCCGCCAGCGCCTCCGCCACCAGGTCGCGGGCCCGGGCCGGGTCGGCCCCGTCCGGCAGCACCAGCCGACCCTCGGGCTGGGACCGCCACGCCGCGTACTGGGTGACGCGGCCCAGGGCGTAGGCGGCGTCGTCGGGGAAGTCGAACACGGGCACGGCGTCCTGCCCCTCCCGGTGGATGGCCACCGGGTGCTCGCCGAACACGCAGGCCAGCAGCGGCTTGTGGGGCGCCGCGGCACGGGCGCCGGCCACCGCCTCGACCAGCTCGGCGGCGCTCTGCCGGGGCGAGGGGGCGCACACGACCAGCACGCTGTCGACGCCGTCGTCCTCGAGCAGCGCCCGCAGCGCCCGCTCCAGGTCATCGCTGTCGGCCTCGAAGCCGAGGTCGACCGTGTTGCCCCGCACCCGGTTGGGCCCGCCGGCGGCCGCCACCGCCGCCTCGCCGGGCGTGGCCAGCACGAGGCCGGCGTCGACGCAGGCGTCGGCGGCCAGCGCCACCGATCCGCCGCCGTTGCCGACCAGCGCCACCCGGTTGCCGGGCGGGAGCGGCTGGCAGGTGAGCACCCGGGCCACGTCGAGCAGCTGCGCCAGCGTGTCGACGCGGATCACGCCGGTCTGGCGCAGCAGGGCGTCGAGCGTGGCCCCGGACAGCTCGGCTGCCTCCTGGTCGGCGGCGGTCGGCGGGTAGGCCCGGGCCGCACCCCCGCTCTTTACCGCCACCACGGGCTTGGTCCGGGTGAGCTGGCGGACGATGCGGCTGAACTTGCGGGCGTTGCCGAACGACTCGAGGTAGAGCAGGACCAGCTCGGTCCGGGGGTCGTCGGCCCAGTACTGCAGCAGGTCGTTGGCCGACACGTCGGCCCGGTTGCCGATCGCCGCGAACGACGAGGCCCCGAGCCCGGCGGCGCCGATGTGGTCGAGCACGACCCCGCCGATCGTCCCCGACTCGGACAGCAGGGCGACGGGCCCCGGCCGGGGGTTGGGCGTGGCGAACGTGGCGTGCAGGCGCACCGCGGGGTCGGTGTTGATCACACCCAGGCAGTTGGGGCCGAGCAGACGGATGCCGAAGCGCCGGGCGGTCCGGAGCGTGGCCGCCGAGAGCGCCTCGCCCTCGGGGCCGGCCTCGGCGAAGCCGGCCGAGATGACGATCACGGCCTTGACGCCCTTCCGCCCGCAGTCCTCGACGACGCCGGGAACCTCGGCGGCCGGCACGACGACCACGGCCAGGTCGACGGGCCCGTCGATGTCCTCGAGCCGGGGCACGGCCCGCACGCCGCCCACGTGCTCGGCCGCCGGGTTGACCGGGTACACGGGCCCGGCGAACTCGTGGTGCAGCAGGTTGCGGAGCACGGCGTGGCCGACGCTGTGGTGAGCCCGGCTGGCGCCGATGACCGCCACCGACCGGGGGGCGAGCAGCAGGCGGACCGCCTCGGCCTCGGCCTTGCGGGCCCGGGCCTCGATGGCCGCCTCCGCGGCCGGCGTGGGCTGGAGGTCGAGCCGCACCTCGATCACCCCGTCCTCGAACGTGGACGCCGTCTCGAACCCGGCCTGGCGGAACACGCTCACCATCCGCTGGTTGGACGGCAGCACCGAGGCCGTGAACCGGGTGATGCCGGTCTGGCGGGCGGCGGCGGCCAGGTACTCGAGCATGAGCGTGGCCAGGCCCCGGCCCCGGTGCCGGTCGTCGACGAAGAACGCCACCTCGGCCTCGGACCGGGTGGGCCAGCGGTCGTAGCGGGCCACGCCGATGAGCCGGTCGTCGCGCAGCGCCACGAACGCCATGCGGTCGACGTAGTCGACGTGGGTGAGCCGCTCGACCTCGGCCTCCGACAACCGGGGCCGGGGGCTGAAATAGCGGAAGTAGATGCTCTCGGGCGACTGGCGGCCGTGGAAGTCGACGATGCGGGGGCCGTCGTCGGGCCGGATCGGCCGGATGTGCACGGTCGAGCCGTCGGCCAGGACGACGTCGCCCTCCCACTGCTCGGGGTACCCGGCCGGGCCGCCGCCGGCCGGCTGGCCGTCCACCGCCCCGCTCCCGGGCGCCGGGCTGTCCGTTGGCTGATCGACGGGTCGTTCGACTGCGTCCACTCGCGGACGAGGCTATGGCGCGCGCTAGCTTCGCCGGGCAGCGAGGCGGGGAAGTGGTAAGGAACCGTGGCGAGCCGGCGAGGAGGTCGGTCCGGGTGAGGTCGTGGACACGGCTGGTGGGGCTCGGGGCCGCGGCCGCGCTCGTGGCGCTTGGCGCGGCGTGCGCCCAGCGCGCCGAGCAGAACCCGCTCACGGCCGGCCTCATCGCCCCGGGCGGCCGCGGCGGCCCCAACCCGGCCGACGACCCCGACGCGGTCGTCGAGGCCGCGCTGGCCGACGTCGGCGAGTACTGGGCGCGGACCTACCCGGAGGTCTACGGCGGCGAGTTCGCGCCGATCTCGGGCGGCTTCTACGCCTATGGCCCCGACACGGGCATGCCGCCCTGCGGTGACCCGCCGCCCGCGTACGCCGAGATCGCCGACAACGCCTTCTACTGCCCGAGCGACGACCTCATCGCCTGGGACCGCACGAGGCTCATCCCCGACATCAACCAGCAGTTCGGCGGGTTCACGATCGGCATCGTGTTCGCCCACGAGTACGCCCACGCCGTCCAAGTGCGGGCCGGGGTCACCGGGCGCACGATCGATCTCGAGCTCCAGGCCGACTGCTTCGCCGGGGCCTGGACGGCCGACGTGGCCGCCGGCAACAGCGAGCGCTTCAGCATCGACGAGGGCACGCTCGACGCCAGCGTGGGCGGCATCGTGGCCATCAGCGACATCCCGGGCACCCGGGAGGACGACCCGATGGCCCACGGCAGCGGCTTCGACCGTATCGGCGCCTTCCAGGACGGGTTCGAGAACGGCCCCCGCCGCTGCGCCGAGCGGGGCGAGCGGCGGGCCCGCACGGTCGAGATACCGTTCGAGGAGGGCGAGACGGCCAGCGGCGGCAACATGGCGCTGGAGGACGGGCCCGCCGCACCCGACGGCGTCGGCCTGCTGTCGCGCATCGAGACCGACCTCAACGACTTCTACGGCCTGTTGTTCGACGAGCTGGGCCAGAGCTGGACGCCGGTCGAGGACCTGGTGCTGGCCGATCCCGACACCGACGAGGTCAGCTGCGGCGGCGACACCCTGTCCGGCGACGACCTGCGCAACGCCGCCCGGTACTGCGAGGACGAGAACGTCGTGGTCGTCGACGGAGCCGGCCTCGTCCCCGAGCTCTACCGGATCGGCGACTTCGCGGTGGCGGCCGAGATCGCCCGCCTGTGGGCGCTGGCCGCCCAGACCGAGCTGGGCCTCGACACCGAGGGCGAGGCCGCCAGCCTCCAGGCCGACTGCCTGACCGGTGTGTGGGCGTTCGCCCGGTTCCCGGGCTCGGGCGTGCCGCCCTCCCAGCTGGAGATGTCGCCCGGCGACCTCGACGAGGGGATCATGGGCTTCCTGGCCTACGACCTCGCCGACGAGGGCGGCACGGTGTTCGAGCGCACCGATGCCCTGCGCACGGGGTTCCTCGAGGGCTACCGGGGCTGCGAGCAGTACGGGCCGCTGTGAGCCGGCGCTGAGCCGCAGCTGAGCGAGCGGGCCCGACGACCGGGCCGCGCCGATCGGTTCGCGCCGCCCGGTCTCAGCGGGAGCTGCCGGCCGGCGTGCGGCGGGCGCGGTTGCGGCGCGACTCTCGCACCGCCAGCGTCGCCACCACGCCCACGCCGACCACGGTGGCGGCCAGGACCACCAGCTGGAGCGCCCCGCCGCGGTCGCCGGCGTCCTCGGGCGCCTGGCCCGAGTCCGGCTGGGGGATGATGTCCTGCTCCGGCGCCGCCGGGTTCTCGCCCTCGGTGCTGGTCGTGGCCGGCTCGCCGGGAACCTGGGCCGCGGCCGGCCCGGCGGGGGCGGCCAGCAGCACGGCCCCCGTCGACACGGCCCCCACCAGCAGCAGAGCGGACAGCAGGCGGATCCCTCGACGGCGCACGGACCCATGGTCGGGCTCGGCGCCGCCGAGGGCAAACCCGAAGGCCGCCGGCGGGCCGTCACCGGCCCCGGCAGCCCGGGCGACCCGGGAAGCCCCGCCTCAGCTGGGCGGCGTGTAGTCGCCCGGCAGGACGATCGACTTCGTCTCCAGGTACTCCTCCAGACCCTCGCGGCCCAGCTCGCGCCCGACGCCCGACGCCTTGTAGCCGCCGAACGGGTTCTTCATGTCGAGCGTGCCGTACTGGTTGATGCCGTAGGTCCCGGTGCGGACCTGGCGGGCGATCTCGATGCCGTGCTCGACGTCCGCCGTCCACACCGAGCCCGACAGGCCGTAGTCGCTGTCGTTGGCGATGCGCACGGCCTCCGCCTCGTCGTCGTAGGGGATCACGGACAGGACCGGCCCGAAGATCTCCTCGCGGGCGATCGTCATCGTGTTGTCGACGTCGACGAACAGGGTCGGCTCGACGTACCAGCCCCGGTCGAGCCCGGCGGGCCGGCCGCCGCCCACGGCCAGCTTGGCCCCCTCGTCGCGGCCCTTGCCGATGTAGCCGAGGACCCGCTCGCGCTGGCGCTCGGCCACGAGCGGGCCCACGGCGACGTTCGGGTCGGTGGGGTCGCCGACGGTCGTGTTGCGCACGGCGTCCGCCAGGGCGTCGACGACTTCGTCGTAGCGGGCCCGGGGCGCCAGGATGCGGGTCTGGGCGATGCACGCCTCGCCGTTGTTCATGAGGGCGTTGCCCATCAGCATCGGCACCGCGGTCGGCAGGTCGACGTCCGGCAGCACGATGGCCGCCGACTTCCCGCCCAGCTCGAGCGTGACCTTCTTGAGCAGCTCGCCGCAGGCGGCCCCGACCTTGCGGCCGGCGGCCGTCGAGCCGGTGAAGCTGACCTTGTCGACGCCGGCGTGGCGGACCAGGTACTCGCCGATCTCGCGCCCGGCCGGCAGGATCGACACCATGCCCTTGGGCAGCTCGATCTCGTCGAGGACCTCACCGAGGAGGTACGCGTCCAGCGGGGTCTCGGGCGAGGGCTTGAGGACCATCGGCGCCCCCGCCGCCAGCGACGCCCCCAGCTTGAGGGCGACGATGAACAGCGGCACGTTCCAGGGGATGATGCCGGCGGCCACACCGACCGGCTCCTTGCGCACGAGCACCGGCCCGAGGGCCCCCGGCCGGATCTCCTCGAACGGGTACGTCCGGATCAGCTCGGCCCACGCGTCGAACACCATCGTCGCCGAGAAGACCTGGCCCATGAGCGCCCAGCTCGACGGCGACCCCATCTCGGTGGTGATCGTGTCGGCGAACTCCTGGGACCGGGCCTGGATGGCCTGCGACAGGCGGGCGATCAGGTCGGCGCGCTCGTCCGGGGTCAACTCGGCGTACGGGCCGTGCAGCGCGTCCTCCGCCGCCTTGACCGCCCGGTCGACGTCGGCCTCGGAGGCCTCGGGCACGCGGGCGATCACCTCCTCGGTCGCCGGGCTGACGACCTCGATCGTGTTGGCGGTGGCCGGTGGCACCCACTCGCCGCCGATGTACAGCGTGTCCCGCGTCTGCATGCGTCCTCCCCGAGTCCGAACTGAACGTGGGTTCCATCGTGCCACGGCGCTCCGAGCTCGTCCCAACGATCGTTTGGGAGGGCGGCGGTGAGCGACGTCCGGCCGCTGGTGGCGCTGGCCGCCGCCGTCGCCGGGCTGGCGGCGGTCGGGGTCCTGCCGGCGTGGGCGGGGCTTCCCCACCACGTCGCCCTGCCGCCGCTCGACCTGTTCGCTGACGTGCGGGTGCTGCTGGCGGAGGCGTCTCCCCGGCGGCGGCGGGTCGAGCGGGACCAGCAGCGCCTTCCGCCTCGACCCGGCGGCGCTCGGTTTCGGCTGCGACCAGGTCGCCTACTTCTCGTACGCCGGCCCCGGCTCCGGCGCCCCGCAGCGGTCGGCGCGCTGCCCGATCACGTCCGGCGCCCCCTACCGGTCACGCGCCACCCGCCGTCCGCTCGGCGAGCTGGCCGCGTCGTTCCGGGCCCAGCTGGCCGGCCTGACCCCGCCGGTGACGGTCGTCGCCCACTCCCAGGGCGCCTGGGTGGCGGCCGCCGGGCTGGACGGGGCCCCCGCCGACCAGCGCCGGCGGGTGGCTGCGTTCGCCCTGCTGGGGGCGTTCCCCCGCCACGCCGGCGGGTACGAGCTCGACGGCCCCGGCGCCGGGGCGGTGGACACCGACGCCCTCGAGGCGCTGACGGCCGGGCTCGGGGCGGTGGACGCCACCAGCTTCGAGCCCGACGGGCCCCTGGCGCGGGCCCTGCTCGGCCGGCCGGGGCGGTCGAACGGCTCATGACCGGCGACTACAGGGACGGCCTGCGGCTGGCGACGGTGACCTCGGCCTTCGACCTGCCGATCATGGGCCGCGCCTGGGGGCTGGCCGGCGCCGCCGACCTGTGCCCCCTCTACGTGCGCCACAGCGAGCTCCCCACCGCGGACCGGGTGAGTAGTCCAGTTGGCCCCAGCCCAGGTGACAACTTACGTTCTCGTAGCGCCGTTTGACCAGGCGGGCTCGAGCAGGTGCGGGGCTTCCTCGCCGGCCGGGACCCGGGTCGGTGCCCCTGGTGGCACCGCTGGCCCCCCAGGCCTTCGCCGCCTTCTCGGTGCCCTGACGGCCAACGGACGGCACTCGGACCGGCGCCGAGCGGCGCCCGGACGCTCGGCGCCGCCGCCCACCTCGGCGCCGCCGGCTACGTCGGCGCCGCCGCCGACTCTTCCAGCTCCAGGCCCCGGGTCTCGGGCAGCCTCGCCACCAGCGGCGCGCACAGGGCGGTGGGCACGACCACGGCCAGCGTGGCCCGGCCGAACGAGCCGGTGGCGTCGGCGATGGCGCCCACCAGCAGCAGCCCCGACGTGGAGCCGAGCACGCCGGCCACCACGAGCCAGCCGGCCACCGAGGCCCGGGCCGCCGTCGGGAACAGCTCGTTGGTCAGCGTGAGCGCCGGCGTCGAGTAGGTGGAGCCGGCCAGCACGCCGAGCAGGTAGCCGGCGGCCAGCCCCCCGATCGTGCCGGAGTAGGCGAGCGCGCCGGCGCCGCACATGCCGACCAGCGCCGCCGCCCCGGCCGGCCGGCGGCCCAGCCGGTCGGCCAGCAGGCGCCCGAGGACCAGGCCGGCCAGCCCCACCGGCCCGGCCGCCACCACCAGGCTGCCGGTGACCGCGCTCGAGGCGTCGAGGACGTTCTCGCCGTACACGAACAGGAACGTGTTGACGGGGCCCGTGACCAGCCCGGTAGCGAAGGCCAGGACGGCCAGCACCGCCAGCCGGCCTCGGTAGGTGTCCGGCACGACGCCCAGCGCGGGGCGGCCCGCCACCGGCTCCCGCTCGAAGCGGGACGGCTCGGTCACCCGCCGGCCGGCCAGCCACACGAGCCCGAGCGGCAGGGCCGAGAGCGCGAACAGGGCCCGGAACCCGAGCGCGGAGTTGGCCACCGCCCGCAGGACGGCGACGGCCCCGGCCCCCACCCCGTAGGCGGCGGCCATGAACGCCATCGCCTTGGCCCGGTCGCTGGCCGGCGTGTGCTCGGCGGCCACGACCTCGGCGACCGTGTCGGCCGCCGTCAGCAGGGGCCGGGCCAGGGCGAAGGCGGCCACGAACCACCAGTAGCCGGGGCTGGCGGCCGCCGCCGTCGCCACCAGCAGCCCGAGCGACGACCAGGCCAGTAACGTGGGCCGGCGGCCGTACCGGTCGGCCAGGGCGGCGAGGGGCAGGGCGGCGAGCGCCGCTAGGCGGATCGTGGCCAGGCCGCCGCCGAGCACGGTGCCGGGCAGGCCGGCCTGCTCGGCGATCGACTCGCCGTCGCTGAGCGTCCCGAAGTGGTCGGCCACGTCCGCCAGCGCCGCGGTCGGGCTGTACTGCGCGAAGCCGGCCGCGGCCATGACCAGCGCGGCCCCGACCAGGGGCGGGTCGAGCCAGCGGTGGAGCCGGAGGGTGCCCGTGCTCACCGGTCGCCGGTTGGCACGTAGGCGTCGAGGATTTCGGGGTTGGTCAGGCTGCCGCGGCTGGCGGCGAGGTCGGGTGGGGTGCCGGTGAGGATGCGTTTGACGGGGACCTCGAGTTTCTTGCCCGACAGGGTGCGGGGCACGCCGGGCACGGCC
>DATCLS010000012.1:0-57302 GCA_036563805.1 Acidimicrobiales bacterium | reverse complement strand
GCGTGCGGGCCCGGGTTCGGGGCGTGGGACACTGTCGGCGGGCAGCCGTCATCGTCGGTGGTGGCCGGGCGGCGCGGTCCGGTTGGCGACGTGGGGAGGCTGAGGGTTGGTGACCGAGCTGTCCGCGGGGTTCGTGCCGTGGTCCCGTCGGCTGGACGGCGAGGTGGTGGGCCGGCCGGTCATGGGCGGCGACCTGGTCTACGCCGCCACCGGGGCGGGCACGGTCCACGCTCTGCGGGCTGCGTCCGGCGAGACCGTGTGGACGCGGCACCTCGACGAGCCGCCGGCCTCGGCGCCGGTCGTCGCCCACGACACCGTGCTGGTGACCGCCGGCGAGCGCGACCGGCACGGGAACGGGGCGGGGGTCGTCGCCCTCGACGCCGCCACCGGCGACCCCCGGTGGGACGACCCCCACGGGGGCGGCTGGTGCGACGCCGCGGTCGACGACGACGGCCGCGTGCTGGTCGCCACGGGGCACACCACGGTCCGGGCCGTCGACCCGGACACGGGGGCGACGGCCTGGCGCACGGACCTGGCCGCGCACGAGCTGGCCTCGGACCGGAGCAGCTTCTTCGTCCTGGACCCGGTGGCGGCCGAGGGCGGCCGGGTGGTCGTCCACCTCGACACGTCCGTCTGCTACGGCCTGGACGGCGGGGACGGCACCGTGCTGTGGCGCACGGCGTACGGCTCGTACTACGACGCCTGGACCCCCGCCGTCGTCCACGACGGCGTCGTGTACGTGGGCACGGGCGACGGTGGGCTGGTGGCGCTCGACGCCGCCACCGGCGCCCGCCGCGCTGCCCGCCGGCCGCAGTGGGAGGAGCTGCACGCCGGCGTCGGCTGGCCCGATCCCCGCGAGCGGTCGCCGGTCATCGACCACGGCCCGGTCGTGGCTGGGACGTCCGCTGGCGCGTCGGTCTGGATGGGCGCCCGCAACGGCTTCCTGTGCGCCTACGACACCGGTGGACGCACCCTGCACCTGCTGGACAACCTGCCCGCCCGGTGGGGGGCGCCCGCGCCGGTGGCCGCCGGCGACCGGGTGGTGGCGGTCTGGCCCGGGGGCCACATGGCCGCCTACGACGCCACCGACCGGGAGCGACTCTGGACCGCCCGGGACCGCAAGCTCTCCACCCTCCCCGCCGCCACCGCCGAGATGTTCTGCTACGGCCGGGGCCGGACGCTGGTCGCCCACCCCACGGCCACCGGCCCCGCCACGTCCCGCCGCCTCGCGCTCCCCCGCCTCCTCCTCCGGCGCCGGCGGTAGGCGCCAGGGCGGGGCCGGCGCCTCGCGCCGGCCCCGCCGCCCATCCAGGGAGCGCGGATCCGTGGATCGGCGGTTCCTTCCTGCGAACCGGTGGGGGCCTCACCGTGGCCTCCGGAACCGCCCGCTGTGAGGAGCCCGCCATGCCCCACGAACACGAACACCCCGAACGCCCCCTGCTGCTCCACGAACGGCCGGACGTGCACCGGCGCCGCTGGCTCCTCCTCGGCGTCATGTGCGCGTCGCTGGTGCTGGTCGTCATGGCGGTCACGTCGCTCAACGTGGCCGCGCCCCGCCTCCAGCAGGAGCTGGGCACGACGGCCAGCCAGCTCCACTGGATCATCGACTCCTACGCCCTGGTCTTCGCCGGCCTGCTGCTGTCGGCGGGCGCGCTGGGCGACCGCTTCGGCCGCAAGGGGGCGTTGCTGGTCGGGCTCGGCGTCTTCGCCGTCGGGCTCACCGTCGCCGGGCTGGCCGGCTCGGCCGGGCAGGTGATCGCCGGCCGCGCCGTCATGGGCGTCGGCGGCGCGTTCGTGATGCCGGCCACGCTGTCGCTGATCACCGCCGTGTTCCCGCCGCACGAGCGGGGCCGGGCCATCGCCGTGTGGGCCGCGTTCGCCGGGGCCGGCGGCGCCGTCGGCCCCGTGGTGGCCGGGCTGCTGCTCGAGTCGTACTGGTGGGGTTCGGCCCTGCTCGCCGACCTGCCCGTCGTCGCCGTCGCCGCCGTGGCGGTCGCCGCCCTGGCGCCCCGCTCCCGCGACAGCCGGGCCACGCCCCTCGACGTCGTGGGCTCGGGCCTCGCCCTCCTGGCCATGGTCTCGCTCCTGTTCGGGATCATCGAGAGCGCCGAGCGGGGCTGGACCGACGGCCTCGTGCTGGGCGCCTTCGCGGGCGCCGCCCTCGTCGGGGGCGCGTTCGTGGGGTGGGAGGCCCGCGCCCGCCACCCGATGCTGCCGCTCGACCTGTTCCGGGATCGGCGCTTCAGCCTGGCCAGCGCCGTGATCACCGTGACGTTCCTCTGCATGTTCGGCTTCTACTTCCTCTCGACGCTGTACCTGCAGTACGTGCTGGGCTACTCGCCGCTCGAGGCCGGCCTGGCCGGGCTGCCCACCGCGGCGGCGATGATCGTCGCCTCGCCCCGCAGCGCCCGGCTGGCCGAGCGCCACGGGCCGGGTGCGGTCATGGCCGGCGGGTTCGGGCTGATGGCGGTCGCCCTCGCCGTGTTCACCCTGGTCGGCACCGCCACGCCCTACCCCGTCCTGGCGGCCGGCTTCGTGGCGATCGGCGCCGGCATGGCGTCCACCACGGCGACGGCGACCGCCCTGCTCATGTCGGCCGTCCCGCTGGACAAGGCCGGTGTCGGCTCGGCTGTCAACGACACCACCCGGGAGTTCGGCGGCGCCCTCGGCATCGCCGTGCTCGGCACGCTCGTCGGCTCGGTCTACCGGTCGGGGTTCGAGCCGGCGGCCGCCGACCTGGCCGCCGGGGCCGTGGGGGCGTCGGCGATCGAGGCCGCCCGGGAGTCGATCGGCGCCGCCTGGGGCGCAGCCGCGGCGGCCGGCCACGACGGCGGGCGCCTGCTGGCGGAGGCCCAGTCGGCGTTCGTCGCGGCGTTCAACGTGACGAGCGGCGTGACGCTGGCCGTCACCGTCAGCGCCGGGGCGCTGGTGTGGGCGGTCCGGCGCTCGGTCGGCGCCTCGGCAGGCGCCGGGGACGCCGAGGCGGCCGAAGCCGAGGGCGGGACGCCGGACGTCGCGGACGCCGCCCCGCCGCCGGCCGACCGCCCGGAACCCACCTCCACCCCCGCCGAGGCCTGAGGCCCCGCCCGCCCGACGCCCGACGGCGGGTGGAGGCCGGACCCTCGTCGGCCGGCCTCCACCCCGCCCGCGTTCACCGGAACCCCGCGCGGGCGGGCCGGGGGCCCGGTCAGGACGGTCGGACGATCAGGAGGAGGGGGTGGCCGCCAGGTCCTGCGTCCCGATCACGCGGAGCAGCTCGAGCTTCTCGTGGGCGTCGGTGCCGGGCCGGGCGAACAGCACGACCAGGAACTGGTCGCCGCTGGCGCCGGTCATCACCTCGCACAGCAGGTCGAGCAGGCCCACCTCCGGGTGGATGAACCGCTTGCGGCCGCCGCGGCGGACGGCGACCTCGTGCTCGGCCCACAGGCTCCGGAACTCGTCGCTCGCCTCCAGCAGCGCGTCGACCAGCTCGACCACGTCGGGATCGCCCTGCCGCCGGGCGGCGGTCGCCCGCAGGTCGGCGACCTGGACGCGCGAGTGCTCGGCCCAGTCCTCCTCGGGGAACTTGGTCCGGGTCGCCGGGTCGGTGAACCACCGCCAGGTCATGTAGCGGTCGAGGCCCTGGCGGGGCGCGCCGTCCTCGCCGTGCAGGGCGGCCGCCACCGGGTTCTGCACCAGGATCTCGGTGAGGTCGGACACGACGAACGCCGCGCTGTCGGTCAGGTGGTCGAGCACGTGCAGCAGGCCCGGGCTGACGTGCGTGTTGGCCCGGTGCGGCGCCGGCGGCGTGCTCCCGGCCAGGTAGTAGAGGTGGTCGCGCTCGTCGTCGGTGAGCCGCAGCGCCCGGGCGAGGGCGGCGAGCACTTGGGTCGACGGCGTCGGTCCCCGGGCCTGCTCCAGCCGGGCCAGGTAGTCGGTCGACATGCCGGCCAGCTGGGCCACCTCCTCCCGGCGGAGGCCCGGTGTGCGGCGCCGCACCCCCGGCGGCAGGCCCACGTCGGCCGGGCTCAGGCGCTCGCGGCGGCGCCGGAGGAAGTCGCCGAGCTGCTGTCGGTCCACGGGCCCAGTGTGCCGGCCGCCCCGCCGGTCAGCCAGGGACCGCCGGTCCCTGGATGCGCCGACCCTTCCTCGTCCGGCCCGCCGGCCCCACCGTGGGGACGAACGGAGTCGAACGGAACCGACGGACGCAACCCACCACCGACAGGAGCCCCCCATGACCACCACCCCGACCGCCACACTCCCCACCCGCCGCCTCGGGACCGCCGGCCCCACCGTCTCGCTGATCGGGCTCGGCGCCATGGGCATGTCCGGCGCCTACGGCGCTCGCGACGAGGAGACGAGCATCGCCAC
Organism: Acidimicrobiales bacterium; assembly: GCA_036563805.1. Taxonomy (GTDB): domain Bacteria; phylum Actinomycetota; class Acidimicrobiia; order Acidimicrobiales; family VFJN01; genus DATCLS01. The sequence continues at coordinate 52,952 of DATCLS010000012.1, read as the reverse complement.
CATCCGGGCCGCCGTCGACGCCGGCGTGACCCTGATCGACACCGGCGACTTCTACGGCTCCGGCCACAACGAGATGCTGATCGGCCGGGCGCTGCGCGGGCTCGACCGGTCGGCCGTGCAGCTCAGCGTGAAGTTCGGCGCCCGGATCGGGCCCGACGGCTCGTGGGGCGGCATGGACACGCGGCCCGAGTCGGTGCGCAACTTCCTCGCCTACTCGCTGCGCCGCCTCGGCACCGATCACGTCGACGTCTACCGCCCCGCCCGGCTCGACCCGGCAGTCCCGATCGAGGAGACCGTCGGGGCCATCGCCGAGATGGTCGAGGCCGGCTACGTGCGGGCCATCGGCCTCTCCGAGGTCGGCCCGGACACGATCCGCCGGGCCGCCGCCGTGCACCCCATCGCCGACCTGCAGATCGAGTACTCGGTGATGTCGCGGGGCATCGAGGACGCCATCCTCCCCACGGTCCGGGAGCTGGGGATCGGCATCACCGCCTACGGCGTGCTGTCCCGGGGCCTCATCAGCGACACGCTGCGCCGCGGGCAGCAGCTGGCCCCCGGGGACTTCCGCAGCCACACCCCCCGGTTCCAGGGCGAGAACCTCGAGCGCAACAGGGCCCTGGTCGACCGGCTGGCCGCCATCGCCGCCGACAAGGGCGTCACGGTCGCCCAGCTGGCGATCGCCTGGGTGCTGGCCCGCGGCGACGACATCGTGCCGCTGATCGGCACCAGCAACCCGCAGCGGCTGGCCCAGGCCGTCGAGGCTACGCAGGTCGAGCTCACGGACCAGGACCTGAACGCCATCGAGGACGCGGTCCCGCCCGACGCCGTGGCCGGCGACCGGTACCCGGAGGGGCAGATGGCGCTGCTGGACAGCGAGCAGCGGTGAGGGCGTGCGGGGCGGCCGGCCGGTGGCCGGCCCCCACCGGTCAGGCGCCGCGGTGGCGCTGGCCGCCTCCAGGCGCACGGCCACGGTCGGCGCCAGCTCGTTCGCCCGGGGCTCGACGCCCGCCGGCTCCCACCCGCCGACGTAGAGCACGCCCAGCAGCCGGCCCCGCGGGATGGCCAGGACGTAGGACTTCAACCAGAAGCCGTCGTCGTAGTCGAGGTCCACGTGGAAGCCCACCGAGCCCTCGACGGGGCCGTCACCGGCCGCCGAGGTCACCCGGCCCGTCACGTTGCCGTAGTCGTGCCCTCCCCCATGCAGGTCTCGGGCACGGCGGCGAAGGCGTCGACGAAGTCGGCCACGGCTTCCTCGCCGTCGTAGACGACGACCTCGAGGGTGAGGCTGACCACCGGCCGCTGCTGGTAGTCGGTCCAGCCCTGCTCGGACCGGGCGAGCCGGTGCCCCTCACCCGGGCCGTCGCTGACGTTGCAGTACTTGAACGTCGGGTCTCCCAGGCCCTCGGACGAGGAGGCGGGGTCGTACGGCATCCCGATCTCCCCCTCGTCGAACATGACGCTGTCGATCAGCGCCGTCAGCTCGGCGTCGGGCAGGTCAGCGGACGCCCCAGCCGGCCCGCCGCCGTCCGCCTCGTCCGTTCCCTCCGCTCGGGCGCCCTCGTCGGCGGCAGGCTCGTCGCCCGCCCGGGTCTCCGCCGCGGTCTCCGCCTCGTCGTCGGGCGACGACCCGTCGTCGCCGGACAGCACGACGAAGAGACCGGCGCCAGCGGCGAGCACCACGAGGACGGCGAGCACGAGCAGCGCCCGCCTCGGGCCGCGGCGCCCTTCGGGGGTGCCCGGCGTCCCGGGCGGCGCGCCGGGCGATCCGGTGGGTGTCGTGGTCACGGTCCGTCCTGGCGGCGAGGTCGTCGGCGTCGACGACCTCCGGGTGCCCGCCGGCCGCCGCACGGCGACGAACAGGTCGTGCACCGGCCGGCAAACAGTCGTGCACCAGCAGCAGCCCGGTGTCGGCGATGCCCATGTCGCCCGCCAGGGCCAGTCGGGAGGCGGCGCTCTCCACCGGCCGGCGCGGCCGTACGGTGGAACCGTGATCCTGCCGAAGGAGCGCGATCCCCGGTTCATCACCATCCGGCGTGGGGGGACGCTGACCGACGAGGACCACCGGCTCCTGGCCCTGTGGGCGGCGACGTGCGCCGAGCACGTCCTGCCGCTGTTCGAAGCGGCCCTGCCGGCCGACCCCCGGCCCCGCCAGGCGATCGAGCGCATCCGGGCCTGGACCCGCGGCGAGGTCAAGATGTCCGAGTCGCGGGCGGCCGGCGGCCACGCCATGGCGGCGGCCCGGGTCCTGCAGGGGGCGCCCCGGCACGCCGCCTTCGCTGCCGGGCAGGCCGCGGTGGTGGCGCACGTGGCGGCCCACGAGCTCGGCGCCGCCGCCTACGCCATCAAGGCGGTCCGCGCCGCCGCGCCCCCGGGTGAGGCCGAGGAGGCGGGGCGGCGCGAGTGCGCCTGGCAGCGCCGGCAGCTCCCCGAGCGGATCCGGGAGCTCGTGCTCGACGACCAGCGGCTGCGCAACGACATCTGCTGGTCGGTGTTCGACTGCTGAGCGCCGGGCCGGCCACCCGGCCCCCGGCCGGCCCACCCCTCGGCCCGGCTGGCATCATCGGGTCATGGCTGCGGAGCTGCGCGTCGGGTGCGCGATGTGGGCCCACAAGGCGTGGCAGGGCCGGTTCGTGCCCACCGGCGTCCGGGGCGCGGCCCAGCTCGGGGCGTACGCCACGTGGTGCACGGCGGTGGAGGGCAACACGACCGCCTACGGCCTGCCGGCCCCGGCCACGGTGGCGGCGTGGGCGGCCGAGACCCCGGACCGGTTCCGCTTCCTGTTCAAGCTCCCCCAGGCGATCACCCACCAGCGCCGGCTCCGCAACGCCGAGGCCGAGCTGCGTGAGGTCGTCGACCTGCTCGAGCCGCTGGGCGAGCGGGCCGAGACGCTGGCCATCCAGCTCCCCGCCAGCTTCGGGCCCGGCGACCTGGGGGCGCTGGCCGCCTTCCTGGCCCGGGCGCCGTCGTCCCACCGCTACGCCGTCGAGGTCCGGCATCCGGCGTTCTTCGACGGCGGGCCGGCCGACCAGGCACTGGCCCGGCTCCTCGCCGACCGCGGCGCCGAATGGACCACGTTCGACACCACCACCCTGTTCGCCCGACCGCCGACCAGCGAGGCGGAGCGGGAGGCGTGGACGTCCAAGCCCCGCCTCCCGCGCCGGGTCGTGGCCATCGGCGACCGGCCGGTGGTCCGCTACCTCGGACGGGACGACGTCGACGCCACGGTGGCGGGGTGGCGGCCGTGGGTGCCGGTGGTGGCCCGCTGGCTGGAGGAGGGCCGCAGCCCGACCGTGTTCGTCCACACGCCCGACAACGACGAGGCCCTCGGGCTCGCCCGCCGGTTCCACGACGAGGTCCGGGCGGCGGCCGCCGTCGACGTCGCCCCGCTGCCGGAGCCGAGCGTCGCCGCGCCCCCGCCCACGCTGTTCTGACCGGCGACTCTCGATCGGCCGGTGACCGGTCGGGAGCCCGGACCGCCCGTCCGGGCTCGGCCGTGCCGAACCCTCAGCGCGCCAGCGCCGCCGAGTACCGCTCCGGTGCCCACCGGGGCCAGCGCTCGGCGTCGCCGGCCGGCTCGGGGTGGTCGCCGAGGACGGTGACCCGCCGCAGCACCCGGGCCCCCACGAAGTCGTTGACGACGTAGTGCTGGGTGATGCGGTTGTCCCAGATGCCGACCGCCCCCGGCGTCCAGGCGTACCGGACCGTGAACTGCGGCTGCTCGCTGAACCGGTAGAGGAACGCCAGCAGCGCCTCGCTCTCGTCGGGCCCGAGCTGGACGATGCGGCTGGTGAACTGCCGGTTCACGAACAGCGACGGCTGCCCCGTCTCGGGGTGGCGCCGGACGACCGGGTGCTCGGCCTGGACGTCGGGCTGGCCGAACGTCGCCGCGGTGTGCAGGGCGGTGAGGCCGAGCAGCAGCTCCTGCAGCGGCGGGGCGAGCGCGGCGAACACCGCCGCCTGGTTGGTCCACATCGTGTCGCCGCCGACCGGCGGGCACTCGACCATGTGGAGGATCGAGCACACGGGCGGCGACGGCGAGAACGTCACGTCGGTGTGCCAGATGTCGGCGATCATCCCCCGGTCGGACTCGAGCACGACGATCTCCGGGTGGTCGTCGTCGAGCTTGGGCAGGAAGGGGTGGACCTCGAGCTCGCCGAACCGCCGGCCGAGGGCGCGATGGGCGTCGGGGCTGAGGTGCTGGTCGGGCAGGAACACGACGTGGTGCTCGACCAGCAGGCGCCGCAGCTCGGCGAACCCGGCGTCGTCGAGCGCCCCGAGGTCGAGGCCCCGGACCTCGGCGCCGAGGGCGCCGGCCAGCCGGCGCACCGTCACCCCTCCGGCGGATCTCGATGCGCTCGTCATCGTGCCCACTGCGGCGCTCCCCTGTGCGGCGATCGTGCGGCGCCCATGCCGCGATTTAATCAAGCCGATTAGAATCCCGCAACCGATGGCTCGAGACGCCACCTCCACCCGCGAGCGGCTGCTCGACGCCGCCCAGCACCTGTTCGCCCGGCGGGGCGTCGACGCCGTGCCGATCCGCGAGATCAACGAGCGGGCCGGCCAGCGCAACGCCTCGGCGCTCCATTACCACTTCGGCTCCCGCCAGGGCCTGCTCGTCGCCATCGTCGAGCGCCACCAGCCGGCGATCGACGGCGAGCGCGCCGCCCGGCTGGCCCGGGCCGGCGACGCCGCGCACGACGTGCTGGCGGCCGTTCTGGTCCCGCTGACCGACCGCCTGCGCTCGCCCGCCGGCCGCGATTACCTGCGCATCGTGCCCCAGCTCATGGGGCCCGGCCTGGCCGAGGACGAGCTCCCGCAACCCCCGGCGCTGGTCGAGGGGCTGAACCGGCTCGAGCGGCACCTCGGGGCGCTGCCCGACCCGGCGCGCGCCCAGCGGCTGCGCAGCATGCTCCTGGCCACCACCACCCTGCTCGCCGACCGCGCCGCCCGGATCGAGAACGGCGATGCCGTCGCCCTCGACCACGACGCCTTCGTCGCCGAGCTGGTCGCCATGGCCACCGGCCTGGTCCTGGCGCCGAGCCGCCTCGCCGACTGATCGCCTCTCCAGTCGCTCGGTTCTTCAACTGATTGGTTGACAACAGGCCCGGGTGGGCGTAGGTTCGTATTCAACCAGTGAGTTGATCAAGGAGCCGTCCGTGGCCGACGACCAGCTGTCCCGAGTCTTCGCCGCTCTCGCCGACCCGACGCGGCGCGACATCGTCGCCCGCCTCGCGGTGGGCGACGCGACCGTCGGGGAGCTGGCCGAGCCGTACGACGTCTCGGTGCAGGCAGTGTCCAAGCACATCAAGGTGCTGGCCGACGCCGGCCTGGTCACCCAGCGGCGCGACGCCCAGCGGCGCCCGTGCCACCTCGAGGCGGAGGTGTTCGACCTGATGACGAAGTGGATCGAGCGCTACCGCGCAAAGGCCCAGGAGCGCTACGAGCGCCTGGACGCCGTACTGGCCGAGATGCAGGGCGACGAGCATCCCACACTCCCCCATCCGGGGCACGCACGAGGAGAAGCGTCATGAGCGCAGCCAGCAGCCGGTACCAGGTCACGATCGAGGCCGACCCCAACGTGCCGATCGTCCGCATGACCCGCGACTTCGACGCCACGCCGGCGCAGCTGATGCGGGCCCACACCGACCCCGACATCTTCGCCCGCTGGATCGGGCCCGACGGGATGACCACGAAGATCCTGGAGTGGGACGCCCGCACCGGCGGGTGCTGGCGCTACGTCTCCGAGCGCGACGGCGAGGAGTACGGCTTCCACGGGAGCTTCCACGAGGTCGGCGACAACCGGATCGTCCAGACCTTCACCTACGACGGCGTGCCCGACGGCGTCGCCCTCGAGACCATCACGTTCGAGGACCTCGGCGACGGCCGCACCCGGCTGCACGCCCAGTCGCTGGTCGACAGCTTCGAGGGCCGCGACCAGTGGCTTGCCAGCGGCATGGAGACCGGCGTCGAGCAGGGCTACGCCAAGCTGGACGCCCTGGTCGGTGAGCTGTGACGTCAGGGCCGGGTCACGGCGAGCGCCTCGGGGTAGTCGCCGGTCACCCGGTGCCAGGCGCTGGCGGCCGCCCGCTGGGCCACGAGCCGGATCACGCCGACGACCGCCCCGGTGATCAGCGCCCACAGGATGGCCTCCCGCCAGGACACGTCCTGGTGGGCCGGGTTGCCGGGCGGGTCCGAGCGGAAGGCGACCCGCCACCCCCGCTCGAGCAGCGGCTTGCTGGCGGTCACGGCGCCGATGGCGGCCGCGCTCGCCACGGCGTTCCACACCTTGTCCTCGTCCATCGCGTCTCCTGGAGGCTCGTCGGTGGGCACTTCCTACCCCATCTGGGGCCCGCCCTCCGAGGGGCTCGGCCGACCGGTCGGCGCTCCAGCCAGGCGGCCAGCGCCTCCGGGTCGACGAGGGCCGCCCAGGTGGCGTCGGGCGGGGCGGCGTCCACCCGGGACGCGGTGTCGGTGCGGGGCACCGCCCGAGCGTGGGCCGGCCCGGCCTCCCCGGACCGGGTTGACGCCGGCCAGGGGCGATTCCGCCGGGGTGCCGCGGGCCCAGATCCGCGGGGCGGGGTGTCACAGCCGAGGGGGCCTGTCTCGTCTCCCTGGTGACCGCCCGGATGAGACCCATCCGGGGCGGATGCCGAAGGAGGCAGCCATGAGAGTCTTCGTCGCCGGAGCCACCGGAGCCATCGGACGCCAGCTGGTCCCCCAGCTCGTCGCCGCCGGCCACGACGTGACCGGGATGACCCGCTCGCCCGCCAAGGTCGACCAGATCCGGGCGCTCGGCGCCGAGCCGGTCGTGGCCGACGCCCTCGACGCCGTGGCGGTCGCCCGAGCCGTCGGCGAGTCCGAGCCCGAGGTGATCGTCCACCAGCTCACGGCGCTGAGCGGCGACCCGGACCTGCGCCACCCCGAGCGCTTCACCGCCCAGACCAACCGCCTGCGCACCGAGGGCACCGACCACCTGCTGGCCGCCGGCCGGGCCGTCGGCGTCCGCCGGTTCGTCGCCCAGAGCATCGTGGCCCTCGGCACCTATGCCCGCACCGGCGGCCCGGTCAAGACCGAGGACGACCCGCAGGACGACGACCTGCCCGCCCCCTGGCAGCCGGGGGCGGACGCCATCCGCTACGTGGAGGACGCCGTGACGGGCATCGACTGGGCCGACGGGCTCGCCCTCCGCTACGGGGCGTTCTACGGTCCGGGTACGAGCTTCACCACGGACCCCGAGGAGCTGATGATCCGGCTCATCCGCAAGCGGCGGTTCCCGATCATCGGCGACGGGAGCGGCGTCTGGTCGTTCATCCACGTCGAGGACGCGGCGAGCGCCACCGCGGCCGCCGTCGAGCGCGGCCCGGCCGGCGTCTACAACGTGGTCGACGACGAGCCGGCCCCCGTGCGCGCGTGGCTCCCCTACCTGGCCGAGCAGCTGGGGGCGAAGAAGCCGATGCGGGTCCCCCGCGTGCTCGGCCGGCTCCTGGCCGGCGAGGCGCCGGTGTTGCAGATGACCGAGGTGCGGGGCGCCTCCAACGCCAAGGCCCGGCGCGAGCTGGGATGGGAGCCCCGGTGGTCGTCGTGGCGCACCGGGTTCGCCAAGGGGCTCGACCGGTGAGCGGCCGGGCCGGCCGGGACAGGCGAGCAGGCAGGGGAGACACCGCCGCCCCCGATCCCGACGCCCCCGACTTCGAAGACCTCCGTCCCGTCGGGTTCGCGGTCGCCTACCGCATGCTCGGCAGCGTCAGCGAGGCGGAGGACATCGTCCAGGAGGCCCTGATCCGCCTCCACCGGGTGGTCCGGGACGGCACGCGGATCGAGTCGCCCCGGGCCTACCTGGCGACGGTCATCACCCGGCTGTGCATCGACCAGCTGCGCTCGGCCCGGGCCCGGCACGAGACCTACGTCGACGCCCTGCCCGAGCCGCTGGTCGGCGAGCCGGGGACGGCGCCGGGCCTCTCGCCGCCCCGGACCGACCCGGCCGCCCAGGCCGAGGTGGCCGACTCGCTGTCGCTGGCGTTCCTCGTGCTGCTGGAGAGCCTGTCGCCCGAGCAGCGGGCCGCGTTCCTGCTGCGCGAGGTGTTCGACTACCCCTACGACCAGATCGCGTCGGTCGTCGGCACCAGCGAGGACAACGCCCGCCAGCTCGTGGCCCGGGCCCGCCGCCACGTCGAGCAGCGGCGGCCCCGGTTCGAGCCGTCCAGCGAGCGCCGGGAGCGCCTGGCCCGGCGGTTCTTCGCCGCCGCCCGCGAGGGCGACCTGGCCGGGCTCGAGCAGCTCCTGGCCCACGACGTGAGCTTCCACGGCGGCGGGCGCCGCGTGCCGCTCACTGGCCGCGTACGGGTGGCCCGCTCCATGCTGGCCGGGTGGCGGGTCGCCAACGCCCGCCTCGGCGAGCTGGCGCTGCGCGAGGTGTCGGTCAACGGGCAGCCGGGGGCGCTGGTGCTCGACGCCTCCGAGCGCATCGTCGGGCTGCTGGCGCTCGACGTCACCGAGGGCGGCCAGATCCAGGCCATCACCTGGGTGGGCGAGGCCGACAAGATCGGCCACCTGGGTCCGCTGGCCGACCTGTCCGCCATCGGCGGGCGCCGCTGACCGAGCGCCATCCCCATCGGGCGCGGGCCGGGCGGCCCGGGATCCGCGCGGCCGCTCTCCTGGGCCCCCGCCGGCGGCCCGGAGGTCGTCGCCTCAGGCGGCCTGGAGGACCGAGAACACGGCGTCCTCGGGGTCGCCCAGGACGGCGAGCCGGCCCACGTCCGGGACGTCGAACGGCGCCACCGACACGGTGCCGCCCAGCTCGGCGGCCCGGGCGGCCGTGCGCTCGACGTCGGCCACCTCGAGGTGGACCATCCAGCGCGCCGGCCCACCGGCGGGCCAGCGGTCGTCGGTCGCCACGACGCGGGCGGCGCACCGCCCGGTGCCGACCTGGACGAGCTCGGCGTACCGTGCCCCGGAGCCCCGGGCGCCGGGGCGGGTCTCCCACCCGAACACCGCGCCGTAGAAGCGGGCCGCGGCGGCGACGTCGCGGCAGGCGAGCTGACAGGACGGGCAGGGGGCGGGGTCGCCGTCCGGGCAGCCGCCACGCCCGGCCGGGCCGGCCGCCTCGGCCTCCCACAGCACGAACGTGGCGCCCTCCGGGTCGGCGCACACCGCCATGCGCCCGGCGTCGACGATCAGCGGCCCGGCCAGCACGGCGCCGCCGTGGGCGGCGACGGCCCGGGCGGTGGCGTCGACGTCGACGACCGCCACGTACACCGACCAGCTCGCCTCGCCGGCCGGCGCCAGGCCGCCGACGTCGCGGCCGTCCGCCCGGAAGATCCAGTAGCCGACCCCGTCGTCCAGCGGCCGGTGGCGGGCCACGACCCGCCAGCCGAACAGGCCGCAGTAGAACCGCGCCGCCGTCGCCGTCCCCGCCGTCGTCCCGACGTCGACCCACGCCGGCGCGCCCGGCACGACCCGCCGGAGCGACCGGACGACCGCCCGGCCGCCGGGACCGGCGACGGCCCGACCAGCCGGGCGGGTGGCCAGCGGGGTGCGGTTCATGGCGACGCTCCTCTCCATCGGCTCGGGCAGCGGGCGCTGCGTAGGTCCAGGATCCGCCTCCGGCCCGCCCGGCGCATTGGCGCCGGGCCCCGAATCGCGGGTGGGGGTGACCCCACCCGGCCGGGGGCTGACCGCCGGCGGCCGTGCCGACGGCCCAGCCGCCGGCCTGCCGCGGGGCCCGGCCGGTCCGCACCCCGCCGGCGCCGGCGCGGCCCCACCGGTCCCGGCGCCCCGCCAGAGGCAGGGGTACGCTCCCCCGCCATGGTGGCGTGGCAGGCGTTCGAGAAGGCGGAGCCCGAGTTCGCGGCGCGGGTGCGCGGGCTGTTCGACCGGGGCCGCCACAAGACGCTCGCCACCCTTCGGGCCGACGGGTCCCCGCGCATCTCGGGCATCGAGTGCGAGTTCGAGGACGGCGAGCTCCGCTTCGGCTCGATGACCGGCGCTCGCAAGGGGGCCGACCTGCGGCGCGACCCCCGCTTCGCCCTCCACGGGCCGACCACCGACCCGGTGGACGGCAAGGAGAGCGAGTGGCCGGGCGAGGCCAAGATCGCCGGCCGGGCCGTCGCCGCCGGACCGGTGGCGACGGGCGAGGACGAGGGGCCGGAGGGCGAGGCGTTCGTCGCCGACATCACCGAGGTCGTGGTCACCGGGCTCAACCCCGAGGGCACCAAGCTCGTCGTCGAGTGGTGGACCCCGGACGGCGGCCTCCGGCGGATCGAGCGGGAGTGATCCCAGCCGCCGCCCCGGCGGCCCCGACGGGCCCGACCGCCAGACGCCGGGAGCGGGCGGGAGGCCCACGGCCGTGACCGCACCGGCGGCGGCGCTCCTGGTGGCGTCGGCGGTGGCCGCCATCGTCGACTGGGTGGCCGTGGCCCGGCGCCGGGCCCCGCTGGAGTACGTCGCCAAGCCGCTGACGCTGGCGCTGCTCGTGGCGGCGGCGCTGGCGCTCGATCCCGAGGACCCGACCGTGCGGGCCTGGTTCGTGGCCGCGCTCGTGCTGTCGCTGGCCGGCGACGTGTTCCTGATGCTCCCCCGCGACCTGTTCGTGCCCGGGCTCGGCGCCTTCCTGCTGGCTCACGTCGCCTACGTGGTCGGCCTGACGGCGGCCGGGCTGACCGGGGCGGGTCTCCTCGCCGGCCTCGTCCTGGCCGCCGCCCTGCTGGCCGCCATCGGCCGCCGGCTGGTGACCGGGCTCCGCGGTCGGGAGCCGGCCCTCGCCGTCCCCGTGGTCGCCTACATGGTCGTGATCTCGGCCATGCTCGTGTGCGCCTGGGGCACCGGCGACCCGGCGGCCGCGGCCGGCGCCCTGCTGTTCTACGCCTCGGACGGGCTCATCGGCTGGCGCCGCTTCGTGGCCGAGCGCACGGCGGGCCTCGACGTGGCGATCATCGTGACCTACCACCTCGGCCAGGCGCTGCTGGTCCTGTCGCTGGTCTGACCCCGGCCGATCGGCACCCGGCCGACCCGGGGCCCGCACCTAGGTGTGCAGGCCTCCGGGCGGGAGCGGCGCCTCCGGCCGCAGCTGGGCGTCGGTCCCCCCGTCCTGGAACAGCACCGCCCCGCAGAAGAACCGGGCGTCGGGACTGAGCAGGAACTGCACGAATGCCGCCACCTCGTCGGCCGTGCCGCGCCGCCCGACCGGGATCGGGAAGGCGTCGACCAGCTCCCCCACCGTGGGGTCGCCCCGCGACGCCTCGAGCAGCGGGGTGTCGACCGCCCCCGGCGCCACGGCGTTGAGCGTGATGCCGGCGCCCGCCCACGCCGCCGTCGGCGCCTGGCGCCGGACCCACCAGGCGATCGCCAGCTTGGTCGCCGGGTACACGGCGAACGACGTGACCGCGTCGGCCGCGGCCCGGGCGGCCGCCTCGTCGCTGGCCAGGCACGCCTCCACCACCGGCCGGGGGATGTCGGGCTGGGCGGTGATCGAGTTCGAGCTGAAGGCCACCGCCGCCGGCCGGTCGCCCCGCGCCAGCAGCGGCTGGAGCCCCTCGAGCAGCGCCACCGTCCCGAAGTAGTTGACCGAGACCAACAGGCTGCCGGGACGGTCCGTGAGCCCCGGCAGGCCGGCGCAGGTCACGAGGCCGTCGAGCCCGCCGCTCCCGGCCTCCACCGCCGCGCCCACCGCGGCGATCGCTCCCGCACGACCCTCCGGGGTGCCCAGGTCGGCGACCACCTCGGCGTCCCGGACGTCGACGCCGACCACCCGGTGCCCGTCGGCCTCGAGCCGGGCCCGCAGCGCCGCCCCCATCCCGGAGGCCGAACCGGTCACGGCGACCGTGCGCACGGTGCGCATCCCTCATCCCCCTCTCGTCGGAGCCGGCCGACCGTAGCAAGGACCGAAACGTGTTTCCGCCCGCCCCGGAGCCGAGCAGGACGGATGGCTAACACTCGGTGACAACGTGTGTGCATAATGTCACCGACCGCTGGCGGATAGTGGTCGACCGGCGCATACGGTGAATGCGGTCGGTCCCACGCCCACGGACGCAGGCGGGCCCGAAAGGACGGCGGAGAAAATGACGACCACGGCGAGGCATCAGGGCCCGGCGAGCGCGCCCGCGCGCGCGGGCCGGACACGCCCGCGGGCGACGCGCGCCTGGGCGCTGGCCGGCGTGCTCATGCTGGTGACGATCGGCGCAGCGTGCGGCGACGACGACGAGGCGTCGACCGACGGCGCCAGCGAGGGCGAGTCGCTGAGCGCCGAGCCCGAGGTCGAGGCCCAGGAGATCGAGATCGTCGTGCCCGGCGGCGAGGACGGCGAGTACGCCTACGAGGCCGGCCTCGACGGCCTCACGGCGGGCCCGGTCACGGTCACGCTGACCAACGAGGGCGCGCTCGAGCACCAGGCCATGCTGCTCCGACTGAACGAGGGCGAGGACGTCGCCAGCTTCACGGCGGCGGCCGCCGCCGACCCGTCGGGCGTCGAGGCGTTCGGCGTGATCGAGGCCTTCGGCGGCCCCAACGGGGTCGGGCCCGGCGAGACCGTGTCGAGCACCCAGGTGTTGGAAGAGGGCGACTACCTGCTGATCTGCGTGATCCCCGGCGAGGACGGCGTGCCCCACGCCGCCCACGGCATGGTCACGCCGTTCAGCGTGGGGCCCGCCGAGGGCGGCGGCACGCCCGAGCCCGTGGTCGACGACCCGGACGACGCCGACGTCGTGCTGGTCGACTTCGGCTTCTCCCCCAGCACGGACATGGCGGCCGGCGACACGATCACGGTGGGCAACGACGGTGAGCAGGCCCACGAGCTGGTCGTTTACCGGCTCGACGAGGGCGTCACGGCCGAGCAGGCCCGGGAGGCGCTGGCCGACCCGGCCTCCGGGCCGCCGCCGGTCACCCCGGCCGGGGGCACCGGCGCCATCGCCCCGGGCGGCAGCGTCGAGATGACGCTGCCCGACGAGCCGGGCGAGTACCTGCTCATCTGCTTCCTCCCCGACACGGCCGGCGACGCCCAGCCCCACCACGCCCACGGCATGGCGAGCGGCCTGTCGCTGGCCTGAGGGGCCTGAGGGGCCGGACGGGCCCGGCGTGGCGGCGGCGCCCGTCCCGGCCGTCGCCGCTGGCGGGCGGCTGAGCCCGGCGCGTTGTGTCAGGATCAAGAGGGCGGAGGCGGCCGAGCGCCGTCTCCGCTGGCGGACAGGAGAGGGCGGAATGACGGACGCGATCGTTCGGAACGTGTTCCTGGCGGCGACGACGGCGACGACGGCAATCCTCGTCGTCGAGAGCCTCCGGCGGCGGCTCGCGGGCGCCCGGCTCGATCGGCAGCTGCGCGAGCAGCGGCTGTCGTAGGGCGAGCCCACCAGCCAAGGCTGCCGGCCGGGCCCTGTGGGGCTCGGCCGGCAGCGGCGGCGGGCTCGGCCGCGGCCCCGGAACCCCGGGCCCGCCGGGACCTACGCCGCCGGCCCGGCCAGGCCCACCAGCCGCCAGGCCGCCCGGCCGGCCCGCGTCATCAGGCCCAACTCCTCGCACAGGGCCCGGATCTTGCGGACCGAGTCGGCGAGCAGCGCCCGCCCCTTGGGCGAGCGCATGGCGGCCCGCGCCACCGGAGCGGGCAGCCCGCAGTGCCGGCGGAGGTCGGCCGGCGGCTCGAGCATGAGCCGCGTCATCACCCCCATCATGAGCGGCACGGTCACGGACAGCAGCCGCCGACGGACCGGGTTCATGGTCGGCACGGTGTGGCGCAGGTAGTGGCGGGCGAACGAGATGTGCCGCGCCTCCTCGGTGACGTGGATGCGCATGATCCGCTCGGCCAGCGGGTGCGGCGTGCCCTGCCGCAGCTCGACCCGCTGGACGTGGTCGACGGGGTCCTCCCCGCCCAGGACCAGGAAGAAGAACGCCTGGGGGGCGGACTTCGCCGTGCGGGTGACGATCCGCTCGGCCAGGAACCGCGCCCAGCCGGGCATGCCCCGCACCGGGAGCCCCGACCGGTTCACGACCTCCTGGAACATGAGCGTGTGCTGGGACTCCTCGATGATCTCGTGGTGCACGTAGCGGAACTCGGGCGCCCCGTTGGGCAGTCGGAACGCCCACACCAGGAGCCCCCGCTGCAGCAGGTTCTCGAAGTGCCAGCCCACCTTCATCGCCGCCGCCACCCGGTACAGGCTGTACGTGGCCTTCTGCTCGGGCGTGAGGCCCTGGTACCAGTCGGTGTCGGCGACGGGGTCGGTGACCAGCGGCACCCAACGCGGGTCGGTGGGGTCGACCCGCATGTCGGGCGCGTCCCAGTCGACGTCCGCGTAGGCGTCGAAGTGCTTCTCGACCGACAGCCGGCTCAGCCGGGACACCGTGGTGGCGAACGCCGCCTCGGTCGCCACGTCCGCACGGATCTCCTGGTCAAGTGCCTGGCTCATCGTCGCTCCTCTCCAGATCCAGCCCGCTCACGACCTCGCCGGCCGGGAGGTCGCCGGACACGACCCCGGCCAGGTCCCGCAGCAGGCCCACCACCTCGTCGGGCCGGCCGAACCCCGAGTACGCCGAGACGGCGGCCCCCTGGAGCGCGGCGAAGGCGAAGTCGACCAGCCGCGCCGGCGCGCCGGCGACGTCAGGGAACAGCTCGGCGAACAGGTCGGCCACGCTGCGCTCGAAGCGGGCGCCCACCGCCTGCACGACGACCTGCAGCTCGGGGTCGGTGCGGGACGCCACCACCAGCTCGAGGACGGCCGGGAAGGCCGGCCCGGTGAAGATCGACCACAGCAGGTCGATCGTGCGGGGCAGCGTGCGCTCGTCGGCAGGCAGCGCCGCGAACCGCTCGGCGAAGGCCTGCTCCTGCTGGCTGAACAGGCGCTCGACCGCGGCCACCACCAGGTCGCGCTTCGTCGGGTAGTGGTGGACCTGGGCGCCACGGGACACGCCGGCCCGGCGGACGATCTCGGTGGTGCTCGTGCGGGCGTAGCCGACCTCGACCAGCGAGTCGATGGTGGCGTCGAGCAGCGCGGCCTGGGTCTCGGCGCTGCGCTCGGCCTGCGTGCGGTGCCGGCGGCGGGTGTCGCTCACTGGCCCCACCCTGACGCATCGGAACAAAACAGTCAAGACTGCATGTTAGTGCAAGGTGGACTGCAACGACCTGGGTAAACCGGGGAATGGATGGCCCCCCGTCGGCGTTGTTTGGATCGAGTCCAAAAAGACACGTAGGAGGACAGCGCATGACGGAGATCGGCATCCAAGGTCTCGACACCGACACGCGTCAGGAGGTGGCCCGCGAGCTGCAGGACCGCCTGGTCGACTTCATCGCCCTGAGCCTGAACGGCAAGCAGGCCCACTGGCACGTGACCGGGCGCCAGTTCGTCCCGCTGCACGAGCAGCTCGACGCCATCGTCGACGACGCCCGGTCGTGGTCCGACCTGGTGGCCGAGCGGGCCGTGACGCTGGGCGTAGCCGTGGACGGCCGGCCGTCGACCGTGGCCGAGACGACCGAGGTCGCCCCGTTCCACGAGGGGTTCGTGGGTGACGAGAAGGTCGTCGGCCTGATGGTCGACGAGCTGGCGGGCGTGGCCGAGCGCACCCGGCGCTCCGCCGAGCGGCTCGGGGAGCTCGACCTCGTCAGCCAGGACCTGCTCATCGAGATCCTCCGCGGGCTGGAGAAGCACCTGTGGATGCTCCAGGCGCAGCAGGCCTGAGCGAGGGTCGGCGAGCAGGCGAGCGGCCGCATGACCGGGCACACGACCGAAGCGGCGACCGGGTAGCCAACGACCCGGTCGACGACCGAGCGGCGGACGAGCGGGCCCGGGCCGCGCTCCGGGCGGCGGGGCGGCGGGTGACGCGCCCCCGCCTCGCCGTGTACCGCACGCTCGCCGCGCTGGGCGGCCACCGGTCGGCCGACGAGGTCGCCGATGCCCTGCGGGAGACCCCCGCGCCCCTCCCCCGCACCTCCGTGTACAACGCGCTAGAGGCGCTCCGGGAGGCGGGCGTCGTGATGCAGGCCCGGGCCGGCTCCGGGGCCGCCCTCTACGAGGCCGCCGCCACATGGCACCACCACTTCGTGTGCCGGCGGTGCGGCTCGATCACCGACGTCCCCTGTGCGGTGGGGGCGAGGCCGTGCCTCCACCCCGACCTGCCCGACGTCGACATCGACACGGCCGAGGTCATCTACCACGGGCTGTGCGCCCGCTGCCGGGCCCACGAGGCGGCCGAGGACGCCGACGAGGCGACGCGGGCCTCGGGCGACGCCGCTCAGGTCTCCGGCCACGCCACCCGGGCCTGACGGCCGGAGTCGGCGGCCGCCGCCCGGTCGGCCGCCACCCCGCTCCCCCAGTGGTGGAGGCGCCGCCACAGGCGCTCGCGGGTGGTGGCGAAGTTGTGCATGTGGGCCATGCCCGGGCAGACGAACACGGTCACGTCGGGCGAGCTGCGGTAGGCGAACGGCTCCATCCAGGGGTTGGGGACCACGTCGCGCTCACCGGTGCCCACGAACACGGGCACGGTCACCGACGCCGCCTCGGACGCCACCACGCCCGGCACCACCCCGAGGCCGGCGCACGACGGGACCGTCGCCGACCGCCAGGGCGGCGGCGGGTCGCCGGCCATGTCGCGCGCGACGACCGCCGGGTCCTCGTCGTCGAAGTGGAACGCCCAGGTCAGCGGGTTCTCGTCCGCCCCGCCGACCAGCCGGTCGGCCGGCCGGGCCCCGCCGGAGCCTCCGGCCCCGTCCGAGCCCCCCGAACCGCCGGGGCCGGCGCCGTCGGGGTTGAGGATGACCGGCTCCGGGCTGCAGGCCGTCGTCCGCAGCACCCAGGGCAGGGCGAGCGGCGGGCTGGCCGGCCCGGTGGGGACGACGGTCTGGATGGCGCTGGAGCCAAGCATGGCGATGCCGTGGAACGACCGCCGGTGAGCCTGGGTGACCAGCACGAAGTGCGCTCCCATCGACTGGCCGAAGCCCAGGACCGTGGGGTCGGGCCGCGGCCCCACGCCAGCGGCCAGCTCGCCAACCGCCAGCCGGCCGACCACGTGATCGACCAGCGCCGCGGTGGAGGCGGCCACAACCTCGAGCTCGACCGGCACGTCGGGCGTGGTCGACTCGCCGACGCCGAGGTGGTCGACGGTGACGAAGACCCAGCCCCGGTCGACGTGCCAGCCGGCCTGGCCGTCGCCGGTGCAGCCGGGCAGGTCGAACGACCAGTACCGCCGGGCGTAGCCGCCGCCGGGCAGACCGAAGCACACCACCGGCGCCTCGGGCACCGGGTCGGGCAGCCACACGGTGGCCGCCATCTCCGCGTGGCCGGCCCCGATGGCGTCGGCCACGTCGACCCGCAGCTCGATCGCCCGGTGCTCGATCGCCCGGTGGCGGCCCGCGGCGGGCGCGCCCCGGTCCTCGTCGCTCGCGCCCCGTTCGCTCGCACCGGCGTCCACGTCGGCGCCACCTCCCTCCCGTCGGACCCCCCTGGGCGGCTCCCGAGACTACGCCCGATACGCTCGCTCCCCGTGCCCACCGGCTCTTCCGACGACTGCCTGCTGTGCGCCGCCGAGCGCCTCACCCGCTGGTACCACGAGGACGACGTGTGCTGGATCGCCGACTGCACGATCTGCGCCACGCCGATGGTCGTGTGGCGGCGCCACGGCGTCGACGTCCCGGAGGCCGACCGGGCCCACATGCTGAACCGGCTGGCCGAGGTCGCCGCCCAGGTGTTCGACGGGCACTACTTCGACGACAACATGCGGAACATCCCCGACCACTTCCACGTGCACGCCCGGCCCGAGGGTGGCTTCTTCGGGCACGGTTTCCGGCGCGACGGCGGCGCGACCGCCCCGGGCGACGGTGACCGGAGCGGCGACGGGGGCGCCCGGTGAC
The DNA here is from genome assembly GCA_036563805.1 of Acidimicrobiales bacterium. Taxonomy (GTDB): domain Bacteria; phylum Actinomycetota; class Acidimicrobiia; order Acidimicrobiales; family VFJN01; genus DATCLS01. The sequence continues at coordinate 35,128 of DATCLS010000012.1, read as the reverse complement.
CGGCGAGTCGAAACCCCAGGTCAGCGTGTACGAGGCCGTCGGCGGCCAGGCGTTCTTCGACGAGCTGGTCGAGCGGTTCTACAAGGGGGTCTCCACCGACCTGCTGCTGCGGCCCCTGTACCCCGACGACCTCACCGCGTCCAAGCGTCACCTCGCCCTGTTCCTGAGCCAGTACTGGGGTGGCCCGACGACCTACTCCGAGGAGCGGGGCCACCCGCGGCTGCGCATGCGCCACGCCCCGTTCGTCATCACCGAGGTCGAGCGCGACGCCTGGCTGCGCTGCATGTACGAGGCCCTGGCGACCGTGGTCGAGGAGCGCGGCATCGACTCGGCGATCGAAGACCGCATGATCGAGTACTTCGCCATGGCGGCCGACCACCTGGTCAACGCCCGCTGACCAGGCCCTCCCCGCGCCGGCCCCGGGGCCTCAGGGCAGGGCGCCGGCGATCTGCGGCCCCACCACCTCGGCTTCCCCGCCCTCGCCGCTCGTGTCCTCCAGCTCGCGGCCGTGGGTGTCGGGGAAGAAGGCGGCGATGATCAGGACGGCGAGGAACGGCCCCAGGGCCAGCACCGAGGCGGTGGTGCTCTGGTTCTCGCCGCTGGCGGCCAGCAGCACGGCGGCCAGGCCCAGGCTGGCCGTACGGCCCAGGACGGCGGCCGCGTTCGACCACGAGCTGGCCGACCCCCGCAGCCCGGTCGGGAACAGCTCGGCCGTGTAGGTGGCCAGCGTCGGGAAGGCGCCCATCGCCCCCACGACCGTCAGCGACAGGCACGGCAGCAGCACGCGGACGCCGCCGGGCAGCCAGTAGAACCCGAACGCCCCGGCCAGGCTGATCAGCGACAGCCCGCACCCCACCAGCCGGCGGCCCAGCCGGTCGGACAACGCCCCGGCCACCACCATGAGCGGGATGCCGGGCAGGCCGGCCAGGACCAACATGCCGTTGGCGGCGGACGTGCCGATGCCCCGGTCGGTCTGCAGGTAGTCGATGGCGAACACGGTCGCCTGCTCGGTCATGCGGATCAGGAAGCCGGTGATCACGATCAGCACCAGCCACCGCCGGTGCGGCGGCCGCAGGATCTGGTGCCAGCGCTCGGCCAGCCGCTGCCGCTGCTGGGCGACCACGAACCGCCGGCTCTCGGGTAGGCCCCGCCGCAGCACGGCCACCAGCAGCAACGGCGGCACCCCGACCACGTACAGCCACCGCCAGGAGATGTCGGCCGGCTCGAAGACCCCGCCGTAGAGGATGGCGGCGAAGCCGGTGCCCAGCGCGATGTTCATGCCGAGGATGCCGAAGCCGAACCCGCGGGCGCCCGCCGGCAGCTCCTCGGCGGCCATCGTCCACACCAGCGCCCCCTCGGCCACCAGGAAGACCTGCTGGCCGAACTGGAGGGTGGCGAAGACGGCGGCGTTGGGGGCGAGTGCGGTCAGCCCCGAGAATGCCGTGTAGCCGACCACCGACACGATGAGCACCCGGCGCCGCCCCACCCGGTCGGCCCAGCGCGTCAGCGCCAACGCCGGGATGGCGCCGAAGAACACGACGGCCAACATGGCCGACGCCGCCGACTTGGTCAGATCGAACGACTCGCGGATCTGGGTCAGTGCCAGCGACTTGACGCTGGTGTCGTAGCCGTCGAAGAACGCGGCCGCGCACAGCAGCAACAGCAGGACGATGTGGTCGCGGGACATGCCCCGCCGGCGGGCCGCGCCGACCCAGGGCACGAGGTCGAGCGCCGAGAACCCCCGCTCGCGTTCGTCGTCGTCAGTCGGCACGCGGACCCCCCGGACGCAACCTCGACCCCGGGGCCCGACTTCTAGCCGCGTTGTTGAGCGTCGGTCAACGGCGCCCGTCGAGGCCGGCCCGCAGGTCGGCCACGAAGGCGCCAGCCGCCTCGGGCCCGCCGCCGTCGAGCAGGCGGCGGACCAGGGCGGAGCCGACGATCACGCCGTCGGCCACCGCGGCGACCTCGGCCGCCTGCTCGGGGGTGGACACGCCGATGCCCACGAGGACCGGCTTGTCGGTCACCGCCTTGAGCCGGCGGGCCATCTCGAGGGCGCTGCGGGCCAGCTTGTCGCGCTCGCCGGTCACGCCCAGCAGGCCCACGCCGTACACCCAGCCCCGGGAGCGTTCGCAGATGCGCACGAGGCGGTCGTCGTCGGCGGTGGGGGCGGCCAGCAGGATCGTCTCGACGCCGGCCGCGTCGGCCGCCTCGGCCCAGGGCCCGACCTCCTCCAGCGGCAGGTCGGGCACGATCGCCCCCGCCACCCCGGCCGAGGCCAGCGACTGGGCGAAGCGCTCGAGCCCGTAGCGGTGGACGGTGTTGTAGTAGCTCATGGACACGAGCGGGACACCGCCCGTGTCGAGCTCGCCCAGCTCGGCCACGATGCCCTGGGGCGTAGCGCCGGCCGCCAGCGCCCGCTCGGACGCCTCCTGGATCGTGGGCCCGTCCATCACCGGGTCGGAGAACGGGATGCCCACCTCGATGGCGTCGGCCCCGGCCGCCGCCACGGCCTCGACCGTGCGCGCCCAGCCCGGGAACCCGCCGGTCACGTAGGGGACGAGCAGCTTGCGGCCCTCGTCGCGCGCCCCCCGCAGGGTCGCCTCCAGCTTGCCGATCACCCCGATCACCCCGCCTCGCCGGTGCCGGACAGGTCGGCGCCCATCAGCTTGGCCACCTGGGCCACGTCCTTGTCGCCCCGGCCCGACAGGTTGACGAGCACCACCTTGCCGGCCAGCACCGCCCGCTCGCGCGCCACCCAGGCCAGGGCGTGGGCCGACTCGAGCGCGGGGATGATCCCCTCGGTGCGGGCCAGCAGCTCGAAGGCGTCGAGCACCTCGGGGTCGGTCACCGACTCGTAGCGGGCCCGGCCCGTCTGGGCCAGGTGGGCGTGCTCGGGGCCCACGCCCGGGTAGTCGAGCCCGGCGGACACCGACTCGGCCTCGAGCACCTGTCCGTGCTCGTCCTGCAGCAGGTACGACTTCGACCCGTGGACCACGCCGGGGATGCCGTGGCCGACGGCGGCGCCGCCGGCCGGCTCGGCCCCCACCAGCTCGACGCCGGGCAGGTCGACGAAACCCGAGAACAGGCCGATGGCGTTGGACCCGCCGCCCACGCAGGCGACCACGACGTCGGGGTCGCGGCCCACGAGCTGGCGGCACTGCTCGCGGGCCTCGTCGCCGATGACCCGGTGCAGCTCGCGCACCATCCACGGGTACGGGTGGGGGCCCATGGCCGAGCCCAGGCAATAGTGGGTGGTCTCGACCGTGGCCACCCAGTCGCGCAGCGCCTCGTTCACCGCGTCCTTGAGCGTCCGGCTGCCGGAGCTGGCCGGCCGGACCTCGGCGCCCAGCAGCCGCATGCGGAACACGTTGAGCGCCTGGCGGGCCATGTCGACCTCGCCCATGTACACCATGCACTCCAGCCCCAGCAGGGCGGCGGCGGTGGCGGTGGCCACGCCGTGCTGGCCGGCGCCGGTCTCGGCCACCAGGCGGGTCTTCCCCATGCGCCTGGCCAGGAGGGCCTGGCCGAGCACGTTGTTGATCTTGTGCGAGCCGGTGTGGTTGAGGTCCTCGCGCTTGAGCAGCACCCTCACGCCCAGCTCGGCGGACAGGTTGTGGCACTCGGTCAGTCGCGACGGCCGCCCGGCGTAGTCGTGGAGCAGCTGGTCGAGCTCGGCCCGGAACGCGGGGTCGGCCCACGCGGCCCGGAACTCGGCTTCGAGCTCCTGGCAGGCGGGCACGAGCGTCTCGGGGATGAACAGCCCACCGAACTCGCCGAACCGCCCGGCGGCGCCGGGGTCGCCCATGAGCGTGGCGGCCGGGCCGCCGGTGGGGGTGGTCGCAGTCGTCTCGGTCACATCGGTCACCAGGTGTCGTCGGCCATCCAGTCGAAGGGGCGGTTGCGGTCGCCGTCGGCCGGCGGGGCCGGGGCGGACGGGCCCGCGGGCTCGGCCGGGGCCAGCGGCTCGGCCAGCCGGGCCGCCTGGACGAAGGCCCGCAGCTTGCGGGCGTCCTTGCGGCCGGGCGCCGACTCGACGCCGGTGGCCACGTCGACGCCCCACGGCCGGACGCGCCGGATGGCGTCGGGCACGTTCTCGGGCGTCAGGCCCCCCGCCAGGATGACCTTGCGGTTGGACGGCGCCCCCTCGGCCAGCGACCAGTCGAACACCTCGCCCGAGCCGGGCGTGGCCGAGTCGATGAGGATGGCGTCGGCCCCGTACTCGTCGGCCTCCTCGAGGTGGGGGTCGCCGCTGGCGAACGCCTTGATGACGAGCGGCACGCGGGCCCGGACCCAGCGGGTGTCGGCCGGCGTCTCGTGCCCGTGGAGCTGGGCGGCCCGCAGCCCGACCTGATGGACCGTGTCGACGATGCGCTGGCGGGTCTCGAACCGGAAGACGCCGACCGTGACGATCTCGGCCGGCAGCCGCTTGACGATGTCGGCCGCCTTCTGGGGAGCGATCTGCCGGGCCGAGGGGGCGAAGATGAAGCCCACGGCGTCCGCCCCCATGGCGACGGCCAGGAGGGCGTCCTCCTCGCTCGTGATGCCGCAGATCTTGACGAACACGCAGGCAGGCTAGCGACCGCGGGTCGGGCGCCCGAACGACTTCCGAACGGCGGGCGACGATTCGGTGACATCGGTCACGGAGGTCCGTGCGGCTACGTAGCGTGTCGGCGTGACCGCACGAGTGCTCCGCCTGACCGTGGTCGCCCTCCTGGTGGCGACCGCCGCCCTCGCCGGGTCCGCCGGCCCGACCCCCGCCGGCGCCCAGGCGCCTCCCGACCCCATCCTGTTCGTCCACGGCTGGAACGGCAGCGCCAGCGCCTGGACCACGATGATCGACCGGTTCGCGGCCGCCGGCGTGCCCCGCGACCGGATGCTGGCCATCAGCTACGACAGCAACCAGTCCAACGCCACCATCGCCAACCAGGTGCGCGACGCCGTGGCCGGCCTGCTGGCCTCGACCGGCGCCGAGCGGGTCGACGTCGTCACCCACTCGATGGGCGGCCTGAGCAGCCGCTACTACCTCAAGAACCTGGGCGGGACCGCGCACGTCGACGCCTGGGCGTCGCTGGGCGGGCCCAACCACGGGACCAACCTGGCCTACGCCTGCTACCCGTTCTCGATCAGCTGCCGCGACATGGTCCCCACCTCGTCGTTCCTCGCCAACCTGAACGCCGGCGACGAGACGCCGGGCCCGGTGCACTACGGGACGTTCTGGTCGTCGTGCGACGAGGCCATCAACCCGGACAGCAGCGTGCTGCTCGAGGGCGCGGTCAACACCGGCGTCGGCTGCCTGCGCCACAGCGCCCTACGCACCGACGCCGGCGTGTTCGAGCTGGTCCGGGCGTTCGTGGCCTGACGCCCCGGCCCGGGTCGCCTGACCGACCGCCTGCCCGGGCCGGCCCGGTCGGGCGCGGGCGGCCGCCGGCCCGGTCAGGCCGTGCGGAGGGCCGTCACCGCCGCCGCCGGGTCGCCGGACGTGACCAGCGACTCGCCGACGAGCACGGCGTCGAAGCCGGCCTCGCGGAGGGCGGCGGCCTCGGTCGGAGCCTTGATGCCCGACTCGGCCACCCGCACCACCGACGGCGGCATGGCCTTGCCGACCCGCACCGCCCGGTCGGGGTCGACCTCGAACGTGACCAGGTCGCGCTGGTTGACGCCCACCAGCGTGGCCCCCACCGTCAGCGCCCGGTCGAGCTCGGCCTCGTCGTGGACCTCGACGAGCGCGTCGAGGCCCACCTCCCCCGCCAGGGCGTGGAGGTCGGTCAGCTCGGCGTCGTCGAGGGCGGCCACGATCAGCAGCACGGCGTCGGCGCCCATGACGCGGGCGTCGCAGACGTCGGCCGGCGCCACCGTGAAGTCCTTGCGCAGCACCGGGAGCCCGGTGGCCGCCCGGGCCGCCTGGAGGTCGGCGGCCGACCCGCCGAAAAACCGCTCGTCGGTCAGCACCGACAGGCAGGCGGCGCCGCCCCGCTCGTAGTCGGCCGCCACCCGGGCGGGATCGAGGTCGGGGTACAGGTCGCCCTTGGACGGCGACCGGCGCTTGACCTCGGCGATCACGGCCAGCCCGTCGGCGGCCCGCAGGCCCGCCGCGAACCCCCGGGGCGGGGGCGCGGCGCGGGCGGCGTCGAGCAGGCGGTCGAGCGGCCGGTCGTCGGCCGCCGCCCGCTCGCGGTGCGCGGCCAGGATGCGGTCGAGGTAGGTCGCCACCCGGGGAACGCTACCGGCCCCGGCCCGCCGGACGCTGGTCGAGGCGCCAGGTCGCGTTGGGGTGGGAGTCGAGCCCCGGATTGCTGGCCGACGCCGCCGCGGGGGTCGCCGGGCCGGCTCCGGCCCGGTTCCGCCGGGCCGACGGCCCGGGCCCGGCCGCCCGCCGGCGCGGCGCCACCGGGCGGCCGACGGCCCCGGTCGCGCCGGGGTCAGTCCCGGCGCTTGGCCATGGCCCGCAGCGGGGCGAGCACGAACAGGCCGAGCGCGAGGATGAACAGCCCGCCGGAGAGGGCGAGGAGGGCCGGCGACGTGAAGTACCCAGCCACGAACAGCGACAGCACCGCCGCCACCAGCGTGGCTGGCGGGAGGATGGCCCACCAGCCCGACAGCGCCCGCGTCGCCCCGAAGGGCCGGCCGTCGGCCAGGTCGGCCAGCTCCTCGGCGGTCAGGCGGCGGCCGCCGTCGGGCCCGATGTCGTCCGGGGCGAACGCCCCGGCGCCTCCGGCTCCCCCGCCGCGACCATCGGCCCCGCCACCCGCCGCCCCGGTCCCGGAGCCGGCCCCGGCCAGGGCCCGGTCGTAGGCGGCCCGCCGGGCCGGGTCGCCCAGCACCCGCCAGGCGGCGTTGATCGCCCGCATGCGGTCCGGGTCGCCGCCGGCGTCGGGGTGGTGGTCGCGGGCCTTGGCCCGGTAGGCCGCCCGCACCTGCTCGGGCGTGGCCGACGGCGGGACGCCCAGGACCTCGTAGTGCGTGGGCGCCACCGGCACCACCCCCTTCCCGGCTAGTCGGCGATGGGCAGTTCGACGAGCGCGGCCGGCGTCCGCCCCGCCGGCGTGGCGATCTCCACGGCGGCGGGCGGCGTGACCCCCCGCCCGACGTAGGCGAGGGCCACGGCGCCGCCGCCCGGTGCCCGGGCCGCGGACGTCACCCGCCCGACCTCGGCCCCGTCGACCACGACCGGTGCGGCGGCCGGCGGCCGCTCGCCCTCGCCGACGACGAGACCGTGCAGGCGCCGGGGCACGTTGCCGCCCCGGCTGTCGATGCGGGCCACCAGCTCCTGCCCGGTGAAGCAGCCCTTGGTGAAGCTGACCGAGGCGTCGATGAGCCACTGGCCGGCCTCGGCCGGGATCGTCTTCTCGGTCAGCTCGGCGCCCAAGGCGGGCACGCCGGACCGGATGCGCAGCGACTCGTAGGCCTCGAGGTCGGCGCCCGGCAGGCCCACCGGCTGGCGCACGTCAGGCCCGAGCAGGTCGCCGCCGTCGACGCCCGGCCACCCGGCCGGCACGGCGATCGCGGCGTTGGCCTCGGCGGCCGCGTCCCGGGCGGCGGCCGCCGCGCCCGGCCCCCGGACGGCGACGCAGGCCCAGTCGAGCGGGTCGACCTCGGCCTTGGTACGCAGCAGGAACCGGCGCAGGCGGGCGATCAGGGCCTCGCCGTGCCCGCCGTCGACGTCGAGCAGGACCTCGTCGCCGGCGGTGCGCGTGACCCGGGCCCAGGAGTCGACCTTGCCGGTGGGTTGGAGCACGAACGACCAGGTCGTGGCGCCGACGTCGAAGTCGTCGACCACGTCCTGGCTCAGCTGGCCCTGGAGGTAGGTCAGGGCGTCGGGCCCCGCCACCCGGACGACGTCGCGCGGCACGGCCACGGCGGCCAGCCGGGCGCGCAGGTCGAGGGGCTCGGGGAACTCGGCGCCTGCGGTCTCGGCGGCGGTCACCCGCCCAGTATCGCCGCCCGGCGGGCCGCCGACATGCGGCGGGCGGCCGGCACGGCGGCGAGCAGGGCCCGGGCCTTGTTGCGGCACTCGAGGTCCTCGTGCTCGGGCACCGAGTCGGCCACGATGCCGGCCCCGGCCTGGACCGACGCCCGGCCCTCGTCGTCGACGACCATCGTGCGGATGGCGATGGCCGTGTCGACGTTGCCCGAGAAGTCGACGTAGCCGACGACGCCGGCGTACGGGCCCCGCTTGGTCGGCTCGAGCTCGTCGATGATCTCCATGGCCCGGACCTTGGGCGCGCCCGACACGGTGCCGGCCGGCAGCGTGGCCCGCAGCACGTCGATGGCGGTCTTGCCCTCGAGCAGCTCGCCCGACACCTGCGAGGTCAGGTGCATCACGTGGCTGTAACACTCGAGCGTCAGGTACTCGTCGACCTGCTCGGTGCCGAACCGCACGACCCGGCCCACGTCGTTGCGGGCGAGGTCGACCAGCATGACGTGCTCGGCCAGCTCCTTGGGGTGCTCGCGCAGCTCGCCGGCCAGCCGGGCGTCCTCCTCGTCGGTGGCGCCCCGGCGGCGGGTGCCGGCGATCGGGCGGGAGATGACGCGCCCGTCGACGACCCGGACCAGCGGCTCGGGCGACGCCCCCACCAGCGTCAGCCCCGGCTGGCGTACGAAGTACATGTACGGGCTCGGGTTGACCTGGCGCAGGACCCGGTAGACGTCGAACGCGTCGGCGTCGAGGTCGAAATCGAACCGCTGGGCGAGCACGACCTGGAAGATGTCGCCGGCCAGGATGTGCTCGCGGGCCGCCTCGACCGCCCGGGTGTACATGTCGGAGCCCATGGTCGAGCGCACGTCGGGCAGCGGGTCGTCGCCCGGCGGGGGCTCGACGATCGGCTCGTCGAGCGGCCGGGCGCCGTCGCGGGCGATCTCCTCGAGACGGGCCACGGCCGCGTCGTAGCGGGCGTCGAGCTCGCCGTCGTCGGCGCCGTCGGGGACCAGCACGTTGTCGATCAGCACGACCCGCTGCCGCCAGTGGTCGTAGGCGACGAGCTGGCCGATCACCGACATCACCGCGTCGGCGTGACCCAGGTCGTCGGCGGGCACGTCGGGCAGTCGCTCGACCTCGCGCACCACGTCGTAGCCGAGGTAGCCGATGACGCCGCCGTGCAGCGGCGGCAGGTCGGGCATCGACGGCGCCCGCCAAGCGGCGAGCAGGGCGTCGAGGGCGGCGAGCATGCCCCGGTCGCGGGGGACGTCGGCCGGCACCGTGCCGGTCACCTGGACGTCGAGGCCCCGGGCCGTGAGCGTGGCCAGCGGGTTGCGGCCGATGAACGACCACCGGCTCCACCGGGCCTCGCCGTGCTCGACCGACTCGAGCAGGAAGCCGGGCCCCGAGCCCACCACCCGCGTGAAGGCGGCCACCGGCGTGGTCAGGTCCGCGAGGAGCTCCCGCCAGACCGGGATGACCGTGTACCTGTCGGCCAGCGACCGGAACTCGGCGCGGCTGGGCTGGATCACGAGGGACTCACCCGGGCCCGGTGCCGAAGGCCCGGTGGAAGCAGGTGCGCTCGCCCGTGTGGCAGGCGCCGCCGCCCTGCTGGTCGACCTTGAACAGCAGCGTGTCGCCGTCGCAGTCGTAGTAGGCCTCGCGCACGTACTGGACCTCGCCCGAGGTGTCGCCCTTGCGCCACACCTCCTGCCGGCTCCGGCTCCAGAACACGGTGCGCCCCTCGGTGAGGGTGAGGCGCAGCGTCTCGGCGGTCATCCAGGCCATCATCAGCACCTCGCCGGTCGTGGCGTCCTGCACGATGGCCGGGACGAGGCCGTCGGCGTTGTACGTGACCTGGGCGAGCTGCTCTTCGGTGGCGTCGATCGGGTTCACCAGGGGCACCCCGCCATCGTAGGTGCGGGCGGCGAGCGGGCCCGAACCAGTAACGCACGGCGTCGCGCGCCCGCTCCGTCCCGGAGCGCAGCGGTGAGTTCACGCTACGTCCTTAACAAATGAGACGCGCGTCCAGAAGTTCGGCTACCGTCAGGGCTTCCTGTGGATACCGGTGCCATCCTCCGCTGCTTCGCCGATCTGGCCGACGGCGCGGCCAAGCGCAGCGCGGGCGGGAGGGCCGCCCACCCCCACGGTGACCTGCCGCCGAGCGTCGTCGACATCGCCCGGGTCGGCGAGGCCCCCGTGTGGCTGGGCACGTCGGTCCCCCTGCCGCTCGCCACCGACGCCAACGGCGGCGGGGCGCCGCCGGCGATGCCCCGCACCGACGCCGTGCGCAACCTGGCCACGCTCGACCGCCTGCAGCCCACCGAGCGGCTGCTGCGCCTCGGGTGGGTGATCGTCGCCGGGCGGGTGAAGGTCGGCGACGAGTCCGTCGGCTACTGCTTCCCGCTGGTCAGCCAGCCCGTGGTGCTCGAGCGCAACCTGGCCTGGGGCCGCACGCTGGTGCTCCGCCCGGTCGGCGAGATGGAGCTGACCCCGTTGGTGACCGACGCCGAGCGGGGCGCGGCGCTCGAGCAGAACCCCCAGTTCGGCGGCGGCGCGCTCGGCCCCCAGGGAGCCGACGAGGTCACGCCCCGCCTGCTCGCCCGCCTGCCCCGCCTCCAGAGCTGGATCCGCGAGGTCGTGGCCGCCTGCGGGCTGCCGCCGGTCACCGAGATCCTGGGGCCCGACGCCGACCCGCTCGATCAGCGCTCGCGGGTGGGCCTGGTGGCGTGCGTCGGCTCGATGCTCTACGCGGCCCGCGACGTCCTCGGCCCGCGCCTCGGGGCCTCGCTGCGCCGCTGGGCGGCGGTGCGGGGCACCGGCCACACCGCCTTCGCCGCCGTGTACGGCCTGGCCTCCGGCCCGACGTCCGGCGCCGCGCCGGACCCGCTCGACGCGCCCTTTCCCCTCTCCCCCAGCCAGCGCACCGCCGCGCTCCGGTCCCGCACCGAGCCCCTGACCGTCATCTCCGGCCCGCCGGGCAGCGGCAAGACCCACACGGTGGCGGCCATCGCCGTCGACGCCGTGAGCCGCGGCCAGTCTGTCCTGCTCGCCACCCGGTCGCCGCACGCGGCCGACGCCCTGGCCGACATGCTGGCCCGCTACCCCGGGCCCGAGCCGATCCGGTTCGGACGGGCCCAGAGCGACGACGTCGCCGAGCGGGCGACGGCCTCGGGCGTCGGCAACGCCAAGGTCCGGGCGGCCGAGAGCGCCCTGGCCGAGGCGCGGGCCCGGCAGGCGCTGGTGGAGCGGGTCGTCGCCGACCGGCTCGAGCGCGAGGTCCAAGCGGCCGCAGCCGCCGGGTGGGACACGGTCCTGTCCCAGCTCACCGACGTCGCGCCCCGGGCGTTCCACCCCAACGCCGACCCCGCCCGGCTCGCCGCCCTGCTCGAGCGGGCCCAGGCGCCCGACGCCGCCGGGTGGTGGGCGCGCACCCGGGCCCGGTGGGCCGAGAGCCGGCTGCGCCGGGCCGTGCGGGCCGGACCGACCACGCCCCTGGCCGAGCTGGCGTTGGCCGTGCGGGCCGCCCGCGACCGGCGCGTGGCCGCCGAGCTGGCGGCGGCGGGCGGCACGATGCTGGTCGACGCCTACGCCGATCTCGACGCGGCCGACGACGCCGTGCTGCTGGCCGCCGGCGAGCTGGCCGCGGCCCGCAGCGCCAGCGAGCAGCGGCGCCGCCGGGGCCGGGCGGCGGCCGCCGACCTCGGCGCCCTGCTCCGGGCCGGTCGGCGCCAGCGGCGGAAGCTGCTCGCCTCGCTCGACGGCCAGGCGCTGGTCAGCGCGCTGCCCCTGTGGCTGGGCACGGTGTCCGACGTCGATGACCTCCTCCCCCAGACGCCCGGGCTGTTCGACCTGGTCATCCTCGACGAGGCCAGCCAGATCGACCAGGTGGCGGCGGCCGGCGCCCTGCTGCGGGGCGCCCGGGGCGTCGTCGTCGGCGACCCCCGCCAGCTGCGGCACGTGTCGTTCCTGTCCGACGACGCCGTCGCCCGCGCCGTGGCCGACCACGGGCTCGAGGCCCACGCCAGCCGGCTCGACGTGCGCCGGGCCAGCGTGTTCGACGTGGCCGCCGGCGCGGCGGGCGTGACGTGGCTCGACGAGCACTTCCGGTCGGTCCCCCACCTGATCGACTTCTCGGCCCGGCGCTTCTACGAGGGCCGCCTGACCGTCGCCACCCGGCACCCGGCCAACGAGGACGCCGACGCCATCCACACCGTCCACGTGCCGGTCGACGCCCCCGACGCCGCCGACCAGGCCAAGCACGAGGTGGCCGCCGCCCTCGACGAGATCGAGCGGCTGGCGCAGCGCAACGAGCGCGACATCGGCGTGGTCACGCCGTTCCGCGAGATCGCGGATGCCGTCCAGGCCGCCATCATGGAGCGCTACGACCTCGACGACGTCGACCGCCTCGGCCTGCGGGTCGGCACCGTCCACGCCTTCCAGGGCGGCGAGGCCGACAACGTCGTGCTGGTGCTGGGCCTCGCGCCCGGCGACCCCGTCAACCGCCGGCGGTTCGTCGAGGACCCCAACCTGTTCAACGTGATGGTCACCCGGGCCCGGCGCCACCTGGTGGTGGTGACGTCCCTGCCGCCGCCGACCGTGGCCACGCCGGCCGGGCTCGTCGACGCCTTCCTGGCCCACGCCGAGCGGCCGCCGCGCCGACCGGCCCTGCGGCCCGACCCGGGCGCCCGCGGGTGGGCGGCGGCGCTGGCCCGCGAGCTCGACGCCCTGGGCGTGCCGGTCCACCTCGACTACCCGGCCGGCCGGTGGACGGTCGACCTGTGCGTGGGCACCGGCGAGGGCGCCCTAGCGGTCGAGACCGCCGTCCACCCCGACGGCGTGGCCGCCCACCTGGAGCGCCACCGGGCGCTGCGCCGCCTGGGCTGGCGCCCGATCGACGGCTACCCCTCCCGCTGGGACGGCGACGCCACCCGGGCGGCGTTCGACATCGCCTCCGCCCTGCGCTCCGGCGACGAGCCGACCTGAGCGGCGGCTCGGCCGCGGCGCGTCACAGCGGTGCTCTCAGCGGCGTGATCCCGAAGGCGCCCGGCTGGGTCTCAGACGACCTCGAGCGCCAGAGGGCGGGCGTCAGAGGTAGAGGCCGGTGCTCGCCTCGCCGAGGCGGGTGGCGGCCACGGCGTGCACGTCGCGCTCGCGCAGGATGATGTAGTCCTCGCCCCGGACCTCGACCTCGTAGCGGTCCTCGGGGTTGAACAGCACCTGGTCGCCGATCTCCATCGCCCGCACGTTGGGGCCGATGGCCACGACCTCGGCCCACGCCAGCCGGCGAGAGGTCTGCGCCGTGGCCGGGATCAGGATGCCGCCTGACGACCGACGCTCGCCCTCCGTGCCCGCCATGCGGACGAGGATGCGATCGTTGAGCATCTTGATCGGCAGCTTCTCGTCGCGGCCGGCGACCCGCTGGCCGCCTTCAGCAGGACTCTCGACGGTCTGGGACACGTCGTTAGACGGTACCGTCTGAGCCGGTGAGGAACGACCCGTTGGGCGCGACAGTGGAGTCGGCACGGCGCGTGCGCACCGCCGACGGCGGGCAGATCACGGCGGATTTGGCGACCGCCGAGCGGCCGTGGGCCGGCGCGGTCGTGTGCCATCCCCACCCGGCCTACGGCGGCGACCGCCACAACGCGGTCGTCGACCGGGTCTTCCACGCGCTGGCCGCGGCGGGCCTGACCGCGGCCCGGTTCGACTTCCGCGCCGCCGACGCCGACAGCGCCCGGCTCGACGTGCTCGCTGCGCTCGACCTGGTGGCCGAGCCCCTGGCCGGCGCCGGGCCGCTGTGGCTGGTCGGCTACTCGTTCGGGGCCGACGTGGCGCTGGCCGTGGGCGACGAGCGGGTGGCGGGCTGGGCGGCCGTGGCGCCGCCCCTGCGGTTCGGCCCGCAGGCGGTGCCGGCCGGGGGCGACGGCCGCCCGGCGCTGGTGCTGGCGGCCGCCCACGACCAGTTCACCCCACTCGACCGGCTGCGGGCGGCGACCGCCGCGTGGCCGGACGCCACGGTCGTCGAGATCCCGATGGCCGACCACTTCCTGGCCGGCGCCGCCGGCCGGGTGGCCGACGAGGTCCTCGCCTGGCTGCGGGCCCGCTCGGCGGGCTGACGGCCCGCTCGACGGCGGGCTGACGGCCATCCGGGCTGGCGGCCCCGAACGGGCTGACGGCTCCGGCCTAGGGCCGGACGACCAGGCCGGCGGCCCGCATGGCCTCCTTGGCCTCGGCCACCGTGTGCTGGCCGAAGTGAAAGATCGACGCGGCCAGCACGGCGTCGGCCCCGCCCTCGGTCACGCCCTCGACCAGGTGATCGACGTTCCCGACCCCGCCGCTGGCTATGACCGGCACGTTGACCGCGTCGGTGACCGCCCGGGTGAGGGGCAGGTCGAAGCCCTCCTTGGTGCCGTCGCGGTCCATGGACGTGAGCAGGATCTCGCCCGCCCCGAGCTGCTCGACCTCGGCGGCCCAGTCGACGGCGGGGATGCCGGTGCCGGTGCGCCCGCCGTGGGTGAACACCTCGAACCCGCCGCCCTCCGACCGGCGGGCGTCGATGGCGACGACCACGCACTGGGCGCCGAACTCCTCGGCCAGCTCGCGCACGAGCGCCGGCCGGGCGACCGCCGCCGTGTTGACCGACACCTTGTCGGCGCCGGCCCGCAGCAGGCGCCGGGCGTCGTCGACCTCGCGCACGCCCCCGCCCACCGTGAAGGGGATGAAGACCTCCTCGGCGGTGCGCCGGGCCACGTCGACGATCGTGTCGCGGGCGTCGGACGAGGCGGTGATGTCGAGGAACACCAGCTCGTCGGCGCCCTCGGCGTCGTAGCGGGCGGCCAGCTCGACCGGGTCGCCGGCGTCGCGCAGGCCGACGAAGTTGACGCCCTTCACGACCCGCCCGGCGTCGACGTCGAGGCACGGGATGACCCGGACGCTACGCACCGGCGCCCCCCGTGGTGGGGGCGGCCACGGCCGCCAGGGCGTCGGCCAGCCCGAACGCCCCCTCGTACAGCGCCCGGCCCACGATCGCCCCGGCCAGCCGACGGCCGCCGACCGCGAGGCCGGCCAGGTCGCGCAGGTGGTCGAGCGTGCCCACGCCGCCGGAGGCGACCACGTCGAGCTCGGTGGCCTCGAGCACGGCGGCGAGCTGGTCGAGCGCGGGGCCGGCCAGAGTGCCGTCGCGGCCGATCTCGGTAACGACCAACGCCGCCACGCCGGCGTCGGCGAAGCGTTTGGCGACGTCGACCACGTCGTGGCCCGAGCCCTCGACCCAGCCCCGCACGGCCACGTCGCGGCCGCGGGCGTCGAGGCCCACCGCGACCCGGCCCGGGTAGCGGGCGGCCAGCCGGCGGACCCAGTCGGGGTCGTCGAGGGCGGCCGTGCCCACGACGACGCGCCGCACGCCCGCCTGGAGCAGGGCGTCGGCCGCGGCGTCGTCGCGCACGCCGCCCCCGGTCTGCACAGGGACGCCGTCCGCCGCCAGCGCGGCGGCGATGGCGGCCACGACCGGCCGGTTGCGGGGCTCGCCGGTGCGGGCGGCGTCGAGGTCGACTACGTGCACCCAGGGGGCCCCGGCCGCCGCGAACGAGCGGGCCTGGCCCACGGGGTCATCGCCGTACACGGTCTCGCGCCCGTAGTCGCCCTGGTAGAGCCGGACGCAGCGGCCGTCGCGCAGGTCGATGGCGGGATACAGGTCCACGGCTCGCCCCCCGGTCAGGCGGCTTCCGCCCGGGCCGCCGCCTGCGCCACGAAGTTGCCGAGAAGGGCCAAGCCGACCGCCCCCGACTTCTCGGGGTGGAACTGGGTCGCCCACACCGGGCCCCGCTCGACCGCGGCGACGACCGGGCCGCCGTAGTCGCAGGTGCCGACGGCGTGCTCGGGGTTGTCGGCCGCGTACGAGTGGACGAAGTAGACCCAGGCCTCGGCGGGCAGGCCGGCCAGCATCCGGCTGTCGCGCGTGCGCTGCAGCAGGTTCCACTGCATCTGGGGCCGCTTCACGGTGTCGGGCAGCAGCCGCACCATGCCGGGCAGCACCCCGAGGCCGGGGACCTCGGGCGTCTCCTCCGACCCCTCGAAGAGCATCTGCATGCCGATGCACACGCCGAGGAACGGCCGGCCGGAGGTGGCCGCCTCGATGGCCAGGTCGTCGAGCCCGCAGGCCTCGAGCGCCCGCATGCAGCTGCCGAAGGCCCCGACACCGGGCAGCACGACGCCGGCCGCCTCGCGGATCATGCCGGGATCCGCGGTCAGGTGGGCGTCGGCCCCCACCCGCTGCAGGGCCTTCTCGGCCGAGCGGAGGTTGCCGATGCCGTAGTCGAGCACCGCGACGAGCGGCGGTGCGGCCGGAGGAGGGGCCGGGTGCGTCGCCATGACCCGGCAGATCCTACGGGATGTTCCACCGGGCGACCGCAGGGGTTTCCCGTTCCCAGCCCAGGACCGACAGCGTGCCGGTGTCGAGGCGGAGGTGGGCCCCGGCGGTGGCCGGCAGCCCGACCCAGCGGGCGGCCAGCACCCGCAGCAGGTGCCCGTGGGCGACCAGCAGCGCCCGGCCGCCGGCCGCCCGCACCCGGGCCACGATCCGGTCGGCCCGCGCCGCCACCTGCCCGGCGGTCTCACCGCCCGGCACCGGGTGGGTCCAGATCGTCCAGCCCGGCACCCGCTCGCGGATGGCGGCTCTGGTCAGGCCCTCGTAGTCGCCGTAGTCCCACTCGGCGGCGTCGGCGGTCACCTCGGCGTCGGGGAACCCGGCCAGGGCGGCGGTGGCGCGGGCCCGCCGGAGCGGGCTGGTCAGCACCAGGTGGAAGGGGGCGCCGGCGTCGGCCAGTCGGGCGCCCAGCGCCCGGGCCTGCTCCTCCCCCACGGGCAGCAGGGGGACGTCGGTCCGGCCCGTGTGGCGGCCGGCCCGGCTCCAGGCGGTCGCGCCGTGGCGGCACACCCAGAGCTCGGACGGGCCGTCGGGCTCAGGCAAGGTTGGGGGCACGTCTGGGGGCACGGCGACCGTCCTTCCTGCACGGTTCGTGAGGAACGCGCGACCAAAAATCCCAGGTGACCCGGCGTTGCAGCGCGGGGCGTGAGAATGCGGTCACACTGTAAGCATGATCCTGGTCGGTACAGCAGACGGTCTGGTCGAGCTCGCCCTCGACGGCGGCGAGATCCGCCGGGCCCTGCCCGGGGTTGAGGTGCAAGCGCTCTCCGGCGATTGGGTCCTCGCCGACGGGCAGGTCCTGTCGCTCACCGAGGGGCGGCCGTGGCCGCTGCCCGACGGGCTGGTGCCCAAGTGCGTCCTCAGCGTGGCCGGCGGGCGGGCCCTCGTCGGCACCAGCGACGCCCGCCTGGTCACGGTCGGGGGCCCCGAGGGGGTCGTCCGCGAGGCGTCGTTCGACGCCATCCCCAGCCGCAAGACGTGGTCGACGCCGTGGGGCGGGCCGCCCGACACCCGGTCCATCGCCCTGACGCCCGACGGGCCGATCGTCGGGGTCCACGTGGGCGGCGTGTGGCGCGCCGAGGGCGACGACTGGGTCGAGGCCGTCCCGCCCGAGGCCGACAACCACCAGGTGGTGGCGAACGGCCACCTGGTGGCCGTGGCGGCGGCCATCGGCGTGGGCCAGAGCAGCGACGGCGGCCGCACGTGGGACTGGCGTGACGACGGCCTCCACGCCCCCTACTGCCGGGCGGCGGCCCTGACCGACGAGTGGCTCCTGATCAGCGCCTCGACCGGCCCCGGCTCGCGGCGGGGCGCCCTGTACAGGCGGCCGATCGCCGACCCGCAGCGGCCGTTCGAGCCCTGCGGCGACAACGGCAAGGACGACCTGCCCGGCGCCTTCACCCACAACGTCGACACGTTCGAGCTGGCGGCCTCGGGCCCGCTGGCCGTGCTGGGCACGCCGACCGGCGACCTCTACCTGTCCGAGGACAGCGGGGCGACCTGGTCGCTGATCGCGGACAGCTTGCCCGGCGTCCGCTGCGTCCAGTTCGTGACCTGACCGGCCGGCCCGGGCGGCGGCCCAGGCGTCCGGCGGCGGGGCGGCCGCCCCGGACCGGCCGCTACAGCGTGCCCTTGGTGGAGGGCACGCCGCCGCCCTCGACCCGCACGGCGTCCCGCAGGCAGCGGGCCACGCCCTTGAACGTGGCCTCGACCACGTGGTGGGTGTTGCGCCCGGCCCGCTTGGTGACGTGCAGGGTGACGCCGGCCGACACGGCGAACGACTGCCAGAAGTGCTCGGCCATCTCGGGGTTGAACGGCGGGTCGCCGAGCGGCAGGACCTCCCCGAACGGCACGTCGTAGACCACGAACGGCCGGCCGGACAGGTCGAGCGCCACCTCGATCAGCGCCTCGTCGAGCGGGAACAGGCCGCTGGCGAAGCGCCGGACGCCGGCCTTGTCGCCCAGCGCCTCGCGGAACGCCTCGCCGACGACGATGGCCACGTCCTCGACCGTGTGGTGGCCGTCGACGTGGAGGTCGCCGGTCGCCTCGACGGTCAGGTCGAAGCCGCCGTGCCGGCCCAGCTGGTCGAGCATGTGGTCGAAGAACGGCAGCCCGGTGGCGGCGTGGACCTTGCCCTCGGTGCCGTCGAGGTCGAGGGCGACGGCGACCGACGTCTCCTTCGTCGTGCGCTGCCTCGTGGCGGACCGGCGGGGCCGGCTCATGTCAGCACCTCCGCGAGCGCGGCCAGGAACCGGTCGTCCTCGTCGCGCGTGCCGATCGTGACACGCAGGCACCCGGCGAGGCGAGGCCAGGACGCGCAGTTGCGGACCAGGATCGACCGCTCGACCAGGGCCTTCCACACCTCGTCGCCGTCGCGCCCCCGGGGCCGGAACAGCACGAAGTTGGCGCCCGACGGCCACGTGTCCACCGGCAGGTCGGCCAGGGCGGCGGCCACGCGGCCCCGTTCCTCGACCAGCGCCGCCACCCGGGCCTGCATCTCGTCGTGGTAGTCCAGCGCCACCGTGCCCGCCGCCTGCTTGAACGCGTCGAGGTGGTAGGGCAGCACGACCTTGTCGAGCTCGGCCACCAGCCAGCTCGGGCCCACCAGGTAGCCGAGGCGGGCGGCGGCCATCGACCACGTCTTCGAGAACGTGCGGGTGACGACGAGGGGCCGGTCCTCGTCGACGAGCCCGAGCGCCGACCAGGGGGCGAACTGGCCGTAGGCCTCGTCGACGACGACCAGGCCGGGGGCCGTGTCGACCACCCGGCGGATCGTGGCCTCGGGCTCGACCATGCCGGTCGGGTTGTTGGGCGAGCACAGGAACGTGATGTGGGGCCCGGTGGCCAGGACCCGGTCGACCTCGGCGTCGTCGAGCCGGAAGTCGTCGGTCCGCTCGCCGACCACCACGCCCGTCCCGGTGATGCGGGCGATGTGGCTGTGGAGGGCGTAGGTCGGCTCGAACACCGCCGCCGAGCGTCCCGGCCCGCCGTAGGTGAGGCACAGGGTCTGGAGCACCTCGTTGGACCCGTTGGCCGCGAACACCTGCTCGGGCGCGACGCCGTGGTGAGCGGCCAGGGCGGCGCGCAGCCGCCGGTAGGCGCGGTCGGGGTAGCGGTGCCAGGTGACAACGGCCAGCTCGCGGGCCAGGCGGTCGGCGAAGCCGGGCGGCGGGGGCTCGGGCGCCTCGTTGGTGTTGAGCCGGACCTCGACGTCGAGCTGGGGCGAGTGGTAGCCCTCCATGAGGGCCACGTCGCGGCGGGGCGCGACCGGCGGCTCGGGCCGCGCCGGGCTCGTGGGCCGGGCCGGCGTCACGGCGCCACCACCCCGGCCCGGCGGACGCGAACCGACTCGGCGTGGGCCGGGAGCCCCTCGTAGCCGGCCAGCGTCTCGACGTGGTCGGCCACCTCGGCCAGCCCCTCGGGGCCGACCAGGACGGCGTGGACGTGCTTGCGAAAGTCGTCGACCCGCAGCGCCCCCGAGAACCGGGCCGACCCGAACGTGGGCAGGACGTGGTTGGGCCCGGCGACGTAGTCGCCGATCGAGGCCGGCGCCAGCGGGCCGCAGAACACGGCGCCGGCGTGGCGAACCCCGTCGAGCAGCGCGGCGGCGTCCTCCACCAGCAGCTCGAGGTGCTCGGGGGCGATGGCGTTGGCCACCGCCAGCGCCTGGTCGGGCCCGTCGCACACCACGGCGTAGCCGCCCTCGGCCAGCGTGGCCTCGAGGTGCTGGCGCCGGGGCGACGCCGGGACCAGCCGGGCCACGCTGTCGCACACGGCGTCGGCCACCGCCTCGTCCCACGTGACGAGCCAGGCCAGCCCGTCGGGCCCGTGCTCGGCCTGGAGGATCACGTCGATGGCGGCGTGCTCGGCCGGCACCGAGGCGTCGGCGACGACCACCACCTCGGACGGCCCGGCGAAGGCGGAGGGCACGCCGACCAGCCCCTGGCCCGCCACCTCGCGCTTGGCTTGGGCCACCCGGGCCGTGCCCGGTCCCACGATCACGTCGACCGGCCGGATCGAGGCGGTGCCGTAGGCCAAGGCGCCGATGGCCGCCGGGCCGCCGACCCGGTACACCTCGTCGACCCCGGCCAGGGCGGCGGCGGCCAGGATGCCGGGCGCCACCGTGCCGTCCGGCCGGGGCGGTGTGACGAGCACGACCTCCCCGACGCCCGCCACCCGGGCGGGCACGGCCGTCATGAGCGCCGTGGACACGAGGGGCGCCGCCGAGCTGGGCACGTAGCAGCCCGCCCGGTCGACCGGGCGCACCAGCTCGCGGATCTCGATGCCCCCGTTGCGGTGCACGACCTCGGGGCCGAGCTGGGCCTCGTGGTAGGCCCGGATGTTGGCGTGGGCGGCCTCGAGCGCGGCCCGCAGGTCGGCGGGGATGGCGTCGAGCGCGGCCGCCACCTCGGCCGGCGGCACCCGCAGCTCGTCGATCTTCGCCCCGTCGAACCGCTCGGTGAGGCGCCGGAGGGCGTCGTCGCCGTGCTCGCGCACCTCGGCCAGCACGGCCCGCACCTCGTCGACGGGCGGCTCGGTCTGCACCGCGGGGCGAGGCAGGCGGCGACGGAGCTCGGTCGGGTCGTGCGCCCCGGTGCCCCGGAGGTCGAGTCGGCGTAGCACGGTGCGAACGCTACCGGCGGGCGTGCCGGCGCCCGGACCGGTTTCCGATAGAACCGCGCCCATGGACAGCGACCGCTCCGAGCTCTCCGCCCTGGCGAGCACCCTCGACGACCTGGCCTCCCGGCTCACGGGGGTCGCCGACCGCTACAAGACCGGCCCCCGCACCGACATCGCCGAGGGGCTGTACGAGGTCGAGCGCTCGCTGCTCACCGCGGCGCGCCAGCTCGACCGCGTCGTGCGCTCCATGCGCTGACGGCCGGGCGTCGGCCGCCGGCCCGCCGGCGGGGCGCGGCGCGCCCCGGGCGCGGCCCGCCCACGGCTACTGCCCGTAACGGTCCGTGACGGGGCCGGCCGGCGGGGCGCTGATCGTAAGGACCGATCACAAACCCGCGCCCGCCGGCCCCGAGGGCGGCGGAAAACGGGCGACGGCGCCCCGGTGAGAGGCGCCGTCGCGGCGACGCCAGGCGGCGGATCCCGGCGTCGCTGTAAACCAGGTGGCGGGAACCTGGTTTCTCCAGACGTTATCGCTTCGGAGAGCGCTGAGGTGACGCACTCGGCGCGGTTTTCGCCGACATGCCGTCTGACCAGGGCTTTCCTTGTCAGAAGCTGAACGCCGACGGGCAGATGTCGGCGAGGACGCACGCATCGCAGCGCGGCTTGCGGGCCTTGCACACCTGCCGACCGTGGAGGATCAGCCGCAGGCTCAGCGCCCCGCGCTCGTCCTGGCGGACGAGCGGGTTGAGGTCGAGCTCGACCTTCACCGGATCGTCGTGAGCTGTCAGACCCAGCCGCTTGGACAGCCGGAGGACGTGGGTGTCGACCGGCAGGCCCGGGAGGTCCATGCCCACGCTCCGTACGACGTTGCCGGTCTTGCGCCCCACGCCCGGGAGCGTCACGAGGTCGGACAGCTTGCTCGGCACCTCGCCCCCGAACCGCTCGGTCACCTCGGTCGCCATGCCGATGAGGCTCTTGGCCTTGGACCGGAAGAAGCCGGTCGAGTGGATCATCTCCTCGAGCTCGGCCGGCTCGGCCACGGCCAGGTCGGCCGGCGTCGGGTACCGGGCGAAGAGCGCGGGCGTGACCATGTTCACCCGCTCGTCGGTGGTCTGGGCCGAGAGGATCGTCGCCACCAGGAGCTCGTAGGCGTTGCGGTGGTTCAGCGCGCACAGCTCCTTGGCCGTGCCCGGGTACTCGCTCGCCAGCCGGTCGGCGACCACCCGCGCCCGGCCCTTGGGAGAACGTGGTCGACGGCTCGCCATCCGCCGGACACTACCGGCGGCCGCCGGCGCGGCGGTTCCGCCGGCGGCCGGCCTCGCGGCCGCCGGCGGCCCGACCGTCGGAGCGTCCGCCGCCCCGCCTGGCCCGGCTGGTACACCGGGAGCATGAGCCGCAGGGTCCGGCTGCTGTCGGCGGGCGTCGGCCTGGCCCTGCTCGCCACGGCGGGCAGCGTCCCCGACGAGACGCCCCTGCGGGCGCCCGGGGAGGCGGCCGGCGACGCCTGGCTCGTGGCCGGCCCCGACGGCGACCGCGAGCAGCCGCCCCCGCCCCCGTCGCGGTCGTTCACGCTGGTGGCCACCGGCGACGTGCTGCTCCATTCGCCGCTGTGGCGGCAGGCCGAGGCCGACGCCGCGGCCGCCGGCCGGCGGGGCCGCGACTTCCGGCCGCTGCTGGCCGCCGTCCGGCCCACCGTCGCGTCCGCCGACGTGGCCGTGTGCCACCTGGAGACGCCGGTCGCCCCGTCCGGCGGCCCGTTCTCGGGCTACCCGGCGTTCTCGGTCCCGCCCGAGATCGTCCCCGCCCTGGCCGCCACCGGCTACGACGCCTGCACCACCGCCTCGAACCACGTCTACGACCAGGGCGCGGCCGGCATCGACCGCACGCTGGCCGCCCTCGACGCCGCCGGTCTCCAGCACGCCGGGTCGGCCCGGTCGCCGGCCGAGGCCACCCGGACCACGATGCTGCGGGCCGGGCCCGCCCGGGTGGCGCTCCTGTCCTACACGTTCGGCTTCAACGGCTACCCGGCCCCCAACGGCGAGGCCTGGCGGTCCAACCCGATCGACCCCCGCCGCATCGAGCGGGACGCGCTCCGGGCCCGGCGCCGCGGCGCGGACGTCGTGGTCGTGGCCGTGCACTGGGGCGACGAGTACCGTCACGAGCCCAACGCCCAGCAGACCGAGCTGGCGCCCCGCCTGCTGGCCTCGCCCGACATCGATCTGCTGCTTGGCCACCACGCCCACGTGGTCCAGCCGCTGGAGCGGATCCGCGGCGAATGGGTCGTCTACGGCATGGGCAACCTGGTGGCCCGGCACGCGACGCCGGGGGCGGCCAACGCCGAGGGCGTCGCCGTGCGGTTCACGTTCACCGAGCGGCGCGGCCGGTGGCGGGTCACCCGGGCCGAGTACCAGCCGCTGCTCATGGCCCACGACCGGCGGCCGATCCGCCTGGTCGACGTGCAGGCGGCGCTGGCGGACCCCGCCACCGACCCGGCGGTCCGCCGGCGGCTGGCGCTGGCCCGCAGCCGCACCGCCGCCGTCGTGGCCTCCCGCGGCGCCACCCGCGCCGGGCTCGTCCCCCTCGGCGCCGGGCGGTGACGGGGGCGGTGCCCGGCGGGCGGTCACGGCGCCCCGCATTGCTCCGGTGGCGTCGCACCCGGCCCGGCGTCCCGTAGCCGGCGACCGTCGCCCGACACCACGCCGATGACGCCCCCTCATCGCGTCGCACCCGAACTCGGCGTCCCGTAGCGTCGGTCCCGTGACGACGCCGGTCGAGACGAGAACGCCGCGCTCCCCCGCCGAGCACGCGGCGGTCGAGCGCCTGGCCGACCGGGTGGAGGCCGCCACCGGCGAGCGGCCCGCCACCGGCCCCGACCACCCGGACGGCGCCGAGGGCCCCGGCACCCCGACGTTCGCCGTGTGGGCACCGGGCCGCGACGTGCCGGCCGCCTACGTCCGGGTCACGCGGCCGAAGGCCCGCTGGGAGGTCGAGCTGACCGTCGACCCCGAGCTCCGGGCCGAGTCCCCGGACCGGGCGGCCGAGCTGGCGGTCCCGGCGCTCGCCGCGGCGCGGGCCGCGGTGGCGGCCCGGGGCGGCGGCCGGGCCTACCTGTGGGTGCCCGGTGTCACCGGGGCGGACGACCGCATGGCGGCCGCCGCCGGCTTCGCGCCCGACCGCGACCTGTGGCAGATGACCGTGACCCTCCCCCTGCCCCCCGACGTGCGGGGCGGGGCGCCCCTGCCCGCCACCCGCCCGTTCGTGGCGGGCAAGGACGAGGGCCCCTGGGTCGAGGTGAACAACCGGGCCTTCGCCTGGCACCCGGAGCAGGGCGGGTGGACCGTCGACGACCTGCTGGTCCGGGCCGCCGAGCCGTGGTTCGACCCCGAGGGGTTCCTGCTCCACGAGCGGGACGGCCGGCTGGCCGGCTTCTGCTGGACCAAGGTCCACGCCCGCCACGACCCGCCGCTCGGGGAGATCTACGTCATCGCCGTCGACCCCGACTTCGCCGGCCAGGGCCTGGGCCGGGGCCTGACCGTGGCCGGGCTCGACCACCTGGCCCGCCGGGGGCTCACGGTCGGGATGCTGTACGTGGACGCCGGCAACACGCCCGCGGTGCGCCTCTACGAGAGCCTCGGGTTCGCCCACGTGCAGACCAACCGGGCCTACGCGGCCGACGTCGCTCCCGAGCCCGACGGCGGGCCCTGACGGCGGTCCCCAGACGGCCCTCACGGCGGTTCGGCCGGCGCGGTCAGGCCACGCCCACGCCCAGCGCGCTGCCGATGCCGAACGTGATGGCGGCCGGCACGACCGTGAACGCCACCTGGCGGGCCACGGCCCGGTGGACGGGCCGGTCGGTCGACCGGGCCACCAGCGCCCCGACCGCCACGGCGCACAGCACCCCGAGCACGAGCGAGGCCAGGGTGGCGACGTCGCCGGCCGCCACGAACCAGGGCAGCAGCGGCACCAGGGCGCCGACGCTGAAGGCCGCGAACGAGGACGCCGCGGCCGCCGGCGGCGAGCCCAGCTGGGACGGGTCGATGCCGAGCTCTTCGCGGGCGTGGACCTCCAGCGCCTGCTCGGGGTCGCGCATGACCGCGGCCGCCATCTCCTCGGCCTGGCGGCGGGCCAGGCCCCGGCGCTCGTAGAGGCGGGTCAGCTCGGCCGTCTCGGCCCGGGGGCGACGGCGCAGCTCGCGGGCCTCGATCCGCAGCTCGCGCTCGAGAAGCTCGGCCTGGACCCGCATCGAGTTGTACTCCCCGGCCGCCATCGACACCGCACCGGCGATCAGGCCGGCCAGCCCGGCCAGCCGGACGACGCCGGGCTGGGGGTCGGCGCCGGCCACGCCGAGCATGAGCCCGAGGTTGGACACCAGCCCGTCGCTCACGCCGAAGACCGCGGCCCGGGCGGCGCCGCCCTGCACGTCGGCGTGCTGGTGGGTCTCGACGTGCTCGCCCCCGGCGCCCGCCCTGCCGCCGGCGCTCGTCTGACCTCCGGTCCCGTGACTCCCGGTCTCGTGGCTTCCGGTCCTGGCCACGATGCCGACGGTACCGGGCCACGGTCCCCGCTGCCCCCTATCCTCGACCCGATGCCCACCCGATACGACGTCGACCGGGCCGGCTTGGCCGAGCTGCTGGCCGGCGAGCCGCGCTACCGCGTCGACCAGGTGTGGGACGGGCTCCACCGGCAGCTGGCCGGCCCGGCCGAGCTGACCACCCTGCCCAAGGCGCTGCGGGCCGAGCTCGACACGCGCCTCCCGCCCGCCCTCACGCCCCTGGCCGAGTCGGTCGGCGACGGCGGCGCCACCGTGAAGTGGCTGTTCGGGCTCGAGGGCGGGGCCCGGGTCGAGACCGTGCTCATGCACTACCGCGACCGGTCGACCGCCTGCGTGTCGACCCAGGCCGGGTGCGCCATGGCCTGCGGCTTCTGTGCCACCGGCCAGGCCGGGTTCCAGCGCCACCTGACGACCGGCGAGATCGTCGAGCAGGTGGTGGCGGCCGCCCGCCGGGCCCGCGCCGACGGCCGCCGGCTGAACAACGTCGTGTTCATGGGCATGGGCGAGCCGCTCGCCAACTACGGCCGGGTGTGGCCGGCCGTCGAGCGGGTCCACGGCGACCTGGGGCTGTCGGCCCGCCACCTGACCCTGTCCACGGTCGGGCTCGTCCCCGGCATCCGCCGCCTGGCCGCCGAGGCGCTGCCGGTGAACCTGGCCGTATCGCTGCACGCCGCCAACGACGCGCTGCGCGACGAGCTGGTACCGATCAACCGCCGCTACCCCCTCGACGCCCTGATGGCGGCGTGCGCCGACTACCTGCGGGCCAAGGGCCGGCGGCTGTCGTTCGAGTGGGCGCTGATCGACGGGACCAACGACCGGCGATCCGACGCCCGCGAGCTGGCCGAGCTGGCCCGCTCGCTGCCGCTGCCGGCGCACGTCAACCTCATCCCGCTCAACCCCACCCCTGGCTACCCGACCCGGGGCACGGCGCCCGAGGGCGTCCGCCGGTTCCGGCAGTGGCTCGACGACCTGGGGGTCAACGCCACCGTCCGCCGCAACCGGGGGACGGAGATCGACGCCGCCTGCGGCCAGCTGGCCGCCCGGGTCGAGCTGCGCACCCGGGGCGAGCTGCGGGTGCGGGCGGACGTGGCGGACACGTAGCCCACCCGTCGCGCTGCGTGGGCGGAGTCGGCGCCTAGCGCACCAGCACCGTCAGCGCCTCGGTGCGCACCGCCCGGCTCAGGTGCTCGCGGGGCTCGACGACCGCGCCGTCCCACAGGACCGATCGTTCGACCGTGCCGTGCACCTCGGCCCCGGGGGCGACGACCGGCTCGCCGCCACTGGCCTCGAGGTTGGCCCGCAGGTAGCGGGCGGGGGTCCCGCAGTCGAGGCAGGGACCGTCCCACGGCACGACGTCAATGCGGTCGGCGGCGGCCAGGCGGCCCCACGACACCTCGTACAGGCCGGTGGGGACCGGCTCCAGCGGGGCCACCTCCGACCAGGGCATGAGGGCGGCGGCGATGCGGCTGGTGGGCCGCAGGCGCTCGTCGCCGCCGGCCAGCGCGAGCCGGACCCGCTCGCCGTCCCACCCGGCGGCCAGCCCGGCCAGCGACCCCGGGCACCAGGTGTCGGCGTTGACGACGACCACCGCCCGCCCGTCGATCCACGGGCGTAGGTGGCCGAGGGCGCCGGCCGTGCCGAGCGCCTCCCGCTCCTCGACCGAGACGTGGACCCGGCCGGCGAGGTGCTCCTCGATGGCCTCGCGGTCGTGGTGGACGTTGACCGCCACGTCGGGCGTCACCGTCCGCACCCGCTCGATGGCCAGGTCGATCAGCGGCACGTTGGCCACCGGGCACAGCGGCTTGGGCCGGACCCTGCTGAGCGGCCGCAGCCGCGCCCCCTCGCCGGCGGCCAGCACCACGCCACAGAGGTCCGGAGCGTCCGGAGGTAGAACCTGCTTCCGACCTTGGGGCATCATCGCCGGCATGACCACCGTCATTCAGGGTATTTCCGGGCTCCGCGACCTCGTGGGCCAGCACCTCGGCTACAGCGATTACGTCGAGGTGACGCAGGAGCGGGTCAACCAGTTCGCCGACGCCACCGGCGACCACCAGTGGATCCACGTGGACGTCGAGCGGGCCAAGCGCGAGAGCCCGTTCGGGGGCCCGATCGCCCACGGCTACCTGACCCTGTCGCTGGGGCCGGTGCTGGTGCCGCAGGTGGTCCGCGTCGAGGGCATCAAGATGGCCGTCAACTACGGCTGCGACAAGGTCCGGTTCCCCTCGCCCGTGCCGGTGGGCAGCAAGGTCCGGGTCGGCGTCGAGCTGCTCGACGTCACCGACGTCCAGGGCGGCGTGCAGGTCAAGGAGCGGTTCACGTTCGAGGTCGAGGGCGCCGACAAGCCGGCCTGCGTGGCCGAGAACCTCTTCCGGTACTACGAGTAGCCACGGGTGGCCGGACGGGCCGGCGGCCCGGGACGCGCTCGACGCGCGGCCGACGGGCGGATCCCTAGGCCGACAGGCGGGCCCGCACCTCGGCCCAGCCCGGCAGCGACCGGACCGAGGCCAGGTCGGGCTCGCCGTCGAGCACGCCCGGCGCCCGGAACCCGGCGTCGACGGCGGTGCCCACCCACTCGAGGGCGATGGCCGGCTCCGACGCCCGGGCCCACGAGCAGGCCACCTCGAAGGCGGTCTGGGCGGCGCTGCGCGGTCCGGCCCGGAACACCAGCTCGCCCACCTCGGCCGCGGCCCGGAATCGCTCGGCGTAGTGCAGGTGGGTCTGGAGGCTGCCGGCGGCCTCGATGCCGGCGGGCCCGCCCTCGACCAGGCGGGCGGCCACCGCCGCGGCCCGCCCGTGGTCGGCCAGGAGCGTCGCCGGCACCAGGTTGGGCGGCCCGCCCGGCTCGGCCCGGTACGCAGCGTCGAACAGGTCCTCGGCCATCTCGACCGGGCCGGTGACCAGGGCCACGGAGGCCCGGAGGAAGGGGTTGGCGCCGTCGCCCGCCCGGCTGAGGATCGCCGCCGCCCGCTCGCCGTCGCCGGCGCGCAGCGCGTTCCACGCCCGGGTCTCGGCCTCGGCCGTCGACAGCCGGGGCTCCAGGTCGGGGACCGTCCCGCCGCTGGGCGGCGTCACGAGCTGGAGGTCGGCCCGGCCCCGGCCGCGGCGCTTGCCGCCCCCGCCGCCGGCGCCCGCGCCGCGGGCCGGGCGGCCCGACCGCCGCCCGCCCCGGGAGCCGCCGGGCGCCTCGGGCGCCTCGACCTCGAACGCCGTGTTGATCTGCCCCTCGCGCAGGTCGCGGTAGTTGAGGTAGGCGAGGAAGGCGAAGAACAGGATCGGGAACAGCGTGCCGAACTCGCGGTAGGCGAAGAAGCCGGCCACCGCGCACCCCGCCAGCGACAGCTTGCAGGCGTTCTCGAAGCCGACCAGCTCCTCGGCCACGTGGCCGCCGTCCAGCGGGCGGATCGGCAGCAGGTTGAACACGCCCCACCAGATGCTGATGAACCGCAGCAGCTCGAGGACCGGCCACCAGTTGAAGTCGTGGGAGATCCACTGCCACTCGAACCGGCGCTGCTGGGCCCAGTCGCTCTCCAGCGCCATCATCGCCGGGATGCCGAGCACGCAGATCTGCGCCACCGAGCCGCTCAGGCTGACCACGATCGAGCGGCCCTTGCTCAGCACCCGGCGCCCGCCCCCCGTGGGGATCGTGAACCCGCCGAAGCCGTGGAGCACGACCGCCGAGCGCTGGCCGAACGCCCGGTAGGCCATCACGTGGCCCAGCTCGTGCACGAGCACGGACAGGAAGACGAGCACCACCCAGATCCCGACCAGCCACAACGGCTCCAAGTTGATGCCGAACAGCACGGCGACGATGAGGAAGAACGGCTCGACCCTCACCGGAACGCCGAGGAGGCGGAAATGCGCGCGGGAGTGCACGAGCGCAAAGCGTAGGCGCCCCGGCGCCCGGACCGTCAGTGGCCGGGCACCGGATCCGGCTGGGCAGCCCGTCGGCCACCCGGCCGGCGGCCCTGTCGGTGGCCCGACCGGCGCCCCGGCGGGACCGGCCCCGGTCCGGTTCGGGCCCCGGCCCCGTGCGCCCGTACGATGCTTTCGATGACCAGCTCGTCACCCGGGCCGCCCCCCGGGACGCCGGCCCGCACCCCCCGACCGCCCCGCCCGTCCGCGGACCTGCCCGCCGACGGGGCGCTGCCCCAGGGCGACGACAAGGTGCGGGCGGTGCGCTCGATGTTCGACGCCATCGCGCCCCGCTACGACCTGGTCAACCGCATCATGACGTTCCGGATGGACGTCGGCTGGCGGCGGCGGGCGGTCCGGTCGCTGGCGCTGCGCCGGGGCTCGGTGGTGGCCGACCTGGCCTGCGGGACCGGCGACCTCTGCGTCGAGCTCGAGTCCGCCGGCCTGGCGCCCATCGGCATCGACCTGTCCTTCGGGATGCTGGCCGCCGCCCGCACCGACGCCCCGCTGGTGCAGGGCGACGCTCTGCGGCTGCCGCTGCGCTCCGGGTCCGTCGACGGCGTGACCTGCGGGTTCGCGCTGCGGAACCTGGTCGAGCTGCCGCCGTTCCTGGCCGAGCTGGCCCGGGTGGTCCGCCCGGGTGGGCGCATCGCCCTGCTGGAGGTGGCCACGCCGCCCAACCCGCTGCTGCGGTTCGGCCACGGCCTGTACTTCGGCAAGGTCGTACCGCTGATCGGCGGCCTGCTGTCCGACCCGGCCGCCTACCGGTATTTGCCCCGCTCGGTCGCCTACCTGCCCGAGCCCGACGAGCTGCTGGGCATGGTGGCGGACGCGGGCTTCGCGGACGTCGACCGGCGCCTCCTGTCCGCCGGGATCGCCCAGCTCATCACCGGGGCGCGCCGGTGACGCCGCCGACGCCTCCGGGGGCTCACGGCCCGGTGCCCGCACCGGCGTCCGTCGACGGGCTGGTCGCCCGGACGCGGCGCCTCGACGCCGACCCCGACCTGCTGGCCGTGGCCGGGCGGGACGGCACCCTGTTCGAGAAGGGCCGGGCCGGCCTGGCCGGCCGGGGGGTGGCGGCCCGGCTGCCGTGGCCGGCCGGTGACCCGGCGGCGGCCGCCCGCGCCGCCGCCGAGGCCCTGACCGCCATCGGCGCCGAGGACGAGGTGGGCGTGCCCGGCTGCGGACCGGTGGCGTTCGGCGCCCTCCCGTTCGCCCCGGGGGCCGCCAGCGAGCTGCTGGTGCCCGCCGTCGTGGTCGGCCGGGCCGACGACGGCACCCGCTGGATCACCACGGTCGGCCCGCCCGACGACCCGGTCCACGACCGGCCGGCGCCGCCCGACCCCGACCCGCCGGCGCCCGCGCCCCGGCGGCTGACCGTCGAGACCGGCATGGATCCCGACGCCTGGTGCGGCCTCGTAGAGCGGGCCACCAAGTTGCTGGCGGGCCGGCGGCTCGACGACAGGAGCCCGGGGGGCGGGAGCGGCGACGGCGGCCTCGTCAAGGTCGTGCTCGCCCGCGAGCTGACCGTCACCGGCGACCGGCCGCTCGACCGGCTACGGGTGCTCCAGCGGCTGCGCCGCGGCTACCCCGGCTGCCACCTCGTCTCCATCGACGGGCTCGTCGCCGCCAGCCCCGAGCTGCTGGTGTCGCGGGTCGGCGACGTCGTGCGGTCGCACCCCATGGCCGGCACCGCGCCCCGCGGCGGCGACCCCGCGACCGATCAGCGCCTGGCCGCCTCGCTGCTGGCCTCGGCCAAGGACCGCCAGGAGCACCAGATCACGATCGACATGGTCCACGACACGCTGCTCGGCTGGTGCTCGTACGTCGACTACGAGGCCGAGCCGTCGGTGGTGGCGGTGGCCAACGTGCAGCACCTGGCCACGCTCGTCGAGGGGCGGCTGTCCCGCCCGGCGCCGTCGGTGCTCGAGCTGGTGGCCGCCCTCCACCCGACGCCGGCGGTCGCCGGCTCGCCCCGCGACGAGGCGGTCCGGTGGATCGCCGAGCACGAGGGCTTCGACCGCGGCCGCTACGCCGGCACCGCCGGGTGGGTCGACGCCCGGGGCAACGGCACCTGGGCCGTGGCCATCCGCTCGGCCGAGATCGACGGGCCCGTGGCCCGGGTGTGCGCCGGGGTCGGCGTCGTGCCCGACAGCGACCCCGAGGCCGAGCTGGCCGAGACGAGCGCCAAGTTCGAGGCGCTGCTCACCGCCCTCGTGCGCCCCTAGAGCCGCCGGGTCCGGTCGCCCACGGACCAAGCGGCGCCGGGTGCCGGCGGGCCGCCGGCGGAGCGGCGCCGGCTCAGGCCCGGGCGCGGAGGGCGGCGTCGACGGCGTCGGCCACGGCCCGGTCGAGCTGGCGGTGGACCTCGACGTTGGCGGCCCGGTCGGTCCGGACCACGAGGACCTGGAGGCCGCCCCGGTCCAGCGCGGCGCGCACCGCTCCGGGCAGGTCGCCGGTCACCGCTCGGGCCTCGGCGCCCAGGGCGGCCGCCACCGCCACCAGGTCGAGGCCGTGGGGCGTGCCGAACAGCTGCTCGAACCGGTCGGACGGCACGAGCCGGGCCTGGGGCAGGAACGAGAAGATGCCGCCGCCGTCGTTGTCGACGACGACGCACACCAGGTCGACGCCCCGCCCGGCCGCGCCCAGCAGGCCGTTGCTGTCGTGCAGGAAGGCGAGGTCGCCGATGAGCAGGGCCGTGGGCGCCCCCGACCCGACGGCGACGCCCACGGCCGTGGACACGACGCCGTCGATGCCGTTGGCGCCCCGGTTGGCCGAGATCCGCAGGCCGCGCCGGGGGGACGCGTAGCGCTCGACGTCGCGGACCGGCATCGACGACGACACGACAAGCTCGGCACCGTGCGGGAGCGCGGCCACGACCTGGCGGGCCACGGCCGGCTCCGACGACCCCCCGCCGGGCGGCGAGCCGCCGTCGGGCCCGCCGCCCGGCGCGTCGAGCCGCGCCGCCAGCGCCGAGGCGGCCGCCCGGGCCGCCGCCTGCCAGGCGTCGAGCCAGCCGGCCGGCGGCGGGGCCAGGCGGGGCGGCGGGTCGCCCGTCAACGCCGCCCCCGGGTTGGCCCGGACCACGGTCGCGGCGGTGGCCGCCGGGTCGGACCACGACCGGCCGGCCACCACGACCTCCTCGGCACCCGACCCGGCCAGCCACTCGGTCACCCCCCGGGAGGCGGGCGGCGGGCCGAGGCGGACGATCACCTCCGGCCGCAGCGCCTCGGCGGCCCGCGGGGACCGCAGGAGCGCGTCGAGGTGGGGGACCAACGTGGGGGCCGGGCGCCAGGCCGGCGACCGCGGGTCGGCGAGGACTGGCCAGCCCAGGGCGGCGGCCAGACGGTGGAGCGCCTCGCCGTCGCCGCTCCGGGGCCCGGCCACGATCACGCCTCGCCGCCCCGCCATCGCGGCGAGGACCGCTCCCGGAGCCAGCTCCCCCGCCAGCTCCGCCGCCGGGTCTGCCGCCCCGTCGGGCGCTGCCGTCGCCCCGCCCGCGGTCACCCGCCCTTCCGGGCTCACCGCCGCCGTCGCCGCCGGGCCCGCCGGGGCGACGACCGCCCACGGGCGGCCGCCCGGGCGGCCGGACGGGAGCGCCTCGGGCGTCCCGACCAGCGGCTCGCGGAACGGCAGGTTGAGCTGCACCGGCCCCGGGTGGTCGCCGGTGGCCTCCGCCAGCGCCCGGGCGGCCAGCGCCCGCCACGTGCCGGCCGCGGCCCGGTCGGGGACGCCGGGGTCCGCGAACCACCGCACGGCCCGGCCGTACAGGTGGACCTGGTCGATCGTCTGGGGGGCGCCGACGTCGCGCAGCTCGGGCGGCCGGTCGGTGGTGCAGGCCAGCAGCGGGACCCCGGCCTGGTGCGCCTCGACCACGGCCGGGTGGAGCTCGGCGGCGGCGGTCCCGCTCGTGGTCACCACGACGGCCGGGCGACCGGTGGCCAGGCCGATGCCCAGGGCCAGGAACCCGGCCGAGCGCTCGTCGAGGTGGACGTGGACCCGCAGGCGGCCGCCCGGCCCGCCGCGCGCGGCCACGGCCAGGGCCAGGGGCGTGGAGCGCGACCCCGGGCACACGACGGCATGCTCGACCCCACCCCGCACCCACTCGTCGACGAGCGTGGCGGCGAAGGTGGCCTGGACATCCTCGGGTTCGGTCATTCGGCGTGCAAGCATCGCTCGTGATGGCACTCCACGGCGAGCGCGCCGGCGCCGGCCCCCGGGTCGTCCTGCTCCACGGGTTCACCCAGACGGGCCGGTGCTGGGGCCCGGTGGCCGACGACCTGGCCCGCGACCACGAGGTGGTCCGCCTCGACGCCCCCGGGCACGGCGGGTCGTCCGCCGTCCGGGCCGACTTGGCGGCCACGGCGGCGCTGATCGCCGAGGCCGGCGGCCCGGCCGTCTACGTGGGCTACTCGATGGGGGCCCGGATGGCGCTCCACGTGGCGCTGCGGGCGCCCGAGGTCGTGCGGGGCCTGGTGCTGGTCGGGGGCACGCCCGGCATCGAGGACGACGACGAACGGGCCGCCCGCCGCCGGCGCGACGAGGCGCTGGCCCAGCGGATCCGGGAGATCGGCGTCGCCGCCTTCCTCGACGAGTGGCTGGCCCAGCCGCTGTTCGCCGGCCTGCCGCCGTGGGCCCGGTTCGACGGCGAGCGCCGGCGCAACACGGCCGAGGGCCTGGCCTCGAGCCTGGAGCTGGCCGGTACCGGCTCGCAGCGGCCGCTGTGGGGCGACCTCGGGCGGATCGCGGTGCCGGTCCTGGCCGTGGCCGGATCCGACGACGAGCGCTACGCGGCCATCGCCCGCCGCCTGGCGGCGGCCATCGGCGGCCCCGCGTCGGTGGCGCTCGTGCCCGACGCAGGCCACGCCGCCCACCTGGAGCGACCGGAGGCCTTCCTCGCCGCCCTCCGCCCGTGGCTGGCCCAGCTCCCGGCCCCCGAGCCCGACGCC
Organism: Acidimicrobiales bacterium; assembly: GCA_036563805.1. Classification (GTDB taxonomy): domain Bacteria; phylum Actinomycetota; class Acidimicrobiia; order Acidimicrobiales; family VFJN01; genus DATCLS01. Next base: position 758 of record DATCLS010000012.1, on the reverse strand, counting down.
GACGCGATCGACGACCGCGGCGGCCACTGAGCGCGCCCGGGCCCGCGGGCCGCGCCTACGTCGCGATCCAGAGGCCGAGCGCCAGCAGGGCGCCGTACAGCAGCTGGATCCGGCCGGTGTCCACCAGCACGGGGATCAGCTGGGGCCCGCGGTCGCCCCGCAGCACGGTCAGCACCGGGCGCCGGGCCGGGACGACCGCCGCCAGCGCCAGCACGGCGCCCGGCCGCTCCCCCAGCCCGGCGATCAGCGGCACGGCCACGAACGCGGCGACGAGCAGGCCGACGTAGAACCACCGGGTGCGCCGGTCGCCGAGTCGGACCGCCAGCGTGCGCTTGCCCGAGGCCGTGTCGCCCGGGATGTCCCGCAGGTTGTTGATCACCAGCAGCGCCGTGATCAGGAACCCGACGGCCACGCCGGCGCCGAGGCCGAGGCCCGACAGCGATTCCTCCTGCACGTAGGCCGACCCGGCGGTGGCGACCAGCCCGAAGAACACGAACACGAACACCTCGCCCAGGCCGACGTACCCGTAGGGCCGAGGGCCGCCCGTGTAGAACCAGCCGGCGGCCATCGCCACGGCCCCCACGACGAGCAGCTGCCAGCCGACCGCGGCCGCCAGCGCCAGGCCGGCCGCCCCGGCCACCCCGAAGGCCAGGAACGCCGCCCGCTTGACCGCCCCCGGGCGGGCCAGGCCCGAGCCGACCAGCCGCACCGGCCCGACCCGGCGCTCGGCGCTGTCGGTGCCGCGCACGCCATCGCTG
>DATCLS010000006.1:0-5352 GCA_036563805.1 Acidimicrobiales bacterium | reverse complement strand
AGGAGGTCGCCCCGCTGGCGGAGGCGGCGTGAACGTCCTCGGGCACGCCCGCGTCGCGCTCGACCTCGGCCTCGACGGGCCCGCCGAGGTGCTCGGCGCCGTGCTGCCCGACCTCGCGCCGGCGGCCGGCGTCCGCCTCGTCCGGGACCGGCTGGACGGGCCGCTCGCCGCCGGCGTCCGCTGCCACCTCGACGCGGACGCCGCCTTCCACGCCCACCCCCGCTTCCGCGCCGGCACCCGGGCGCTGCGGGCCGATCTGACCGCCCGGGGGATCCCGAGGGGCCCGGCGCGTGCGGTCGCGCACGCCGGGTGGGAGCTGCTGCTCGACGGCACCCTCGTCGGCGGCGACGCCGAGCGGGCGTTCCGGGACGCGGTCGGCCGGGCGGCGGACGCCGCCGACGCGCTGGACCCGGCCGACCGCCCCCGGTGGGCGGCCTTCGTCGCCCGCGCCCGGGTCGCGGGCCCGCTGGCCTACGACGACCCCCGCTGGGTCGCGGTGCGGCTGGGGACGGTGCTCGCCCGCCGGCCGCGGCTGCGGCTGCCCGCCGAGCACGTCGACGCCGTCGCGCCGGTCCTCGCCGCCCACCGCGCCGAGGTCGCACGTGTCGCCGGCGCCGTCATCGACGACGTCGTGCGCGCCGTCAGCCACGGTGAGCGACGTCTCACCGGTGACCGGCGCTCGGTGGGCGGAAACGGCGCCGGCGTCGTCTAACCTCTGCGACGCCATGCCCCCCCGTGCTCGACGGCTCCTGCGCCGTTCGCCCGTGCGTGGCAGCAGGGGGCGCGAGCGCAGGCGCGGCGGGCCGGCGACGTGCTCGCCGCCGGGGGCGGGCACGGCACGCACACCGCGGACGACGCCGGGACCGGCCGGCTCCAACCGGGGCCGTCCGGCGCTCGTCGTAGTCTGAGACCGCCCCCCGTCGCCGGCGCCCCGGCGCCGTGACCTGCACGTCCCGTCCACCCATCGGACCCCGACCAGGAGCCCGACGACTGAGCGCCCCAGTCCCTGACGCCACGCCGGCCGGCGCCCGGCCGGCGCCCCCGCACGCCGCCGGCCGACCCGCACGACGACGCCGCGGGGGCGGCGGGCCGCGCCGCGCCGCCGGATCACCGGGAGGCGCCCCGTGAGCGCCCTGCTCGCCGCCCACCTGGCGGTCGGGTTGGCGCTGCTCGCCGCCGGCCGCCGTGCCGGTCGCTGGGCCGTCCCGCTCGCCGCGCTGCCCTCGGCGGCCACCGTCGCGTGGCTGGCCGTCCGCCTGGGCGGGGTGCTCGACGGCGAGCCGGTGACCGAGCGGGTGAGCTGGGTCGACCGGCTCGGCCTGGGCTTCGACCTCCACCTCGACGGGTTCGCCGCCCTGTTCGTGGGCCTCGTGTCCGGCATCGGGGTGCTCGTGTTCGCCTACTCGGGCAGCTACCTGGCCCGCGGGGGCGCCGGCCACGGCCGGCTCCTCGGCCTGCTCGTCCTGTTCTCGGGATCGATGCTGGGCCTGGTCCTGGCGGACGACATGATCGTCCTGTTCGGCTTCTGGGAGCTGACCTCGATCACGTCGTTCCTGCTCATCGGCAACGACCACGAGTCGGTCAAGGCCCGGGCCGCCGCCCTCCAGGCGCTGCTGATCACCGGTGCCGGCGGCCTGGCGATGCTCGGCGGCTTCGTCCTGCTGGGCCAGGCGGCCGGCGGCACCCTGTCGCTGCGCGAGGTCCTGGCCGCGTCGCCCGACGGCACGGTCGTGACCGTCGCCCTCGTGCTGGTGCTGGCCGGCGCGTTCTCGAAGTCGGCGCAGTACCCGTTCCACTCCTGGCTGCCGGGCGCGATGGTGGCCCCCACGCCGGTCAGCGCCTACCTGCACTCCGCCACCATGGTGAAGGCCGGCGTCTACCTCGTCGGGCGCATGGCCCCGGCCTTCACCGACGTGTGGCTCTGGCGTCCGCTCGTGGTGACCGTCGGCCTGGTGACGATGGTCGCCGGCGGCCTGCGGGCGCTGCGCCAGTTCGACCTCAAGCTGGTGCTCGCCTACGGCACGGTCAGCCAGCTGGGCTTCATGGTCGTGATGTTCGGCCTCGGCACGACCGAGACCGTCGTCGACGCCAGCGAGCTGGTCCTGGCCCACGCGCTGTTCAAGGCCGCGCTGTTCATGGTCGTGGGTATCGTCGACCACCAGGCCGGCACCCGGGACATCCGCCTGCTGCGCCGGCCCGGGCCCGGCTGGGGCCCGGTCTCCGCCATCGCCGTGGTGTCGGCCGCGTCGATGGCCGGGTTCCCGCTGATGTTCGGGTTCGTGGCCAAGGAGGACGCGTTCGCCGGGCTCGAGCCGGGGTCCTTCGCCCACGCCGGTCTCGTCCTCGCCCCGATCGCGGCGGCCTCCGTGCTGACGGTCGCCTACTCGGCGCACGTCGTCTGGGGGCTGCTCGGCCGGTCGGCCGACGACTCCGTCGCCGACGCCACGCCGGCCCGCCCCGTGCCGCCGCCCCGCCCCGCCTTCGTGGCGCCCGCGGCGCTCCTGGGCGCGCTGACCGTGCTCTTCGGCGTCGTCCCCGGCCTGCTCGACCGGCTCATGACGGCAGCGGGCGAGTCGCTGACACCCGACGCCGAGCACGCGCACCTCGTGGTCTGGCACGGCTGGAACCTGCCCCTGCTCCTGTCCGCCGTCGTCCTCGCCGGCGGGGCGGCGCTCTTCGCCGCCCGCCGGCTCGTCGGCCCGGTGCTGGCCGTCGGCCGGCGCGTCCCGAGCGGCGGCGAGGTCTACCTGCTGACGCTGCGGGGCCTCAACGCGCTGGCCAACCGCACCACCGCCGTGGTCCAGAGCGGCTCGCTGCCGGTGTACGCCGGCGTCATCCTCACCACGGCCGCGTCGGCCACCACGCTGGCCCTCGTGCTGGGGGAGGGGTGGCCGGGGTGGCCGAGCTTCGCCCGGTCGGTCGGCCACGTCGCGGTCTGCCTGGCGCTCATCGCCACCGCGCTCGGCGCCGCCGCCGTGCACCGCCGGTTCTCGGCCGCGCTGCTTCTCGGGGCGACCGGCTACGCGATGGCGGGCCTCTTCGTCGTGCAGGGCGGTGCCGACCTGGCGCTCACCCAGGTGGCGATCGAGACCCTGACCACCGTCGTGTTCGTGCTGGTGCTGCGGCGGCTGCCCGACCGCTTCGAGAGCCGGGCGACGACGACGATCCGGGGCGTGCGGGTGGTCGCCGCCCTCTCGGTGGCCGTCATGGTCTTCGTCGTCGCCCTGTCCGCCGGCGGCAACCGCACCGCCGAGCCGGTCTCGGGTGAGATGGTCGAGCGGGCCGAGCCCGACGGCGGCGGCAAGAACGTCGTCAACGTCATCCTCGTCGACTTCCGCGGCATGGACACGATGGGCGAGATCACCGTGCTCGCCTCCGCCGCCATCGGGTCGGTCGCGCTCGCCCGGGCCGGCCGTCGCCCCCGGCGCCGGGGCGAGCGGGCGAGCGGCGCGGCCGCCACGGCCGAGCCGGGCTCGCCGTTGCGGGCCGGGGGCGCGGGAGCGGGTCCCGGTGGGGTGGCCACCGGCGCCGGCCTCGACGACGGCGAGGCGCTGTCGCCGGCGTCGGGCCGCTCCGTCCGGCGCCTGGTCGTGGTCGACGTCGCCGTCCGTCTGGTGTTCGCGGCGGTGATGGTCGGCTCCCTCTACCTGCTCTTCGCCGGGCACAACCAGCCCGGCGGCGGGTTCGTCGGCGGCATCATCGCCGGCGCCGCGGTGGCGCTCCGCTACGTCGCGGGCGGCATCGACAACGTTCGCAACCTCTCCCGGGCCCGGCCCTGGACGGTCATGGGCGCCGGCCTGCTCGTCTCGGCGGTCACCGCCACGATCCCGGTCCTGGCCGGCGGCACCGCGCTGGAGAGCGCCTCCCTCGAGGCCGACCTCCCGCTGCTCGGGCACCTGAAGCTCACCTCGGCGCTCGCCTTCGACATCGGTGTCTACCTGCTCGTGCTGGGGCTCGTGCTCATGGTCTTCGAGTCCTTCGGCGACGACCCCCGCACCGTCATGGCGCCCATCGAGCTCGACGAGGACGAGCGGGCCGAGCGCTCGTCCCCCGCGGAGGTGACGGCGCCGTGACCGTGATGCTCGCCGCCACCGCGGCCGCCCTCTTCGGCATCGGCACCTACCTGGTGCTGCAGCGCAAGCTCAGCCGCATCATCATCGGCATCTCCCTCCTGAGCCACGGGGCCAACGCCCTGGTCGTCAGCTCGGGTGACGCCGGGTGGGCGCCGTTCGTCGGCAACCCCGACAGCGGGCCGCTCGCCGACCCCTTGCCCCAGGCGCTCGCGCTGACCGCCATCGTCATCAGCTTCGGCGTCACCGCCCTGCTGCTGGCGCTGGCCTACCGGAGCTGGCTGCTCACCGCCGACGACGAGGTGCAGGACGACATCGAGGACGACCTCATCGCCCGGCACGGCGCGCCCGACAAGGAGCTCGCCGGCGGCCGCGACCCGTCCGACCCGCTGGAGGCGCTGGAGGTCGAGGGCGAGTCCGGGCGCTGGTCGGGGTCGGGCGTGAGCTCGGTCGAGCTGGAGACCGCCCAGCGTGCCCGGGGACAGCGGGAGGAGGGCGAGTGAGCGCGCTCGTGGTGCTGCCCGTCCTGGTGCCGCTGGTCGGCGCGGCGCTGTCGATCCTCGGCGGCCGCAGCCGGACCTTCCAGCGTGTCGTCGGGCTGACGGTGCTGACCACGCAGGTCGTCTTCGCGGTGCTGCTGCTCGTCGAGGTCGACCGCGACGGCCCGGTGTCGATGCAGGCCGGCGGCTGGGAGGCCCCGATGGGCATCACCTTCGTGGCCGACCGGTTCTCGGCGATCATGCTGGTCGTCGCCTCGGTGATGCTGCTGGCGGTGCTGGTCTACGCCATCGGCCAGCCGGGCGCCGAGCGCAACCACGTCGGCTTCCAGTCGGTCTACCTGGTCATGGCCGCCGGCGTGTCGGCCGCGTTCCTCACCGGCGACCTGTTCAACCTGTTCGTCTCGATCGAGATGATGCTGACCGCCAGCTACGTGCTCATCACCCTCGGCGGTCGGCTCGACCAGGTCCGCTCGGGCATGACCTACGTCGTCATCAGCCTGCTGGCCTCGGTGCTGTTCATCTCGCTGCTGGCGTTCGTCTACGCCTCGACCGGCACGATGAACCTCGCCGACCTGGCCGGGAAGATCGCCGAGCTGCCGCCCGGCCTGCGCAGCGCGCTGGCCGTGCTGATGATCGTCGTGTTCGGCATCAAGGCGGCCATCTTCCCGCTGTTCTTCTGGCTGCCCGACGCCTACCCGACGGCGCCCTCCCCGGTGACCGCGATCTTCGCCGGGCTGCTCACCAAGGTGGGCGTCTACGCCATGATCCGCACGCAGACGCTG
>DATCLS010000057.1:0-40227 GCA_036563805.1 Acidimicrobiales bacterium | reverse complement strand
CCCACGGGCAAGGGCCGGCAGCGCTGGATGAACCGCTGGAAGCCCGCCCTCAACGCCTTCGCCATCACCTTCGAAGGACGACTCTTCCCCACCGCCTAACACCCGCCAGCCCGGTTACACCGTTCTCTTGACAGTCCCCCGCTCGGCCCCGCGGCCACGGCTCCAGACCAGGCCACCGAGCGGGCGGAGCTGGCGCAGACCATCGCCGCCGTCTGCGCCGCGGAGTGGGTTTTGATCGCCGAGCCCGACCGCTCGGTCGCGGCTGATGCCGACGAACGGGCAGCGCCGCTGATCACCGCGACGGACGAGCACGGCGTCGGCCTCTGACAGCTCACGGCCGAACGCTCCGAGCGGGCGGCGGAGACGATCCGCTGGCGTCACACTCCTGCCACAGTGGTCCGCAACTGGCCGCTGTTGATGGCGACTGGCGGCAAACGCCGACTATCCCATCGACGGTCGTACGGCCTGGTCAAGCCCGATGTTCCCTCGTCACTCGGTCGGGAAGCGGTAGTCCGAGAAGCGGTCCCGCAGGTCCTTCTTCGAGAACTTGCCCACCGACGTCTTGGGCACCTCGTCGACGAAGACCACGTCGTCCGGCAGCCACCACTTGGCCACCCGGCCCTCGAGGAAGCCGACGATGTCCTCCTTCGTCGCCTCCTCGCCCGGCTTGAGCACCACGCAGGCCAGCGGCCGCTCGCCCCACTTGGCGTGGGGCAGGCCGATGACGGCGGCCTCGGCCACCTTGGGGTGGGCCATGATCTCGTTCTCGAGATCGACCGAGCTGATCCACTCGCCGCCCGACTTGATCACGTCCTTGGTGCGGTCGACGAGGCGGATGTAGCCGTGCCGGTCGATCGTGGCCACGTCGCCGGTCTTCAGCCAGCCGTCCTCGGTGAACGAATCGGCCGAGCGAGGGTCGTTGTAGTACCCCTTGGCCACCCACGGACCCCGGACCTGCAGCTCGCCCTGGGTCTGGCCGTCCCACGGCAGGCTCTCGGTGCCGTCCGGCGGGGCGATGCGGGCCTCGACGCCGAGCAGCGGGATGCCGACGGTCGTGCGCCGGTCGGCCAGCTCGTCCTCGGTCGCCCCCTCGGCCAGCGTCGACTTGATCTCGCCCGAGGACGCCACCGGCGAGGTCTCGGTCATGCCCCAGGCCTGCATGATGGGCAGGCCGATCTGCTCGCGGTAGGCCTCGGACAGGGAGCGGGGCACCGCCGAGCCGCCGCAGGGGATGGCCCGCAGCGACGACACGTCGCGGCCCTTCAGCTCGGGCAGCACGCCCATCCAGATCGTCGGCACGCCGGCCGCGATCGTCACCCGCTCGGACTCGATGAGCGCGGCCAGCCCGCCGGGCGACAGGTCGGGGCCGGGCATGATCAGGTCGGCGCCGCAGGCGACGGCAGCGTGCGCCAGACCCCAGGCGTTGGCGTGGAACATCGGGACGACCGGCAGGATGCGGTCGCGCTCGTTGGGCCCGAGCCCCGAGATCAGCACGCCCATCGTGTGCAGGACCGTCGAGCGGTGCGAGTAGACGACGCCCTTGGGGTTGCCCGTGGTGCCGCTCGTATAGCACATCGAGGCGGCCTGGTTCTCGTCTTCGACGTGGAACTCGACCGGCTCGGCGCCGGCCAGCAGCTCCTCGTAGTCGTGGACCTCCTTGCCCGCCGGCGGGTCGGGCAGGTCGCCCGGCGCCCCGTCGTCGAGCACCACGATGTGGCGGACCGGGTCGAACTTCTCGAACAGCGGCCACGCCAGCGCGGCCAACGACTTGTCGATGAAGACGACCTCGTCCTCGGCGTGGTTGACCACGTAGACGAGCTGCTCCGGGAACAGCCGGATGTTCAGCGCGTGGAGCACCCGATTGGTGCACGGGGCGGCGAAGTACAGCTCGAGGTGGCGGGCGGTGTTCCACCCGAACGTGGCCACCCGACCGTCGGCGCTGATGCCCAGCTGGTCGAGCACGCCGCCCAGCCGTCGGGTCCGCTCAGCCCAGTCGCCGTAGGAGACGTACTCCTTGCCGGTGGCCGTGACCGTCACGACCCCCTTGTCGAAGAACAGCTTCTCAGCCCGCCAGTGCAGGTGCGGGAGCGTGAGCGGAAAGTCCTGCATGAGGCCCTGCATCGGGCGTTCCCCCTCTTGTACTCGGCTGTCCTCGGCTCGCTGGTCGGAAGCGTACGCCGCGGCGGCGGGGGGCGCAGGGCTCCCGCCCGGTGGGCGGGCCACCGCGGGCTTGGAGGCGCGCCGGGTGTGGGGCCGGCCCGGCGGAGGTTGGGGGGCGGGCGCCCGGTGGGCCCGGTGGGCCCGGACCGGCGGGCGGGCCCACCAGTAGGCTCGGCGCGGCATGGACGAGGACGCCCAGGAGGCGAGCGGACACCCGGCCCCGTCCGCCGCAGGCGGCGCGGGCGAAACGGGCAGCGCCGGCGGCACGAGCGAGACAGGCGAAGCCGAATCGGCCGGCGCGGGCGGACCGAGCGACGGCGGCGCGCGCGACGGGCGGACCGATGCGGCCGCCGTGGCCGACGAGGCGGGGGCCGCCCCCGCCACGGTCTCCGGGCCCGGGCGCCGTCCCCCCTCCCGCCGGGCCGTCGCCGCCGTGGCCGTCCCGCTCGTGGCGCTGCTCATCGGCGGCTACATCGGCGACGCCGCCGCCCCCTCGCTCGTCGACACCCACCCGGCGTGGCTGATCGCCCTCAACCCCCGCAACCGCAACTTCGTCCTCACCACCAACTCGCTCGACGCCTGGACGTACTACGGCCTGGGCGCGTTCCGCCTGCTCCTCACCGACCCGGCGTTCTTCCTGCTGGGCTACTGGTACGGCGACGCCGCCGTGCGCTGGATGGAGAAGCGCACCCGCACCTGGGGCGACCTGCTCCGCCAGCTCGAGCAGTGGTTCGGCAAGGCGGCGTACCCGCTGATCTTCGTCGCCCCCAACAACTACATCTGCCTGTTCTCCGGGGCGGCGGGCATGCCGCTCAAGGCGTTCTTCGCCGTCAACATCGCCGGCACGTTCACCCGGCTCTACCTGATCCGGCGGTTCGGCGAGGCGTTCGAGTCGCCGATCGACGACGTGGTCGACTGGATCGGCGACCACCGCGTGCCGCTGCTGATCGTCACGGTCGCCCTCGTCGTCGTGTCGATCGCGCTCGAGGCCAAGCGGGGCGAGACCGAGGTGTCGTCGCTGGCCCACCTCGACGAGGAGCTGGACGAGGAGCTCGAGGACCTGGAGGCGGGCGCCCAGGGCGGCGGCCGGCGGGCCGAGCGCGACGGGCCGGCCGACCGGTCGTGAGCCGGGGGTAGGCGGCCGGGCCGGGCCCGCCGGGTGGGCCGGAGGAGCGGGCGGGCGGGCCGCTCCGCTCAGCCAGGGCGGCGACCGGCCACTCAGCGGGCGAGCGCCACGTGCGACGCCAGGGGGAGGGCCAGGCCGTCGTCGTCCCGGAACGGGGCGAGGGCATCCTCGACGTCGGCCACCAGCGCCGCCCACCCCGGCTCGTCCAGGGCCCCCAGCGGCCCGCCGATCGGCGAGGACAGCGCCTCCTGGCGGAGGAAGTCGGCGGCCGACGGGAACCGGGCGATCCGGACGTCGCTGGCGACGTGCACGTCGGCGAAGCCGGCGTCCTGGAGGAGGGCCCGCAGGGCGTCCCGGCCGCCGATGGCGAACGGCGCCCGCATCATCGGCCCGGCGGCCTCGGCGTGCCGGTCCAGGGCGTCGGCGAAGCGGGCGAAGCCCGGGTTGTGGTCGAGGCCGCGCCACACGCTGACCGCCAGACGGCCGCCGGGCCGGAGCGTGCGGCGCAGCTCCCGGACCCCGGCCGCCCGGTCGGCGAAGAACTGCAGGCCCTGCTGGCAGACGACGGCGTCGAACGCCCCGTCGGGGAACGGGAGGTCGGCGGCGTCGGCCTCGTGCCAGGCGAGCGCGGCCGTGGTCGCGGTGGTCGTCGGGGTCGGGGCGGGGCCGGCGGCGGTCTGGCCGGCGGCCCGGCGGGCGGCGGCCCGGCGGGCGGCGGCCAGCATGGTCGGGTTGACGTCGACGCCGACGACGGCGCCGCCGGGCTGCGTCCTCGGGAGGGCTGCCCGCGCCACCACTCCGGTCCCGCAGGCGACGTCGAGCACCCGCTCGCCGGGCCGCAGGTCGGCCCGAGCGACCAGGTCCCGGGCCCACGGCTCGAAGATCGCCGGGACGAGGAACCGCTCGTAGGCCTCGGCGCTGTCCCCCGCCAGCTGCCAGCCGTGCCCGCTCCCCGGCCCCGCGGGTCGGGCTCCAGTCTCCGTCGTCGGGTACGCGTCCCTGTCCGCCATGCGGGGATCGTCACCCCGGGGGCCGCCGACCGGCCAGCGCGAAAACAGAACTCGACGTCGCGGCCCCACCCTGCGACGCTGCGGGGGTGCGCACCTACCGGCAGTACTGCCCCATCGCCCGGACGGCCGAGATCCTGGCGGAGCGGTGGACGCCCCTCGTCGTCCGCAACCTCCTGTGGGGCGCCACCACGTTCTCCGACATCGCGCTGGGCGTCCCGACGATGTCGCGCTCCATGCTCATCAAGCGCCTGGCCGAGCTCCAGCAGGCCGGGATCATCGAGGCCACGCCCAAGTCCAAGGGCCACGGGTCGCTGTACACGCTGACGCCCGCCGGCCGCGACCTGGCCGGGGTCATCGACGCCATGGCGGCGTGGGGGACCCGTTGGCTGGAGGCGACCTCGGAGCACTCCGACCCCGGCTTCGCGCTGTGGGCATGGGTCCGCGTGCAGGTGGCGCACGACCGACTGCCCCCGGACCGGACGGTGGTCCGCTTCACGTTCCCCCAGGAGCCTCCGTCGAACCGGCGCTACTGGCTGCTGATCGAGCGGGGCCGGGCCGAGCTGTGCTCCGTCGACCCCGGCGGCGAGATCGACGCCGACGTGGTCGCCAACTCCGACCCTTTCGCCCGCTGGCACCGGGGCGAGCTGCCGTGGGCGGACGCCCTCCGCTCCGGCGACATCACCGTGACCGGCCGGGCCGCCGTCGCCCGGGCGCTCCCCACCTGGAACACCCACACCCCCGACCTCGACTCCGTCTCCCCGGCCCCGACCCCGTCCCCCACCCGCTGACCTGTGGCCGGGCCACCGCGCCCGCCTCCGCGAGCCGCGGCGGCGGGTTCCGGGTCCCCGGGACCGCCGTTCCGATCGTGGGACCGGCGCGGCGGGTCAGCGCCGCCGGGGCGGGCCGCCGCTGGGGCGGCGCCAGCGGTCGCCCGGCCAGCGGTCCGGTCGCTCCCACTCGTCGTCGGGCTCGTCGGGCGGCGGCTGACCGGCGCCCTCGTCCCAGTCGGGCTGGGCGGCGGACTCGACCACCGCCCAGCGCTCGTCGGCGGCCTCCCAGTTGCCCACGGGACGCCGGCCGCTCGGCGACCGCGGCCCGCCGGCCACCGGCACCTCGCCGGACCACGGGTTGCCGACCGCCGGCACCTCACCCGACCACGGGCCACCCGCCGCCGGGACCTCACCCGACCACGGATGGCCCGCGGCCGGCACCTCACCCGAGCGCGGGCCACCCGAACCGGGGCGGCCGGCGCCGGCCGCCGGGACCTCGCCGGACCACGGGCGCCCTGAACCCGGGCCACGAGAACCGGTCGCCGGCACCTCACCCGACCAGGGGGCGCTGCGGGGCCCACCGGGTGCGCCCGGGCGGGCGCCAGCAGCGGGACGGGCGTGGCCGGCGAAGCCGCCCGGGCCCGCAGGGCCGCGGCGGGCGGAGGGGTCGCCGGCGCCGAAGCCGGGGCGGCCGCCGGCCGCGCCGGGGCCCGCCGGGGCGCCGAAGCCCGGACGGGCGGCCGCGCCGCCAGCGGCGTCCGGCCCACCAGGGCCGCCGGGCGCCCACTGGCCGGGCGGGGGCGCACCGCCGCCCGGGCCCGCACCGCCACCGGGACCCGCAAGGCCACCCGGGCCGGCTGGGCCACCGCCGCCGGAAACCCCACCCCCGCGCCCCGCCGGGCCCCGCCGGGCGGCCCACTCGGGCTGCGACCACCCGGGCGAGGACCAGCGGGCGGGCTCGCCCGGGTAGTAGCTCACGGGGGCGGTCGGCCGCCGCTCCCCCGACCGGTGGACGACGTCCTCGTTGGTCCCCAGATACGACGTGATCACCCGCGGGTCGGCCAGCACGGCCTCGGGCGTCCCCTCGGCGATCACGGCCCCCTGCTCGAGGGCCACGAACCGGTCGCACAGGGACGACAGCAGGTTCATGTCGTGCTCGATCACGACCATCGAGCACCCGGTCTCGGCCTGGACGTCGCGCAGCAGCGGCCCGAGCGCCTCGGTCTCGCGCTGGGCGATGCCGGCCGAGGGCTCGTCGAGCAGGACGACGGCCGGGTCGTGGGCCAGCAGGCAGCCGAGCTCGACGATGCGCCGCGTGCCGGTGGACAGGTCGCCGGTGGGCCGGTCCCGGTAGGGCCCGAGCCCCAGCAGCTCGATGATCTCGTCGACCCGCCGCGTCGCCGACCGCTCGGACAGCGTGGACGCCGGCAGGCGCAGAGCGGCGGCCACCGGCTCCCGGCTGGCCAGGTGGGTCTCGAGCGCCACCCGCAGGGCGTCGGCCACGGTCAGCGACGGGAACAGCCGCGCCTCCTGGAACGAGCGGCCGACCTCGGCGACGGCCCGCTGGTGGGGCGGCAGGTCGGTGATGTCCTCGCCGTCGAGCAGCACCTCGCCGCCGTCGGCCCGCAGGTACCCGGTGAGGACGTCGAACAGGGTCGTCTTGCCGGCGCCGTTGTGGCCGATGAGGCCCACGATCGTCGCCGGCGGCACCACCAGGTCGACCCGGTCGACGGCCCGGATGCCGCCGAACCGTTTGGTCAGCTCCCGGCACTCGAGCGTGACGCCCCGTCGGGGGCGCTGCGCCGGCGGCAGGGCCACCGGCGCAGCGCCGGCGCCGCCGGACTCGACCCCGGCCCCGGCCCCGCCCTCGTCCCCACCCAGGAACACCGCCCGGAGGATGTCGGGCTGGTCGAGCAGCCCGTCGGTGTGCCCGCGGAACCGCACCTGCCCCTTCTCGAGGAACGTCGCCCGCTGGCACAGCAGCATGGCCACGTTCACCGACTGCTCGACGACGATGATGCTGGTGCCCCGGGCGTGCATCTCGCGCACCTTGTCGACGAGCTGGGCCACGATCGTCGGGGCCAGGCCCAGCGACAGCTCGTCGATGCACAGCAGCTTGGGCCGGGTCACGAACGCCATGGCCAGCGACAGCTGCTGCTGCTCGCCGCCGGAGAGGTCGCCGGCCAGCTGGTCCCACCGCTGGCGGAGCACGGGGAACATCCCGAGCACGTCCTCCCGGGCGGCGGCCGCCGCGGCGGCGTCGTTCCGCAGCATCCAGCAGGCGAGCTTGAGGTTCTCGCCGACGGTCAGCGTCGGGAACACGCCTTTGCCACCGGGCATGAGCGTGAGGCCCAGGCGGGCGATCTTCTCGGCGGGCAGGCCGGTGATGTTGTCGCCGAGGAACGTGACCTTGCCGTTGGTCGGCGGCAGCAGCCCGCAGATCGCCTTAAGCACGGTCGACTTGCCGGCGCCGTTCGTGCCCAGAAGCGCCAGCATGTCGTCGTGGGCGACCGCCAGGTCGATCCCGAACAGGACCTGCAGCGAGCCGTACGACGCCTCGAGGTTGCGGCAGACGAGCATCGGCCGGTGCGTCTGGGCGGCGCCGGCCAGCAGGCCCGAGGCGGTCATCTCGGCCGGCAGGGCGGTGCCGGCGCCGATGCGTCCCTCCTGGTCGATGAGCTCGAGCTCGTCGACGACCTTCAGGTCCCGCCGCTTGGCGCAGAACCAGGCCAGCTTGTCGCGGACCCGCTCGGCCGCCTGGGCGAGGCCACCGGGCAGCACCATGAGGATCAGCAGCAGCCCGGCGCCGGTGAGCACCAGCTGGTAGCGAGGGAAGGCGTAGCCCAGCCACACGACCAGGGCCACGCCCGACAGGGTCCCGCCGAGCGAGGCCACGCCGCCGATGACCGCCATCGAGAACACGAGCAGGCTGTCGGCGGCCTGGTAGGTGTTGAGCCCGATGCCGCCCAGCGCCACGGCGTGGAGGCCGCCGGCCACGCCGGCGAAGGCGCCCGACAGGGCGAAGGCCATGAGCCGGGTCTGGGTCGTGTTGACGCCGGCGGCGGCCGCCGAGCGCTCGTTGTCGCGGGTGGCCGAGATGGCCCGGCCCGGGCGGGCGGCCCGCAGGTTGGCGGCCACGAAGGCGGCGCCGGCCACCAGCGCCAGCGCCACGACGTAGAGCCAGCGCTCGTCGGTGAGGTCGACGATGCCGCCCAGCTCGGGCCGGCCGTACGACTGCGGGATCAGCCAGTCGAAGTTGGCCGGGTTGAGGATGTAGGCCTGCATGGCCACCGCGAAGGCCAGCGTGGTCACCGCCAGCAGCTCGCCCGAGACCCGCAGGGCCGGGATGCCGAGCACGAGCGCCATCAGCCCGCCGGCGACGGCGCAGGCCACGAGGGCCACGAACATGTCGATGCCCCAGTTGGCCAGCGCGTTGGCCATGACGACGCCGCCCACGCCGATCAGGCCCACCTGGCCCAGGCTGACCACGCCGCCCCAGCCGGTGAGCACGACCAGCGACAGGGCGGTCAGGGCGAACGTGAGCCCGATGGTGGCGGTGTTGACCTGCGACGGCGACCCGACGATCGGGATGGCGACGAGCGCGGCGACCACGACGAGGGCGACGGCGATGCGCCCGGCCCGCACCTCGGGGAGGCGGGCGAGCTGCTGGGGCAGCCGCCGGGACCCGCCCACCATCGACCACGAGCCCTCGCCGCTCTGCCGGGCCCGCCCCTCGGGCCGGTGCTGGACGAGCAGCCCGATGACGACCACGACGAGCATGACCAGGGTGGTCGGGTCGCCCCGCTCGACGTTCCAGTCGACGAGCTGCTTGAGCACGCCGAGGCCGACGCCTGCGGCGAAGGCGGCCGGCAGCGACGACATGCCGCTGAGCACGGCGGCGGCCAGGCCGGGCAAGAGGATGGTCGGGCCGGCGGCGGCGTCGAGCGCCAGGCCCTCGTTGGGCGCCCGCAGCACGACCGTGAGGGCGGCGAGCCCGCCGGTCAGCGCCCACAGCAGCAGGGACAGCTGGGTGACCGGGATGCCGAGCAGCCGGGCCCGGTCCATGTTCTCGGCCATGCCCCGGACGGCGGTGCCCGCGTCGGTGCTGCGCAGGAACCACACGAGCGCGCCCAACACGGCGGGGACGACGGCGACGAGCAGCAGGTCGTTTCCGTTGAACGTCGAGGAGGCGACCGTGATCTCGTGCGAGGTCAGGGCCGTGTCGAACCCGGTCACCAGGGCGTCGACGCCGAGCCAGCCGGGCATGAAGAGGGCGGCGCCGCCCAGCACCTGGGCGAGGCCGATGGTGGCGACGGTCAGGACGAGCCGGGGCGCGGTCTGGAACCGCCGGATCACCAGCCGCTCGCTGGCCGCCCCGACGGCCACGCCCACCAGCACGCCGGCCACGGCGGCCACGGGCCACGACCAGCCCTTCCCGACGGCGAGGCCGGCGGCCACGCCGCCGCCGACCCCGCCCATGGCGCCGTAGGCGAAGTTGATGATGCGGGTCGTGCGGTAGGTGAGGACGAGCCCGACGGCCAGCAGCCCGTAGCCGGTGCCGTACACGGCGCCCCGCAGCACGACGTCGATCGGCGCCCCGGGCTGGTCGGGGAACAGCTGGGTGGCGACCAGCAGGGCGGCCACCAGGCCGCCGGCGATGGCCCGGCCCCGGCTCATCGGGTGAACACCTCGGGGTCGCCCTCCGGCCACTCGCCCTGCCGGTAGCGGCGCTCACTGCCGAGGTAGCTGCCGGGCTCGTCGTTGAACGGCGACGGTCTGTCGGGGTCGAACCAGACCTCACGGGCGTCGACCTGCGGCGTGTAGTGCTCGGGCCGCCAGTCCCACGTGCCGGCCGGTCCGGTCGCCTCGGGGTAGGCGAACATGCCGGTCTCGAAGTTCTCGGGCGTCAGCTCGGGCCCGGCCATCTGGATGCCGATGACCAGGGCGTAGAGCTGGTAGTAGAGCAGGTCGACGAGCTTGGACGGCTCGTCGTCGCGCACGCTGCGGTACGCCTGGTAGGCGGGGCTCTCCCGCCGGGGCAGCTGGTCGGCGGCGTAGCTGAGCCCGAACGCCCGCGACCACTGGTCGCCGCTGAGCGGCAGGTTGTAGGCCTGCGCCACCAGGTCGACGTCGCTGAACCCGGCGCCCAGCACGTTCCACTCGGGCTCGTAGTTCTGGGTCTCGGCCCCCCGGGTCAGGTAGAGGATCATCAGCGGGTCGCACGTGCACTGGACCGTCGTGATGCCCTCGCGCTTGAGCCGGGCCAGCAGCGTGGAGGCCTGGCTCTGGAGGCTGGCGAGCTCGAGGTTGTAGTCGAGGATGAGGTCGATCTCCTCGCCGGCGTCCTCGACGACCCGCCGGGCGGCGGCGACGCACTGCTGGTACTCGGGGTTGTCGGGGGCGATCAGCCCGACCCGCCGCTCCTGGCCCTGCAGGTCGCCGCCGGCCCAGGTGGCGGGCCGGCCGAGGAGGCGGTTGAGCGCGTACTCGGTGCCGGTCTCGGCGATGACCGAGCAGTCGGTGAGCAGGCTCCAGGCGTACGGCCGCCGCTCGACGAACCACTCGCGCGACATGTACGGCGCCCCCACCGAGATCACGTGCTGGCGGGCGAGGGCGTCGGCGTAGGGCTGGGAGAGGGCGCTCACGTCGGCGAACGCCTCGACCTCGGTGGCGGCCCGCAGGGCGTCGTTGTTGGCCTCGGCCTGGCCGGCCCCGAAGATCTCGTCGACCAGCGACCCGGTGCCGTCGACCTGCACGAGGCGCAGGCGCCGGCCGTACATCTGGAAGTGCTGGTTGAAGTAGTCGACGAGGCCCTCGGTCGTGTCGGCGAGGTCCTGGTTGGTCTCGGCGTAGTCGATCCCGGCGACGGCGGCGAACGTGGCGATGATGTTGGGCTCGGGCGTGACCCGGAAGCTCACGGTGATCTCGTCCTCGGTCACGCCCCGGGCGGTGGCGCCGCCGTTGTCGCCCGAGAACTCGAAGCAGGGCGGCGAGTAGGCGTCGCCCTCGACCTGGCGCTCGCGGTCGGCGCACGGCGTCACCGTGTCGCCCCAGCCCGAGGCCGTACGCCCCTGCTCGACCTCAGTGATATCGCCGGCCCCCAGGTCGTCGGGAACGGTGGTCGGCAGCACGGCGGTGGCCGCCACGAACAAGCCCACGACGACGGCGAGCGGCGCGTAGCCGGCGAGCGGCTTCCCCTCCGCCCCCGGGAGCTTGCGTCGGCTGGCCCTCATATCCCCCTCCGATCGGGACCCGCGCTGCTAATTTACCTCTGGGTAACTAGGAGTGCCTCACGTCGGCGACTCTCACGTCCGCACCGCCTCAGGGTTGGCGCCGAGGTACGAGGTGACCACCCGGGCGTCGGCGAGCACGTCGTCGGGGCGGCCCCGGGCGATGACCGCCCCCTGCTCCAGCGCCACCAGCTCGTCGCAGATCGACGCCAGTAGGGCGATGTCGTGCTCGATGACGACCATCGAACAGCCGGTCTCGGCCTGGACCCGGCGCAGCAGCGGGGCCAGCGCCTCGGCCTCCCGCTGGGCGACGCCGGCCGAGGGCTCGTCGAGCAGCACGACGGCCGGGTCCTGGGCCAGCAGGCACCCGAGCTCGACGATCCGCCGGGTGCCGGTCGACAGCTCGCCGGTGAGCCGGTCGCGGTAGGCGTCGAGGCCCAGCAGCTCGATCAGCTCGTCGACGCGGCGGGTGGCGTCCCGCTCCGAGTCGACCGACGCCGGGAGCCGCAGGGCGGCCGCCACCGGCTCGCGGCTGGCCAGGTGACGCTCGAGCCCGACCCGCAGGGCGTCGGTCACGGTCAACGAGGGGAACAGGCGGGCCTCCTGGAACGACCGGCCCAGGGCGCGCAGCGCCCGGCGGTGCGGTGGGAGCCGGGTGATGTCGGCGCCGCCCAGCAGGACCCGGCCACCGTCGGCCGGCAGGAACCCGGTCAGCAGGTCGAACAGCGTGGTCTTGCCGGCGCCGTTGTGGCCGATGAGGCCGACGACGGCGCCGGGCTCGATCGTGAGCTCGACGCCGTCGACCGCCCGGATCCCGCCGAACCGCTTGACCAGCCCCCGGCACTCGAGGCGCAGGCCCCGGACCCGGCCACCGGCCCGCCCGGGGGCCCCGCCCGCCCGGCCGGGGACGGCGGCGGGCACGGCGGACGACGCGGCGGGGGCCGGGGTCGCGCCGGGCTGCACCGGCGCGGCCGGGAGGTTCAGGGCCGCCGACTCCGGCCGCTGCCGGTCGCCCCCGATGAACACCGCCCGCAGGATGTCGGGGCGATCGAGCAGGCCGGCGGTCCGCCCCCGGAACCGCACCTGCCCCTTCTCGAGGAACACGGCCCGCTCGCACAGCAGCAGCGCCACGTCGACCGACTGCTCGACGACCACGATCGTCGTGCCCCGGGCGTGCATCGCGCGCACCTTGTCGACGAGCTGGGCCACGATCGTCGGGGCCAGGCCCAGCGACAGCTCGTCGATGCACAGCAGCTTGGGCCGGGTCACGAACGCCATGGCCAGCGACAGCTGCTGCTGCTCGCCGCCCGACAGGTTGCCGGCCAGCACGTCGGACCGGGCCCGCAGGACGGGGAACAGGTCGAGCACCTCGTCGCGGGCCCGGGCGGCGGCGGCCGGATCGCGGCGGAGCATCCAGCACGCCAGCCGCAGGTTGGCCTCCACGGTCAGCCCGGCGAAGACGCCGGCGCCGCCGGGGACGAGCGAGAGGCCCCGGCGGGCGATCGCCTCGGCGGGCAGGCCGGTGATGTCCTCGCCGGCGAACGTGACCCGGCCGCGCCGAGCGGGCAGGAGGCCGGCGACCGTGCGGAGCACGGTCGACTTGCCGGCGCCGTTCGTCCCGAGCAGCGCCAGCATCTCGCCGGGCGCCACCTCGGCGTCGACCCCGAACAGCACCTGCAGCGAGCCGTACGACGCCTCGAGGCCCGAGCAGGCGAGCAGCGGCCCGTGGCCATCCCGGCGGGCGGACCCGCCGGCGTCGTGGCCGTTGGCCGGCCCGGCCCCCTCCCCGCCGGGGCCCGGCGACCCGGCCCCGGCGGTGACCGCGCCGGCCGGCTCGCCCTCGTCCACCACGTCGAGCACGTCGACGAGCGGCAGGCCCCGGCGGCGGGCGCCCCATCGGGCCAGGCGGTCGCGCACCGCTTCCCCCGCCTGGGCCAGGCCGCCGGGCAGCACCAGCAGCACGACCAGCAGCCCGGCACCGGCGACGAGCAGCTGGAGGCGGGGCGAGGCGTAGCCGACGCCCTGGACGAGCGCGACGCCGGCCAGCGCCCCGCCCAGCGACGCCACCCCGCCGATCACCGCCATCGAGAACACGAGCAGGGAGTCGACCGCCGGGTAGGTGTTGAAGCCCACGCCCCGCAGGGCGATGGCGTGGATGGCGCCCGCCAGCCCGGCGATGACGCCGGCGAACAGGAAGGCGCCGAGCCGGGCCTCGACCGTGTTGACGCCGGCGGCGGCCGCCGCCCGCTCGTTGTCGCGGCCGGCGGCGATGACCCGGCCGGTGCGGGCCCGGCGCAGGTTGCGCACGACGGCCAGGGACGCCACCAGGGCGGCCAACGCCAGCAGGTAGAGCCAGCGCTCGTCGGCCAGCTCCACCGCCCCCCACAGCTCGGGCCGGGGGTAGGCGGCGGGCAGCAGCGACTCGTTGTTGGCCGGGTTGAGCACGTAGAGCTGCATCGCCACCGCAAAGGCCAGCGTGGTCACGGCCAGGAGCTGGCCGGACACCCGCAGGGCGGGCAGCCCGATCAGCAGAGCGACGAGACCGCCGGCCAGGGCCGAGGCGGCCAGGGTGACGAACAGGTCGAGGTTGCGGTCGGCGATGAGGTTGGCCGCCGTCACGCCGCCGACCCCCACGACCGCGATCTGGCCGAGGCTGACCACCCCGCCCCAGCCGGTGAGCACCACCAGCGACACGGCGACCATGGCGTAGACCAGCGTGACCGTGGCGTAGTTGACCTGCGAGCTGGTCCCGACGACCGGGACGGCCAGCGCCGCGGCGACCGCGAGCACGACCAGCGCCGCCCGGGCGGCGCGCACCTCGGGCAGGCGCGCCAGCGGGCGGGGCAGTCGCCGGCCCGCCGTCGCCGCCCAGCCGCTCTCGGCGCCGTCACCGCGGATCCCGGTCCCGCGCCGGCCGGCGGCGGTGGCGATCATGCGCTGGGCCAGCAGGCCGACCACGATCACGCCCAGCAGGACCAGCGTGGTGGTGGCCTGGCGGTCGACGTTCCACCGCACGACCTGGTCGACGACCCCGAGGGCGACGCCGGCGACGAACGCCCGGGTGGGCGACGTCAGGCCGGTCACGACCGCCGCCGCTAGCGGCGGCAGCAGCGCGGTGGGCCCGCCGGTGGGGTCGAAGGCGATGCCGTCGTTGGGCACGCGCAGCGACACCGACAGCGCGGCGATGGCGCCGGCCAGCGCCCACACGATCAGCGACAGGCGCCCGACCGGGATGCCGAGCAGGCGGGCCCGGTCGAGGTTGTCGGCCATGCCCCGCACGGCGATGCCGGCGTCGGTGCGGAGCAGGAACCAGCTCAGCGCGCCGAGCACGACCGGGACGATGGCCAGCATGGCCAGGTCGTTGCCGTTGAACGTGACGGGGTGGACCGCCACCTCGATGTGGTCCCACGGCGTGTCGATCCGGTTGAGGATCTCGGGGATCTCCAGCCACTCGAGCAGATAGGGCGTCAGCCCCGGCAGCGCCTGGGCCAGGCCGATCGTGGCCACCGTCAGCACCAGCCGGGGGGCGCGGGCCAGGCGGCGCACGACCGCCAGCTCGAACCCGGCCCCCACCGCGCCACCGACGGCGACGCCCACGACCAGGGCGGCGGGCCAGGGGACGCCGTGGCGGCTGGTGGCCGCGGCGGCCGCCCCCGCCCCGATGAGCCCCATGGCCCCGAAGCCGAAGTTGATGACCCGGCTAGTGCGGAAGGTGAGGACGAGGCCGACGGCGCCGAGCCCGGTGCCGGTGCCGACCACGGCGCCCAACGCCACCACGCCGAGTGGGACCGTTCCGGGGAACAGGTGGCTGGCGGCCACGACGGCGAGGGCGCCGACGGCGGTGACGAGGGCGGTGCGCAGCGCGGCGGCGTTCATTGGAAGACCTCCGGTTCGCCCTCGGGGATCTCGTCGAGGCGGTAGCGCTCGCCGTTGTCGACGTAGGTCCCCGGCGCGCCGTTGAACGGTGATGGGCGGTCGGGGTCCCACCAGATCTCGCGGATGTCGACGACCGGGGTGTAGTTGCCCGGGCGCCAGTCCCAGGTGCCGGCCATGCCGGTCCCGCCCGGGTAGGCGAACAGGCCGGTCTCGAACGTCTCCGGCGTCAGCTCGGGTCCGGCCATCTGGACTCCGAGGGCGAGCGGCAGCAGCTGGTGGTAGACGATGTCTACGAGCAGCGACGGCTCGTCGTCGCGGACCGACCGGTAGGCCCGGTAGGCCGGGCTCGTCCCCGGCGAGGCCTGGGCGGCCAGCGGGCTGCCGCCGAACGCCCGCCGCCACTGGTTCGGGGCGCCGGCGCTGATCATCTGCCCGGCCAGGTCGGTGTCGACGAACCCGACGCCGATGACCAGCCACTCGGGGTGGTAGTCCTGAGCCTCGGCCTCGCGGGTCAGCGCCATGAGCATGAGCGGGTCGCCGGCGAACGACACCGACGTGATCTCGTTGGCCTTCAGCGCCGCCACCAGGGCCGGGGCCTGGGCGTCGGTCTGGCCCAGGTCGAGCACGTAGTCGCGCCGCAGGGCGATGCGGTTGCCCGCCTCCTCCAGCACCTCGAGGCCCGCGTCCACGCACTGCTGGTACTCGAGGTTGTTGGGGGCGATGATGGCCAGCTTGCGGGGCCGGCCCGCCAGGTCGCCGCCCGCCCACCGCGCCGGGCGGCCCATCAGGTGCTGGTTGGCGAACTGGCTCGCCATCTGCGAGACGTTCGTGCAATCCGGCGTGCTGCTCCAGGCGTACGGTCGCCGGTCGTTGAACCACTCCTGCGACATGTACGGCACCCCGAACGACAGGACCTGGTTGCGGGCCAGCGCGTCGGCGTAGGGCTGGGTGAGCGCGGTGACGTCGGCGAACGCACCGATCTCGTCGACGACCCGGAGCGCGTCGTTGGTGGCGGCCTCCTGGCCGGCGCCGTAGAGCTCCTCGACCAGGGAGCCCCGGCCCTCGTAGCCCTCGAGCACGAGGCGGCGCCCGTAGAACTGGAAGTTCTGGTTGAAGTAGTCGATGAGGCCCTCGGCGGTGCGGAGGAGGTCCTCGTTGGTCTCGTCGATCGGCATGCCGGCCAGCTGGGCGATGAGCGCGAGGGCGTTGGGATCCTGGGTCAGGCGGTAGCTGACCGTGATCTCGTCCTCAGTCACGCCCCGGCTGGTGGCGCCGCCGTTGTCGCCGCCGTCCCACCTGAAGCAGGGCGGCGCGTAGCCGTCGGTGTCGACCTGTCGCTCGCGGTCGGGGCACGGGGCCACCCCCTCCCCCCACCCCGAGGCGGTCTGGCCGGTGGGCACCTCGGCGGCGGCGATGTCGCCGGCGTTGGCGATCTCGTCGGGCACCCGGCTGGGGACCACGACGACCATGGCGGCGACCAGCCCGAGGCCGACGACCAGCGGGGTGTAGCCCCGGAGGGTGCGGCGGCGGGCGCGTCGGTGTGCGGCTCGGAGATCCCTCGTCATCCATCCCCCCGTTGGCTGACGCATACAAACTAACCACGGGTAAGGGCCGCCGTCACGTAGTTGCCGCGCGCTGACGTCGTAAATTAGGCTCGCCTAACAGCAGAGGGAAAGGGATGCCGGGAGCGGGCGGCCGCCGCGTCGCCCCTGGACGCGGCCGAGCTGGGCCGGTCGCACGGGGACGTCGCCGGCGGCCGCCGACCACCCTCGCAAGCCGGGATGCCGGCGGCGCGGTCGGGCGCCACCTTCCCGCGCGACCGGCCGCCTCAGGCCGCCGACGCCACGACGCCGGCCGCGTGCAGCGGGTCGCGCGCCAGCTGGATCAGCGACATGCCCAGCCCGTAGGTGTGGATGCGCCCGGTGGGCGTGATCCTGACAAAGCAGCCGTCGGGCTCGTCGAGCTCGCCGTGGCTGGTCACGGCCTTCAGGCGGCCCTCCCGGTGGAGGCGGCGGAACTCCGGGTCGCCCGGGTCCACGATCTCGGCCCGCCCCTGGAACTGCACGGACGACGGCGGCCCGACCGGCACCCGGCGGATGGGCACGACGATCCCGACGTGGGGGTTGGCGGCGATGTTGCGCGCCTTGCGGCTGG
The DNA here is from genome assembly GCA_036563805.1 of Acidimicrobiales bacterium. Lineage (GTDB taxonomy): Bacteria > Actinomycetota > Acidimicrobiia > Acidimicrobiales > VFJN01 > DATCLS01. Next base: position 22,901 of record DATCLS010000057.1, on the reverse strand, counting down.
TGCGGGTCGTGCTGACGTAGAGCGTGGTGCCGTCCGCGGCGTAGAGAACGCCGGCGGCGTGCGGGCGCTGCCCGGGCGAGGTGGTCGACAGGAAGCAGAACGAGCGGCGGCCGATCGCCTTGACGACCAGGTCGCGGTCGACGAGCCGCGGGCCTGCGGGGGATGCGGGGTCAATGTTGTTCGCCATGACCCCAGTGAACGCCACGGTTGCGAGACGATCCATGGCCATAAGGCTCGCTTTCCATACGAGACCGTCTACGCTGGGCGGGTGGACACGCTGGCCGGCTTCCTCGACGGGCCACGGGCCCGGGGCGCCTTCCTGCTCCGAGCGATGCTCGACCCCCCGTGGTCGCTGCGGATCCAGGACGAGGCGCCGCTGACGCTGGTGGCGGTGGCCCGGGGTTGCGGGTGCATCGTGGCCGCCGACGGCGGGACGCACGAGCTGCGGGTCGGCGACGTCGCCATCGTCCGCGGCCCCGAGCCCTACCTGGTCGCCGACGACCCCGCCACGCCGCCCCAGGTCGTCATCCACCCCGGGCAGCGTTGCACGACCGTCGATGGGCAAGACCTGGGCGGCGCCATGCACCTCGGCGTGCGCACCTGGGGCAACGACCCGGACGGGTCGACCGTCATGCTGGTCGGCACCTACGAGACCTGCGGCGAGATCAGCCAGCCGCTGCTCGACGCGCTCCCCCAGGTGGCGGTGCTGCCGGACGACGCCTGGGACTGCCCGCTGGTGCCGCTTCTGGCCGAGGAGATCGTCAAGGACGAGCCGGGGCAGGACGCCGTCCTCGACCGCCTGCTCGACCTCCTGCTCATCGCCGCGCTGCGGGCCTGGTTCTCACGGCCCGACGCCGACCCGCCCGCCTGGTACCGGGCCCACCGCGACCCGATCGTCGGCCCCGCGCTGCGGCTGCTCCACGGCAACCCGTCCCACCCCTGGACGGTGGGCTCCCTGGCCGCCGAGGTCGGGTGCTCGCGCGCCGCCCTGGCCCGCCGGTTCGCCGAGGTGGTGGGCGAGCCACCGATGACGTTCCTGACCAAGTGGCGGCTGGCGCTGGCCGCCGATCTGCTACGCGAGCCGGGGGCCACGGTCACGTCGGTGGCCGGCCAGGTCGGCTACGCCAGCCCGTACGCGCTCAGCGCCGCCTTCAAGCGGGTCCGGGGCGTGAGCCCCACCGAGCACCGCCTCGCCGCCGAAGCGGACCGGGCGAGCGCCTGACCGGCAGCGCTACCGCCCGACGGCCGGCCCCGACCCGCCATCCGGGCGCCGGCGCGGCCGCCGGCGCTACGACTTGGCCCGCTTGGCGGCCCGGGCCCGGGTGGCCTGGTCGAGCACGACCTTGCGCAGCCGGACCGACTCGGGCGTGACCTCCACGCACTCGTCGTCGGCGATCAGCTCGAGCGCCTGCTCCAGCGACAGCGCGCGGGGCGGGATCAGCTTCTCGAAGCTCTCGGCCGTCGACGACCGGATGTTGGTGAGCTTCTTCTCCTTGGTGGGGTTGACGTTCATGTCGTCGGGTCGGGCGTTCTCGCCGATGATCATCCCCTCGTAGACCTCGACGCCCGGGCCCACCAGAAGCTGGCCCCGCTCCTGGAGGTTGAGCAGCGCGTGGGCCGTGGTCGTGCCCCGCCGGTCGGCCACCAGCGAGCCGTTGCGGCGGGGGCGGATCTCGCCGGCCCACGGCTCCCAGCCGTCGAACACGTGGTGGATCAGGCCGGTCCCCCGGGTCTCGGTGAGCAGCTCCGTGCGGAAGCCGACGAGGCCCCGGGCCGGGACCAGGTGCTCGAGCCGCACCCACCCCGTGCCGTGGTTGGTGATCTGCTCCATGCGCCCCTTGCGCAGGGCGAGGAGCTGGGTGACGACCCCCAGGTACTCCTCGGGGACGTCGACGGTCACCCGGTCGACGGGCTCGTGGACCGTGCCGTCGATCTCGCGGGTCAGGACCTGGGGCTTGCCCACGGTGAGCTCGAAGCCCTCCCGCCGCATCATCTCGACCAGGACCGCCAGCTGCAGCTCACCCCGGCCCTGGACCTCCCAGGTGTCGGGCCGGTCGGTCGGGAGGACCCGGATGCTGACGTTGCCGACCACCTCGGCGTCCAGACGGTTCTTGATGAGCCGGGCCGTCAGCGCGGTGCCCTCGCGCCCGGCCAGCGGCGACGTGTTGACGCCGATCGTCATGGCCAGGCTGGGCTCGTCGATGGTGATGACCGGCAGCGGCCGCGGGTCGTCGGGGTCGGCCAGCGTCTCGCCGATCGTGATGTCGGGGATGCCGGCGATGGCGACGACCTCGCCCGGCCCGGCCTCGTCGGCCGGGACCCGGTCCAGCGCCTCGGCCACGTACAGCTCGCTCACCTTGGCCCGCTCGACCGACCCGTCGGTCCGGCACCAGGCGACGACCTGGCCCTTGCGCAGCGTGCCGTTGCGGATCCGGCACAGCGCCAGCCGCCCCACGTACGGCGAGGCGTCGAGGTTGGTGACGAGCGCCTGCAGCGGCACGTCGGGGTCGTGCTCCGGCGCCGGGATCCGCTCGACGATCAGGTCGAGCAGCGGGCGCAGGTCGGTGCCCGCCGGCAGGCCGGCGCCGTCGGCGGGCCGCTCGAGCGACGCCCGGCCGGCCCGGGCCTCGCAGTAGACGACCGGGAAGTCGAGCTGGTCGATGTCGGCGTCGAGGTCGAGGAACAGCTCCTCGACCTCGTGGACGACCTCGGCGATGCGGGCGTCGGGCCGGTCGACCTTGTTGACCACCAGGATCACCGGCAGCCGGGCCTCCAGCGCCTTGCGCAGCACGAAGCGGGTCTGGGGCAGCGGGCCCTCCGAGGCGTCGACGAGCAGCAGCACGCCGTCGACCATCGACAGGCCCCGCTCGACCTCGCCACCGAAGTCGGCGTGGCCCGGCGTGTCGACGATGTTGATCTTCACGTCGCCGTAGCGGACCGCCGTGTTCTTGGCGAGGATCGTGATGCCCTTCTCGCGCTCGAGGTCCATCGAGTCGAGGACCCGGTCGGCGACGTCCTGGTTGGCGCGGAACGCCCCGGACTGCCACAGCATCTGGTCGACGAGCGTGGTCTTGCCGTGGTCGACGTGGGCCACGATCGCCACGTTGCGGAGGTCGGAGCGAATCAGCACGGAGGGCAGAGCCTACGGCCTGGGCGGACGCGCTCCTGCCCCCGGTGGGGCGGCCGGGGGCAGGAGGGGCGCCGGTCGGGGACGACCGGGTTCGGGGAGAACGGTGGGGGTATGGCGGGCGGGCGGGATCGGATCGAGGCGGATCGGGGGCGGCGCCCCGGGCCCGCCGGGGTCGGGCCCGGGGCCCGCGACCTCAGGCGGCCGGGGCCGCCTCGACTGGCGTAGCGGTGGCCGTGAACGTGTTGCCGGGGCCGGGCGCCAGCAGGTTGAGGGCGGTGGTCGCCAAGCCGCAGCCCTGGAACGGCGGGATCGTGAAGGTGCCCGTGAACGTCGACGCGCCATCGAGGTTGAACGGCCCGCTCATCGTGACCGTGATGGGCGTGCTCGTCTTGCACGTCGGCGTCGACAGGTTGGCGAGGCCGAGCCCGAGCGGATCGATCTCGGGCACGTGGATGTCGAACGTCGAGGTGACCGAGAACGTGCCGCCGGCCAGGTCGACGTGGCCGGCGGCCGGGCCGATCGGCTCCATTACGAACGTGGCCCGAGCCGCGGGCACCAGGCCCACCAGGTTGACGAACGTGCTGGCCGGGGGCAGCGAGAGGTCGCCCACCACCGCGCCGGTGCCGAGGTCGACGGTGCCGCGGAACGACCCGCCCCGCACCTCGATGTCCTGGCCCAGGCGAGCGACGTGGGCCACGGCGTCGATCCGCTGCTCGATGGGGACGGTCGGCTCGGCCGAGGCGGGCTCGCCCCGGGCCACGAGCGTGGCCAGGGCGGCGGCGATGAGGGTGGCGGCGGCCGCCAGCGTGCGGCGCCGCGGCGATCGGATCGTCATCGGACTCTCCCTCGAGTGTGACGAACGAGACGAGCTGGCGCAGCATCATCGCGCGGAGAGAAGCCGTCCGCGCGCATCGCGTGGTCGCTCGATCCGGTGGCCCGGACCCCCGACGGCTAGACCGGGGCCATGGACCTCCACGAAGCCCTGTACACGACGCGCGCCATGCGCCGGGTGCGTCCCGACCCCATCCCGCTCGACGTGCAGGCGCGCATCCTCGACGCCGCCATCCGGGCGCCCAGCGGCGGCAACTCCCAGAGCTGGCGGTTCCTGCTCGTCGACGACCCCGAGGTCAAGAACCGGCTCGGCCCCCTCTACCGGGACTGCCTCGACAAGCTGTGGGCGACCGTCTACGCCGACCGGATCGCCGCCATCCAGGCCGCGCCCGACGACCCCGAGAACGTCCAGATGGCCAAGGTCGTGCGCTCGGCCCAGCACCTGGCCGACCACTTCGAGGACGTGCCCCTGTTCCTGTTCGCCTTCACCCGCGGCGACCCGACGGGCGGCTCGATCTTCCCGGCCGTGTGGAGCGCCATGCTCGCCGCCCGGGCCGAGGGCGTGGGCAGCGCCCTGACCAGCGTCCTCGTGTTCCGGCTGGACGAGACGCTGGAGATCCTGGGCGTGCCGCGCGACAAGGGCTGGGTCATGGCCTGCTGCGTGTCGTTCGGGTACCCCACGGGGCGGTGGGGCGTCGCCGCCCGCCGCCCTGTCCACGAGGTGGCGTTCCGCAACCGGTGGGGCACGCCGCTCGGCATCGAGGTCCCCGAGCCCTTGTGGCCCCCGGCCCCGGGCGAGGGCGAGGGCGGGGGTAAGGCCGCGCCGCCGCCGAGCTGAACGCTCGGCCCGTCAGTCGCCCAACGCGTCCCGTACGTCCGGCGCGACCGGTTCGCCCCACCGGTCCTGCCACACGAGGTCGGCCAGCCGCCGGCGCTCGTCCCAGCCCGCGTCCTCGAGCATCGGGCGCTCGTAGAACCCGTCGACCGCGCCCAGGCAGAGGATGGCGAGCGGGCGGGCGCCGCTCGGCATCCCGAGCAGCCGGGCCACGGCGTCGGGGTCGAACAGCGACACCCAGCCGAGGCCGAGGCCCTCGACCCGGGCCGCCAGCCACAGGTTCTGGATGGCGCAGGCGGCCGAGGCGACGTCCATCTCGGGCAGCGTCCGCCGGCCGAACACGTAGCGCTCCCGGCCGTCGGTCAGCGCCACCACCAGCACCTCGCCGCAGTCGAGGATGCCCTCGACCTTCAGGCGCAGGAACGCGGCCCGCCGCTCCCCCAGGGCCTCGGCGGTGCGCCGGCGCTCGGCCTCTACCAGGTCGTGAAGCGCCCGGCGCAGGCCCGGCTCCGCCACCCGCACGAACCGCCACGGCTGCATGTAGCCGACGCTCGGCGCGGTGTGGGCGGCCCGCAGCAGGCGGGCCAGCTGGTCGGGCGGTACGGGGTCGGGGCGGAAGTGGCGCATGTCCCGCCGCAGGCGCATGGCCCGATAGACGGCGGCCGCGTCGGCGGCGGCGAAGGCCGGGTCGGGGCGCGGCGCGCTCGGGTCGCCGTGCGCCCCACCGGCCGGCTCGGGGTCGTCGACCGGGCTGGCGGCGTGGGTGGGGGTCGGGGTCTCGCGGTCGGCCGGTTCCGGGGGTGTCCGCAGCACGCCCGCACCGTAGGCGGGCGGCCGTAGCCTGGCGGCGGCGACCCGGCCGGGCCAGGGCGACGCCGGGTGGCACGCCGGACACGACACGCCGACGAGGAGTGTGGACCATGGTCGAGGGCCAGGCGCCGTTCACGGGCATCGGTGTCGCGCTGGTGACGCTGTTCGACGCCGACGGCGACCTCGACGCCCCGGCCACCGCCGAGCACGCCGCCCGCCTGGTCGAGGAGGGCGTCCGGGGCGTGGTCGTGGCCGGCTCGACCGGCGAGGCGGCCACGCTCGACCCCGACGAGCGGACCGCCCTCTTGACCGCGGTGCGGGCCGCGGTCGGCGGGCGGGTGCCGGTGCTGGCCGGCACCGGGGCGCCCTCGGCCCGGCAGGCGGTGGCCCTGTCCCGCCAGGCGGCCGACGCCGGGGCCGACGCCCTGCTGGTGCTGGCGCCGCCCCACACCGACGACCCCCGCCCCTACTACGACGCCGTGGTCGGGGCGGTCGGCGTGCCCGTGCTCGGCTACCACTACCCCAAGGCGTCCGCCCCCGGCATCCCCGTCGACCTCGTGCCCAAGCTGCCCGTGGCCGGCCTCAAGGACTCGAGCGCGGACCCGGTGCGGCTGGCCATCGAGGCCGCCGCCCTGCCCGTCGGGCTGTACTGCGGCAGCCCCGCCCTGCTGGTCCAGGCCGCGGCCGTCGGCTGCAGCGGCGCCATCCTGGCCCTGGCCAACCTCGACCCCGGCGGCTGCGCCGCGGCATGGGCGGGCGACGGCGCCTGCCAGCGCGAGCTGATCGCCGGCCACCGGTCCGGCGGCCTGGCGGGGATCGGCGGGCTGAAGCGGGCGCTGGCCGCCCGCTACGGGACCTCGCCCACCACCCGCATCGCCCCCTGACCGCGCCGCTCCCGGCTGCGGGCCCCTAGTCGGAGAACCGGGCCCGGAGGTCGGCCTTCACGATCTTCCCCGACGGGTTGCGGGGCAGCGCGTCGACGATCTCGAGCTGCTCCGGCAGCTTGCGGGTGATGATGCCGGCCGCCGTCAGGTGCTCGGTCATCTCCTCCATCGTGATGTCGTTCTGGCCCTCGGCGGTGACGACGACGGCGCAGGCCCGCTCGCCCCGCTCCTCGTCGGGCAGCCCCACCACGGCCACGTCGGCCACCTTCGGGTGCGTGAACAGGATGTCCTCGAGCTCCTTGGCCGAGATGTTCTCGCCCTTGCGGATGATGACATCCTTCAGGCGGCCGGTGATCGTGAGGTTGCCGTCCTCGTCGAGCCGGCCGAGGTCGCCCGTGCGGAACCAGCCGTCCTCGTCGAAGGCCTCCTTGTCGAGCGCGGGGTCGAGGTAGCCGAGCATGACCTGGCCGCCCTTGGCCCGCACCTCGCCCTCCTCGCCGACGCCGGCCTCCTTGCCGTCGAGCGTGACGATGCGGATGGTGGCGCCGGCCACGGCCGGTCCCTCGGTCTCGGCCAGGACCCGGTCGGGCGCGTGGGCGTCGTTCATGGTCAGGATCGGGGCCTCCGTCAGCCCGTAGCCCGACACGACGCCGACGCCGAACGCCTCCTTGATCTCGTGGTGGAGCGACACCGGCTTGGGCGCCCCGCCGCCGGGGAACGTGCGCACCTCGGGGAACAGCTTCTCGCCCTCGGGCAGGGCCCGCTGGGCGGCCAGGTAGGCCTGGTGGAAGGCGGTGCCGGCCCCGGCCTGGGTGATGCGCTCGCGCCGCAGCAGGTCGATGGTCGTCTTGGGGTCGAACGACTCGTCGAGCACGAACGTGAGGCCGTAGGCCAGGGAGGCGTACACGTAGACGCCGCCGGCGATGTGGGTGAACGGGAAGACCAGCGCGAACCGGTCGTCCTCGGCCAGGTGCAGTCGCTCGGACATGCCGAGCGACGCGGCCCGCAGCGTGGCGTCGGTGTGGCGGGCACCCTTGGGGTCGGCCGTCGTGCCCGACGTGTAATAGAGGAAGCGGACCGGCGCGTCGGGCGCGTTCATGTCCTCGGCCGGCGCCGGGGGCAGCGTGGCCGGGTCGCCCTCGGGCATCTCGCCCCGGCCGACCGACAGAACCTTGGTGGACGTGCCCGCCGTCAGGCCCTCGGCCATCGCTGCGTAGTCGAAGCCGCGCCAGGTGCCCGGCACGACGAGCAGCGCCGACTGCGCCTGGCGGACGATGAAGCCGACCTCGCGCTCGCGATAGATGGGCAGGATCGGGTTCTGGACGGCCCCGAGCCGCCGCAGCGCCCCGAACAGCACCATGGCGTCGAGCCAGGTGGGCAGGACCCAGGAGACGACGTCCCCCTCCCCCACGCCGAGCTCCGCCAGCCCGGCGGCCACCCGCTCCGCCCGGTCGTGGTAGGCCCCGAACGTCAACCGCTGCCCGGTCTCGTCGACAGCCATCTCGCGGTCGGGCGTGGCCTCCGCCCGGCGGGCGATCAGTTGCCAGATGTTCGGCGCTTCGAGCACGGATGCCCTCCCCCTTCGGCGGCCGCGCCGCCACTTCCCGGACCTGACGTCTCGTCAGAAACTGTAACCCGCGCGCCGACCGCCCGGCCCCGTCGCCCGGGTCAGAGCCCGAGCAGCTCGTCGAGGCCGATGGTGAGGCCGGGCCGGTCGGCCACCTGCTTGACCGCCAGCACGACGCCGGGCATGAAGCTCGACCGGTCGTAGCTGTCGTGGCGGATGGTGAGCGACTGGCCGGTCGTGCCCAGCAGCACCTCCTGGTGCGCCACCAGGCCCTTGAGCCGCACGGCGTGGACCGGGATGCCACCCGGCCCCTTGCCGCCCCGGGCCCCGGGCACGACCTCGTTGCTGGTCGGGTCGTCGCCCCAGTCGGCGGACGCCTCGGCCATGCGCTGCACGGTCAGCATCGCCGTGCCGGACGGCGCGTCGGCCTTCTGGTCGTGGTGCAGCTCGATGATCTCGGCCGTCTCGAACCACGGCGCGGCCATCTCGGCGAACCGCATCATCAGCACGGCGCCGATGGCGAAGTTGGGCGCGACGATGCAGTTGGACCGGGTGAACGCCTTGCGCAGCCCGGCGTAGTCGTCCTCGGTGAAGCCGGTCGTGCCCACCACCGCGTGGACGCCGTTCTCGGCCGCCCAGGCCAGGTTGCGCCGCGCCGCCTCCAGCAGCGTGAAGTCGACCACCACCTCGACGCCCTTGTCGACCAGCGCGGAGGGGTCGGGGTCGAGGTGGACCTCGGGCACGTCGACGCCGACCGCGTGGCGCAGGTCGAGCCCCGCGTGGTGGGGGTCGACCGCGCCCACCAGCTCGAGCTCCGGATCGGACGCCACCGCCTGGCACACCGTCCGCCCCATGCGGCCGGCAGCCCCGAACACTCCGACACGGATCGTCATACCCGCTGCATGCTATGCGGTCGCCGGCAATCCGGTCGCCGGTTCGGGGGCGCGCCGGTAGGGTGACCGGCGTGTAACGGCACGGCACCGCCACCGACTCGTCCGTCCTTCGAGCTGGAGCAGTTGCCGTGTCGTCCCCGTCCCCCGCTTCCCCTTCCCTTGCCTCGCTGACCGTCCGCGGCCTCACCGTCGCCGTGGGCCCCCGGGTCCTGCTGGCCGACGTCGACCTCACGGTCGGGCCGGGCACCCGCCTCGGCCTGGTCGGGCCGAACGGCGCCGGCAAGTCCACGCTGCTACGCACGCTCGCCGGCCTGCGCCCGCCCGAGGCCGGCGAGGTCCGCCTGGCGCCGGCCGCCGCCACCATCGGCTACCTCCCCCAGGAGACCGAGAGCGCGCCCGGCGAGACCGTGACTGCCCTGCTGGCCCGGCGGACCGGCGTGGCCGCCGCGTCCGCCGAGCTGGACGCGGCGACCGCCGAGCTGGCCGACGGCGCCCCGGGCGCCGACGACCGCTACGCGGCCGCCCTCGAACGGTGGCTGGCGCTCGGCGGCGCCGACTTCGACGTCCGCACCGAGCAGGTCGCCGCCGACCTCGGCCTGCCCGAGGGTCTGCTCGGCCGGCCGGTGACGGCGCTGTCCGGCGGCCAGGCCGCCCGCGTCCGCCTGGCGGCGCTGCTGCTGGCCCGGTTCGACGTGTTCCTGCTCGACGAGCCGACCAACGACCTCGACGTCGACGGCCTCGACCGCCTCGGCCGGTTCGTGGACGGGCTGGCCGGCCCGACCGTCATCGTCTCCCACGACCGGGCGTTCCTCGAGCGCACCGTCACCGCCGTCGCCGAGATCGACGAGCACGGCCGCGCGCTCCACCGCTACGACGGCGGCTGGCAGGCGTTCCTCGACGAGCGGGAGCGGGCCCGCCGCCATGCCGAGGAGGACTACCGGCTCTACGTCGAGCGGCGCGACGCCCTCCGCGACCGGGCCGACAAGCAGCGGCGCTGGGCGGCCCGGGGCGTGAAGGCGGCCAAGCGGTCGGGCGAGACCGACAAGTTCATCCGCCACCACCACATCCAGACGTCCCAGCAGCTGGCGGCCAAGGCCCGCCAGACCGAACGGGCCCTGGCCCGGCTCACCCCGGTGGAGAAGCCGTGGGAGGGGTGGGACCTGCGCCTGTCGATCGCCGACGCCGGCCGGTCGGGCGACATCGTGTCCCGGCTCGACGGCGCCGTCGTGGAGCGGCCGGCCCCCGACGGCGACCGTGGTGGGGGAGACGGCGGCGGCGGTGACGACGGTGGCGGCGGCCCGGGCCGGCCGGCCTTCCGGCTCGGCCCGGTGAACCTCGAGGTTGCCTGGGGCGACCGCCTGGCGATCGTGGGCCGCAACGGCTCGGGCAAGTCGACGCTGCTGGCGGCCCTGCTGGGCCGGGTCCCGCTGGCCGCCGGCACCCGGTGGCTCGGGCCCGGCGTCGTCGTGGGCGAGATCAGCCAGGACCGGCACCTGTTCGGCCGCCGCCCCGGCGACCGCACCGACGGCGCCGACCTCCTCGACCGGTCCCCGGCCGGTCCGGACGAGCACGCCGATCCGCCCGCCGCCGGCGGGACCGTGCTCGACGCCTTCCTCGACGCCTCCGGGCTCGCCACCCAGTCCGAGGCCCGGTCGCTGCTGGCCAAGTTCGGGCTCGGCGCCGACCACGTCCTCCGGCCGGCGGCGTCCCTGTCCCCGGGCGAGCGCACCCGGGCGACCCTGGCCGTCCTCCAGGCCCGGGGCGTGAACCTGCTGGTGCTCGACGAGCCGACCAACCACCTCGACCTGCCGGCGATCGAGCAGCTGGAGCAGGCCGTGGTCGCCTTCCCGGGCACGCTGATCCTGGTCACCCACGACCAGCGACTACTCGAGAACGTGGGCGCCGAGCGCACGCTCGAGGTGGTCGACGGCGCGGTCCGGGAGCGGCGGTGAGCCGCCCGCTCGGGCCCCCGGTAGCCGGCCGCCACGGCTGATCGGGCCCGGCCGACGCCCGGTCAGACCCGCTCGGCCCGGTCGGACGTGACCGACTCGGCCGGGGTGGCGCCCCCCTGCCGGGACCGGACCACGGCCAGGAAACGCTCGATGGCCCGCACGGTGTGGTGGGTCCGCACCGAGCGGGCCATGTCGAAGGCGTGCTGGGCCCGGGGCAGCTCGGCGTAGACGACCGGGTGCTCGGACACGGCCCGCAGCCGGTCGACGAACGACCGGGCCTGCTCGATGGGGATCACCGAGTCGTTGACGCCGTGCACGACGAAGAACGGCGGCGCGCCCGGGTGCACGTGGGTGATCGGCGACGCCTGCTCCCAGCGGGGGCGGTCGTCGGCCAGCCGGGTCTTCAGCACCTTGCCGGCCACGAGCGACTCGAGCCGCCGGCCGAACGGGTCGTCGGTCCGCGTGATGTCGTACAGCCCGTACATGGGGACCGCGGCCGCCACGCTCGTGTCGGCGTCCTCGAACCCGGGCTGCAGCTCGGCGAGCCCCGGCGTGAGGGCGGCCAGGCTGGCCAGGTGGGCGCCGGCCGAGCCGCCGGTGACCACGATGAAGTCGGGGTCGCCGCCGTGCTCGGCGATCGACGCCCGGGTCCAGGCGATGGCCCGCTTGACGTCGACGATGTGGTCGGGCCAGGTCGCCCGCGGGCTCAGCCGGTAGTTGATCGTCACGCCCACCCAGCCCCGCTCGGCCAGGTGGCTGAGCAGCGGCTCGCCCTGTCCCTCCTTGCGGCCGACGATCCAGGCCCCGCCGTGGACCTGGAGGATCACCGGGGCCCGGGCGTCGCTCGGCAGGTCGGCGCGCCGCCACACGTCGAGCTGGTTGCGCACCCCGTGCTCGCCGTAGGCCAGGTTGCGGGCCGCCCGGTAGCGGGCCCGGTCGCGCCGGCCGGCGGGCACGAGCGACCGGCGGGTGACCGGGACGTCGGCCGTGGGAGCGAACGGCTCGGCGATGCGCTGGTGGTAGTCGGGGCCGAGCCCGTCGACCAGGGCCGCCTCCAGCACGTCGCCTGCGCGCTGGGCCTCGCGTCGCAGCTGCCACAGCCCGGCGAACGACGCGGCGGTGAGCCCGAGGCCGAGCGCGCCTCGCAGCCCCCGGGCGCCGCCGCGGCGGGCGGCGAGGAGGCCGAGGCCGCTCTGGATCACCAGCTCGTGGGTGGGGAACTCGGAGGGCCCGAGAGCGGCCACGAAGCACGGCAGCGCGGCCGGCCCGTTGCGGTCGAACGGGCGGAGCGTGTTGGCCGTGAAGAACGCGGAGGCGGCGCCGAACAGCAGCATGCGGTTCCCGGGCCTCACGCTCCCGACGTTACCCGGCGTAGGACGCGACCGGTACCGCAGCGGAGCGTGGGGTGCTTGTCACGCGCCCGCGCGCTCGGTAGCAAGACCGCCCGCCCGAGTCACCGACCCGAGTCACCGACGACGAAGGAACCCTCCCCGATGGCAACCCTCCTCATGGTGGAGAGCTGGATCAACTCCACCGGCCGATCCCTCCCGCCCCTGCTGCGCGACCTCGGCCACGACTACGTGCTGCTCACCCGCGACCCCGGGCTCTACCCGTCGTCGTCGGCCGGCACGCCGCACCCCGCCGTCGCTGGGGCCGACGAGGTCGTCGTGGCCGAGACGAACGACCTGACCGCCGCGACCGAGGCGGCCGTCGCCGTCGCCCGCCGGCGCCGGATCGACGGCGTGCTGACCACCTGCGACTACTACCTGGGCACGGTGGCGGCCGTGGCCGAGCGGCTCGGCCTGCCGGGCGCCCCGCCCACGGTCATGCAGGCGGCCACCCGCAAGCACCTGGTCAGGGCCGCGCTCGACCGGGCCGGGCTGCCCAACCCGGCGTTCGCCGTTGCGGCCACGTGGTCGGGCGCCACGGCCGCCGCGGCCCGCCTCGGGCTGCCGCTGGTGGCCAAGCCCGTGGACCTCAACGCCGGCACGGCGGTCCGCCTGGTCGTCGACGAGGCCGGGCTCAAGGACAGCTTCTGGGACGTGCGCGACCGGGAGCGCAACACCCGGGGCCAACCCCTCCAGCGCCTGCTGCTGCTCGAAGAGGTGCTGTGGGGCACCGAGATCAGCGTCGAGGCCGTCACGGTCGCCGGCCGCACCACCGTGGTGGCCATCACCGACAAGAGCGTCGCCGGGCCGCCGGCCTTCGTGGAGTCGGGCCACATGGTGCCCGCCCGGCTCGACCCCCGGGTGACGGCCGAGGTCGAGGCGTTCACGGTGGCGGCGCTGGACGCCATCGGCTTCACCCACGGCGTCAGCCACACCGAGGTCATGGTGACCGAGGACGGCCCCCGACTCGTGGAGATCAACCCCCGCCAGGGCGGCGGCCACATCTTCGAGCTGGTCGAGCTCGTCACCGGGACCAACACGCTCGCCGCCACCGTCGACCTGGCCCTCGGCCGGGAGCCGGAGCTGGGCCGGGTCGGGGCGCCGCGGCCGTCGGCCACGGTCCCCGGCGGCAGCGCCGCCGTCGTCTTCGTCGTCTCGCCCAAGGCGGGACGCGTCGAGCGCGTCTCGGGCCTCGACGACGCGGCCGGCGACCCCCGGGTGCTGACCTGCACGGTGCCGACCCCGGTGGAGGCGCCCCGGCCCGACGACAACGAGGCCTACCTGGGCCGCGTCGTCGCCGTCGATCCCACCGGCGACCGGGCGCGGGCGTACGCCGAGGAGGTCGTGGGCGCCCTGCGCCTCCACTACGCGGACGGCTCGACCGCGGTGCCGCTCGGCGTCCCCTCCGGCCTCGCCTGAGGGGACCCACCTGAGGGACCCCTCAGGCCGGGACCGCCCACCCTGCCCGAACCCCCTGCCCGGGTCACCGACCCGGCGCGGGGTCGACGGCTCAGGCGACGCTCGCCAGCGTCTCCTCGTCGACCTGGCCGATGACGGCCAGCGAGCGCGGGCCGCCGAACACGTCGGCGGCCACCGCGGCGACGTCGTCGGCGGTCACCGCTTGGATGCGGGCCAGCTGCTCGTCGAGCGGGATGATCTCGTCGCGGGCCATCAGGCTGCGGCCCAGCCGGCTCATGCGGGCCCCGGAGTCCTCGAGGCCGAGCAGCAGCGAGCCCTCGATGTACCCCTTGGCCACGGCCAGCTCCGACTCGGTGACGCCCGAGGCCACCAGCTTGGCGATCTCGTCATCGACGACCGTCAGCAGCTCGCCGACCCGCGAGGGGCCGGTGCCGGCGTAGATGCCGGCGCACCCCGAGTCGGTGTAGGTCGAGGCCCAGGAGTAGACCGAGTAGCACAGCCCCCGCTCCTCGCGGACCTCCTGGAACAGCCGGCTCGACATGCCGCCGCCCAGCACCTGGTTGGCCACGGTGAGGGCGTAGCGGCGCTCGTCATCGTGGGAGACGGCCCGCCAGCCCATGGCGATGTGGACCTGCTCGGTGGCCTCGGCCTGGACCACGACCGGCTCGGGCGGCCGCGCCGGCGTGGCCCGCTCCGGCCGGTCGCCCCCGCTCAGGCCGCCCAGCGACCGCTCGAAGGCGTCGACGACCGCGTGGTGGTCGACGTTGCCGGCCGCGGCGACGACCAGGTTGTGGGGCCGGTACCAGTGGCGGAAGAACTCGGCAATCTGATCGCGCGTCGCCGCCTCGACGGTCTCGCGGGTGCCGAGCACCTCGCGGCCCAGCGGGTGGTCGGGGAACAGCGCCTCGGCCAGCAGCGTGTGGACGTGGTCCTCGGGCACGTCGAGGTTCATCAGGATCTCTTCGAGGATCACCTGCCGCTCGGCCTCGACCTCGTGGGGCCGGAACGCCGGGTCGGTGAGCACGTCGCCGAGGATCTCGAAGCCCAGCTCGGCCCGGGCCGCGGGCAGCCGCGTGTAGTACGCGGTGTGCTCGCGGCTGGTGAAGGCGTTCATCTCACCGCCGACCGCGTCGATCGCCTCCGCGATCTGGCGGGCCGAGCGGGTCGACGTCCCCTTGAACAGCAGGTGCTCGAGGAAGTGCGAGGCGCCGGCCAGGGGGCCGGGCTCGTCGCGGCCGCCGACGCCGACCCAGACGCCGACGGTCACCGAGCGGGCCTCGGGCATCCGCTCGGTGACGACGCGGACGCCGTTAGCGAGCCGGGACTCCCGGATCTCCTCGGTCGGCGAGGACGGCACGGGCGCCACGCCGGCCCTAACGCCGCCGGCGCCGACGGCTGCGGGAGCCGGACTCGCGCCCCTCGCCGCCCACGGGAGCGGTGGCGACGGCCGGGCCGAGATCGCCCAGCTCGTCACTGAGCTCGGCGTCGAAGGCGTCCTCGAAGCTGACCCGCTCGCTGGCGATGGTGCCGCCGTTGTCGCCGGTGCCGGCGCGGTCGGCCTTCGGCGGGGGCGCCGAGGCCAGGCTGAGCGAGACCTTGCCGCCGGGATCGACGTCGTCGACCCGGACCTCGACCTCGTCGCCCAGCTCGAGCACGTCCTCGACCTTCTCGATGCGCTTGCCGCCCCCGATCTTGGAGATGTGGAGCAGGCCGTCGCGCCCGGGGAGGATGTTCACGAACGCGCCGAACTTGGTGATGTTCACCACCCGGCCCTTGTAGGCCTGACCCACCTCGGCCGTCGGCGGGTTGAGGATCAGCTGCACCTGGCGGCGGGCCTCCTCGACCGCGGCCTTGTCGGTCGAGCCGATCGTGACCGTGCCGACCATGCCGTCGTCGTCGACGCTCACCTCGGCGCCGGTCTCGGCGGTGATGGCGTTGATGACCTTGCCCTTGGGCCCGATCACCTCGCCGATCTTGTCGATCGGGATCTCGAACGACGTGATCTTCGGGGCGGTCTCGCCGACCTCCTCGCGCGGCTCGGCGATGGCGCCGCGCATGACCTCGAGGATCTCGAGGCGGGCCTCGTAGGCCTGCTGCAGCGCCTGGGCCAGCACGTCGGCCGGCAGGCCGTCGATCTTCGTGTCGAGCTGCAGCGCGGTCACGAAGTCGGTGGTGCCGGCGACCTTGAAGTCCATGTCGCCGAAGGCGTCCTCGGCGCCCAGGATGTCGGTGAGCGTCGTGTACTTGCCCTCGGCGTACACCAGGCCCATGGCGATGCCGGCCACCGGCGCCTTGATCGGCACGCCGGCGTCCATCAGCGACATGGTCGACGAACACACCGAGGCCATCGACGTGGACCCGTTGGACGACAGCACCTCGGACACCAGGCGGAGCGTGTAGGGGAACTCCTCCTGGCTGGGCACCACCGGCAGCAGCGCCCGCTCGGCCAGCAGGCCGTGGCCGATCTCGCGGCGCTTGGGGCTGCCCACCCGCCCGGTCTCGCCATTGGCGTGGGGCGGCATGTTGTAGTGGTGCATGTACCGCTTGCGGTCCTTGTTGCCCAGGTTGTCGAGCAACTGGTCCATCTTCGGCATGCCCAGCGTGGTCACGTTCAGGACCTGGGTCTCGCCCCGCTGGAACAGGCCGGAGCCGTGGGCCGTGGGGAGGACCGCCACCTCGGCCGAGAGCGGCCGGATGTCGCGGGGCCCGCGCCCGTCGATGCGGATGCCCTCCTCCACGATGCGGCGCCGCACGACCTTCTTGAGCACCGCCTTGACCGCGGCGCTGATCTCGGCCTCGCGGTCGGGGAACTCGCCGATCAGCTCGTCGATGATCGCCCGGGCGGCCTCGCCCTGGGCGGCCTCGCGCTCGGCCTTCTGGGTGATGCCGGCCACCTCGGTGAGGCGGGCGGTGCCGACCTCCTCGACCCTGGCGTAGATGTCGTCGGTGTAGTCGACCTGGGGCTCCCACTCGAGCGGCTGGATCCGTCCGGCGGCCTGGGCCTTGGCCACCAGCTCGCGCTGGGCCTCGATGGACTCGCGGATCCAGGTCTTGGCGGTCTCGAGCCCGCCGGCGATCACCTCTTCGGTGACGTGCGGCGTGCCGTTCCGGTAGAGGTCCCAGGCCTGCTCGGTGCCGCCGGCCTCGACCATCATGATGGCGATGTCGCCGTCGTCGAGCTGGCGGCCGGCCACGACGAGCTCGAAGGTCGAGCTGTCGCTCTGCTCGTAGGTGGGGTGCGGCACCCAGCGACCCTCGGCGCTCCAGCCGATGCGGACAGCGCCGATCGGCCCCTCGAACGGGATGCCGGACACCATCAGCGCCGCCGAGGCGCCGTTGATGGACAGGACGTCGTACGGGTTCTGCCCGTCGACGCCCATGACCGTGACGACGACCTGGGTCTCGTTGCGGTAGCCCTCGGCGAAGCTGGGCCGCAGCGGCCGGTCGATCAGCCGACAGGTCAGGATGGCCAGATCGGTGGGCCGGCCCTCACGCCGGAAGAAGCTGCCCGGGATGCGCCCCGCGGCGTACATGCGCTCCTCGACGTCGACCGTCAGCGGGAAGAAGTCGATGCCTTCCCGCACGTTGCGCGCCGCGTTGGCGGTGACGAGCACCTGCGTCTTGCCCAGCGTGGCGACCACGGCCCCCTGGCTCTGGAACGCCAGCTTGCCGGTCTCGAACCTGATCTCTTGGTCGGTACCCGAGATGGGTGCCGACACGACGATGGGGTCTGCCATCGTGCGCTCTCCTTTTTCCGGCAGCGCTCTCTGCCACCGGATTCGGGGCGACGGGGCCAGTTCCCAGTCGGCGGCCCCCACTCTCTGCGGGAACGGGCGACTGGCAGCTGACCTTCACGCCGCCTTGTCAGTGGATTGTCAGCGACGCAGCCCGTTCTTCGCGACGATCGCCCGGTAGCGCTCGACGTCGTTGCGCCGGACGTAATCGAGCAGCCGACGACGCCGACCGACGAGCATCAGCAGGCCACGCCGACTGTGGTGGTCCTTCTTGTGCTTGGACAGGTGCTCGTTGAGGTGGTTGATGCGCCGCGTGAGCAGCGCGACCTGGACCTCGGGCGAGCCCGTGTCCTTCTCGTGGAGCCGGTTGTCGGCGATGATGCCGGGCTTTTCCGCGTCGATCTGATCGGACACGCGTCTTCCTTCGTGGTGTGGGTGACGGTTTACCCTGCCCCGTGGCCGGCCAGGCCGGGCCCAGAGCGACGAACAAGCCTACCAGCGGTCTCGCGCCAGTCGCGAAACGCGCGCAGAACCGCTCAGGCGGGCTCGCTCACGTGCCAACGGTAGCGTACCGGACGGCGCTCGCCGGTGATGGTGCCCCCCGCCGCGGCCGGCGTGAGCCGGCTTACCCAGGCGTGGGGGCCGAGGAACGCGGCCTCGACCTGCTCCGGCGTGGCCTGCGTGCTGAGGCCGACGGCGGCCAGCTCGGCTGCCCGCACGCGGGCCAGGGGCCCGTCCAGCAGCTCGGCGACGACGGCGGGCAGCGTCTCCGGGTCCTTGAGGACCCACGAGTGGGTGCCGCCCTCGATCGTGACCAGCGTGCCGCCCGCGCGGCGGGCGGTGTCGACGGCCGTCGGGTAGGGCACGGCGACGTCGCGGTCGCCGTGGATGACGACCACGGGCACCTTGTTGGCGGCCAGGGCGTCGAGCACCCACCCCGTCCCCTCCGACCGGAGCAGGGAGAGGGCGGGCGCCACCAGCCGCCACGGCTTGACCGCGTGACCGACGAGCGTCGGTAGCACCAGCCGGCCGAGCTTGGCGGCCTGGCGGCGGTCGCGCAGCCACGGGAGCGTCGACAGGGCGTCGAGGGCGAGCACGACGCCGACGCCGATCAACACCGGCGGCGCGAAGCGCGACGCCAGGACCAGCCGGTCCCACCAGGCGCCCAGCGTGGCGTCGAGGAGCACGACGGCGATGGCCCGCTCGGGCCGGAGCGCCGCCAGCTGGGCGACCAGCCGACCGCCCATCGAGTGGCCGGCGAACACCGCCCGGCGGATGCCCAGCTCGGTGAGCACCCGGTCGAGCAGGTCGACGTAGGCCTCGATCTTGGCGCCGTCGCGACGCAGCACCTGGGTGGCGCCGTGCCCGGCCACGTCGATGGCCACGACCTTGAAGCCCATGCGGACCAGACGCGTCAGGGTCTGGGCGTAGAGGATCCCCTCGGCCGTGAACCCGTGGACCAGCACGATCGGGAGGCCCTGGCCACAGACCGCGACGCCGACCCGGTGGTCGTCGTCGAGCACGATCTCGTGCCGGACCAAACGGGCGGCGATCGGCGCTTTGCCGTCACGTCCCGACATGACCGCAATGTAATGCACGTGCGCGACAACCGAGTATCCAGGCCACCGGGTTGACGCCCCTAACAGTCATATATCTAATGGTCGCATCGACACGGGAGGGGGATCCACGTGAGCCTCGCTGGCAAGACGGCACTCGTCACCGGAGCCGCCCGCGGGCAGGGTGCGGCCGAGGCCCGGCTGCTCGCCGCCCGCGGCGCCAGGGTCGTCGTCACCGACGTGCTCGAGGCCGAGGGCAAGGCGGTGGCGGCCGAGATCGGGGACGCCGCCCGCTTCGTGCGCCACGACGTCACCTCGGCCGACGACTGGGCGGCGGCGGTGGCCGTGGCCACCGACGAGCTCGGCGGGCTCGACATCCTGGTCAACAACGCCGGGATCCTGCGCACGACGCCGATCGAGGAGGAGACGCTCGACGGCTTCGAGCGGGTGCTCGCCGTCAACCTGTCCGGCACGTTCCTCGGCATCAAGGCCGCCATCGAGCCGATGAAGGCGGCGGGCGGCGGCTCCATCGTCAACGTGTCGTCGCTGGCCGGGCTGCGCGGCTACCCCCGCATGGGCGCCTACTGCTCGTCGAAGTGGGGCGTCCGGGGGCTGACCAAGGTGGCCGCCACCGAGCTGGGCCCCTACGGCATCCGGGTCAACTCGGTGCACCCGGGCACCATCGACACGCCGATGATCGCCAACACCGGCGTCGAGCGCGGCGCCGGCAACTACCGCGGCGCCCCGCTCGGGCGGGTCGGCGTCCCCGAGGACGTGGCCGAGCTGGTCGCGTTCCTCGCCTCCGACGCGTCGTCGTACATCACCGGCGGCGAGTTCACGATCGACGGCGGCGCCCTGAACGCCCGGCCCTGAGCAGGGCGCCAGCCGGTCGGCCGGATGCGCCAGCCGGTCGGCCGGATGCCGCCGGGCGCTCGCCGACGGCGGCCCGGGGGCAGCCGGCGCGTGCCGTCAGGCGCCGGCGTCCGGGCCGGCCACGCCGAGCAGCCGCCGGGCCTCGTCGCAGTCGCGCCGCATCTGCTCGATCAGCGCCTCGACGCTCTCGAACCGCCGGTCGCCCCGCAGCCGGGCCGTGAACCGGACCCGGGCGGGCTCGCCGTACAGGTCGCCCTCGAAGTCGAGCAGGTGCGACTCGACCAGGCTGGCGTGCGCCTCGACGTAGAACTGGGGCCGCCGCCCGATGTAGACGACCGCAGGGTGGACCGCGCCGCCCGGGCGCTCGTGCCAGCCGGCGTAGATGCCGTCGGCCGGCAGCAGCAGGTCGCCCGGTACCGACACGTTGGCGGTCGGGAAGCCCAGCTCGGGCCCGCCACGGCCGTCGCCCCGGTCGACCACGCCCCGCAGCTCGTAGGGCCGCCCCAGCAGGGCGTTGGCCTGGTCGAGCTCGCCCTCGGCCAGCAGGTGGCGGATGCGCGTCGACGACACCTGCCCGTTCTCGGCCGCCGGCCGGCCGTCGGGGCCGACCAGGTCGAGCCCCTCGACCGCGAACCCGGCCTCGGCGCCCAGCTTGCGCAACAGCGGGACGTTGCCGGCCCGGCCGTGGCCGAAGTGGAAGTCCTCGCCGACGACCACCACGCGGGCGTTGAGGCAGTCGACCAGCACCTCCTGCACGAAGTCCTCGGGGCTCTCGAGGCTCCGGGCCTCGTCGAACGTCACGACGAGGCAGTAGTCGATGCCGGTCTCGGCCAGCAGTTCGAGCTTCTGGTCGAGGTCGGTGAGCAGGCGGGGCGCGGACTCGGGCCGGACGACCGAGGCCGGGTGGCGGTCGAACGTGACCACCGCCGTGCGCAGGCCGTCGGCCGCGGCACGCCGCCGCACCTCGGCGATGACCGCCCGATGGCCCACGTGCACCCCGTCGTAGGCTCCGATCGTGACCGTCGTGCCCTCGGGCGGGCGCGGGCACGCGGATTGGTCGCGGAGCACGTCCACGGGCCGGCAGCGTACCGGGCCGCCGGGGGGCGGCGGACCCGGTTCCCGACAGGTTCTTCCGCACGAATCGCCAAAGTCACGTCACGATCCGTAGTGACTGCCCTCTCTATGCGTGAGGGGCTGCCGCCACGGCCCATCACGGGATCAGCAGCATCACGGAGGTGACAGGCCCGATGTCCGTGGACCAGGTCAGTGAGATCTATCTGGCGGCACTCGCGGATGCCCGGATGGTTCGGAGCACCCGCCGGCTGAAGCGCATGGCACAGCACGCCGACGAGCGGGCCCGGCAGTGCCGCTACGACGACCCGGGCCTGACCCGGCTCCTCGCCTGCCGCAAGGCGATCAGAGACGAGCTGGAGCAGCGGGGCGTCGAGCTGCCCCCGCTCTCCTCGCCGTCCTGACAGCCGGCCTGGCCGCGGGCCTGGCCACGGGCCGGACGCCGCCCTGACGCCGGCCGCTACCGGTCGTCGCCGCGGGCCTCGTCGAGGCCGCGCTGGATGCCCGAGGTGAAGCTCGACAGGAACCCGTAGACGTCCTGGGCGGCCTCCTGGCCCCCACCGGGGCCGCCCGGGCCCGCGGGACCGCTGGGCCCCACCGGACCGCCGGGGCCACCCGGCGCGCCCGGACCGCCGGGGCCGGCCGGTCCGGCCGGACCGCCGAACGGCGCCCCGGGGGCGGGCGGACGAGCGGGCGGCGCCCCGGCACCGGGACCGCCGTCGGACCCGTCGCCGCCGCCCCGCCGCAGGCGGAGCGGCTGCGTGGATGGCATCTGAGCGCCCTTCACCCGGCGGACCAGGCCGCTGGCGGTGCGGAGGGGCTCCTGCTCCCCGGCGCCGGGACCCTGGCCGGGCCCATCGTGCCCGGCGGGGCCCGGTCCCGGAGGCGCCCACTCGCCGCTCCGGGCGGCGGGCCCACCGCCCGCACCGGCCCCCGGCGCCTGGCGACCCCCTGGCGACCACTCCCCGCTCGGACCCCCGGACGCCGACCCCACCGGAGCCGGACCCGACGGCGACCGACCCGCCGGCGACCACTCCCCGCTCGGCACGCCCGGCGCCCCCGCACCCGGACCCTGGCCACCGGCCGGGGCCCACTCCCGGCTCCGGGCGGCGGGCGCCCACTCGCCGCTCCGACCCCCGGCCGCGGGGTTCTGCGCCTGCGGCACGCGCCGCGGCAGCGGGGGCGCCGGCTCGGGCGACGCCGGGGCCCACTCGCCGCTCCGGGCGGCGGGCCCACCGGCCGCACCGGCCCCCGGCGCCTGGCGACCCCCTGGCGACCACTCCCCGCTCGGACCCCCGGACCCCGGCCCCACCGGAGCCGGACCCGACGGCGACCGACCCGCCGGCGACCACTCCCCGCTCGGCACGCCCGGCGCCCCCGCACCCGGACCCTGGCCACCGGCCGGGGCCCACTCCCCGCTGGGCGCGCCCGACGGCCGGCCCGGTGCGAGCGCGCCGGCGGGGCCCCCGGCCGCCGCGGCGGCACCGGCGCCGGTGTGGCCCTGCAGCGCGGACAGGAGCTCGTCCGAGGGCACGGCCCCGGGCCCGTGGCGGCCCCGTCCGTTGTCGCGGCCGATGCCGTTCCCGTTGTCCCCGGGGCCGGCGTCGCCGCCGCTCCCCGGCTGGCGTCTCGCCCGCTTGATCAGCCCGCTGGCCGTCGTGGCCGGCTCGGCCGGCGCCCCGGCCGCCTCCGCGGCGGGCGTGCCGGCCGGGGCGTCGGCGGCCCCGACCCACGCGGGCGTGGCCGGCTGCTCGGCCTCGGGCCCGGCGGCCGCCCCGGCCGTCTCCCTCGCGGGCTGGCCGTTGGCGGGGAGGCCGGGCGCGAGGGGGACGGTGGTGACGGCGCGGGTGCCGTGGGGGTCGGTGGTGACGGTGCCCCGGGGGGTGTCGGTGGTGAGCAGGGTCGGGGGGAGGTCGACGGTGGCGGTGATGCCGGTGCCCGGGGACTCCCGGAGGTGG
>DATCLS010000091.1:0-1841 GCA_036563805.1 Acidimicrobiales bacterium | reverse complement strand
TGGCGCCCGGCTGGCTGGCCGATGCGGCCAGCGTCTGCGCCCTCCAAGACGACGCCCCGGCGGCGGCCGCCGTGTCGCTCGTCGCCCGGGTCGACGGCGTGGTCCCGGCCGAGGTCGAGCGGGCCGTGCTGGTCGACCGCTCGCTGGTCCGGCTGCCGTCGCTGCGGGGCGTGACCCACGTCGTCTCCCGGCGTGACGGGGCGGCGTTCGCCCACGGCGCCCTGGCCGCCGACGAGGCGTCGCTGCGCGACCAGCTGCTGGGCGACTGGCTCCTCCTCGAGGCCGCCGGCTGGAGCGCCCGCGACGCGCTGAGCAAGGTGGCCGGCGTCGTCTCGTCGGTGCTGGCCGACGGCGAGCCGCGCACGATCGGCCAGCTGAGCGCCGCCCTCCACGGCCAGCTGCCCTCGGCCCTCGAGCCATGGTGCGACGACTGCGGCGTGGCCCACGTGCCCGACCGGCTCCTCCGGCTGGTCGGGACCGCCGGCGCCTACTGCTTCGGCCGGCCCCAGGACGGCGACGACGTCGTGGTGAGCCTCGCCAGCTGGCTGGACGGCGACCTCGGCGGCACGGGCGATGCGGCCCGCGTCGAGCTGGCCCGGCGGTTCCTGCAGGCGTTCGCCCCGGCCGTGCCCGAGCACCTGGCCGCCTGGGCGGGCATCGGCGTCGACGACGCCCGGGCCCGCTTCGCCCGCCTCGCGTTCGAGACGGTCGAGGTGCGCTTCGACGGGCGCCCGGCCTGGGTGCTGGAGTCCGACCGCGACCAGCTCCTCGACCCGCCCCCGGCGACGGGCGTGCGGCTGCTGCCGCCGGAGGACCCGTTCCTCCAGCAGCGCGACCGGGCCACGCTGCTGCCGGAGCCGGCCGCCCGCCAGCAGGTGTGGGAGGCCGACCGCCGGCCCGGGGTCGTGCTGGTCGACGGCCGGCCCGCCGCCACCTGGCGGGCCCACGTGGCCGACGGCTGCTTCGCCGTGACCGTCGACCTGCTGCCGGGCCGCCGCCTGTCGAGCCGGGCCGAGCTCGACCTCGAGGACGAGGTCGAGCTGGTGGCGCCGTTCTTCGCCTGCGACCGGGCGACCGTCGAGATCACCTGACCCAACGGCTCGGCCGCGGCGCCCGCCCCTCGCCACCCCGGGCGGTCGCCGCCCCGTTGGGCCATCATGCTCATCATGAGCACAGTCGAGATCCCGCTGGCACGGCACCGGGGCGAGTCCGACCTCCCGTGGGTCAGCCTGGGCGACGGCTCCGACCTGCAGCTGTTGCAGTGCGACGTCGAGGCCGGCCTGTGGGTGATCCGCACACGTTTCTCGCCGGGCTACCTGGTGCAGACCCACAAGCACACCGGCGAGGTGTTCGCGTTCACGATCTCGGGGTCGTGGAAGTACGTCGAGTACCCCGAGGTGAACACGGCCGGCTCGTACCTCTACGAGCCGGCCGGGTCCGTCCACACGCTCACGGTGCCGGCCGATAACGACGGTCCCACCGACGTGTGGTTCGCCATCCGGGGGGCCAACCTGAACCTCGACGAGGCCGGCAACGTCACGTCGGTGGTCGACGCCGGGACGATCCGCGACTTCTACCTGGCGGCCTGCGAGGCCCAGGGCCTGGGTCGGCCGCCGGTCATCGGCCTCGACTGAGCGCCCGGTCCGGTCCCGCCCAGGCGCCTGTTCGAGCTGCCGCTCGCCCGCCGGGCCGGCGCCCGACGGGCCGAGCCGCCCGGGCGCTGGCCGGAGACGACGCCCGGGCGCTGGCCGGAGACGACGCCCGGGCGCTGGCCGGAGACGACGCCCGGGCGCTGGCCGGAGACGACGCCCGGGCGCTGGCCGGAGACGACGCCCGGGCGC
>DATCLS010000090.1:0-86768 GCA_036563805.1 Acidimicrobiales bacterium | reverse complement strand
ATCCCGCCACCGCCGACCACCCCCGTGACCAGGCAACAAAGGCTCGATCCGCGCCCAGGCCGCATCCGTCAACTCACCCCGACCAACCACAGGCGAGCGACACTAGCGAACACACGCGCGACTTACAGGACAGGCCCTAGGCCCTCGGCCGGCTCGGCCCTCGGCCACCTGGGCGGCCGGCCGGGTCGTCGTGCGGCGGCCGCCGGCCCTCGCTCAGCCGGTGGCCCCGGGTGAGCCGGCGGCCCCGGGTCAGCAGGTCGAGCCGTCCTCCGGCGGCTCCAGGTCGACCAGGTAGCTGACGGCGACGTCGTCCACGCACGGGTCGCCGTTGAACACGATGGTGTGGCCCTCGCCCTCGTAGGACAGGAGCACGCCCTCCTCGAGCCGCTCCGCCGTCCGGACCCCGGCCTCGTACGGGGTGGCGGGGTCGTTGGTCGTCGACACCACCAGGATCGGCGGGGTGCCCGGGGCGGTCACCGGCTCCAGCGGCTCGGCCTCGGTGGGCCACATCGAGCAGCGGACGTAGTCGTTGACGATCCACTCGCCGAAGATCGGGGCCTCGTCGGCCGCCGCCTCGCCCTCGGCCAGCAGCTCCTCGGGGGTGTCGGGCCAGGCGAAGTCGAGGCAGTTGACCGCGAAGTAGATGTCCCAGTCGCCGTCCAGGTACTGGTCGGCCAGGTTGACCATGGCGGTCCCGTCGCCGTCGAGCGCGTTTGCGATGGCCATCTGGAAGTCCGGCCACAGGAACTCGGCGTACAGCGGGTAGGCCATGGCCACGCCCAGCTCGCCCGGGCCCAGGTCGCGGGGCGACGCCGGGATCGGCTCCTCCTCGACCCGGTCGATCAGCTCCTCGATGGCGCCGTGGGCGCCGGGGGCGATGGGGCACGACGGGTCGCTGTCGCAGTCCTCCTCGAAAGCGGCCAGCGCGCTCTCGAAGCCGGCCGCCTGGTCGACGGCCAGCTCGACGCCGGTCGGGCCCAGGTCGAGCACGCCGTCGAGGATCATCGCCCGCACCCGGTCGGGGAACAGGTCGGCCAGCATCTGGCCGATGGCGGTGCCGTAGCTGTAGCCGAGGTAGTTGAGCTCGTCGTCGCCCATCATCTCCCGCACCGCGTCGATGTCGCGGGCGACGTCCTCGGTGCCGAGGTAGGGGAGCAGCTCGCCGGCGGCGGCCTCGCAGCCGTCGACGTACTCCTGGCTGAGGTCGAGCAGCTCCTCCTCGTCCTCGGGCGAGTCGATCGAGTAGTCGACGCCGTAGATCTCCTCGCCGTCCATGCCGCAGTCGAAGTCGCTGGCCCCCAGCCCCCGGGGGTCGACGCCGACGATGTCGAACCGGTTCGTGATCTCCGACGGCATGACCGAGGCGATGGTCGGGGCGAAGTCGGTGGCGGTGCCGCCCGGGCCGCCCGGGTTGACGAACAGCGAGCCGATGCGCTCGCCGCGCGCCGGGACCCGGCTCACGCTGAGCGTGAGCGTGTTGCCGTCGGGGTTGTCGTAGTCGACCGGCACCTCGACCTCGGCGCACTCGGCGCCGCCCATGCAGGGCTCCCAGTCGATGGTGCCGCCGCCGGTGCCGTCGTTGGCGCGGGCCCCGCCGCCGCTGCCGTCAGCGGCGTCGGGCCGGTCGCCGGCGAGCGGGGACTCGTCGGCGCGCTCGACGCAGGCCGCGGCGCCGGTGGCGAGGGCGGCCGCGACCAGGGCGGCGAGGAGGCGGGGGGTGCGGGTGGTTGTCCGGTTGTCTGTCCGGGTCATCGAACCGTCCGGGGGCGGGACAGCATCCACTCCCGCGGGACCAGCCCCGAGTCGTGGATCCGTCGAGCGGTCTCTCGGCCGACGTAGCGCAGATGCCAAGGCTCGTAGTCGTAGCAGGTGCGCTCGCGGCCCTCGTCCGGGTAGCTCAGCACGAATCCGTACTCATGGGCGTGCGCGGCCAGCCATCGGCCGGCCGGGGTGTCGGCGAACGCCGTGGTCAGCTCCGTCGAGTTGGGGTCGAGGACGTCGATCGTCGTGCCCAGCTGGTGCTCGCTGTGCCCGGCCCGGGCGGTGCGG
Organism: Acidimicrobiales bacterium; assembly: GCA_036563805.1. GTDB lineage: Bacteria > Actinomycetota > Acidimicrobiia > Acidimicrobiales > VFJN01 > DATCLS01. The sequence continues at coordinate 84,719 of DATCLS010000090.1, read as the reverse complement.
GCGTCGGCCGTGTCGCGGCCCGCCTCGGCGACCTGCTGCTCGTAGAGCCGGCGCTGGTGCTCGTAGCTGCGGAAGGCCGACACGACGATGAACGGCGTGCCGTTGGCCTCCGCCGCCCGGCGCAGCGCGGTCAGGTCGCCGATGACGCCCCGCCGGACCCGGTCGCCGGTGGGCTCGAAGCCGGCGGCGCTCACGTCGACCAGGTCGGGCGGCTCGAAGTCCGCCGGCAGGCGGTAGGTGGGGTCGACGACGACCGTGTCCCACTCGAGCAACGGGTCCCGCCGGACCGGCTCGTCGCCGCGCGCGCAGGGTTCGACCCTCGGCGCCTCGTCCTCGCTGGCGTCGCCGACGTCGCCGACGTCGCTAGCCTCGCTCCCCCCGAGCGCCGACGGCGCCTGCAGCGACATCGGCCCCGGCATCGTGTCCGACCGGGGGGTCTGGGTCGAGTCCCACGTCAGCCACAGGACGACGCCCGAGACGATGACGACGACAACCGTCGCGATGCCGACGATCCGCGCCTTCACGGCCGGGCCCTACCCACGAGCGGCAAAACTAGGTCGTGGAGCACGGCCGTTCCCACCCCCCACTCGCGTCTCGCCCGGCCCGGCCCTCCCACCTGCGGGCCCAGCCCCTCCCGCCTCGGGGTCCAGGCTCGGTAGAGTGACTCGACCCGGGGACGTAGCTCAGCTGGCTAGAGCACCTGCTTTGCAAGCAGGGGGTCGTGGGTTCGAATCCCATCGTCTCCACGAGACCGGCGCCGGCCGCCCATGCCCCTCACGCGTGCACCAGTCGTACCTGTCCTGCGAGCTGAGCGCTCGAGCGGCCTACGGCCGACGGAAGATCGCATCTTCACGACCGACCGTGCCGTGATCGTCCTCGACGGCGCGTCCCAACCCGAGCCCTCGCCTCGCAACGGTGGATGGATCGCTGACCAGCTCGGTTCCGAGCTCGCAACCTGCCTGAGCGACGATCCGACCATCGATCTCCGCTCGGCCCTCGCGCGCTCGATCGCTCGTGTCGCCGAGCGCCACCGCCTGCAGCCAGGCACGGCCCCCTCCACCACCGTTTCGGTCGTCCGGTGGGACGCCCAGACCGTCGACGTCCTCGTGCTGTGCGACAGCCCTGTCGTTGTCGCGGACCGAAGCGGCGGCATCCACGAAGTCCGTGACGACCGCCTCGCGGCCGTCACCGCCAACCTCGCCCAGCCGAGCCGATTCGACGCCGACGAGCCGGAGGCCTGGCAAGCGCTGGTCGACGGCCAACGCCGCCACCGCAACCGGTCGGGCGGCTACTGGGTGGCCGAGGCGGACCCCGCCGCCGCGCACCACGCGATCACCCGTTCCTGGCCGATCGACGACCTCAGCGTCGTGCTGGCCATGACCGATGGCGTCTCCATCGGCGTCGACCGCTACGGCGTCCCGCCCGACTGGCCGACCGCGATCGCGCTCGCGGCCGACGAACCGGCTCGCCTCCTCGACGCCATCCACGACGCCGAGGCCGAGGACCCCTTCGGCGACCGATGGCCCCGGTCCAAGCGCCACGACGACAAGGCGCTCGCCGTCCTCCGCTTCGACCTCGCCATTTGAGACCCGCACCGTCAGCATCCTGGCCGCCCGCGGCCCGCCGAATCCCTACGATCATCGGGCGATGGACAGCCCCGGTCAGCGACGCCTCAGCGAGGCCTACGGCTTGGTCGTCCGGTTCACCATCCGACCCGGATGTGAACGACAGTTCGACGATCTGGTGGCGACCACAGTCGCAGCCATCCGCCAACACGAGCCGGGGACGCTGCTCTACGGCGTCCACACCGTTGAGGGCGAGCCTCGTCAACGGGTCTTCTACGAGCTGTACCGAGACCGCGCTGCCTTCGAGGACCACGAAGAGCAGCCTCACGTTCGGTACTTCCTGGCCGAGCGCGACCGGCTACTCGAACGCGTCGAGGTCGTCCGCCTCACGCCGACCGTCTACGTTGGCTTGACGGAGCCGACGCCGTGACCACGCCGGTAGGTGAGAAGCGGTCGTCGGGCGCCGCACGTGGGCCCGACGAGCCGGGGTCGACGACCGTTCTCGACGAGCTACGGCTCGAGCTGTCGGGACATCCAGCCCTCGCCCGGCTGTTCGCTCCGAGCGACGCGCCAGTGGAACCGCTCGACGTTGGCGATCTGACTGATGCCGTGTCGCGGGCCTGGCAGCTCGCGCACGAATCCCGGTACGCCGAGATGAACAGCACGTTGGCCGACCTGCTGCCGAGGCTGGAGGTCGCCGCTCGAGCCGTCGGCTCGGCCGCTGAACGCTCCGCCCTTCACCTGCTGCGGGCCCGGGCATACCAGGCGGCGGCCGCCGCCTTGTCCCGCCAGGACGAGCCCGATGCCGCATGGGTAGCCGCCGACCGGGCCATCACGGCCGCCGAGCTGGCCGGCCGGCCGCTCGACGTGATCGCCGGTCACTTCCGGCTCGCCCACGCCCTCATCCGGCTCCGCCGCTTCGACGAGGCCGATCGCGTGACCGCGAACGCCCTCGATGTCCTCGAACGACTCGCGGCCGACGAGAGCGCGAGCCCCGAGGCGTTGTCGCTGTACGGCGCCATGCACCTTGTCCGAGCCGTCCTCTGCGGCCAGGAGAGCAACCGTCCTGAGGCCCACCGACACCTCGATCAAGCCGAGCGGATCGGCCGCCGAGTCGGCGCGGACCGCAACGATTTCGATACCGAGTTCGGCCCCACGAACGTGCAGCTCCACCGCGTCGCCGTCGCCGTCGACCTCGGCGATGCGGGCGAAGCCCTCGACGTGGCCGCCACTATCGATGCGTCCGGCCTCTCGCCCGAGCGTCGGGCTCGTCTCCTCGTCGATGTCGCCCGAGCGCACGTCCAGCGCCGCCACGTCGGCGAAGCCACCGCCGCGCTGCGCGACGCTGAGCGCCTGACGCCCGAGCAGGTCCGATCGCACCACCTCTCCCGCACGGCGATCGCCAACCTTCTTAGCCAGTCCGGACGCCGGCCCCCAGCCGAGCTGTCCGACCTCGCCCGTCGCTGCGGGGTCGGCTAGCGAGCCCGGCCGAGTTCGGCTCTACCGGTCAAGGGGGCTCGGCCTCCAGCGGCGCCCAGCATGCGCCGCGGCGTCGGGTGGGCGACGGCGTCGCACACCCGCACGGATAGCTGCCCGGCTGCTTCGCGTACCGTGGCGGCAAGGTGACGACGTTCGGGCACCATCGTGCGTCGGGTTGCCAGCGGGGGCTGTGGGCTCGCTCGGGTGCGGGAGCGCTCGCGCTGCCGCGCCGGGCCGCCGCGTGATCGTCCGGTGGTGGGAGCCCGGCCCCTCGTGCCGGCCGGGCGGCTGGGCGACGGAACGCGAGATCGATGACCTCGCGTCGATGACCTCGCGAGCGAGTGTCACGAGCGGTGGCGAGGCGGGGGCTCAGCGGTTTCGGGGGCGGAGGGCGGGATCGTCGAGGTGCTGCGGGCCGGCGGTGAGGAACCCGGGAGGCGCGGGGACGAGAGGCGCGGGGACGAGATGCCGGCGCGAGCGAGCGCAGCCAGGGCAGCGAGCAGGCCGGGGACTCCACAGCGTCTCGCCGCACGCACTGCAGCGCCTCGCCGCCGAGGCCGGGATCGGCGTCTGAGGGGGCTGGCGTCAGCGGCGGAGTCGGGGCCGAGTGTCGCAGCCGAGGCCGACGGCGAGGGCCTCGTAGAGCGGTGGTCGGGGGCGTCGTCGGGGACCCCGCCGGGGGTGAGGGGAGAGAGGGGGAAGGCGCAGACGCCACCCCCGCCGTCCCGGAGCGACAGCTCGGCCTGCCGGATGAACGCCCATAGGTACACCGATCTGTGTAGCCGTCTCCCCGAGCGTAAGTACGCTGATCGCTGAATGCAACAGCCGACGAAGCGTGAGCAGATCCTCGACGCGGCCCGCCGCTGCTTCTACGAGAGGGGGATCACGGCGACCGGCGTCGACGCGATCGCCGCCGCGGCCGGGGTGTCGAAGCGGACGCTCTACAACCACTTCGCGTCCAAGGACGACCTCGTGCACGCCTACGTCGAGCGGCGCGACCGCTGGTGGCGGAGCAGCCTCGCCGGCCGTCTCGAGGGCGTGACCGACCCCGTCGACCGCATCCTCGCCTACTTCGACGCCTACTTCGACCTGCCCGAGGGCGAGGACTTCCGGGGCTGCGCCCTCATCAACGCCGCCGCCGAGCTCCCCGAGCCCGAGAGTCGGACCCTGAGCGCCGTGCGCGCCAACAAGGAGCGGGTGCGCAAGGAGGTCGGCGCGCTCGTCCACGACGCCGGCATCGACGACGCCGAAACCGTGGCCGACGGGCTCGTCCTGCTGCTCGAAGGGAGCGTCGCTCTGTCCGGCGTGTTCCGCGAGCGCCGCGGCGTCGAGACCGCCAAGCAGGCCGCGCGGAAGCTGCTCGGGGTCGGCGAGGGGCGGGGGGCGTAGGCTCCGGCACGTGGCTGAGGGGGACCGGCCCGCCCGGGTCGAGGACGTCCACGAGCTGGCGCAGGCCATGCCGCACGTGACGGTCGAGCACGGCCGGGACGGCAACGCCATCTACCAGGTGGGCGGGAAGTCGTTCGTGTTCTTCCGCACGCCCCGCCCCGACGCCCGGGACCCCGAGACCGGCGAGCCCTACGACGACGTCATCGTCCTGTGGGTCCCGTCGCAGGAGGACAAGCTGGCGCTCGTCCAGGACGAGTCCCTGCCGTTCTTCACGACGCCGCACTTCGACGGCCACCCGTCGGTGCTGGTCCGGGCCAGCCGGCTGGGCGAGGGTGAGCCGGCGGGAGCTGAAGGAGATCGTCGAGGACGGCTGGCTGGCCCGGGCCTCCCGCCGGCGCGGCCAGGAGTGGCTGAAGGCGCAGGCGTCGGGCGAGACCTGACGTCAGAGCACCTTGCCGCCGGCGAGGGCGTTGCCGGTGGCGAGCACGGCGGCGAGGAGCACCGCCCAGGGCACGAGCCATTCAGGGCGGGGCCGTCCCCGGGCCCGGAACCACACCGCCACGAGGGCGGCCGCCCCCAGCGCGACCGGGCCGAGCGTGAGCAGCGTGGTGTAGGTGCCCTCGTTGACGCACTCCGGCTCGGTCGACTCCGGCCCGCAGCTGTCGGACGCCATGGGCGACAGCAGGCCGAGCCCGAGCGCCAGGACGGTCACGGCCACCACCGCGACCGAGCCGGCGACGGCGGCGAGCCGGCGGGCCGGCGAGGCCGACGGGGCCGGACGGGAGGGCGGGGCCGACGGGGCCGACGGGTCGTGAACGCTCATGCCCCCCACGGTGCCGGGCGGGTCGGCGCACCGGGACCCGGGACGGCCCCCACTGTTCTCCGGGAGCGTCCGTAGAGTCGCTCCATGCCGAAGGCGTACTGGATCAACACGTTCCGCTCGGTGAGCGACCCCGACAAGCTGGTCGCCTACATCGAGCTGGCGGGCCCGGCCATGCGGGCGGCGGGCGGGCGCTTCCTGGCCCGGGGCCTGCCCGCCCGGGCCTTCGAGTCGGGCATCGACGAGCGCACGACGCTCATCGAGTTCCCGAGCGTGGAGGCCGCTGTCGGCGCCTACGAGAGTGACGCCTACCAGGAGGCGCTCGCTGTCCTGGGCGACGGCGCCGAGCGCGACCTTCGCATCATCGAGGCCCTCGACGGCGACAGCGCCTGAGCCGAGGCCGGCGCAGCCCGAGCCGAGGCCCCCAGCCGAACCAGCCGACCCAGGCGCACGTCACTGACTCTGCGCCGTCATCCCCCCGTCCACGGGGATGATCGCCCCGTTGACGAACGTGGCCTCCACCGCGGTGAGGGCGACGATCATGTGGGCGATCTCCTCGGGCCGGCCGTAGCGCCCGACGGGGATGTTGCGCCGGGCGAACCGGTCCCGCGCCTCGGCGGGGATGCCGGCGGTCATGCCGGTGAGGGTGGCGCCCGGGCACACGCAGTTGGCGGTGACGCCCCGGCGGCCGAGCTCGACGGCCAGCGACCGGGTCAGGCCGACCACCCCGTGCTTGGACACCGTGTAGGGACCGGTGTGGCGGGCGGCGCCGAGCCCCTCGGTCGACGCCACGTTGACGATGCGGCCCTCGCCCCGGCTCACCAGGTCGTCGAGGCAGGCCCGCACCATGTGCAGCGTGCCGGTCAGGTTGACCGCCAGGGCCGCGTGCCAGGCCTCGACGTAGGCCGGGTCGTCGAGAACGCCGCCGGCCGCGATCCCCGCCGCGTTGACCAGGATGTCGACCGGGCCCAGCGTCGACCGGACCTGGTCCACGGCCCGGGCCACCGACGCCTCGTCGCTCACGTCCGCGGTGACGGTGGCGGCCACGCCGGACGGTGCGTCCTCGTCGGCGTGCTTGCGGTCGAGGGCGGCGACCCGCACCCCCTGGGCGGCGAGCAGCTCGGCCGTGGCCCGGCCGATGCCGCTGGCGCCGCCGGTGACGATGGCGACCCGGCTCACCGGACCCCGGCGCGCCGCGCGGCCATCCCCAGCCCGGCCCCCCTCACGTCCCCGGACGGTCGGTGTAGATGCCCCCGATCCCGGAGTGGATCTCGATCCATTCGGCCCCCTCGTCGCCGGCCCGCCACGAGTAGAGCATGTCCGGGCTGAAGTAGCCCATGCCGGCCTTCACCCGCTGGTTGCCGAAGATCAGCTCGCCCCGCAGGACGTAGTTGACCTGGTAGGTGCCGTGACGGTGGGGCTTCACCCGCTCGCCGGGCTTGGCGGTCTCGTGGTAGACGCACAGCTTCGGCGTCTGGACCAGCGTCCGGGTGACGAGGTCGCGGCCGAGCACCGCAAACAGCTCCTCGGCGTTCTCGGTCCCGGCCAGGAGCTCGGCGTTGGTCCGGCCCGGGATCTCCGCCACGTCGAACACGTAGGGACGGAGCGGTTGGTCGTCGGCCCCGCCGGCATCGGCCCCAGCAGCAGCGGCGCCGCCGGCCCCCGCCCCGGTCTCCGCCCCGCTCACCGCAGCGCGGCGGTCGTCCCGCCGTCGATCGGGATCACCGCACCGGAGATGTACCCGGCCCGGTCGGACGCCAGGAACGACGCCAGCTCGGCCACCTCCTCCGGCTGGCACGCCCGCTTGAGCGCCGAGCCCTCGACTAGGTGGGGGTGCCGCTCGGCCGCCCCCTTGCCGCCGGACATCTCGGTCTCGACCAGCCCGGGGCAGATGGCGTTGGCCCGGATGCCCTTGGGCCCGTACTCGATGGCGGCCGACTTGGTGAGCGAGATCACGCCCGCCTTGGTGGCGTTGTAGATGCTGGTCCCGATCGAGGCGTTGAGGCCGCCGATCGACGACCAGTTGAGGATCACGCCGCCCCCGCTCTCGAGCAGGGCCTTGACGCCGTGCTTGGTCCCGAGGAGGACGCCCTTGAGGTTCACGGCCATGATCCGGTCGTAGTCGTCGAGGTCGACGTCGGTCAGCATCCCGCCGAACCCGATGCCGGCCACGTTGAGCACGGCGTCGACCCGGCCGAAGGCGTCGCGGGCGGCGGCGAACATCGCCTCGACGTCCGCCTCCTGGCTGACGTCGGCCTTGAACGGCACGACGGCCTCGCCGAGGGCCGCCGCGGTCTCCTCCTGGCGGCCGCTGACGTCGACCGCCAGGATCCGGGCCCCCTCCCGCACGAACACCTGCGTCGACGCCCGGCCCATGCCCGACCCGGCGCCGGTGATCACCGCGACCTTGCCGTCCAGCTCTCCCATGTGCCTCCCCCTCCTCTGCTGAACAGTTGCCTAGCGCGGGCCTCGGTGCCCGTCAACCACAATGGGGCGCATGGCCACACCCCGCCGGATGGGCAGCGAGAGCTCGGAGACCCGCGCTCTGCTGCTCGACGTCACCGAGCGCCTCATGCGGGAGGAGGGCTACGCGGCCGTCAGCTCGCGGCGGGTCGCCAGCGAGGCCAACGTCACGGGCGGGCTGGTCCACTACTACTTCCGCACGCTCGACGACCTGTTCCTGGCGGTGTTCCGTCGGCGGGCCGAGCAGGAGCTGGCCCGCTTGGCCCGGGCCCTGCGCTCCCCGCAGCCGCTGCGGGCCCTGTGGGAGCGCAGCGTCGATCCGGCCGGCGCCGGGCTGATCATGGAGTTCGTCGCCCTCAGCAACCATCGCAAGCAGATCCGGAGCGAGATCCGCCGGTACGCCGAGCGGCACCGGGCCATGCAGGTGGAGGCGCTGGCGTCCCGGTTCGGCGCCTACGGGATCGACCCCGACAAGGTGCCGCCGGCCGCCCTGCTCGTGCTGCTGACCGGCCTGTCCCAGGTGCTCGTGCTCGAGCAGGCCATCGGGATGACGGCCGGCCACGCGGAGAGCCGCGAGCTGGTCGAGCGGGTGCTCCGCCGCCTGGAGGGCGAACCGCCCACCGACGACGAAGCCGGCCAAACCGACCAAGCCGACGAAGACGGCACGGACGGGGAGGACGGCGACCCGGGCGGCTGACGCCGGTCAGCCCGCCCCGGCCCCGCTCGGCCCCCGGCCCCGCTCGGCCCCCGGCCCCGCTCAGCCCGCCCCAACGGCGGGCAGCGCCCCCACCGCCTCCCGCACGGCGGCCAGCAGCGCCTGCGTGGACGGGCGGGCAGCGTCGCCGGAGCGGGTGGCGGCGAACAGCCGGCGGACGACCGGCCCCTCGGCGATGGCCCGCGCCGCCAGCCGGGGGTCGGGGCCCCGGGCGGCGAGGGCGAGCTCGGGCAGCAGCGTCACCGCCATCCCCCGCGCCACCAGGGCGAGGCTGACGGTGGCGTCGTTGGTCCGGTGCCGGATGTCGGGGTCGAACCCGCCGAGGCCGCGGCACGTCCGCTGGGTCATCTCCTCCCAGCCCATGCCGGGGTGCCCGGTGGCCCAGGGCTCGTCGCGCAGCTCGGCCAGCGGCACCGCGTCCGGGTGCCGGGTGGCGGCCGGGTGCCCGGCCGGCAGCACCAGGCGGACCGGCTCGTCGAGCAGGTCGTGGCGGTCGACGCCCTCGGGCAGGCGCCACGGCTGGTGCTGCCACTCGTCGGCCAGGACGAGGTCGACGTCGCCGGCGGCCAGCGCGGGCAGGCCCTGCTCGGGCTCGGCCTCGACCAGCTCGCACCGGAGCCGGGGCGCGGTGCGGGCCAGGGCCTCCATGGCCGGCAGGGCCAGGAACAGCGAGACGGACTGGAACCCGGCGATGCGACCCCGGCCCGCCACCGTGCCGGCCGCCGCCGCCAGGTCGGCCTCGGCGAGCGCCGCGCGGCGCAGCAGGGCGTCGGCGTGCTCGACCAGCACGAGGGCGGGGTCGGTGAGCCGGACGCCCCGCCCCGCCTTCTCGAGCAGGCGCACCCCGGTCTCGCGCTCGAGCGCCGCCAGCTGTTGCGACACGGCGGACGGCGTGTAGTGCAGGGCCTCGGCGACCGCGGCGATCGTCCCCCGCCGGTGCAGCTCGTGGAGGAGGCGGAGCCGGCGGAGGTCGAGCATCGTTCAGCGACGCTACCGAATCTCCTTCAGAAACCGGAATCGCTTCTGAAGCGTCGTCCGGCGCACGATGCCGGCATGCGACGCCTGCGACGCTCCGGGATGCTCCTCTGCCTCGGGTCGGCCACCGCCTTCGGGGGCATGGCCGTGTTCGGCAAGCTGGCCTACGACAACGGCGCCACGGTCGGCACGCTGCTCGCCGTCCGCTTCGCGCTGGCCGCTGCGCTGTTCTGGGTGCTGATCCTGGCCCGGGGCGGCGCCACCGAGGTCCGGTCGCTGGCGCGGTGCGACGTGGCGCTGGCCCTGGCGCTCGGCGGCGGCATCTACGCCGCCCAGGCCGGCGGCTACTTCGCCGCCCTGGCCCGCATCGACGCCTCGCTGCTGTCGCTGCTCGTGTACACGTTCCCGGCCATGGTCGCAGTGGTGGCCACCGTCCGGGGACGGGACCGGCTCGACCGGCGGCGGACGACGGCCCTGGTCCTGGCCGTCGGCGGCGTCGGGCTGGTCCTGGCCGGCGCCGGGGTGGGCGCCCTCGACCCGCTGGGGACCGCGCTCGGCCTGGGGACGGCGGTCGTCTACGCCGGCTACGTCCTGGTCAGCGAGGGCGTCGCCGCCCGGGTGCGGCCCCAGGTGCTCGCCGCGCTGGTCGCCACCGGGGCGGCCGGGACGCTCACCGCGGCGTCCGCTCTGCTCGGCGAGCTGCGGCCCGGGGCGCTGACCGGGGCCGGCTGGGCCTGGCTGGCGTGCATCGCGGTGGTGTCGACGGTCGGGGCGGTCGGGCTGTTCTTCGCCGGCGTGACCCGGGTGGGGGCGACGACCGCCTCGATCGTGTCCACGGCCGAGCCGGTCGTGACCGTGCTGCTGGCGCTCGCCGTCTTCGGCGAGACGCTGGGTGGGGTGCAGATGGTGGGGGCGGGGCTGGTGGTCGGTGGGATCCTGGTCGTCCAGACCTGAGGCCGGCCCGGAGCAGCCGTGGCCGGGGTCGCGTCCGCCGTCCCCGGGGTCGTGTCCGCCGTCCCCGGGGTCGCGTCCGCCGTCGCCGGCCCGGCGGCGGGCGTTAACCTCCGGCGCACGTCGGCGCGGCGGAGACCGGCGTGCGCTGGGCCCGTCGCATCCCTCGTACCTTCGCCCCGCCGCTCGTCGAGACGGAGAGCGCCATGGCCATCCCACCACCGCCACCGGAGTACCCGGCGTGGCCCCCGCCGACCCCCTACGGGTACCCGCGCGAGCACCCGAAGGGCACGACCGTCCTGGTGCTCGGCATCTGCAGCCTGGTCGTCTGCGGGCTCCTGGGCCCGTTCGCCTGGTCGATGGGCAGCTCGACGCTCGAGGAGATCGACGAGAACCCGATGGCCTACACCAACCGCTCCACCGTGCAGGTCGGCCGGATCTGCGGGATCATCGCCACCGTTCTCCTGGGGGCCGGCGTGCTCCTGATCATGGCCTCGGTGATGCTGAGCGCGACCGACGGGTCGCTCTGACGCCGGGACGCCAGCTCCCGGCCGCCGTCAGGCCACCGGCGCGCCGGGCGCCACGCCCTCGGGCAGCTCGAGCAGCCGGACCGTGCCGTCGGGATCGAGGGCGCCCAGCACGAGGAACTCGCTCGTGAACCCGGCGATCCGCTTGCGGCCCAGGTTGATGGCCCCCACCACCATGCGGCCCCGGAGCTCGTCGGCCGAATAGTTGGTGACCTGGGCGCTGGTGCGCAGCGTGCCCACTACCGGCCCGAAGTCGACGGTCAGCTTCCACGCGGGCTTGCGGGCCTCGGGGAACGGCTCGACGTCGACCACGCGACCGGTCCGCAGGTCGAGGGCGAAGAAGGCGTCGGCGCCGACGTCGGGCTTCCGCTCGAGCTTCTCGGGGGCGTACGGCAGGGCCTCGGGGTCGATCTGGTGCTGCGCCATCGGCCCCATCGTGGCGGTGCGGGCCGGGCGTGACCAACACCGTCGCGACCGGCCTGTGGGCCGGCGGCGAGCCCGGCCGCCCACCAGGGTGTGACCAACAACCGTTCCGATCGGGCCGCCCGACGCGGGCGCCGAGCGGCCCGCGCGTGCGAAGATCGTCGGCCCCCATGGCTCGCCGTGTCCGCCTCCGACCCTGGCAGAAGCGCGCGCTCGACCTGCTGGCCGCGTCGTCCGACCCCGATTTCCTCACGGTCGCGACGCCGGGCGCCGGCAAGACGACGTTCGCCCTGTGCGCCGCGGTCCACGACCTGGCCGGCAACCCCGGGCGCCGGCTGGTGGTCGTGGCGCCGACGTCGCACCTCAAGGTCCAGTGGGCCGACGCCGCCGCCAACTTCGGCCTGCACCTCGAGCCCCGCTGGTCGCCGAGCGGCGGCCGGCTGCCCGCCGACGTGCACGGCATCGTCACGACCTACCAGCAGGTGGCGTCGAACCCCGACGCCCTGCGGCCGCTGGCCGCCCGGGCGCTGATCGTCCTCGACGAGATCCACCACGCCGGCGACGACCGGGCGTGGGGCGACGCCGTCCGGCGGGCGTTCGAGGTGGCGCCGCGCCGGCTGGCCCTGTCGGGCACGCCGTTCCGGTCCGACACGCGGGCGATCCCCTTCGTCCGCTACGTGGCCGACGAGGCCGTGCCCGACTTCGAGTACAACTACGCCGACGCGCTGGCCGACGGGCGGGTCGTCCGCCCCGTCTACTTCCCCCGCATCAACGGGTTCATGGAGTGGATCGCGCCCGACGGCACGGCCAACGCCGCCTCCTTCGACGACGCGCTCGACCGGGTGGCGGCCGCCCAGCGGCTCCGCACCGCCCTCAGCCTCGACGGCGAGTGGCTGCCGACCGTGTTGCTGCAGGCCAACGAGCGCCTCAACGCCATCCGCCGCACCCAGCCCGACGCCGGCGGGCTGGTCATCGCCGCCGACCAGGACCACGCCCAGGGCATCGCCGACCTGCTCCGCTACCGGTGCGGGGTGCGGGCGACGGTGGCCATCTCCGACGACCCGCTGTCGTCCAGCCGGATCGCCCGGTTCGCCGCCGCCGACGACCCGTGGATCGTGGCGGTGCGCATGGTGTCGGAGGGCGTCGACATCCCCCGCCTGCGGGTGGGCGTGTACGCCACCACCACGACCACCGACCTGTTCTTTCGCCAGGCCGTGGGCCGGTTCGTGCGCTGGACGCGGGGCGTGCCCCGCCAGAAGGCCTACCTGTTCATCCCCGACGACCCCCGGCTGCGCACGTGGGCCAGCCAGATCGCGGACGCCCGCCGCCACAGCCTGCGGCGCGAGCGCAAGCCCGACGACGCGGACGGCCCGGTGGAGCCCGGCGCCGAGCTCGACGAGCTGCGCCACGAGGACGACCGGGCCGACCAGCTGTCGCTGTTCGCCCCGCTGTCGGCGGTGGTGACCGGCGAGGACGAGTCGTCGGTCTTCCACCTCGACGACGACGTGCTGGACCGCCTCGACCGCGACGACGCTCGCGAGGACGCCGGCGACAGCGCGCTGGAGCTGGCCCTGCCCGCGCTGCCGGGGGCGAAGGCGCCGCCCGCCGCGGCCGGGAACGCACCGGGCGACGACCAGCCCAGCCCCCGGGAGCGCCGCATGGCGCTGCGGGCCGAGAACGCCCGCCTCGTGCAGGAGCTGGTCCGCATGACCAACCTCACCCACGCCCAGGTGAACAGCCAGCTCAACCGCCTCGTCGGCCTCCGCCGCATCGACGAGGCGACGCTCGACCAGCTCGCCCGGCGGGCCCGCCAGGCCGAGCAGTGGCTGGCGCAGGGGGCCCCGGCCCGCATCTGACGCGGTCCCGGTCCGGCGGTTTGGGGCCGCCCCGCGGGGGAACACGGAAAGTGCTCATCGCTGCGGGGCCATCTGCGGTTTCCGGGCCGTTTCACCGAGCATCCCACCACGGAGCGCGTTGATCCGGGAAACTGGTCCCGTAGCTCCACGAGGAGGAGGCCCTCTCACAGTGAACCGTCGTGATCTGGTGAAGGCGGTGGCCACCCACACCGCGAAGGACCGCAAAGAGGTCGACGAGATCCTCAAGGGCTTCACGGATGTCGTGACGGCCGTGGTCGCGGAGGGCGAGCCCGTCTCGATCTCGGGCTTCGCCAAGTTCACCAAGGTGGACCGGCCGGCCCGTATGGGCCGCAACCCGCAGACCGGGGAGCCGGTGCAGATCAAGGCCTCGAAGAAGGCTCGCATCACCCCGCTGAAGGGTTTCAAGGACGCAGTCATGTCGCCGTCGACGGCGCCCAAGCTGGCCAAGGGCACCTGGCCCCCGGCCGGCGGCTGAGGCAACGCGCCGCGACGGCGACCGGCCCGGCCGGCCGATCCCCCACTGCCGGCCGGGCCCGGTCGCGCGTGGGCCTCGTGTGGACGCGCGTCCGGCCGGGCAACGCGGTCGGGCGGCCGATCGCACGCCGGTCGCGGGGCCGGTTGCGCGTCGGTTGCGGAGGCGCGGCGGCCTCGGCAGACTGGCTTGACCGGAGGGTCAAGTGGGCCGCCACGAGGCGGCCGCCGAGGAGGACACCATGCCGACCGCCGTGATCGTCGATGCCATCCGCACGCCCGGCGGGAAGCGCAACGGGCAGCTCTCGGGCTGGCACCCGGCCGACCTGGCCGCCGAGTGTCTGACCGCCCTGGCGTCCCGGAACGACCTCGACCCCGAGGTCGTCGAGGACGTGATCCTGGGGTGCGTCATGCAGACCGGCGCCCAGGCGGTCAACGTCGCCCGCAACGCGGTGCTGGCCGCCGGTTGGCCCGAGGCGGTTCCGGGCACCACGATCGACCGCCAGTGCGGCTCGTCGCAGCAGGCCGCCCACTTCGCGGCGCAGGCCGTCATGGCCGGCGCCCACGACGTGGTCGTCGCCGGAGGCGTCGAGATCATGAGCCAGGTCCCGATGGGGGCGTCGGTGGGCGACGGGCGCTTCGGGCTCCCGTTCGGGCCCCGCGTCGGGCTGCGCTACCAGGACCGCGGGGGCCTCATCCCCCAGGGCCTGTCCGCCGAGCTGATCGCTGACACGTGGGGCCTGACCCGCGAGGAGCTCGACGCCTTCGGGGCCGAGAGCCAGGCCAAGGCCGCCCGGGCGCGGGACGAGGGCCGGTTCGACAACGAGATCCTGCCGGTCAAGTCGATCCGCCGCGACAAGGACAGCGGCGACATCACCGAGACCGACGACGTGGTGCGCACCGACGAGGGCATCCGCGACGACACCACCGTCGAGAAGCTGGCCACGCTCAAGCCGTCGTTCAAGCCCGACGGCAAGATCACGGCCGGCACCTCCAGCCAGATCACCGACGGCGCCTCGGCGGCGCTGATCATGACCGAGGAGAAGGCCAACGAGCTGGGGCTGCGGCCCCGGGCCCGGTTCCACGCCTTCGCCCTGGCCGGGGTCGACCCGGTCATGATGCTCACCGGCCCCATCCCGGCCACCCGGAAAGTGCTCGACAAGGCCGGCCTCACGCTCGACGACATCGACCTGATCGAGATCAACGAGGCCTTCGCCTCGGTCGTGCTGGCCTGGGAGCGCGAGCTCAAGCCCGACATGAGCAAGGTCAACGTCAACGGCGGCGCCATCGCCCTCGGCCACCCGCTCGGGGCGTCGGGCACCAAGCTGCTGGCCACGCTGCTCAACGAGCTCGAGCGCACCAACGGCCGGTGGGGCCTGCTCACGATGTGCGAGGGCGGCGGCATGGCCAACGCCACCGTCATCGAGCGCCTCGGCTGACGAGCGCCGCGGTCGACGAGCGCTTCGGCTGACGAGCACGTTCTGACGTTTCCGAGGTGTCGGCGGCGGCCCGCCGGGCGGGGATCCCGTCCCCGTCGGCGGCGTCGCCCCCGGCCGACCCTACGATGGCGGGGTGAGCAAACCCCGGGTCTCTCGCGGCACGCTGGCCACGCTCGTCGTGGCCGGCGTCGTCGCCTGGCTGCTGACCCGCGCCCACCCGCTGGCCGTGATCGTGGCGGTGCTGGCCGGCTGGCTGATCCTCAAGGCCGGCATCGCGGTGATGCGGGGCCTGGCCACCCCGCTGCCGCCGCCCCCGC
This sequence comes from Acidimicrobiales bacterium, assembly GCA_036563805.1. GTDB lineage: Bacteria > Actinomycetota > Acidimicrobiia > Acidimicrobiales > VFJN01 > DATCLS01. The sequence continues at coordinate 69,308 of DATCLS010000090.1, read as the reverse complement.
CGCCGGGCGAGCTGCGCAAGGTGCGCATCATGTTCCGGTGCTCGGTGTGCGGCACCGAGGTGCGCATGACGACCGCCAACGACGAGGTCCCCGAGCCCCCGCGCCACTGCCAGGAGGACATGGACCTCGTGGCCCCCATCGAGTAGCGGCGCCGCCGCCGTCCCCACCTTGTTCCCCGACCCCGGGGCCCGCCGACCTGGGGGGATTTCCCACAGGTTGTGGACAAACCTGGGGAGAGTAACAAGCGTGTAACTTCGGTTACCTAAGGGTCACCATTCGTAGTGATGGGGATCATTACGCGAACGCGCCGAAAAAGCCCTGGTCAGAGAGCTGTCAGCGGTACTGGGTGGCGGTGATGATCCCGCCGCAGATGGCCACCAGACCTATCCCCAGGTAGAGGTTGCTCGTCGCCCCGGGGAGCACGCCGAGGTAGTTGAGGAAGATCGTCAATGCCCCCAGCCCGAGGAGCGTGAACATAAGCACGGGGACCCAGGTCGGGCTCGGGGCGTCGGGGCGCGGGGGCGGCGGCGTGTAGCGGCTCGAGGGCGCCGGCCGTTCGCTCGTGCTCGTGCCTTTGGGCGTCACCCGACGAGAGGTCGCCTTGCCGGCGGGGACCTTGCGCTTGGCGGGCTTGGCCATGAGGCGCAACCTTACAGGTCGCCCGGAATGCCCCGCCGGTCGGCGGACCGGGCGGGAAGAGTAGGGGCGTGCAGACCAGCGTCCTCGCCGCCGCCGACATCGGCACCAACTCCGTCCACCTCGTCGTGGCCCGCATGGACGGCGACGGGTTCGAGGTGGTCGACCGCGAGCGCGCGATGGTGCGGCTCGGGTCCGGCGCCGGCGACATGAAGCGTCTGACCCCGGCGGCCATGGACCGGGGGATCGAGGTGCTCGGCCGGTTCCGGCAGGTGGCCGCCGCTCGCGGCGCCCGCTTGCGGGCCGTCGCCACCTCCGCGGTGCGGGAGGCCGAGAACCGGCACGTGTTCCTCCACCGGGCCCGGACGGAGGCGGGGGTCGACGTGGAGGTGATCTCGGGCTTCGAGGAGGCCCGGCTCATCCACCTCGGCGTGCTCCAGGCGGTGCCCACGTTCGACCGCCAGACGCTCGTGTGCGACATCGGCGGCGGGTCGACCGAGCTGGTGGTGGGCCGAGCCGGCGAGGTGCTGCTGGCCCGCAGCGTCCGGCTGGGCGCCATCCGGCTGACGCGCCGCTGGTTCCCCGGCTCCCGGCTGAAGCGCGGCGCCCTCGAGGCGTGCCGGCGCGACATCCGCGCCACCCTCGCCTCGGCCGTCCGGGCGGCGCGGCGGCTCGGCTTCGAGGTGGCGGTGGGCTCCTCCGGCACGATCCGGTCGGTGTGCCAGATGGCGGCGGCCCGCGCCGGCGGCCAGCCGCCCCGCACGCTCAACAACTTCACCGTGACGCGGGAGGACATCGACGACGTCGTCCGCCGCCTGATCAAGGCGGACACGGTGAAGGCCCGGGCCAAGGTGCCGGGCCTCGACCCCCGCCGGGCCGACATCATCCTGGCCGGGGCGCTCGTGCTCGAGCAGGTGGTCGACGCGCTCGACGTCGCCGAGCTCACGTACTCCGACTACGCGCTGCGGGAGGGCGTGCTTCTCGACACCTGGCGGCGGACCCACGGCGGCTCGCTCCACCAGCTGTCCGACCTGCGCCGCCGCAGCGTGATGCACCTGGTCGACCTCATGGACGAGGACCCGGCCCACTCCGAGCACGTCGCCCGGCTGGCGCTGGCCCTGTTCGACGCCCTGGCGGACCGGCTCGACCTCGACGAGGGCGACCGCGAGGTGCTGGAGGCGGGCGCCCTGCTGTGCAACGTGGGCCTGTTCGTGTCGCACGCCGCCCACCACAAGCACAGCTACTACGTGATCCGGAACAGCGAGCACCTCACCGGCTTCACCGACCGCGAGATCGAGCTGATCGCCCAGGTCGCCCGCTACCACCGCAAGTCGGCGCCCCGGAAGAAGCACCCGGAGTTCGCCGTCCTCGACCGCGACGACCAGCGGCGCGTCCGGGAGATGGCCGCCCTCGTGCGGGTGGCGGTGGGCCTCGACCGCAACCACGCCGGCCGCGTCACCGGTGTGCGGGTGCGGACCGCCGGCGCGGGCGGGGACGGCGCGGGCGGCGGCGCCCGTGGCGACGGCGCGGGCGGCGGTTCCGGGGGCGGCGGCCCGCTCGTGCTCGAGGTGGAGACGGCCGACGGCGAGGACGTCCAGCTCGACCTGTACGCCGCCGGGCAGCGCAAGGCCCTGCTCGAGGACGTGCTGGGCCGAGAGGTGGCGCTGGTCGCCGCCGGCGAGCCGTCGACAATCGGTGGGCCTGGGCGTCCTGAGCCCCGGTAGCCTCGCTCGCCGTGGCCCGCGTGCTCGTCATCGACAACTACGACAGCTTCGTCTACAACCTCGTCCAGTACCTGGGCGAGCTGGGCGCCGAGCCGCTGGTCCACCGGCACGACGAGCTGACGCTCGACGAGATCGTGGCGCTCGACCCCGACGCCGTCCTCATCTCGCCCGGCCCCGGTCGCCCCGAGGACGCCGGGCTGTCCAACGACGTGATCCGCCGGTTCGCCGGTGTGCGCCCCATCCTCGGCGTGTGCCTGGGCCACCAGTGCATCGGCCAGGTCTACGGCGCCGAGGTCGTGCGGGCGGCCGACGTCATGCACGGCAAGACGTCGCTGATCCACCACCGGGGCGAGGGCGTGTTCGCCGGGCTGCCCGACCCCTTCGAGGCCACCCGGTACCACAGCCTGGTCGTCGACCGGTCGACGGTGCCGCCCGAGCTCGAGGTCACGGCGTGGACCGACGACGGCACGGTCATGGGCCTCCGGCACCGCGAGCTGGCGGTCGAGGGCGTGCAGTTCCACCCCGAGTCGATCCTGACGGCCAGCGGCCACGACCTGCTCCGCAACTTCCTGGGCCTGGCCTCGGCGACCCCCGCCTGACGTCGCCCGCCGGGGCCGTCGGGGCCGCCGGGGCGGCGCCGCGGGGCCGGGCGGCGGGTCAGGCGATGGCCCGCGCCTGCCGGCTCAGGCGTCGACCGCGCACAGCACTCGCGGGGGGATGGCGTTGAGCTCGATCGGGTCCGCGGTCTCGGCCGGGCAGGCCTCGGCCGTCCGCTCGTTGGCCAGCAGCCGGTGCTCGGGGCGGGCCGAGCCGCCGGTGCACGGCACCTCGGTGATCTCGCCGTTCTCGGCGATGGCGAAGCAGTCGCCGGGGACGAGCTCGCCGCCACCCTGGCCCGGGTCGCCGGGGTGGGGCGGCTCGAGGTTGCGCAAGCACCAGGTCTCGGGGACGGCGGCGATGTCGCCGTCGACCAGCGGGCCCTGCTCGCCGTTCACCAGCAGGTCGGTGCCGGGCGGGCACAGTGGTGGCGACTCGAGGCCGAGCGCCCCCACCATCTCGATGATCTCGACGGTCGCCTCGGGGTCGTCGCAGTCGGCCTGGAGGAAGCCCTGGCTGCGCCCGGTGTCGGGCCGCAGGCAGTCGCCCACGTCGGAGTACTGGTCGATGGCCTCGGCGCCCGGCGGCGATGTCTGGCTGCAGGCCGCCAGGACGACGGAGGCGACGCCGGTCAGCCCCGCCAGGGTGGCCACCACGGCCCCCCGCGCACGCGTCCCCCGAGTCCTCACCGACCGGAGAACGTAGTGCTCGCTGACGGCGCCGCCGGATCGCGCCGGGACCCGTGCGAACCCTGTCGGGACCGTGCCCGGAGCGAGCCCGATCACGGGCCGGCGGGCGCCGGGACCGCCGCCAGCCGCGGGCGACCCCCAAAGTTGCGAACGACGCGCTCAACTTTTATCCTCGACGTCGTTCCAAGACCCGCCCAATGGTAGCTCTCGTAGGAGGCTGACCCATGCCCAAGGCCGTCGGCATCGACCTCGGCACCACCAACTCCGTCGTCGCGGTCCTCGAGGCCGGCGACCCGGTGGTCATCCCCAACGCCGAGGGTTCCCGTACCACCCCGTCCGTCGTCGCCTTCTCCAAGGGCGGCGAGGTGCTGGTGGGTGAGGTGGCCAAGCGCCAGGCCATCACCAACCCCGACCGCACGATCCGGTCGGTCAAGCGCCACATGGGCACCGACTGGACGATCGACATCGACGGGAAGGGGTACAAGGCGCAGGAGATCTCGGCCCGCACGCTGCAGAAGCTGAAGCGCGACGCCGAGTCGTACCTGGGCGACACGGTGACGCAGGCCGTCATCACCGTTCCCGCCTACTTCGACGACGCCCAGCGCACCGCCACCAAGGAGGCCGGCCAGATCGCCGGGCTCGAGGTGCTGCGCATCATCAACGAGCCGACGGCCGCCGCGCTGGCGTACGGGCTCGACAAGGAGGGGGCGGACCAGACCGTTCTCGTGTTCGACCTCGGTGGTGGCACGTTCGACGTGTCGATCCTCGAGATCGGCGACGGCGTGTTCGAGGTCAAGGCCACCCACGGCGACACGCACCTGGGTGGCGACGACTGGGACCAGAAGATCATCGATTGGCTGGTCTCCCAGTTCAAGTCCGCGCACGGCGTCGACCTCTCGGCCGACAACATGGCCCTCCAGCGCCTGAAGGAGGCGGCGGAGAAGGCCAAGATCGAGCTGAGCCAGGTCCAGCAGACGCAGATCAACCTGCCGTTCATCACCGCCACCAACGAGGGCCCCCTGCACCTCGACGAGACGCTGACGCGGTCCAAGTTCCAGGAGCTCACGGCCGACCTGCTCGACCGCTGCCGCGGTCCGTTCGAGCAGGCCATCAAGGACGCCGGGCTCACCAAGTCCGAGATCGACCACGTCATCCTCGTCGGCGGCTCGACCCGCATGCCCGCCGTGCAGGACCTGGTCCGCGAGATGACCGGGAAGGACCCCCACAAGGGCGTCAACCCCGACGAGGTCGTGGCCGTGGGCGCTGCCATCCAGGCCGGCGTGCTCAAGGGCGAGGTGAAGGACGTCCTCCTGCTCGACGTCACCCCGCTGTCCCTCGGCATCGAGACCAAGGGCGGGGTCATGACCAAGCTCATCGAGCGCAACACCACGATCCCGACCCGGCGCACCGAGGTCTTCACGACGGCCGACGACATGCAGCCGTCGGTCGAGATCCACGTGCTCCAGGGCGAGCGCGAGATGGCCCAGTTCAACAAGACGCTGGGCAAGTTCCAGCTCGTCGACCTGCCCCCGGCGCCCCGGGGCGTGCCTCAGATCGAGGTCACGTTCGACATCGACGCCAACGGCATCGTCCACGTGTCCGCCAAGGATCGGGCGACCAACAAGGAGCAGTCGATGACGATCACCGGTCAGTCCTCCCTCAGCAAGGAGGAGATCGAGCGGATGATCAAGGACGCCGAGGCCCACGCCGAGGAGGACCGGCGTCGCCGCGAGGAGGCCGACGTCCGCAACCAGGCCGACACGCTCGTCTACCAGACCGAGAAGCTCCTGAAGGACCAGGGCGACAAGTTCACGGGCGACGAGAAGTCGGCCGTCGAGGAGAAGCTGGCCGAGCTCAAGACGGCGATCTCCGGCAGCGACGTCGAGGCCATCCGCAACGCCACCGACGCGCTGATGTCGGCGAGCCAGAGCTTCACCCAGAAGCTGTACGAGACGGCCGCCCAGCAGTCGTCGACCGACGGCTCCGGCGGCGCCGACTCGGCGCCGTCCGATGACGACGTGGTCGACGCCGAGATCGTCGACGACGAGGAGAAGAAGTGACGGGCGAGCGTCGCGACCCGGGCCGCCAGCCCGATGCGTCCGGCGCCCCCCAGCCGGTCTCCGACGCCGGTACCGACGACGCCGAGCGCGTCCGGGCCGAGATCGCCGAACCCGACCACGACGACGCCGCCTTCGGCACCGGTGCCGGGGCGGCGTCCGGCGGTGACCCCGAGGCGGGGTCCGACGCCAGCGCCGAGGCGGGGTCCGACGCCGGCCCCGAGGCCCAGGCCGAGGCCGGATCCGCCGCCGGCGGGCCCGGCCCGTCCGGTCCCGGCGAGGCCGGCGCCGACGCCGGCCGGCCGGGCGGCGCCGACGCCGGGGGCGACGGCTTCGACGAGGCCGCGGCGGCCCTCGAGGTCGACATCGAACGGATGCACAAGGAGCGCCAGGAGTTCCTGGAGGCGGCCCGGCGCACCCAGGCCGACTTCGAGAACTTCCGCAAGCAGGCGCAGAAGCGGCAGGACGAGGCCGTCCAGCGGGCCCTCGGTCGGCTGATCGAGGGTCTGCTGCCGGTGCTCGACGCCTGCGACGCGGCCGTGGCCCACGGCGAGGGCGAAGCGGTCGAGCCCGTGGTCAAGGCGCTCTACGGGGCCCTCGAGAAGGAGGGGCTCGAGCGCATCGACCCCGCCGGCGAGCCGTTCGACCCGGCCGAGGCCGAGGCGGTCCTCCACGAGCCGGGCGAGGGCGGCCAGCAGGTGGTCGCCGAGGTCATGCGCGCCGGGTACCGGTGGCGGGGCCGCGTGCTGCGTCCCGCCATGGTCAAGGTGACGGATTAGGACAGGCGGAGGCCCAGCTCATGGCCGCCCAGCGTGAGTGGTTCGAGAAGGATTACTACCGAATCCTCGGGGTCAGCGAGACCGCCTCCCAGAAGGAGATCAAGAACGCCTACCGGAAGCTCTCTCGCAAGTACCACCCCGACGCCAACCCGGGCGACAAGGCCGCCGAGGAGCGCTTCAAGGAGGTCTCGGCCGCCTACGACGTGATCGGCGACCCCGAGAAGCGCAAGGAGTACGACGAGGTCCGCCGCCTCGGGCCCATGGGCGCAGGTTTCCCCGGCGGGGGCGCCGGCGCAGGGGCCGGCGGCTTCCGGTTCGAGAACCTGGGCGACCTCGGCGACGTCCTCGGTGGCCTGTTCGGCCGCGCCCGCACGCGCACGGGGCCCGGCCGGGGCGCCGGCCCCCACCGGGGGCGCGACCTCGAGGCCGAGCTGCACCTGGCGTTCGAGGACGCCGCCCGCGGCATCACGACCACCGTCCACCTGACGAGCGAGGCGACGTGCTCGACGTGCGCCGGCACCGGCGCGCGGCCGGGCACGACGCCGCGCCCCTGCCCCCGCTGCGACGGACGCGGCGTGCTCGACGAGAACCAGGGATTCTTCAGCTTCTCGACCCCGTGCCCCCAGTGCGGCGGGCGCGGCTTCACGGTCGACGAGCCGTGCCCGACCTGCCGGGGCCGGGGCATCGAGCACCGGCCGCGCGAGGTGAAGGTCCGCATCCCGGCCGGGGTGCAGGACGGCCAGCGCATCCGGCTGCGGGGCAAGGGCGGCCCGGGCCGCAACGGCGGCCCCGCCGGCGACCTGTACGTGACCGTGCGGGTGGCGCCCCACCGCCTGTTTGGGCGGCGGGGCCGCGACCTGACGCTGACCGTGCCCGTGACGTTTCCTGAGGCCGCGCTCGGCGCGGACATCAAGGTGCCGACGCTCGACGGCGGCTCGGTCACGGTCCGCATCCCGCCCGGCACCCGGTCGGGCCGTACGTTCCGGGTCCGGGGCCGGGGGGTCGCCACGCCCAAGGGCACGGGCGACCTGCTGGTCACGGTCGAGGTGGCGGTGCCGCAGAAGCTGTCCGCCAGTGAGCGCAAGGCCGTCGAGGCGCTGGCCGCCGCCGGAGACGGCACGTCGCCCCGGGCGCACCTCGGGGTGTGAGTGAAGGGGAGAGTGACGAGGGATGGATGGCCGTGAGCGCAACACGAGGGCGCTGTACGTCATCTCGGTCGCAGCCGAGCTGGCCGGGGTGCACCCGCAGACGCTCCGGATCTACGAGCGCAAGGGCCTCCTCGACCCGGCGCGCACGGCCGGCGGGTCGCGTCGGTACAGCGACGCCGACATCGCACTGCTCCGTCGCATCCAGGAGTTGACCAACGAGGGCCTGAACCTGGCCGGCGTGCAGCGGGTGCTCGAGCTCGAAGCCGAGGTGGCCCGCCTGCGCGCCGAGCTGGCCGAGACCCGCAAGGCCGCTGCCGAGGCGGTGGCCGAGACCCACCGCCAGTACCGCCGCGACATCGTCCCGGTCCGCCAGGCGATCACGCTCTACCGGCCCCGCCCGCCCCGCCGCGACGGCTGACCGGGCGGTCGGGGGCCCGGCGACGCGCGGCGTCCCGGGCGCCGTGGCGTGGCGCCGGTTCCGGCTGCACCCGCCGGGCCGGTCAGGGCTGCGGCCGCGGCCGGGCGCCGGCCGGCTCGGGCGTGGCGCCCGCCCCGACCGGCACGGCCCGCCGGGGTGGCGGCGGCGCGGCGGGCACGGGCGGCGGGACCGGCTTGCCGACCGCGCCGGGCAGCCGGTCGACGTACACGAGCGGCAGCCCCGCCACGGGGCGGACGTCGGTCTGCCCCGCCGGCTGGGTGAGCGACGGCACGACGAAGACGTCGATGCCCGAGCCCTCGACCTTCCAGGCCAGCGTGCGCACGCGGCCGAGCGCCAGGCTCCCGGTGAAGATCACGACGTCGGCGCCCGAGCGCCCCAGCGCGTCCAGCACCTCGTCGGTCCCGCCCAGCACCGGCACCGGCATGTCGCGCGTCAGCATCGGCTCGACCGGCCCCGGCACGCACGCCCCGACCACGACGAGCCCGCTGGCCGGGTGCTCGGCCAGGTGGTGGGCCACCTCCGCGACGCTCCGCCGCGAGCCGACCACCACGGCGCGGCGCACCCCCTCGCCCCGGGCGCGCCGCGTCCGCCGCCGGAGGCGGGCGACGGCCCGCACCCCCAGCGTGAGCACGAGGGCCAGCGGTGCCGTTGCCGCCAGGAACCCCCGGGTGAGCTTCTCGATGTGGAGGATGAAGTAGGCGACGGCCACGACCGCCACGAAGTAGGCGCCGGCCCGGATCACCCGGCCGTACTCGTTCGACGGCGTCCCGAACGGCCCGACGTCGTAGGCGCCGGTGAGCGCCAGCACCGCCAGCCAGGTCGGCACGATGGCCCCGGCGAGCGCGATGTAGGGGATCGTGATCGAGCGGATCTCGAGCTCGGCGGGCTCGAGGCCGAAGTTCCACATCTTGGAGAGCAGCGTGGCGGCGCCGACCGCGGCGGCGTCGAGCGCCGCGAGCAGGACGACCTCCTGGCGGCGCCACTCGACGCTCGAGGTGCTCCGGCTACTCCGGGTGGTCGCCGTGGTCGGGGTGGTCGCGGCCGGTGCAGTCGGCCTGTCGCCGTTGCCCCGAGTCCGGTACGCCGCACCCACTCGCCACCCCCAACTGTTGTCGCCCCGCGGACCACAGGGGCCCGAGGACCGCCCACGCTAGCCAGTGACCCGCCACGCTGCATCCGCAACGGTCTCCGGCCCTGTAACCCGTTCGCCACAGACCGGGACGGGCCATCGACGCACCGTAACGAGCATCGTCGCTGGTCACGGGTTACCTTACGGTGTCAAAGCAGAGGGGTGGACGCGCACCCCGTCGGGACCTTACTGTGAGGTAACAACGGACCGGACAACGCTCCGAGGATCCGGGGGTTGAGGGGCAACCCGGGTTTGGGGATCTCGGAACGCCACACAACTCACACGTTGGACGCCGCCTAACGCTCGTTTAGGGATCGGGGACAGCTGCCACGCCGGGGAGGACATGTCCATGTGGCTCCGTGAGGCCGCAGGCTCTGCCTGCGCCGATCGCAAGTCTGGGGATACGGGGGGAAATGGGGGAGTGGAGCCGAGGCCACTGCTCGTGGTGGACAGCGACGACGACACCGACGGGCGCGGCGGGCCGGGCGCGACCGGCGGCCGCGTCGCCTCCCGGTGCCTGCGCATCCTGGTGCACGACTTCGCCGGCCACCCGTTCCAGATCGACCTGAGCCGGGCGCTCGCCCGCCGGGGCCACCAGGTCCGCCACGTCTACTGCCGCTCGTACACCAGCGGGAAGGGTGACCTCGAGCGCCCCGAGCCCAACCTCTCGGTCGTGTCCGTGCCCGCCGGCGACTCGTTCGCCCGCTACTCCCCGGTCCGGCGGGTCCGTCAGGAGCTGGCGTACGGCGCCCGGTTCACCCGCGTGGCCGCCGAGTTCCGCCCGGACGTGATCCTCGCCTGCAACGTGCCCCTCGTCGCCAAGATGGTCTCGGCCACGTGGTGCGCCGGGCGGCGGGTCCCCTGGGTGTTCTGGCTGCAGGACCTGCACAGCGTCGCCATGGCGACCGAGGCCGAGAACCGGGCCGGCCGGGCCGGCCGGTTGCTGGGCCGGGCGTTCGAGGCGATCGAGCGGGCGCTGCTGCGCCGCGCCGACGGCGTCGTGTCGATCACCGACGACTTCGAGCCGGTCCTCGGCCGGTGGGGCGTCGACCGCGACCGGTGCACGGTCATCGAGAACTGGGCGCCGCTGGCCGACCTGCCGCTGCGCCCCCGGTGCAACCGGTGGCGCGAGCGCATGGGCCTCGGCGAGCGGTTCGTGTTCCTGTACTCGGGCACGCTCGGGCTCAAGCACCGGCCCGAGCTGCTGTACGCCCTGGCCGAGCAGCACGTCGACGACGCCGAGGTGATCGTGATCTCCGAGGGCCTCGGCGAGAACCGCCTGCGCGAGATGCTGGCGCAGCAGCCGCTGCCCAACCTGCGGCTGCTGCCGTTCCAGCCGATCGAGGACTACCCCGACATCCTGGGGGCGGCCGACGTGCTGGTGGCGCTCCTCGAACCGGCGGCCGGCACGTTCTCGGTGCCGTCCAAGGTGCTCAGCTACCTGTGCGCCGGCCGGCCGATCCTCGGCGCCATCCCGCCGCACAACCTCGCCGCCCGCACGATCGAGCGGGCCGGGGCCGGCTCGGTGACCTCCCCCACCGACGACGAGGCCTTCCTGCTCGCGGCCAAGGACCTGCGCAACGACAGCCAGAAGCGGGTCATGGCCGGGCTGCGGGCCCGCTCGTACGCCGAGTCCGCGTTCGACACGGCGGCCATCACCGACCGTTTCGAGCACGTGATCGACGAGGCGCTCGGCCGCCGGCCGCGGCGCTCGTCGGCCGATCCATCAACTGCATCAACGAAGCACCGGGCCTCGACCTGAGGGGGGACTGAGCACGACATGGATGTTGCGCTGGTGACTGGGGCCGGCGGCTTCATCGGCGGGCACCTGGTACGGCGGCTGCGCGAGGAGGGCGTGAGCCGGATCAGGGCCGTCGACGTCAAGCCGCTCGACGAGTGGTACCAGGTGTTCCCGGACGTCGAGAACGTCACGGCCAACCTCGAGCTCATCGAGGAGTGCCGTCGAGCGGTCGACGGCGTCGACACCGTGTTCAACCTGGCGGCCGACATGGGCGGCATGGGGTTCATCGAGGCCAACAAGGCGCTGTGCATGTTGTCGGTGCTGACCTCGACGCACATGCTGGTGGCGGCGCGCGACGCTGGCGTCGAGCGATTCTTCTACTCGTCGTCCGCCTGCGTGTACGCCGCGGGCAAGCAGGCGACGCCCGAGGTCGAGCCGCTGCGCGAGGAGGACGCCTACCCGGCCATGCCCGAGGACGGCTACGGCTGGGAGAAGCTGTTCAGCGAGCGCATGGCCCGTCACTTCTACGAGGACTTCGGCGTCGAGACCCGGGTCGCCCGCTACCACAACGTCTACGGTCCCCACGGCACGTGGACCGGGGGCCGCGAGAAGGCTCCGGCCGCCATCTGCCGCAAGGTGGCGACGGCCAAGCTGACGGGCGAGCACCGCATCGAGATCTGGGGCGACGGCGAGCAGACCCGCAGCTTCACCTACATCGACGACTGCCTGGAGGGCACGCTGCGGCTCACGGCCAGCGACGTGCGCGAGCCGCTCAACGTCGGCAGCGACCAGCTGGTCACCGTCAACGAGCTGGTCGACATCGTCGAGCGCATCGCCGGCGTGACGCTCAAGCGCGAGTACGTGCTCGACGCCCCCCAGGGGGTCCGGGGGCGCAACAGCGACAACACCCGCATCCGGGCCGCGCTGGGTTGGGCCCCCTCGATCAGCCTCGAGGACGGTCTCGCCGCCACCTACGCCTGGGTGTACGACCAGGTGGCGGCCAGCCTCGTGAGGTCGTGAAGCCGTGACCGCCGCCGGGGGCCTCCTGCCGACCTTCCTCGGCATCGGGTGCCCCCGGGCCGGCACCACCTGGCTGCACGAGCTGTTGGCGACGCACCCCCAGGTGCGGATGCCGACGATCCGCAAGGAGTTGAACTTCTTCGACCTCAACTACCACCGCGGCCTCGAGTGGTACGAGCAGTGCTTCGCCCGCGGGTCGCCCGGCGAGCCCCGGGCGGTCGGCGAGATCACGCCCGTGTACGTCTACAGCGACGCGTGCCGCGAGCGGATCCGCGCCCTGGGGACCGTCGACCGGTTCCTCGTCTGCATCCGCGACCCGGTCGCGCTCCTGTGGTCGGCCTACCGGCAGGCGTGCGCCCTCGACAACTTCACGGGCGACCTGGCCGCCTTCATGCGGGCCCGCCCCGACGCCGTGCGCAACGGCTTCTACGCCCGCGCCCTGCGGCCCTGGATCGACGAGTTCGGCCTCGACGCCTTCCTGTTCCTGCGCCTGGAGGAGATGACGACTGACGTCGAGGGGACGAAGCGGGCGCTCGGCAAGTTCCTCGACGTCGACCCCGACCTCTTCCCGCCGGAGGCCGGCCAGCTCCGGCCCAACCGGAGCGCCGTCCCGCGCTTCCGGCGCACCTACAGCCTGATGCACCGGGCCGGCACCGCCCTCCACCGGGCTGACCTGTCCTGGGTGGTGAACCTGGGCAAGCGGCTGGGCGCGCTCCGGCTCGTCTCCCGCGAGGCGCACGAGGACGGCACGCTGCTGACGGCGGCCGGCCGCCGGCGCCTCGCCGAGCTCTACCGGGACGATCTGGTGGAGTTCGGCCGGCTCACGGGCCAGGATCTCTCGTCGTGGCTGGACGACGAGACGTGACCGGGCGGCCGTGGCGGTAGAGCTCCTCCGGGTAGCCGAGACGCCGCAGCAGGTCCGCGGTCGCCCGCCGCGCCGCCTCGGGCACCGTCACCGTGACGTCGTTGTGCCGGTGGAACTCGGCCTCGGCCCGCTCCAGGCGCCGGGCCCGCTCGCGGGCGCCGACGGCGGTGGCGTACCCGTGGCTCGGGCGGGCCTTGCGCTCGTAGTCCTCTCGGCTCCGGTACACGTAGTGGTGGATGACCAGCGATGGCTCGGCGGCGGGGGTGACGAACGAGCCGAACACCCGGCGCCCGTCCGGCGTGCGGGCCAGCCGGCCCCGCCGGTAGTAGAAGTTGTGCGGGTTGCGGTAGCGGGCGACGGCCGCCGGCTGGGCGATCACCTTCACGTGGTCGGTGATCTCGGCGCTCGCCCGGTCGAACCGCTCGGTGACGAGGCCGGCCGGGATCGTCTCGTGCCCGGCGCTCCCGAAGTAGCGCTCGTTGAGCGCCAGCGCCGGCCGGTCGCGGGCCGCGTCGAGAGCGGCCCGCAGGGCCCCGGGCTCGGCCTCGACCACGAACTCGTCGGCGTCGAGGAACGCGGCCCAGCGGCAGGTGGGGCCGAAGCGGGCCAGGAAGTCGAGATGGCTGCCGGGCGACACGGGCACCGCCGGCCAGTGCACGTAGGTGACCAGCCCCTCGGCCACGAACGGCTCGATCGCCTCGCGGGTGCCGTCGCGGCTGGCGTTGTCGTAGACGACGACGTGCTCGACGCCGAGCGCCACGTGGTGGGCGAGCCACTCGGGCAGGAACCGGGCCTCGTCCTTCACCCGGATCATCGCCGCCAGCTCGTACCGCGGCGTCACGCCGGGCCCGGAGGCCGCGGGGGCCGCGGGGCCCGACCCCGCCGGCCGGGCCAGGCATCCGTGCACGACGTTCTGACCGAGGAACAGCGCGCCCCGCAACGGCCGGTTGTGCTTCACCATCGTCCGCGCCCCGACCAGCGCGGTGCGCAACCTCGCCGTCACGCTCACAGCCGCCCCTCAGCCTGCTCTGCCCGTCGTGTCCGGGCCGTACGTAGCACGGATCGTACCGCGGGAGGGCCGGCGTGAACCCGGCGGCCGTGCGCCAGACCGTCGCCCGCACGGTCGCCCGCATCGGGCGCCGGCGGGCGCTCGTGATGATCGACACGGCCACGTCGAGCCTGAGCAACGTCCTGGTCACGATCATGGTTGCCGGCCTGCTCGACCCGACGGGGTTCGGCGCCTTCAGCGTCGCCATGGTCACCTACCCGCTGGCGGTCGGTGTCGTCCGGGCGATCGTCGGCGAACCCTGGCTGTCGGCGCACTCGACCGACGGCCCGGCCGAGCGCAACCGGGCGCTGGCCGACCTCGTGCCGGCGTCGCTCGTGGTGTCGCTGGCCTGCTCGGCCGTGATCGCCGCGTTCGCGGCGGTCGACGGGGGCTCGTCGACGGCGCCGCTCGTGGCGCTCGCGCTCGTCTTTCCCTACCTGGGCGTCCAGGACGCGCTCCGCCACGTGGCCATCATCGACCGCCCCCAGGTGGCGCTCGCCAGCGACCTGGCCTGGCTGCTGATCGTCGCCGGGTTCGTCGTCGCGGCGCCGTCGGGGGCGTCGCCCGAGTGGTTCGTCGTGGCCTGGGGGGTCAGCGGCGCCGTCGGTCTGCTCCTGGCGATGGTGGCGCTGCGGGTGCCGCTGCGCCGGGGTCGGGCGTGGGACTGGCTGACCCAGCACCGGACGCTGTCCAGCGCCTACTTCGGCGAGTACCTCACGGCCCGGGCCGGGGGCCAGGTCGTCCTGCTGCTGCTCGGGGCCATCGCCGGCCTGTCGGCGCTCGGCGCGGTGCGGGCGGCGCAGGTCTTCTACGGGCCGCTCAACGTGCTGCACGCCGGCCTCTACCTGATGCTGGTGCCCGATGGGGCCCGGCGCCGGGACCGGCCCCGCTCGCTGAAGCGGCTCATGGTGGCGGCGACCGTCGTCGTCTCCGGTACGGCCGGCGCGTGGACGGTCGCCGGGCTCGTCCTGCCCGACGGCGTCGGCCGGGCGCTGTTCGGCGACACCTGGACCGACGCCCAGGAGCTGATGCTCCCGATGGGCCTGGCCATGGTCGCCGGCGGGACGGCGACGGGGGCGTTCGCCGGCCTGCGGTCGCTGGCCGCCGCCCGGCACAGCCTGCGGGCCCGCCTCTACAGCCTCCCGCCCCAGCTCGGCTTCACGGTCGTCGGTGCCGCGGTCGGCTCGGCGATCGGCTACACCATCGGGTTCGGGATCGCCAACGCGGTCGTCGGCGTGATCTGGTGGGCGGTGTTCCTCGGGGCGCTGGGGCACGGCGTCGGCGGTCGCCTTCCCGACCCGGCGCCCCCGACCGACCCGGAGGGCGCCGTGCTGGTGGACCAAGCGAGGTGAGGACATGACCAACCGCGAGCACTGGACACGCCCGCCCCGCGTCGCCGTCCTATGGGGCGGCCTGTCCGGCTACTTCCACGCCCAGCTCTCGGCGCTGCGGGCCGCGGGGGCCGAGGTGCTCGTCGTCCACCGCTCGCTCGACGCCAGCGCGCCGTTCGACCTCGACGAGCTGACGCTGGCGATCGACGCCCGGGCCTGGTCCGAGGCACCGGACGAGACCGAGCTCGAGGCGGCGCTCGACGACTTCGACCCCGACGTGCTGCTGGTCATGTCGTGGGACGTGGGGGCCTACCGGCGGGCGGCCCGCCGCCGCCGGGGGCGGACCCTGCGGCTCCTGTGCATGGACAACCAGTGGTGGGGCACCGCCAAGCAGTGGGGCGGCGTGCTGATCTCCCGCTTCGTGCTCCAACCCGCCTACGACGCCGTGTTCGTGGCCGGCGGCCGGCAGGCGGAGTTCGCCCGCCGGCTCGGCTTCCGCGCCGAGCGGACGATGTGGGGGCTGTACGTCGGCGACACGCCGACGTTCGAGAAGGTGGCCGTCGACCGGGGCGACCAGCTGCCGCCCGAGGCGTTCCTGTACGTCGGGCGGCTGGCGCCCGAGAAGGCGATCGACGTGCTGGCCGCCGCCTACCAGGCCTACCGCCGGCGGGTGGCCGACCCGTGGCCGCTGATCGTGTCCGGCACCGGTCCGGAGGTCCACCGCGTGGCCGGGCTGGAGGGCGTCGAGCTCCTCGGGTTCGTCCAGCCGAGCCAGCTGCCCGAGGTGATGGCCCGGGCCGGGTGCCTGGTCCTGCCCAGCCGGTTCGAGCCGTGGGGGGTCGTCGTCCACGAGGCGGCGGCCGCCGGGCTGCCGATCATCTGCACGTGGGTGTGTGGCGCGTCGACCCGGCTCGTCCTCGACGGGTACAACGGCGTGGTCATCAGCCCCGACGACGCGGCCGGCCTCGCCGACGGCCTGGCCCGCATCAGCACGGCCGGCGCCGTCCGGCGCCTGGCGATGGGCCGGGCCAGCCGCCAGCTGGCCCAGCAGCTCACGCCTGACCGCTGGGCGTCGTACCTGCTGGAGCGCGTGCCCGACCTGCGGTCCGCCGTCGGGCTCGAGCCCACGCCGTGGGCGGCGGCCGGGGCGCGCCAGGGCGCCGCCCAGCCCTAGGCCAGGGGCCGCTCAGCCTCGCCCGCGCCGCCCCGCCGGCGTGCCGGCCCCGTCCGGCTCGCGGCCGGCGGCCCGCATCACCTCGTCGCGGCGGACCGCCCACAGGCAGGTCGTCAGGGCGATGGCCGCCCAGAAGTAGCGCTGGAACACGATGGGGTGGAACATCGCCTGGCAGGTGGCGCCGACGATCGCCCCCACCAGCGCGGCGGCGATGCCGTGCAGGGCCGTCCCCGCCGTGCTGATGGCCAGGCGCCACGCCTGGCGGAACGTCGCGCCGATGATGATGAGCAGCCCGACGAGCGCGGGCACGCCGGCCTCGTGGGCCACCTTCAGGTACATGTTGTGGATGCCCTGGACGGCGTCCGGGTCCCACGTGTTGACGGCCCCGATGACGCTGCCCGGCGCCGTGATCTGCCGGAGGCCGGTGCCGACGAACATCGTGTCCGGCAGCCTCTGGATGGCCCGGGCGTTGAGCTCGCCCCGGGTCTCGACGCTGCTCGACACGTACACGTCGCCCTCCTGGTAGCGGGTGAAGCGCTCCATCACCGGGAGGTCGCTGGTCGACAGGACGAAGAGGCCGACGACGAGCGCCGCCATCACCAGGAACGGGCGGAGCGGGTTGGTGGAGCGCGGCGTCCGGCGGTCGCGGGCCCGGGTCAACGAGACGACGACGAAGGCGGTGGCGCAGCCGAGGCCGGCCGAGAACGTGGCCGTCATCGAGCCGCTCGCGGCGATGCCCCAGGCGATCAGCACGATCATGCCGATCCGTACCGGCCAGCTGCGGCGCTCGTCGAGGTTCTCGCCCCGGCCCGGCACGTCGAACAGGAACAGCGGCAGCGCGAACGCCAGCATGGCGGCGAACTCGTTGGGCTGGGCGAAGAACCCCGTCTGCCGGCCCTCGGCGTTCTGCGTGCCGATGTTCGTGATCCCGACGTCGGTCAGCACGCCGACGGCGGCGGAGATCAGCACGCCGACCCGCCACCCCAGCACGACCCGCGAGAAGGCGAGGCGGTCGCGGGAGACCGTCCGCAGGATCCAGAACCAGGCGAACGTCAGCCAGGCCAGGCGGGCGACGACCTGGATCGACGAGCCGGCGTCCCAGGCGCCGAAGGCGGACAGCGTCCCGAACGTCAGCAGCAGCAGGCTGCCGACGAGGACCAGCGGCGACGTGCGCCGCATGTGGGGCCCGGCCAGGTCGTGCGTCTGGCCGGTGATGAAGCGGGCCACGATGACCGCCCCGCACGCCGCGAACAACAGGTCAGAGACGGCCAGGCCGCCGAGGCGCACGGTGTTGAGGCCCATCGTGGCGAACCCCAGCCAGGCGAGAGCGATCACCCCGCTGACGGCCCGGCCGCGGGGACGCTCCGCCGCGGGGGCGGCTGTAAGTGCATCCGCTCGGCTGGGAACGAAGCCCGTCTCGGACACGGCGACCTCCGGCGACCTCCGACGACGGACGCTAACACGGAAGTTACCGCCCGGTCGCCGTCGGGGGCGGCCCTGACCTGCGGTTACGCGTCCAGGCCGTGCCGGCTGCGCTGAGCAGGACTACTGTCCCCGCGGCATGGATCCGCAGCTGGAGGAGCCAGAGCTACGGTCCTACCTGGCCGTCATCGCTCGGCGGCGCTGGTTCGTCGTCATCACGATGCTCGTGTTCGTCGGCGTGGCGCTGGCCTGGTCGCTGATCCCGGCGCCCCGCTACCGGGTCCGCGCCCAGGTCCTGACGGCCGGGGTCAACGACCCGGTCGCCCTCATCTTCGGGGGCAACAACTCGGGTGACCTCGACCGGCAGGCGGCCAGCCAGCTGGCGTTCCTGACCTCGAGCGACATGCGCTTCGAGGTGGCCCAGGCCTACAACGGCTCGCTCGACGACGGCACCGTGTTCGACGTCACGGCCCGCCCCATCCAGACGAGCCAGAACCAGAACGTGACGAGCAGCGTGGTCGAGCTGTCGCTCGTCTCGTCCGACCCCGAGGAGGCCGCCACCCTCCTCAACGTCTACGCCAACACCTACGTCCAGGTCCGCCAGAACAAGGACGCCGAGCGGCTGATCGGCATCACCGACATGCTGCGCGAGCAGCTGGACGCCGTCACCGACCAGATCGAGGAGGTGCGCCGGCCGATTGCCGAGCTCGAGGACCAGCTGGCCAACGGCACCCCGGCCGAGCGCGAGGCGGCGGCAGCCCAGATCGAGAGCCTCCGCCAGGAGCGGGCGCCCCAGATCGACGCGCTCCAGGCCCAGGCCGGCGAGCTGCGAGCCCAGCTCAACGACGTGCAGTTCGGCATCGAGCTGGCGTCCGCCGGCAACGCCCAGGTGCTGAGCTCGGCGGGCGTCCCCGATGCCCCGATCAGCCCCAACCTGCCGCTCAACCTGGCCATCGCCGTCGTGTTCGGCCTGTTCCTCGGCGCCGCGCTGGCCTTCGTCCGCGACTACTTCGACGACTCGGTCAAGTCGAAGGAGGTCGTCGACCAGGTCACCGGCGTGGCGACGCTCGGCCTCATCCCCAAGTACCAGGGCGAGTCCGAGCTGGTCACCGTGTCGCAGCCGTCGGCGCCGGCGGCCGAGGCGTTCCGCTCGCTGCGCACGGCGGTCAAGTTCCTGGGCGTCGACCGCGAGGTGCGGGTGGTCCAGGTCACGAGCCCGTCGCCCGCCGAGGGCAAGACGTTCACATCGGTCAACCTGGCGGTGACGTTCGCCCAGGCCGGCGACCGGGTCGTGATCGTCGGCGGCGACCTCCGTCGGCCCCGCATGGAGGAGATCCTCGGCGTGCCGCTCACGCCGGGCCTCACCGGGGTGCTGATCGGCGACGTCACGCTGCCCCAGGCCATCCAGACCGTGCCGGCCGTGTCCAACCTGTCGGTGCTGCCCGCCGGCTCGCCGCCGCCCAACCCGTCCGAGCTGCTGAGCGGCGAGCGGGCGCGGCGCCTGATCGACGTGCTGGGCCAGACCTACGACATGGTCGTGATCGACTGCCCGCCGGTCCTGCCGGTGACCGACTCGCTGGTGCTGGCCCGCATGGTCGACATCACGCTGCTGGTGACGTCCGCCAACAAGACGTCGAAGCGGGGCCTGGCCCGGGCGGTGGAGATGCTCCGGCAGGTGGACGCCCCGCTGGCCGGCACCGTGCTCAACAGCCTCTCGCCCGACGCCACGTTCAGCACGGCGCCGTACCGGTACGAGACCGTCACGCCGATCCAGCGCAACGGGCGGCGGCGCGACGGCGGCAGCTACGGGCCGCCGCCGCCGATGGCTCCGACCGGCGCGGCCGACTCGGCCGAGTGGCAGCCGTTCCCGCCCGGGCGGCCCAACTGACCCGCCGCCCACCCCGGGCGTGCCGGCGCCGCGGCCCGGCCGGGCTGGGGCGGCGCGAGCTCCGTCTCGCGGCGCGGGCGTGCTGCCCGCTTGCGTGGCGTCAGCGGCCGCTGAGCCGTCGGCGGGCGGCGGTGAGGTCGGGGACCAATATCACGTTGCCGCCGGGCCGGTCGGGCCAGGGCCGGGGCTCGAGCGCCCGCCCGGCCGGCCGGTAGCGCACCGGCTCGTACCCGGCCGCCATCGTGAAGGCGCGGAGGGCGGGCACGTCGTTCAGCTCGACGACGAGCGCCGGCCGGTCGCGGTCGATCAGCGCCCGCGCCCCGTCGAGCACGGCCGGCTCCAAGCCCTCGACGTCGATCTTGATCAGCCCGACCCGGCCGAGGCGGCCGCCGGCGTCGAAGCCGTCGAGGGTCACGGTGGCGACCTCCTCGACCGGGCCCGGGTAGTCATTTCCGACCAGGGCGTTGGTCGCCGACTCGCCGTCGGACAGCCGGGCCGTGCCCGTCGCGTCGCTCACCGCCAGCGGCACCAGCTCGATCCGGTCGCCGAGGCCGTTGAGGTCGATGTTGGCCCGGGCCCGCCGGCGGGCCAGCGAGCCCGGCTCGAACGCCACCGCCCGGGTGTCGGGGACCAGCGTGGACAGCAGCGAGTACGGGGCCACGTTCGCCCCGACGTCGACGAACGTGTCGCCCGGCCGCAGCCAGTCGAGGAGGAACCGCATCTCTTCGGGGTCGTAGAGCCCGCAGTAGATGACCAGCGACGTCACCTGGTCGTGCGGGTGGCAGACCATGCGCAGCCCGCCGTGGAACGGGACCGTCCAGGGCCGGCGGACGACCCGCTCCCAGGCCTGCCAGCCCACCCAACCGGCCGTGCGCCGGAGGCGCCGCCCCCGGTTCTCCGGGTTGGTCCAGATGCGCCGCGCGGTGTCGACGAACGCTGAGACCGGCACGGGGACGCGCGTCGCACGCCTGCGGGCTGTCGCCCCTGTTGCCCCGCGCATGGCCAGGGACGCTATCAGGGGCCCGCCCGTCGCCGGCCCCGACGGGCACGCCCTGGCGACCCGCCGCCCGGACCCACGGCGGCCGCGGGCGGGGGTGGGCCGGTACGCTGCGTCCGCGAGGGCGGACGCTCAGGCGTCGGCCAGGGGGCTGTCATGACACGCCGGTCTCGCTGCGCTCCACCGCAACCGTCGCCGGCCGGGAGCCGTGGTGCGGACGCCATCGCCCGCGTCCCGACCTCGCGGCGCGCCTGCGACCGGCGCGGGTGCCCGCCGCTCCCCGACGCGTTGACGCGGGGCGGACGTCCGGCACGTCCAGCTGCTGCCTCGCCAAAGTTGAGTCAAGAGGTATCAACTTTCCTCAGCGGCCTGTAGAGTATTCGCATGGCTCTCGATCCGAACCGCTGGACCCTCAAGGTGCAGGAGGCCTTCAGCGCGGCCGTCGAGGCGGCGAAGGACGCCTCCCATCCCGAAGTCACACCCGACCACCTGCTCGGCGCCCTGCTGGGGCAGGGCGAGGGCATCGTGCTGCCCATGCTCCAGCGCCTGGGCAAGGAGCCCCTGGCGCTGCGCAACCAGGTGAACGAGGCGCTGGCCAAGCTGCCCCGGGCCTACGGGTCCGAGGCGCGGCTGGCGCGCGACCTGCAGCGGGTGATCGACGACGCCGACCAGGCCCGGCAGGAGCTGCACGACGAGTACCTGTCGACCGAGCACCTGCTGCTGGCCCTCGCCGACCGGCTGGGCGTCACCAAGGAGGACGTGCTCTCGGCCATGCAGGCCGTGCGCGGCAGCCACCGGGTGACGAGCCAGAACCCCGAGGACACCTACCAGGCGCTCGAGCGCTACGGCCGCGACCTGACCGAGGTGGCCCGCCAGGGCAAGCTCGATCCCGTCATCGGGCGCGACGACGAGGTCCGGCGGGTCATGCAGGTGCTGTCCCGCCGCACCAAGAACAACCCGGTGCTGATCGGCGAGCCCGGCGTCGGCAAGACCGCCATCGTCGAGGGCCTGGCGCAGCGGATCGTGGCGGGCGACGTGCCCGAGGGCCTGAAGAACAAGCGGGTGATCGCCCTCGACCTGGGGTCGATGGTCGCCGGCTCCAAGTACCGCGGCGAGTTCGAGGACCGGCTGAAGGCCGTCCTGAAGGAGATCACCGACGCCGAGGGCGAGATCATCACGTTCGTCGACGAGCTGCACACGATCGTCGGCGCCGGCGCCGCCGAGGGCGCGATGGACGCCGGCAACATGATCAAGCCGCTGCTCGCCCGCGGCGAGCTGCGCATGATCGGCGCCACCACGCTCGACGAGTACCGCAAGCACATCGAGAAGGACGCCGCGCTCGAGCGGCGCTTCCAGCCGGTGCTGGTCGAGCAGCCCACCGTCGACGACACGATCGCCATCCTCCGGGGCCTGAAGGAGCGCTACGAGGTCCACCACGGCGTCCGCATCCAGGACGCGGCGCTGGTGGCCGCGGCCGTGCTGTCCGACCGCTACCTGACCGGGCGGTTCCTGCCCGACAAGGCGATCGACCTCATCGACGAGGCCGCCTCGCGCCTGCGCATCGAGATCGACTCGGTGCCGACCGAGATCGACGTGGTGGAGCGGCGCATCCGCCAGCTCGAGATCGAGCGGGTGGCCCTGGCCAAGGAGACCGACGAGGTCTCGAAGGAGCGCCTCGCCGCTCTCGATCGCGAGCTGGCCGACCTGAGCGAGCAGCGCGACTCGATGCTGGCGCGCTGGAACAACGAGAAGGAGGTCATCGGCCGGATCCGCGAGCTCAAGGAGCAGCTCGAGAGCCGCCGGGCCGACCTCGAGCGCGAGCTCGACCTCGAGAAGGCCGCCGAGATCCGCTACGGCGTGATCCCCGAGCTCGAGCGCCAGGTCGACGCCGCCACCAAGCAGCTCGAGGAGCTGCAGGGCGGCCAGGCCATGCTGAAGGAGGAGGTCGACGACCAGGACGTCGCCGAGGTCGTCTCCCGGTGGACGGGCGTGCCGGTCAGCCGCCTCATGGAGGGCGAGATGGCCAAGCTCGTCCGCCTCGAGGACGTCCTGCACCAGCGGGTCGTCGGCCAGGACGAGGCCGTCTCCGCGGTGGCCAACGCCATCCGGCGCAGCCGGGCCGGCCTGTCCGACCCCAACCGCCCGATCGGGTCGTTCCTGTTCCTCGGCCCCACCGGCGTCGGCAAGACCGAGCTGGCCCGCACGCTGGCCGACTTCCTGTTCGACGACGAGCGGGCCATGGTCCGCATCGACATGAGCGAGTACCAGGAACGGCACAACGTCAGCCGCCTGGTCGGCGCCCCGCCCGGCTACGTCGGCTACGACGAGGGTGGCCAGCTGACCGAGGCGGTGCGCCGCCGGCCGTACGCGGTCGTGCTGCTCGACGAGATCGAGAAGGCGCATCCCGACGTGTTCAACGTGCTGCTCCAGCTGCTCGACGACGGCCGCCTCACCGACGGCCAGGGCCGCACGGTCGACTTCACCAACACGGTGCTGATCATGACGTCGAACCTGCCGGGCGACCCGCGCGACTTCTTCAAGCCCGAGTTCGTCAACCGCATCGACGAGATCGTGCGATTCCGCGAGCTGACGCAGGACGACCTGGGCGCCATCGTCGAGATCCAGCTCCGCCACCTGCGCGACCGGCTGGCCGACAAGCGCATCACGCTCGAGGTCACCGACGCCGCCGTGGCCCATCTGGCCCGCGTCGGCTACGACCCGGCGTTCGGCGCCCGGCCGCTCAAGCGGGCCATCCAGCGCGAGCTGTCCGACCGGCTAGCCATGCGGATGCTCGAGGGTGAGGTGTCCGAGGGCGACACCGTCACGGTCGACGAGGTCGACGGCGAGCTGGTCACCGTCGCCAGCTCGCCGGGCGCCTGACCGACGCCGGCACCCGGTCTCCTCGTGCGTCGGACCCCGGCCGGGCACCTCGCCCGCCGGGGTCGTGGCGCGTGATCCGGCGCCGCCCCGACCCTGGTCCGGGCGGCTGGTCCGGCCGTGATCCGGCGCCGGCCCGACCCCGATCAGGGCGGCCGATCGCA
Source organism: Acidimicrobiales bacterium (assembly GCA_036563805.1). Classification (GTDB taxonomy): domain Bacteria; phylum Actinomycetota; class Acidimicrobiia; order Acidimicrobiales; family VFJN01; genus DATCLS01. The sequence goes on along the minus strand of DATCLS010000090.1, from coordinate 45,583 downwards.
CCGGCCGTAGGGCCCGGACGGGTTGGTGACAGTGAACATTACGAAACTGTCACGGTCCTTGCGTGCCGCGGAGCGGGTGTGCAAGGGTGCCGGACTTGAGCTGGGGCTCGTTGGGGTTCCACAAAGGCGTGGTTCGCGGGTGGCCGCCTGTCAGGGGGGTGGCCATCCAGCGGTCCCGCTCGTGGATCTCCTCCAGCAGTCGGCACCGGGGCGGACCCGGCAGACACCACGGAGGATCAATGACAGAGCACGTGTCCGGTCGCCGCAGGGCCGCGGTGGGCCTGGCAGCGGCCGCGGTCGGAGCCATCGGCCTCATCGGCGCCTTCCCGAGCGCCGCCGGCGCCACCGGCGGCCCTGGTCACGACGGCGGGCGGAGCCCGAGGGGCGGCATGCCCGAGCACCCCTGCCCCGACGAAGGCTGGGACTTCCACTGGGGTCCCGACAACCAGGACGACGTCCCCGGGACGCACACCGATGGCGACTTCACGGTCACCATCGACAACGTCCGCACCGAGAACGACGCCCGCACGTTCGACTTCGAGACGTCGGAGCCGGTCGAGTTCGTCTACGCGGTCGGCTGGCCCAACCGCGACGAGGGCGAGACGTTCACCTTCGACCCGCCGGCGACGTCGGGCACCGCCTTCACCGGCGACCCCGAGTACATCAAGCACGTCTACTTCTGCCCGCCCGAGGTCGACGACACGACGACGACCTCGTCGAGCACGACGTCCTCGTCGACGACGAGCACGACCGAGGAGCCGACGACGACCTCGTCGACCGAGACCCCGCCGTCGAGCGAGACGCCGACCACCGCGCCCCCGACGTCGGTCGAGCCGACCCCGCCGTCGACCGAGACGCCGACCACCACGGCGCCGGGTGGCGAGCTGCCCCGGACCGGTAGCAACAGCACCATGCCGCTGGTCGCCGCGGGTGGCGCCCTCGTCGCTGCCGGTGTGGCCTTCGTGGCTGGCCGCCGCTTCCTCCAGAACCGGGCGGCCTCCTGACGAGACGTAGTCGCCAGAGCGTTCCTATCGAACACTTCGTGTGACATAGAGGGCCGGGACGGTCACGTCCCGGCCCTCTGCGCGCGTGACCTCAGCGTTTGCGCGAGCGCTGAGGGTGTGCAAGCCTCACGGCTCGGCTGGGGAGCCGAAGCACCGCTCGGCGGGTGGTTGCGGGGAGACCACATCGGGGACGCCGGGACGGGTGTTCGACCTCAGTGAGCGTGTGGGGGGCGATCACGCCCCTTGGGGACGAACGGAGGCAAGCGATGGAACAGCACGTGTCCAGCCGGCGCAGGGTCGCGGGCGGCTTGACGTGCGCGGCGGCCGGGGCGCTGGCCCTGGTCCTGGGCGTCGGGTCACCGGCCGGCGCCACCGGCGGGCCCGAGGTCGAGACGGGCCCGGGGTGGACGCTCGACGACCTGGCCGAGCGCTTCGGCGGCCAGTGGGTCGAGGCCGAGATCCCGATGGAGAGCGGGCGGCACCTCCTCGACGACCGCGGCACCCCCGACACCAGCGACGACGCCTACGTCGACATCCGGGTGGAGGACGGCGAGGTCACCTGGTCGTCGGACAGCGTCGAGATCGGCGCCATCGAGGTCCCCGGCGAGGGCGAGAGCCACCTGTTCACCTACGGCGGCGGCCACGGCAGCCGCCACGGCGAGTTCGAGTGGGGCGGCCACGACTGGGGCGACTGGGGCGGCCACGGTGACCGGGGCGGCCACGGTTGGGGCGACCGCGACCGTGAGGGCCGCCACGGTTGGGGCGACCACGGCCGGGGCGACCACGGCCGGCGGCGCGGCCATTTCCGGTTCTGCTGGAAGGACCGCCCGGGCGGCCACCCGACCACGACCGTCCCGCACCCGACGACCTCGGCGCCGCCCGAGGAGACCACCACGACGACGGCTCCGCCGGAGGAGACCACGACCACCGCGCCGTCGGAGGAGACCACCACGACGGCCGCGCCGTCCACGACGCTGCCCGCCACCGAGTCGAGCACGCCGACGACGACCGCCCCGGGCGGGGAGCTCCCCCAGACCGGGAGCAGCACCACCGTCCCGCTGGTGGTGGGCGGGCTCGCCCTCCTCGGCCTCGGCGCCGCCGCCTTCTTCGGCCGGCGGTTCCTGCAGCAGCGGGCCTGACCCCCGGGCGCCGGGCCACACGAGCCGACTGCGACGAGCCACGGGCCGGGCGGGGCCGGGCGGATGTCCGCCCCGGCGGCGATCGGCGGCATCATCGAGCCACGGGCCGGGGCGTGGGCCCCGGCCCTCGTCGCGCCCGGCCCGTGTGGCTCGCCCTGCCGGGCGCGGTCCGCTAGCCGGCGTCGGCCCGCCCGGCCCGTTCGTCGCGCCCGTCGCGTCCGGCCGGCTCGGCGTGGTCGCGCCGCCCGTCCGGCCCGTGCTCTTCGCCCTCGACCGGCACGAAGCCGTGGTCGCGGGCGTGGGGCAGGTGCCGTTCGCACACGGCCTCCCGCAGCACCACGCCGTCCGCCGTACGCCGCTCGACCGCGCGGGCGACCGGCCGGGTGCACCACGGGAACCACGTGCAGGGGGATGACGTCCGCATCGGGGGTGGGCTGGACCCTAACAAACCCGTACGGGGGACCGGGCCGCTGACCAGCTAGTGTGGCTCGTCCTTGAAAGCGAGCAGGAGCACAACACGACGTGCCGGCGACCATCGTTGTCGGAACCCAGTGGGGCGACGAGGGGAAGGGCAAGTTCACCGACCTCTTCGCCAAGGAGATGCACCTGGTCGTGCGCTACCAGGGCGGCCACAACGCCGGGCACACCCTGGTGGTCGACGGCGAGAGCTTCGCCCTGCAGCTCATACCCAGCGGCATCCTCTACGACCACATCACGCCCGTGATCGGCAACGGCGTCGTCGTCGACCCCGCCGTGCTGCTCGCCGAGATCGATGAGCTGACCCGCCGGGGCATCGACTGCAGCCGGCTGCGAGTCAGCTCCAACGCCCACCTGATCCTCCCCTACCACCAGCTCATCGACCGGGTCACCGAGCGCTACCTGGGCAAGAACAAGCTGGGCACCACCCGCCGGGGCATCGGCCCGGCGTACGCCGACAAGGCGACCCGGGTCGGCCTGCGGGTCCAGGACCTGTACGACCCCAAGATCTTCCGCCAGAAGCTCGAGCTGGTCCTCAAGGAGAAGGGCCAGGTGCTGGCCAAGGTCTACAACCAGCTCCCGCCCGACGTCGAGGAGATCGCCGAGCGCTACCTGGGCGAGCTGGCACCCCGGCTCGAGCCCTACGTGGCCGACACGGTCAACCTCGTCCACGAGGCGCTCGAGGCCGACGAGCACGTGCTGTTCGAGGGGGCACAGGCCACGTTCCTCGACCTCGACCACGGCACCTATCCCTACGTCACCTCGTCGAACCCGGTGGCCGGCGGGGCGTGCACCGGCGCCGGCGTCGGTCCTCGCCACATCTCCCGAGTCGTGGGCGTGGCGAAGGCCTACGTGACCCGGGTCGGCTCGGGCCCGTTCCCGACCGAGCTGTTCGACGAGGAGGGCGACCTGCTCGTCGACCGGGGCCACGAGTACGGCACCAACACGGGCCGGCGCCGCCGGGCCGGCTGGTTCGACGCGGTCATGCTGCGGCACGCGGCCCGGCTCAACTCGCTGTCCGAGCTGGCCATCACCAAGCTCGACGTCCTCGACGCCTTCGAGACGGTCAAGGTGTGCGTGGCCTACGAGGCCGACGGCCGCCGCATCGAGCGGTTCCCCGACGACCAGTCGCTGCTGCACAAGGTTCGGCCCGTCTACGCGGAGCTGCCGGGCTGGCAGACCGATCTGTCCGGCGTCACCGAGGTGGGCCAGCTGCCGCGCGAGGCACGCGACTACCTGGCCTTCCTCGAGGACCAGGTGCGCACGCCCATCCGGCTGGTCGGCGTCGGCCCCGGCCGCGACCAGTACGTCGTCCTCCCGTCGTGAGCCGGCCCGAGCCGGCCGCCCGCAGGAGGGTCGCCGGAGCGCCCGCATGAGAGCCCGCACGCGCACGAGAGCCCGCAGGGAGGAACGCACATCGTGAAGGTTTGCGTCGTCGGATCGGGCGGGCGCGAGCACGCCCTCGCCCACGTGCTCGGCCGCACGGCCGAGGTCGTCGTCACGCCCGGCAACCCGGGGATCCCCGGGTCGGTGGCCACGCCACCGCAGGACGTCGAGGCCGACCTCGTCGTCGTCGGCCCCGAGGCTCCGCTCGTGGCGGGCCTGGCCGACGAGCTGCGGTCCCGTGGCCGACTGGTGTTCGGCCCCGGCGCCGACGGCGCCCGGCTCGAGGGGTCCAAGGCCTGGATGAAGGAGCTGGTGGCCGCGGCCGGCGTGCCCACCGCCCGCCACCGGTCGTTCGACGCCGCCGAGCCGGCCCTCGCCTTCCTGCGCACGCTGCCGCCGCCGTACGTCGTCAAGACCGACGGCCTGGCGGCCGGCAAGGGTGTGCTCGTCACCGAGTCGCTGGCCGAGGCGGAGGACGACGTGCGGGCCAAGCTGGCCGGCGAGCGCTTCGGCGACGCCGGCCGCCGGGTGGTGATCGAGGAGGGCATGACCGGCCCCGAGCTGTCGGTGCTGGCCGTGTGCGACGGGCAGCGGGCGGTCCCGCTCGCCCCCGCTCAGGACTTCAAGCGGGTCGGCGACGGCGACACCGGCCCCAACACCGGCGGTATGGGCGCCTACTCGCCCGTCCCCGTGGCGCCCCCCGAGGTCGTCGAAGCCGTGATGGACCGGTGCGTCGAGCCCACGTTGGGCGAGCTGCGGCGTCGTGGCATCGACTACCGGGGCGTGCTGTACGCCGGCCTGATGCTGACCGACGAGGGGCCCAAGCTGGTCGAGTTCAACGTCCGCTTCGGCGACCCCGAGGCCCAGGTGGTCCTGCCCCGGCTCGACGGCGACCTGGCCGAGCTGCTGGCCGAGGCCGCCGCCGGCCACCTGCGCACCGAGCCCCGCTTCGTCGACGACGCCTGCGTGACCGTCGTGCTGGCGGCCGAGGGCTACCCGGCCCGGCCCCGCACCGGCGACGTCATCACCGGCGTCCCCGAGGCCGAGCGGGCGGGCGCCACCGTGTTCTGCGCCGGCGTGGCCATCGACGACGCGGGCCGGCTCGTGACCGCCGGGGGCCGGGTGCTCGACGTCACCGCGACCGGCGCCACCATCGCCGAGGCCCGCGACCGGGCCTACGACGCCGCCGGCCACATCTCGTGGCCCGGCGTCCACCACCGCAGCGACATCGCCCAGGAGGCAGCGAAGGCATGAGCGCCCCCCGCAAGGTGGCGATCCTCATGGGATCCCCCAGCGACAAGGACAAGATGGCCCCGGCCGCCGACACGCTGGCCCGCTACGGCGTCGAGGCCGACGTGCGGGTCATGTCCGCCCACCGCACCCCGGCGGCCGTGGCCCAGTTCGCCACCTCCGCCCGCGACGCCGGCTACGCGGCGATCATCTGCGGCGCCGGCATGGCCGCCCACCTGGCCGGGGCCGTCGCCGCCCACACGACGCTGCCCGTCATCGGCGTGCCCCTGTCCGGCGGGGCGCTCAACGGCGTCGACGCCCTGTACGCCACCGTCCAGATGCCCAAGGGCATCCCGGTGGCGACCGTGGCCATCGACGGCGCCATGAACGCCGCCCTGCTGGCCGTGCAGATCCTGGCCGTCGACGACCCCGACCTGGCCCGCCAGCTCGCCACCCACCGCGAGGAGATGGCCCAGCGCCGCTGACGTCGGCCGGTCGGCGGCGCCGCCCTCCGGCTGGGGCCCGGGCCGGCCCCGCGCCCGCCGGATGTCGAGGTGGGGCCGGGCGCCGGCCACACTGTGGGGCGTGAGCAAGCCGGTCCTGCCCGACGTCCTGGCCTCCCGGTACGCCAGCCGGCCCATGGTCGAGCTGTGGTCGCCCGAGAACAAGGTGCGGCTCGAGCGCCGCTTGTGGGTGGCGGTCATGGAGGCCCAGCGGTCGCTCGGCGTCCCCATCCCCGCCGAGGCCATCGAGGCCTACCGGGCGGTCGTCGACAAGGTCGACCTGGCGTCGATCGAGGCCCGCGAGCGGGTCACCCGCCACGACGTGAAGGCCCGCATCGAGGAGTTCTCGGCGCTCGCCGGCCACGAGCACGCCCACGCGGGCATGACCTCCCGCGACCTCACCGAGAACGTCGAGCAGCTCCAGGTGCGCTCGGCGCTCGTGCTGGTGCGCGAGCGCATGGCCAGCGCCCTGGCCCGCCTGGCCGCCCGGGCGGCTGAGCACGCCACGCTCGTGATGGTCGGGCGCAGCCACAACGTGGCGGCCCAGGCCACCACGCTGGGCAAGCGGTTCGCCAACGCCGGCGAGGAGCTGCTCCAGGCCTACCGGCGCGTCGACGAGCTGGTCGCCCGCTACCCGCTGCGGGGCATCAAGGGGCCGGTCGGCACGCAGCAGGACCAGCTCGACCTGCTGGGCGGCGACCCGGCGGCCGTCGACCGGCTCGAGACCGCGGTGCTTGAGCATCTGGGCTTCGGGGCGGCGCTGACCAACGTCGGCCAGGTCTACCCCCGCTCGCTCGACTTCGACGTGGTGGCCGCGCTGGCGCAGGCCACCGGCGGGCCGGCCAGCCTGGCCACGACCATCCGCCTCATGGCCGGGCACGAGCTGGTGACCGAGGGCTTCGCCCCCGGCCAGGTCGGCAGCTCGGCCATGCCCCACAAGATGAACACCCGGTCGTGCGAACGGGTGAACGGCTTGGCGGTGGTCGTCCGGGGGTACCTGTCGATGGTGTCCGAGCTCGTCGGCGACCAGTGGAACGAGGGCGACGTGTCGTGCTCGGTCGTCCGCCGGGTGGCGCTGCCGGGGGCGTTCCTGGCCACCGACGGGTTGTTCGAGACGTTCCTGGCGGTGGTCGACGGGTTCGGCGCCTACCCGGCCGTGATCGCCCGCGAGCTCGACCGCTACCTGCCGTTCCTGGCCACCACCAAGGTGCTGATGGCCGCGGTGCGGGCCGGGGTCGGGCGCGAACGGGCGCACGAGGCGATCAGCGAGCACGCCCGAGCGGTGGCGCTGGCCCAGCGCGAGGGGGCGGCGGGCAACGACCTCGTCGACCGCTTGGCCGGCGACGAGCGCCTCGGCCTCGAGCGGGCGACGCTCGAGGGCGTGCTGGCCGACCCGATCAGCTTCGTCGGCGCTGCGCCCCACCAGGTCGAGGCGTTCTGCCGGCAGGTCGAGGAGGTGCTGGCCGCCCACCCGGATGCGGCGTCGTACGCTCCGGAGCCGATCCTCTGACGTGTCAGACCGACGTGTCCGACGACCTGATGAGCCTCACGAGAGCGGCGCACCGGCGGTGAATCCTGCGCGCTGTGCGCCGATCTCATGCGCGCTTCATGCGCCGCCAGCAATTGTAAAGGTCCTATTCGGTAACACGCCCGTAGGGGGTACCCCGTGACCGACCTCGGTCTCGCCCACGTCCATTCCGGCAAGGTGCGTGACATCTATGCCATCGCCGACGATCGGCTGCTGATGGTGACGAGCGATCGCCTGTCCGCGTTCGACGTGGTGATGGCCGAGCCGATCCCCCATAAAGGCCGAGTGCTGACGGCGATGTCAGCGTTTTGGTTCGCCGAGCTGGCCGACGTGGTGCCCGGCCACCTGATCTCGACCGACGTCGCCGACCTCCCCGAGTCGGCCCGGGCGGCGGCCGGCCCGGCCGACCTGGCGGGGCGCATCATGATCACCCGCCGGGCCGAGATGTTGCCGGTGGAGTGCATCGTGCGGGGGTACCTGTCCGGCTCGGCGTGGAAGGAATACCGCCGATCCGGCACCATGCACGGCTCGCCGCTGCCCGCGGGCCTGCGCGAATCCGACCGCCTGCCCGAGCCCGTGTTCACCCCGTCGACCAAGGCCGAAGAGGGCCACGACGAGAACATCTCGTTCTCGGCGGCGGCCGAGCTGCTCGGCGAGTCGCTGGCGGCCAAGGTGCGCGACGTCTCGCTCGAGCTGTACCGGCGGGGCGCCGAGTGGGCCCGGGAGCGGGGCATCATCATCGCCGACACCAAGTTCGAGCTGGGCCTGGTCGACGGCGAGCTCGTGCTGTGCGACGAGGTGCTGACGCCCGACTCGTCCCGGTTCTGGCCGGTCGACGGCTGGGAGCCCGGCCGCACGCCGCCGTCGTTCGACAAGCAGCCGGTGCGCGATTACCTCGACACGCTCGACTGGGACAAGAAGCCGCCGCCCCCGCCGCTGCCGCCCGACGTGGTCGCGGCCACGAGCCGGCGGTACATCGAGGCCTACGAGCGGGTCACGGGCCGCTCGTTCGCCGACTGGCCGGGCGCCGGTGGCTGAGCCGCGCCCGGCGCCCCGTTACGCTGACCGCATGCGCTTCTCGGTCCTCGTCGAGACCCGCCTCCACGACGGCATCGCCGATCCCGAGGGGGCGACCATCGAGCGGTCGCTACCCGCCCTCGGGTTCGAGGGGGTCAGCGGGGTGAGGGTCGGCAAGTGCTTCCGCTTCGCCCTCGACGCTCCCGACGCCGAGAGGGCCGAGGCCGAGGTGCGCGACATGTGCGCCCGGTTCCTCACCAACCCGGTCATCGAGTCGGCCACCGTCACGGTCGAGCAGGTGGCCGAGGGAGGGGCGACGGGCACCGCCAACGGCGCCGGCCAGCCCGTCGGCACCGGCGAGGAGCAGGCCTGATGGCGGCGCGCGTCGGGGTCGTCGTGTTCCCCGGCTCCAACTGCGAGCACGACGTCGTCGAGGGCGTCGGGGCCGCCGGCGGCGAGGGGCGCCTGCTGTGGCACGGCGACCGGTCGCTCGGCGACGTCGACGCCGTCGTCCTCCCCGGTGGCTTCGCCCACGGCGACTACCTGCGGCCCGGGGCCATCGCCCGGTTCTCGCCGATCATGGAGGCGATCGTCGCCTTCGCCGAGGCGGGCGGGCCCGTGGTCGGCATCTGCAACGGCTTCCAGGTGCTGACCGAGTCGGGCTTGCTGCCGGGCGCTCTTCAGCGCAACGCCGGGCTCAAGTTCCTGTGCCGGCCCACGACCGTGCGGGTCGAGGCGTCGGGCACGGCGCTGACCCGTGACGTGGCCCCCGGCACCACGCTGCGGATCCCCATCAACCACTTCTCCGGCAACTACACCTGCGACGAGGCCACGCTGGCCGAGCTCCGGGCCGACGAGCGCATCGTGTTCCGGTACGTCGACAACCCCAACGGCTCGACCGACTCCATCGCCGGCATCTGCTCGGCGGGTCGCAACGTCGTGGGGCTCATGCCGCACCCCGAGCGGGCGAGCCACGCGCTGCTCGGGTCGACGGACGGGTTGGTGCTGCTGCGCTCGCTCCTGGTCGCGGCCGGCGCGCTCGCAGCCTGAGCGCCGGCTTCCGAGCGCCCGGCTCCCGGCGCTCGCCGCGTCCGGCGCGCTCGGCGTCCGCTCCTACGGAGGCGGCCGACCCGCCATCGGCCGTCCTACGTCTTTCGTGTGCCGGACACCGGCGAATCAGCTGTTTCGGGTGATTCCGGCCCGCTCGAGCACGGAAGTCGGCACGCCGAGCTCGCGCCATGCAGAGTAGGAGATACCCTTGCGCTCGCTGTACGTGGCGGCGGCCTTGATGAAGTCCTTCTCCAAGGCTTCGAGATCGACCGACGACTGCGACGCCTCGAGGGCCGCCTGCAGATCGAGCCGTTCCTGAACGAGTCGCAAGCGCTTGAGCGGATCGGCCCCCACGATCTCGTTCTCGATCGCCTCCAGCCGCTTCTTCATTGATTCGGGCGAACGCTTGCGGCCCCTCTTGGGCTTGTTGGCCTCAAGGGCTTCGAGGTAGCGCCGCACCGCCCGCCCCTGATCGCGGCCTTCGGCCAAGGCGGCCTTGTGCTCGTTCGACATGGGCGTTCGCTTGCGGGTTGTGGTTGCCATGCCCGCGGATCATATTTGGTTTCTTACGACATGTGCATTCTTTGGGACGTTCAAGGCATACCGCGCAATGTGCAGTTAGTGCGTGACCGTCCGATCTGATGGACGGTTCGGCGGAACCCGTCGAGCCGTGGCCTACGCTGCCTGCGTGACCCCCACGGAGCCGATCCACCGTGCCCTTGGCCTGACCGACGACGAGGCGTCCGCCATCGCCCGCATCCTCGGGCGCGAGCCGAACCACCTCGAGCTCGCCATGTACGCGGTCATGTGGTCCGAGCACTGCTCGTACAAGTCGAGCCGCCTGCACCTCCGCCGCCTGCCCACCGAGGGCCGCAACGTGCTGGTCGGCCCCGGCGAGAACGCCGGCGTGGTCGACGTGGGCGACGGGCTGGCCGCCGCCTTCCGCATCGAGAGCCACAACCACCCCTCCGCCATCGAGCCCTACCAGGGGGCCGCCACCGGCATCGGCGGCATCCTGCGCGACGTGTTCACGATGGGCGCGCGGCCCATCGCGCTGATGGATCCGCTCCGGTTCGGGCCGCTCTCCGACGCCCGCAGCCGGTGGATCGCCGAGGGCGTCATATCCGGTATCAGCGGCTACGGGAACTCCGTCGGCGTGCCCACCGTCGGCGGCGAAATCGTCTTCGACGAGACGTACCGCGACAACCCGCTCGTGAACGTTTTCTGCCTCGGCATCCTCCCACAGGACCGTCTGGTGTTGGGCCGGGCGTCAGGCGTCGGCAATCTGGCGGTGCTCCTCGGCGCGACGACGGGGCGCGACGGCATCGGCGGCGTGTCGGTCCTGGCGTCGGCCGGGTTCAGCGACGACGAGGCCGACGCGGCCAAGCGGCCGAGCGTGCAGGTCGGCGACCCGTTCGAGGAGAAGCGGCTCATCGAGGCCTGCCTCGACCTGCTCGACGCTGGGCTGGTGGTCGGCATCCAGGACCTGGGCGGCGCCGGCCTGACGTGCGCCACCAGCGAGACCGCCAGCCGGGGCGGCGTGGGCATGGACGTGTACGTGTCCGAGGTGCCCCGCCGCGAGGAGGGCATGGAGCCCTACGAGGTCATGACCAGCGAGAGCCAGGAGCGCATGCTGGCCATCGTCGAGCCCGCCCACCTCGACGAGGTGCTCGCGATCTGCGAGCGGTGGGAGGTCCGGGCCGCGGTGGTCGGCACGGTCACGGCCGGTGGCCGGCTGCGGATCCTCGACCGGCCCGACGGCGAGGTGCTGGCCGACATCCCCGCCGCGTCGCTCCACGAGGACGCCCCGCTGCTCGACCGGCCCCGGGCCGAGCCCGCCGACCTGGCCGAGCGGCTCGGCGACGCCGCCGAAGCCGCCCTGCCGCCGCCCGCCGACCCGGGCGCCGACCTGCTCGACATGCTGGCCGACGGGTCGTGGGTGTGGTCGCAGTACGACCATCAGCTGTTCCTCAACACCGTCGAGGGCCCAGGCGGCGACGCCACCGTGCTCCGGCTCAAGCACCCGGTCACCGGGCAGGACACGGGGCGGGGCCTGGCGCTCACGACCGACGGCAACCACCGGTGGTGCGCCCTCGACCCCCGGCGGGGCACGGCGCTGGTCGTCGCCGAGGCGGTGGCCAACCTGGCCTGCGTCGGCGCCCGCCCCCTGGCGCTCGTCAACTGCCTCAACTTCGGCAACCCCGAGCACCCCGAGGTGATGTGGCAGCTGTCCGAGGCCGTCGACGGCATGGGCGAGGCCTGTCGGGCGCTGCACGTGCCGGTCGTCGGCGGCAACGTCAGCCTCTACAACGAGAGCCGGGGCAGCGACATCGACCCGACGCCCGTGGTGGCCATGCTCGGGATGGTCGACCGCCTCGACGCCCCGCCCCCGGGCGTGCGGCTGGTGGAGGGCACCCGGATCCTCGTGCTCGGGCCCGACAGGGCGGGTCTCTCCGGCTCGCGTTGGGCGTGGGCCAAGGGCCACCGGCGGGGCTCCCCGCCCGCCCTCGACCTGGCGGCCCACGCCGCCGTGTGCGAGCTGGTGCGGGGGCTGGTCGACGACGGGCTGGTCCTCGGGGTCCACGACGCCGCCGACGGCGGGGTCGGCATGGCGCTGGCTGAGATGGCCGTGGCGTCGGGCGTCGGCTTCCGGGTGGATCCGCCGCCAGGCGGCGACCACCGGTGGCTGTTCGGCGAGTCGCCGAGCGTGTTCGTCCTGGCCGTGGACCCGGCCGCCGTCGGCGAGGTCCAGCGGCGCCAGGGGGCGGCCGGTGTGGACGGGCGGGTGATCGGCGAGGCCGGCGGCGACCGGCTCACCGTCGAGGGGATGGTCGACCTGCCGCTGGAGGCCGCGGTGTCAGCGTGGCGGGGTCGACTGCCCGACCTGCTCGGCCACGGCACCACCCAGGGCTGAGCCGGTGCCGCCGGTGCCGGCGGCCGGCGCCCCCGTGCCGTTGCCCGAGGCGTCGGCGGAGCCGTTCGTGTCGGCGGCGGTGGTGGCCGGGGCCGCGCCGGCGGTCGCGTCCGTGGTCGCGTCGGCGACGTCCACGCCGAGCTCGTCGGCCATCTCGGGCGGCACCTCGACCTCGGGGTGCAGGTCGTGGACGACCCGCCACATGATCTTGTCGAGGACGAGGAACTTGGCGATCCACAGCACGCCGAACCCGGCCAGGTTGGCGATCGCCACGGCCAAGGTCGTGCCCCACTGGTGGTCGGCGAACGCCACCGCCAGCATCGACAGCAGGGCCCCGGCGGCGGCCATGAACCAGAACGGGATGACCTCGCCCCACAGGCGGTTCTGCCCGGTCTGCTGCCACGTCCAGTACCGGTTGATCGTGTAGTTGGGCACGCACCCGAGCGTGACGGACGCCAGGTTCGCCCCCAGCGCCGGCCAGTCGAGCACCTCGAGGCAGAACACGAGCGTGGCCTGGCCGACCAGCACGCCGGCGGCCGACGCCGCCGAGTACTTCACCAGCTTCTGGACGAGCCGCGACGACACCAGCCTGTCGACCAGCGGTATCGCCAGCACCCTGTCGACGAGCGGTGCACGCTTCGCAGCCCGCAGGAGAGACCCCATCGCCCGCGAGCGTACGGTATGGGGAGAGGTGGGCCGTAACGAGGGCTCTCGGCGCGGGGCTCCGCGGCCCCGCCGTGAGCCCGGTCCTGGCCGACCTCGTCGGGTCGAGTTCGCCGCGCGAGGGGCGCGGGACGGCAGAATGGGCCCGTGATCGAGGCCGATCACCCCCCGGCCGCCGAGGACCCGCCCCCTATGACCACTGACGACCTGCGCGAAGCGTGTGGCGTCTTCGCCGTCTACGGATCGAAACAGCCCGTGGCCCAGCTCTGCTACCTCGGCCTGTTCGCCCTGCAGCACCGCGGCCAGGAGGCCGCGGGCATGGCTGTGAGCGACGGCGAGACGATCACGGTGGTGAAGGACCAGGGGCTGGTGGCCAGCGTGTTCGACGACCGCACGCTCGCCGGGCTGACCGGCCACCTCGCCATCGGGCACTGCCGGTACTCGACGACCGGCTCGTCCACCTGGCGCAACGCCCAGCCCGCCTACCGCTCGGTCGGCGAGCACGAGTTCGCCCTCGGCCACAACGGCAACCTGGTCAACACCGAGCGGCTGGCCCGCGGCGCCGGCATGCTCCAGGGCACGGTGACCAGCGACAGCGACCTGGTGGCCGAGCTGCTGGCCGCTGCGCTGGCCCGGCTGGCGGGGGAGCGCGAAGGCGCCGGCGCCGGACCCAGCGGCGCAGTGGGTGTCGCGGGCTCGCCCGGCTCGGTGCCCGTCACGGGCGTCGGCGGGGCAAACGGCGCCGGGGGCGACGGCACCGGGTTCAACGGCGCCGACGGGGCCGGCGGTGACCGGGCGGCCGGTCGGGGCGGGACGAACGGTGAGTCGCGGGATGCGGACGGCGGCGCGGGCGGGACGGCGGCGACGGGCGGCCACCTCCTGGCCGAGGCGCTCGCCGAGGTCGTGCCCACGCTCGAGGGGGCGTTCTCCCTCACGCTGATGGACGAGACCTGCATCGTCGGCGTCCGCGACCCCCACGGCTTCCGGCCGCTGTGCCTGGGGCGGCTCGACGACGGCGGCTGGGTGCTGGCGTCCGAGACGCCGGCGCTCGACATCGTCGGGGCCGAGTTCGTGCGCGAGCTGGAGCCCGGCGAGATGGTGGTGATCGACGCCGACGGCCCCCGCTCGAGCCACCCGTTCGCCCCCGAGCGGGTCGATCCCCGGTTGTGCCTGTTCGAGTTCGTGTACTTCGCCCGGCCCGACAGCCGGCTGTACGCCAGCAGCGTCCACCAGGCTCGGGTCCGCATGGGCGAGCAGCTGGCCGAGCAGGCGCCGGTCGAGGCCGACATGGTCATGGGCGTGCCCGAGTCCGGCGTCCCGGCCGCCGAGGGGTTCGCCCACCGCAGCGGGATCCCCCTCGGGCAGGGGCTGGTCAAGAACCGCTACATCGGCCGCAGCTTCATCGCCCCCAGCCAGGAGCTGCGGGCCCGGGCGGTCCGCATGAAGCTCAACCCGCTGCGGGAGAACATCGAGGGCAAGCGCCTGGTCGTCGTCGACGACACGATCGTACGGGGCACCACCCAGCAGGCGCTGGTCAAGATGCTGCGGGAGGCGGGCGCCCGCGAGGTCCACCTGCGGATCACGTCGCCGCCGGTCAAGTGGTCGTGCTTCTACGGCATCGACACCGGCGAGCGGTCCGAGCTCATCGCCGCCAAGCTCGAGATCGACGAGATCCGTGACTACCTCGCCGTCGACACGCTCGCCTACCTGAGCCTCGCCCGGCTGCGGTCGGCCACCGGCGTGCCCGAGGCCGGCTTCTGCGACGCCTGCTGGACCGGCGACTACCCGGTTGAGGTACCGGTGACGCTGCGCAAGCACGTGCTCGAGGACAACGAGCAGCGGTTCTCCGAGGACATCGTCCAGCCCGCCCTCGACGGGACCACGTAGGCCGGGCGGATGGGCGAGACGTACGCGGCCGCCGGGGTCGACATCGCCGCGGGCGAAGCCGCGGTCGACCGCATCAAGGACAAGGTCCGCGCCACCTACCGGCCCGAGGTCATCGGCGACATCGGCGGCTTCGGCGGGCTCGTGTCGCTGCCCGCCGGCTACCGCGACCCGGTCCTCGTGTCGTCCACCGACGGCGTCGGCACCAAGGCGCTGGTCGCCCGGGCCGCTGGGCGCTACGACACGATCGGCCTCGACCTGGTCGCCATGGTCGTCGACGACATCGTGTGCCAGGGCGCCGAGCCGCTGTTCTTCCTCGACTACATCTCCGTGGGCAAGCTCGACCCCGACCAGGTCGACCTGCTGGTCACCGGCGTCGCGGAGGGGTGCCGCCAGGCCGGGTGCGCGCTGGTCGGCGGCGAGATGGCCGAGCATCCCGGCGCCATGGAGCCCGGCGAGTTCGACCTCGTCGGCTTCGCCGTCGGTGTCGCCGAGCGCGACCGGCTGCTGACCGGGCGGTCGGCCCAGGCCGGCGACGTGCTGATCGGGTTGCCGTCGCCGGGGCTGCGGTGCAACGGCTACTCGCTGGCCCGCCGGGTGCTGTTCGAGGTCGCCGGCCTCGGGCTCGACGACGAGCTGTTCGGCGGGCGGACCGTGGCCGACGAGCTGCTCGAGCCGTCGGTCATCTACACGCCGGCCATCGTGCGCCTGCTGGCCGAGGTCGACGTGCGGGCCGTCGCCCACGTCACCGGCGGCGGGCTGGTCGGCAACCTGCCCCGGGTGCTCCCCGCCGGCCTCGACGCCGAGGTCGACCGGTCGAGCTGGGAGGTGCCCCGGGTTTTCGGCGAGATCCAGCGCTTGGGCGCCGTGGACGACGACGAGATGGTGCGGGTGTTCAACCTGGGGATCGGCATGGTGGTGGCGGTGCCGGCCGCCGAGGCCGGCCGGGCGCTGGCCATGCTGGCCGACGCCGGCCACCGGGCCGTGGAGATCGGGCGGCTGGTGCCGGCGGGCGCGGAGACGGGCGCCGCGGGGCAGGCTTCGGCCGCCGGGCGGGAGGTGCGGTTCGTATGAGCGAGGATCCGGTTCCGGCGCATCCCGAGCTGGTCGAGCACCTGCTGAAGCACGCGGTGCGGCGGGGCGAGTTCGTCCTCAAGTCGGGCAAGCGCAGCTCGTGGTTCATCGACGCCAAGCAGACGACCTGCCGGCCCGAGGGCATGCTGCTGGTGGCCGACGCCCTGCTGGCCGTGCTGCCGCCGGACGTGACCGCCATCGGCGGGCTGACCATGGGTGCCGACGGCGTGGCCTTCGGCGTGGCCGGCGTGGCCGCGACCCGGGGGCGGATGCTGCGGGCGTTCAGCGTCCGCAAGGAGGTCAAGGACCACGGGGCCGGCGGCCGCATCGCCGGGGCCCTCGAACCGGGCGACCGCGTGGCCATCACCGAGGACGCCGTCACCCGCGGAGTGTCCATGCTGGAGGCCGCCGAGGTGGTGCGCTCGGTCGGCGCCGAGCCGGTCCTGCTCGTGCCGGTCGTCGATCGGGGCGGGACCTGCGAGGCGCTGGCCCGCGAGGCGGGCATCCCGTTCCACGCCCTGGTCACCGCGCCCGACCTGGGCTTCCCCTTCGAGAAGGACGCCCCACCCCTCCCGCCGCCGGCCAGGCCCTGAGGTCCGGACGTGAGGGGCGGGGCGCCCAGCCCGGCGGGCTGCGGTGCGTGGGCGGCGCCTACGCTCCGGCCGTGCCCGTGACGACCGGCGAACGCCTGCGCATCGGCGGCCGCCTGCGCGCCGCCCGCCGGCTGCGGCGTGACGACAGGCCACGTGGCGGCGACCGGCTGCGAGGCGGCGACCGGCGCCTGGGCGGCGCGGTCGCCACCAGCCTGGCCGGCAAGGCCGCCGAGATGGTCACGCTGGTCCTGCTGGCCACGGTCGTGCCCCGGGCGCTCGGCCCGGCCGACTACGGGAGGCTGGCAGTGCCGCTCACGATCGTGACGCTCGGCTCGCTGGCGCTCACGCTGGGCGGTCCGACGGTGATGGCCCGCTTCGTCCCCGCCGCGCCGCCCGGCGAGCGGGTGGCGTTGGCCCGGGCCATCGGGGGCCGGCTGGCCCGGGGGCGGGCGGCGCAGCTCGCCGTCCTCGCCGTCGCCACGGCCGCCGCCGTCGCCTGGGACCCCGCGCGGGTCCCGCCGCTCGAGTCCGCCCTGGTCGGGCTCGCACTGGCGGTGAACGTGGCCACCAGCTTGGCGCTCCAGACCACCCTGGGCCTGGGCAGGACGGCGGCCTGGAGCCTGCGCTGGCCGCTCCAGAACGCGGTGCTGATCGCGGCGGTGCTGGCCTTGCGCGGCGGGTCGGCGGGCCCGGCCGTGGCCATCCTCGTGTCGGCCGGGGCGGGGCTGGCGCTGGCGGTGACCACGGCGTGGCCGGTGGTCGCGGCCCGGACGCCGCCGGTCCCGGTGCCGGACGGCGCCGTCCGCTTCGGCGTGCTCCACGCCGCCGGGGCCGCCCTCGTGCAGGGGGCGCACCGGGGCGGCGTGCTGGCGGTGGCCGTCCTGGCCGGCTCCCCGGACGAGACGGGCTACACGGCGCTCGCCGTCGGCATCGGCCTGGGCACGACCTACGCCATCCTCCAGGCGTTCACGGTGTCGCTGCCGCACGTGGCCGAGCGGGGCGAGGGCGAGGCGCCGCTGCGCCGGCTGGCCGGCGGGCTGCTGGCCGTTCTCGTCCCCACCGCCCTGGTCGTGGCGCTGGCGCTCGACGCCGCCGTCCCCGCGGTGTTCGGCGCCGAGTACGAGGGCGCCGCCGGCGCCTTCGGCCCGGCCCTGGCGCTGGTCGTGCTGGCGCCGCTCAACTCGCTGGCCGTGCAGGTGGCGGCGCTGCGGCTGCGGCCCGAGGCGGCGCTGGCCAGCGGCGTCGCCACCGCCGTCGCGTTCCTCGTCGTGGCCGGGGCGGCGGTGCCGGCCTGGGGAGCCACCGGGGGCACGGCCGCCACGCTGGCCGGGTGCGCCGCGGGTGCGGTCGTGGCCCTCCGCCTGCTCCCGGGCCTCGCCGGCCGCCCGACGGTCGTGGCCTCGTTCGCCGGCTCCGCCGCCGTCCTCGCCCTCGCGGCGCTCACATGACCGAGGCGAGAAGCGCGGGCGAGCCGCAGGTGTCGGTGGTGGTGCCGACCCGGGACCGTCCCGGGCCGCTCGCCGCCTGCCTGGCCGCGGTCGAGGCGCAGACGGTCGAGTCGTTCGAGGTCGTCGTGGTCGACGACGCCTCGTCCGACCCGGCGGCCGTCGCCGAGGTCGTGGCCGCCGCCCCGCACGCCCGCCTCGTCCGGGGGGCCGGCCGGGGACCGGCGGCGGCCCGCAACCGGGGCGCCGCCGCAGCCCGGGCGCCGATCCTGTGCTTCACCGACGACGACTGCCGCCCGACCCCCACGTGGGCGGCGGCCCTCGCCCGCCGCCTCGACGCCGGGGCCGACGCCGCGGCCGGCGCCACCCACAACGCCCGGCCGGACAACCCGTACGCGGCGGCCTCCCAGGCCATCACCAACCACCTCACCCGCTCGTCGCTCGACCCGGCGACCGGGGCGGTCGCCTTCGCCCCGACCTGCAACCTGGCCTGCCGGGCCGATGTCCACCGGGCGCTGCCGTTCGACGAGACCTTCCCGTTGGCGGCCGGCGAGGACCGCGACTGGTGCGCCCGCCTGGCCGACCGGGGCATCGCCATCGCCTACGAACCGGAGGCGGTCGTCGCCCACCACCAGGACCTGTCGCTGCGGACGTTCTGGCGCCAGCAGGTCCGGTACGGCCGGGGCGCCCATCGCTGGCAGCGTGGCCGGGCCCCGGGCGCCCGCCTCCAGCCGGCCCGGTTCTACGTCGACCTCGTCCGGACCGGCTTCAGCCTCGGCCCCGCCGCCGGCGCCCTCGTCCTGCTCGCCCAGGCCGCCACCGCCGTCGGCTTCGCCCAAGAGGCGCTCGCCCCCGCCCGCTCTCGCGCCCGCTGACCGATCCGGCACCGGGTCGGGCCGGCTCTGGTGGCCGGGCGGGCCACCCCGGGGGCATGGTCGGCCCATGCCCGGCCGGCCGCGCCCGCGGTTCGGGTGCTAACCGGTCGGCTCGCGGACGTAGACGAGCATCGTCCAGCTGCCCGGCGGGGTGAGGGTGCCGGTGTGGCGCCAGCCGGCGGATTCGTAGAGGCGCCGGCTGCCGCTGTCGCGGTGCGTGACGAGCGCGGCGGGGAGCCGACCGGCGACGAGCTGATCGAGCAGACGTCGACCGAGCCCGCGGCGCCGATGATCGGGATCGACCATGAGGTCGCCCACATGGAAGACGCGGGGGCGGTCGACGCCGGGCATCGGTAGGCCGCGTATCTCAGGCGGGTCGAGCCACCCGTAGGTGGCGCCGGCCAGGCCGTCGCGGTCGGGAACGCGGGCGATCAGTCCGGTGAACGAGTCGCGCGTGGCCCAGCTGCGGATGCGGGTGGCGTACGCGGCCACCTCGTCGTCGCCCTCGTGCCAGGGCGGGCCTGCGTAGCAGCGCCGGTAGAGGGTGACGAGCTCGGCGTGGACGTCCTCGACGTCGATGCCGGAGACGGGGTGAATGGTGAGCTGCGGTGGTTCGGTCACGGGTGGTGGGTGGGACGGTCGGTCCGTTGGTTCGGCGACCAGGGGAGGTGGCGGGCGATCACGGGTCCACCAGCGACGCCGCCACGGCGCGGGCGGCCGCTGACTCCCGGTCAGGACGCGGGTTCGAGGAGGGGTTCGCCGGCCATGTCGGCCGTGTCGGCGCCGGCGAGGGCGGCGGCCGTGGCGGCCACGTCCTCGAGCCGGGGCGGTCGGGGCGGATCGACCAGGCGGGAGGAGCCCGGCACGACCAGCGCCCAGGCGTCGCCCTCCGTGTGGTTGCCGGACCGGCCGCTGCCGACGCCGTGGCGCAGCACCGTCCCGTAGCGCTCCGACCGGACGCCGCCGAGACGGGTGGCCGGCCGGTTCGTCCAGCGGACGACCAGGTCCGGGAGCATGTGGGCGCGGTCGCCGGTCCCGAACCGGTCGGCGACCCGGTCCACCGACTCGACGGCCTGCCCGCCGTCGAGGTCGACGAACGTGCGGATCCCGGCGGCGATCTCGTCCATGAGGGCGTCGGCGTCGGCGGGGTCGACGATGCCGTCGCGCTCCCGGCCCTTCAGGTTCAGGCGGATGTAGCCCTGGTTCTCGGCCGGGTGGGCGAACGCCCGGGTCCGCGACCAGTCGACGCCCCGCATCTCCAGTCGGGCGGTCAGGTCGAGCGCCGCCCGCTCCGGCAGGGCCCGGGCCACCCGGGACCGCAGCCCGATCGGCAACGCCGCCCGCAGGCGCCAGATCGACGGTGTCGCCGGCGACCCCGCGTCGGCCCCGTCCCCACCCGCCGCCGGCCCCCGCGACTCGGGGTCGAGGATCGCCCGCAGCATCTCGGGCAGCAGGTCGGCCCGGCTGGTGTTGACGTCCATCCCCACAGGCGACACGACCATGACGTCGGCGCCGGGCGGCAGGGCGTCGACGATCCGGCCGAGCGCGGCGTCCACCGCCCGGTACACCTCCTCGAGCGTGCCGCCGAGCACCCGCTCGGACGCGGGGTCGAGCTCGTTCGGGTCGAGCTGCGACAGGTCCCAGAACTGGTGGCCGGCCACGTGGGCGGCGCAGAACGTCAGCCAGGCCAGGTCGTAGGGCTGCTCGTCGAGCATCAGGGTCGCGGCCTCGGCCACCCGGCCCGGCGCGCTCAGCAGGCGGCGGCGCAGCCCGAGCATCTCGTCCACCGTGTGGCGGCCGAACACCTCGTCGACCGGCTGCGGCGGACCGAACAGCCGGCGCAGCCGGTGGTCGACGCCGTCGGGGGACGACCACCGCCGCAGCACCACCCGGTCGTGCAGCTGCCAGCCGCACACCAGCGTGCCGGGCGGCGCCTCGGCCGGCGGCCGGCTCTCGTACGGGTCGACGGCCAGCGTGCGGGTGCCACGGCGGCCGAGCCGCTCCCACACGGGCGCCGGCGCCTCGAACGCCGTCATGTACCGGACCCGCTGCTCCGATGCCGACCACTGGAACGGGTAGAACAGCCCGTGGTCGGCCAGCTCGACCCCGCTGTACAGGGTGTGCTGGGCGCCGGCCGCGAACTGGGTGGCGGGGGCGTCGAGGTCGTGCCACACGCCCCGCTCCCGCAGGCGGGCGAGCGCCGGCAGGTCGCCGGCGGCGAGCATGCGGGACAGCAGCCGGGCGCTGGCCGCGTCGAACTGCAGGATGGCGAGCACTACCGTGGCCTCCTCGGGCGGGCCGCCGGGGGGACCGGAACGACCGGAGCGGCCGGCGTCCCGGGGATGACCGGCGTGCCGGCGGTGACCGGACTGGGAGCGGCGGACGGGACGGGCCGAGCCGCGGACGGGACGGGCCGAGCGGCGGGTCGGCGCGGCCACGACGGGACCGGCGCCGGCGACCAGCCCGGGCTTCGGCGCTCGGCGGGCATCAGCATCGGCATCAGCTGACCTCCGCGGGATCGTGGACGGGTGTGGAACGGCCACCCGCGGCCGCGCTGGCCCGGATGGCCTCGAGGACGAGCATGGTGGCGTGGCCGTCGGCGGCCGTGCCCAGGTCGACCGGCGGCTGGCCCCGCAGGGCGGCGGCGAAGGCGGCGAGCTGGCCGGCCAGCGAGGCGACGAGGGCGTTGGCCCCGCCGAGGCCCACTCGTCCGGCCACGCCGGCGAGCAGCCCCCCGCGGCGGTGACGGGCGAGGATCCGGCCGGCGGCGTCGCGCACCGTGATCCGCTCGGCGTGGGGACGGTCGGTGGCGGCCGCCAGCGTCGCCCGCTTGCCGCCGGCCAGGGTCAGCTCGGCCGCCACCCGCTCCGTCGTCAGGTCGCGGCACGCCACCTCGACCACCGGGCGGGCGGTCAGCCAGCGGGCCCAGTCGACCAGGTGCGGACCGAGGTCGAGCAGGGCGTCGTCGCGCACGGCGTGTGCGTTCCAGGTCCGGCGGCGGTAGCGGATCTCCAAGTGCAGCGCGGCGAGGTCGTTCGCGGGCGCGGCCCGGATCGCCGACCGCACCGCCCGGGCGCCGCGGTCGAACCGGCGGTTGAAACCCACCCAGGGGGCCGGCGAGAGGGCGGCCAGGGCGGCGGCGCCCGCGGCGTCGGGGGCCGGGGGCTTCTCGACCAGGACGCCGACGCCGGCCGCCGTGGCCCGCTCGGCGTCGGCCACGTGGTGGGCGGCCGGCGAGGCCAGGATCAGCCCGTCGACCCGGGCGCCGGCCAGCAGCGCGGCGGCGTCGGGGAACGTGGCGACGTCGCCGCCGGCCGGGGCGGCACCGAACAGGGCCGCGCCCGCTTGGGCGACGGCGCGCCGCCGGGCGGGGTCGGGGTCGGCGACGGCCACGAGGCGGACGTTCGCCTTGGCGGCCACGGCGGCCAGCGCCGGGAGGTAGCCGGCGGTCGCCAGCCGTCCGCAGCCGGCCAGGCCCAGCGCCAGGGGACGGTCGGGAGCGGCGGTCATCGGGCGAGTGTGCCCGGGCCCCGGACCGCGCCGGTGGACCGACCTGCCCCGGCGGACCGCCCCGCACCCGCCGCCCCGGTCCCCGGCCCACCGAGCCGATCGCCGTCGTCGGCCGGCGGGCGGTCGTGACCAGTGCCGAGCGGCGCGGGGCGCGCGTCGGGCCCCGCCCCGCCGGCGTCGGCCGTCGCCGTGCCGGTGCGGAGCCCGGCGCCGTCGAGGTCGGTCGCGGTTCCGGGGCCGGTTCCCGTCCGAGCGGGGCGGCGGCGGAGCGCCGACACCCACGCGCCCAGCGCAGCGACCACGCCGACGGGCACGGCCGCCACCGCCACCAGGTGGTGCACCCCGTGCAGCGCCACGCCGACGACCGCCGGCCCCGGCCCGAGCCGCCGGGCCAAAAGGGCGTAGAAACCGTGGTTGAGCGCCAGCAGGACGAGGGCGGCCGCCAGCGCCAGGCGCGGCCAGCCCAGCACCGCGCTCCCGGCGGCGAGGGCGCAGCTGGCGGCGCTGAGGCGGTGGCGCCACCCGCAGTTGAGGGCCGTGCTCAGCCGCCGGGTCCGCAGCTGGAGCGCCACCCAGGGCACCGCCCGCCGGGCGAAGTCGGTCCACACCATCGACCGCAGCGTCCACGACTTGAGGTGCGTACCCTGGATGGCGGGGTCGAGCTCGATCCGGGCCCCGGCGGCGTGCAGCCGGCGGCCGAGGTCGATGTCCTCGATCGACGGGTGCGGGTACCGGTCCTCGTCGAACCCGCCCACCGCCAGGAAGGCGGTCCGCCGGACGGCACCGAGCCCCGTCCAGAACGTCTCCGCCGGCCCGGGGGCGGACTGGTGGACGTGGTGGTGCAGCAGGTTCCGGAACGCCGAGACGATCCGGCGGTCGTGGGGCCGGTCGTCGTACGACCCGTAGAGCGCGGTCAGCTCGGGGCGGGTGGCGAAGGCGGCCCGAATCCGGGCCAGGGCGTCCCGGTGCACCTCGACGTCGGCGTCGACGAACACGACGACGTCCCCGGTCGCCCGCTGCGCCCCGGCGTTGCGTGCCCCGGCGGCCGACAGGTCGGGCGGCCCGTCCACGACGATCACCTCGTCGGCCGGGTCGGCGGCGGCCGCCAGCGCGGCCCGGCAGCGGGGGAGGGTCGGCGGCCTGTCCGTCGCCGGCACCACCACTGACAACGTGATCACCGCGCCGACTCTACGTTCTTAGGCCGGCCTGATAGAGATTGATCGGTCCTGCGGCCAGCGGGACCCCGTGTCGTCACCCCTCCGGGCACCCGACCCCGTAGACCGTCCACTCGGCGGACCGGGCGACCAGCGTGACCGCTCGCCCGCCCGACCCGGAGCCGCCGGCGCCCTCCCGACCGGCGGCGCCCTCTTGACCGCCGGTCCCCTCGCCGGCGCCCAGGGCCGCGCCCAGCTCCCGGTCCAGGCGCCCGCCCCGCTGGGCGAACACGACCCCGGGCTCGCCCCGGAGCCGGCGGTCGACGTCGTGCAGCGGCACCGCCAGCTTCCAGGCCAGGGCCATCCGGGGGACGTCGGACGTGCTGATCACCACCCGCCCGCAGGCCAGCACCGCGTCGGGACCCCCGGCCCGGTCGAGCGCCTCGTCGAGGGACCGCTCGAGGCGGGCCCGCATGGCGATCTCGTCCGCCAGCGCCCCGAAGGCGAGGACCCGCGGCAGCACGGCCGGCAGGCTGCCGATCACGGCGACCGCCACGGCGCCGGCCACCGCGACCCGCCGCCTGCGCCGGTCCGTCCCGGCCGGCGAGGCGACGGCGCCCACCGCCCGCTCCGCCGCCCACGTGACCGCCCGCACGGCGCCGATCCCGGCCAGCACGCACAGCAGCACCGCCCCCGGCAGCAGGAACCGGCTGAGCGCCGCGTACCGGAGGGCGACGCTCATCCCGACGACGAGGGCGAACCACGCCAGTGCCCCACCGGCGAGCGCCGGGAGGACCCGGTCGCGGCGCCGCCAAGCCCCGGCCACCGCGACCCCGGCCAGCACCCAGGCCGGCGGCACGACCACCTTGACCATCCGCTCGAACGCCAGCCCGAAGCGATCGGCGGCGGTGCCGGACACGACCTGGGCGGCGTCGGCCCCGTGCCACGGCGACCCGGACCCCCACCAGTCGCCCCCGAACCACAGGACCGGCACGGCCACCAGGAGGGCGACGATCAGCGCCCGTCGTCGTGGCTCCCGCCGCCACAGCCAGAGCGCGTACAGGCCGAGGAACGGCCAGGCCTCGGGCCGCATGAGCGCGAGCCCGGTCCCGAGCACGAGCGCGTGGGCCCGCTTGCCGTCGAGGTGCCGCTCGACGGCCCACAGGCACAGCGTGGCCGACAGCGCGTCGGCGTGGCCCTCCGTCACCAAGCGCAGGAAGCGGGGCCCGCCGTCGGGGGTGAGGACGACCAGTCCGGCGGCGACCGCCCCCGCCGCCGGCCCCGCGCACCGGGCGGCCAGGCGGAAGGCGAAGACGAGCGCCAGCAGGCCGGCGGTCCGTCCGGCCACCAGCCACACGGTGGGGGCCAGGTCGCCGGTGGCCGCCATCCCGGTGGCGAACAGGACGGGCAGCGGCTTCCACGACGGGCCGCCGGTGGAGTCGAGGTCGAGGTGGAGGACCTCGCGGCCCCACACGAGCCAGGCCCATGGGTCGAAGGCCAGCGTCGCCGGCAGGACCAGCGACACGACCGCCACCCCGAGGCACACGGCGGCCGGCAGGGCCGGCGACCGCCGCAGGCCCCAGGGCGCGTCGCCGGTGGGGGACGCATGGCGGCTGGCGTCCGCCCGCGGCGCGGCCGCGGGCTCGGCGAGCGTGGACACGCCCCGCCTAGCCGGCGGACGCCCCGGCCGGCGCGTCGGCGGGACCGTCGGCGGCGTCGTCGGGACCGCTGGCCCCGCCGACCGACCCGCCGTTCGCCCCGGTCGAGCCGTCCGCCGGCAGCACGCTCACCGGCCCGTCGACCCACACCCGCACGTCGTCGCCCGGGCGCCACGGGTGGGCGCCGTGCCGGCGGCTGCGCAGCTGGAGACCGCTGGCCAGCTCGAGGCGGACGAGCTGGTCGTGCCCGTAGTAGGAGCGGCCGACCACCCGGGCCGGCACGGCCGTGGCCGGCACGTCGTCGCCGTTTCCGGCGGCGCCACCGTTCCCGGCGCCGCCGTTGTCGTGGCCGGCGGCGCCACCGTTCCCCGCGAGCCCGCCGTCCGCGGCCCCGGACGGCACGTCCCCGGCGTCCCCGTCGGCGGCGGCGATCACCACCGACTCGGGCCGCACCACCAGGTCGACCGGCCCCCGCAGCCCGGCCGCGGCGGGGAACCGCCCCAGCTCGCTGTCGACCACGCCGTTGCGCGCCGTGCCGGGCACGACCTCGGCCGCCCCCAGGAACTCGGCCACCCAGCGGGTGGCGGGGCGGGCGTACACCTCCTCGGGCGGTCCGGCCTGCTCGATGCGCCCGTCGCGCATCACGACGACGACGTCGGCCAGCGACAGCGCCTCCTGCTGGTCGTGCGTGACCAACAGGGCGCTGGCCCCGGCCGAGCGCAGGATGGCCGCCACCTCCTCGCGCAGCGTCTCGCGCAGCCCAGCGTCGAGCGAGGCGAACGGCTCGTCGAGCAGCACGACCTCGGGCTCGGTGGCGAGCGCCCGGGCCAGCGCCACCCGCTGCCGTTCGCCGCCCGAGAGCTCGTGGGGGTAGGACCGGGCGCGGTGGGCCAGCCCGACGAGATCGAGGCACTGCTCGACGCGGCCGGGCCCGGGGTGGCCGAAACCGACGTTGCCGGCCACGGTCAGGTGGGGGAACAGCGCCCCGTCCTGGAACACCATGCCGACCCGACGTTGGTCGGGCTCCTCCCAGGTGCCGTCGCCAGCCACGGGCCGCCCGCCGATGGCCACGGTGCCGGCGTCGGGCTCTTCGAAGCCGGCGACGATCCGCAGCAGCGTGGTCTTGCCCGACCCGCTCGGCCCGAGGAGCGCCACCATCTGGCCGCGCTCCACGGTCACGGAGGCGCCGGCGACGGCCCGGGTGCGACCGAAGGTCTTGTGCACGCCGACGGCCCGGATCGCCGCTGCGGCGGCCCCGGATGCCCCGCCGGCGCCGGTCGGCGCCCCGGCCGCGTCCGGCCCGCCGGTGGCACCGGCCGAGCCGGCGGCACCGGCCGAGCCTGGCGAGGTCGGCGTGGGGGGCGGGGCAAGCCCGGACACGCTCGCATGCTACCCGACGACGACGCCCGACCGTCAGGCCGCAGACTGCCGGCCATTCAGGTCTCCTAACCCCCGCCGGCTAGGGTGCTTCCGAAGACGCGCCACAGACAGTTCGAGGAGGTGGGCCCTGCTCTCAGCACTGATCCGACGCCGCTGGCCGCTGCCGGTGCTGGGGGCGCTGGCCGTGGTCGTCATCGTCGTCGGCGCGCTGGTGGCGGCCGGGGGCGACGACGCGCTCGTGATCTACAACGGCCGGTCGCACTACGGCGACGAGGCGGTGTTCCACGAGTTCGAGGAGGCCACCGGCATCGAGGTCGAGCTGCGGGGCGGCACGGCCCCCGAGCTGTTCGAGCGGCTGCGCCGCGAGGGCGACGACACGCCGGCCGACGTCCTGGTCACCACCGACCTGGCCAACCTGTGGCGGGCCGAGGAAGCGGGCCTGCTGGCCAACGTCACCACCCCCGAGCTCGAGGCCAACATCCCGCCCGAGCTGCACGACCCCGACGGCGCCTGGTGGGCGCTCACGACCCGGCTGCGCATCCCGGTGGTGTCGACCGAGCGGGTCCCCGAGGGCGCCGTCACCAGCTACGAGGACCTCGGCGACCCCCGCTGGCGGGGGCGGACCTGCCTGCGCACGTCCAACAACGAGTACAACCAGTCGCTGGTGGCCGACATGATCGCCAAGCGGGGCCGCGAGGCCACGGAAGAGCTGCTGCGGTCGTGGATGGCCAACGACCCCGACATCATCAACTCGGACGGCGAGCTGCTGGCCGCCATCGCGGCCGGCGACTGCGACGTCGGCCTGTCGAACCACTACTACCTGGGCCGGGCCCTGGCCGAGAACCCCGACTTCCCGGTGGCTCCGGCGTGGCCCGACCAGGACGGCGCCGGCGCCCACGCCAACGTCTCGGGGATCGGCGTGGTGCGGGGCACCGACCGCGAGGAGGACGCCATCGCGCTGATGGAGTTCCTGACCTCCCGCGAGGCCCAGGACGAGTTCACGACCGGCAGCGAGTTCGCGGCCAACCCCGACGTGCCGCCGGCCGAGCACATCCGTGACTGGGCGGACGTGCGGATGGATCCCATCGCGGTGGACGAGGCCGGGCCGCTGCTCGACGAGGCGGTGCAGCTCATGCTCGACGTCGGCTGGCGGTGACGGACCTGGCGGGCGGCGCCCCGACGTCCCGCGATCCGGCGGCGGACGGCCCCTCGGCGTCGGCTTCCGCCCCGGCCGCGCGCCGCCGGCGCGCCGGTGGCCGGTTCCCGGGCTGGGCGGTGCTCGGCATCGTCATCGCCCTCGTGGTCGTCGGCCCGCTCGTCGCCCTGCCGGCCAGCTTCGTCGGCGAGGGCGAGGCGTTCGGCGAGATCTCCCGCACGCTCCTGCCCCGGGCGCTGGTCACGAGCGTGCTGCTGGGCGCCGGGGTAGGGGCCGGCACGCTGGTGGTCGGCGGCGGGCTGGCCGTGCTGGTGTCGTTCTACGACTTCCCGGGCCGCCGGTGGCTCGACTGGGCGCTGGTGCTGCCGATGGCGATGCCCGCTTATGTGCTGGTGTTCGTCGTGCTCGGCCAGTACGGCCTGGCCAGCCCACTGCAGACGAGCCTGTTCGGCAACGGCCTGCAGATCCCCGGCCTCCGGACGCCGGTCGGCGCCATCGTGGTGCTCACGTCGGTCCTGTACCCCTACGTCTACGTGCTGGGGCGGAGCGCCTTCCTCGGGCAGTCGCGCCAGGCGCTCGACGCCGCCCGCACGCTGGGCTGCACCTACGGGCAGGCGATCCGCCGGGTGGCCGTGCCGCTGGCTCGGCCGGCGCTGGCCGGCGGAGCGGCGCTGGCCGTCATGGAGGCGCTCGCCGACTTCGGCACGGTCGACCTGCTCGGCATCCAGGCGCTGACCAGCGCCATCTACCGCGTCTGGTACGGCACGTTCGACCAGGACGCCGCGCTCCAGCTGGCCACCGTCCTCGTCAGCCTGGCGCTCCTGATGGTCACGGTCGAGCGGCTCGTCCGGGGCCGCGCCCGTTACCACCAGGCGCTCGGGGCCGGCGACGCCGTGGTGCCGCGGCCGATGCGGGGCCCGGCGCGGTGGCTGGCCCCGCTGCCGGGCGCGCTGCTGCTGGCGGTCGTGTTCGTGGTGCCCTGCGCCCAGCTCGTCGCCTGGTCGATCGAGACGGTGGCCGACGGCACCCTCGACGCCGACCTGGGCCGGGCGGCCCGCAACACGCTGCTGCTCGGCCTGGCGGCGGCGACGGTGGCCGTGATCACCGCCACCGTGGTCGCCTACGGGCAGCGGGCCCGGCCCTCGCCCGGCGGGCGCCTGGCCGCCCGGCTGGCCACGGTCGGCTACGCGGTGCCGGGCACGGTCGTGGCGGTGGCGGTCTACGTCCCGCTGGTGTGGGTCGACCGCCGCCTCGCCGACTCGTTCGACGGCCAGCTGATCTTCACCGGCACGGCGCTGGGCCTGATCATCGCCTACCTGGTGCGGTTCCACGCGCTGGCCTACTTCGCCGTCGAGGCCCGCATGAGCCGGATCAGCCCCAACCTCGACGACGCCGCCCGATCGCTGGGCGCCGACCGGACCCGGGTGCTGGCCGACGTGCACATCCCCCTGCTCCGGCCCGGCATGTTGGCCGCCGCCCTGCTCGTCCTGGTGGAGGTCATGAAGGAGCTGCCGGCCACGGCGCTGCTCCGGCCGCTGGGCGGCGACACGCTGGCCGTCACGGTCTGGGAGGCCACCAAGGACACCCGGTTCGACACGGCCGCCCTGCCGGCCCTGCTCATCGTGGCCGTGGGCCTGCTGCCGGTCATCGTGCTGGTCCGCCTGCTGCGTCGGGGCGACTGGGAGTCGGCCGCCGCCCAGGTCTGACGGGTGCCGACCGCCTCAGCGCCGGGTGCGGATCAGCTGCACCCGGCTCATCGCCGCGATGCGCTCCTCGGCCAGGCGCTCGGCGGCGGCCGTGGTGGTGATGCCGTCGGTCTCGGCCTTGTGGAACACCCGCATCACCGTGTCGTGG
Source organism: Acidimicrobiales bacterium (assembly GCA_036563805.1). Classification (GTDB taxonomy): domain Bacteria; phylum Actinomycetota; class Acidimicrobiia; order Acidimicrobiales; family VFJN01; genus DATCLS01. The sequence goes on along the minus strand of DATCLS010000090.1, from coordinate 16,089 downwards.
ATCGACTCGAGCCGGGCCTCGGCCCGAGCCCGGTCGTAGCCGTTGGCCTCCTCGGCGATGTTGATGACGCCCCCGGCGTTGGCCACGAAGTCGGGCACGTACACGATGTTGCGGTGCCGCAGCCGCTCGGCGTCGGCCATCGAAGCCAGCTGGTTGTTGGCGCTCCCGACGACCGCGTCGCAGTGCAGCTCGGGGATCGTGGCCGGGTTGAGCACCGACCCGAGGGCGCACGGCGAGAAGATGTCGCACGGCACGGCGTGGGCCGACTCGGGCGCCACGGTCAGGGCGTCGTGCCGCTCGGCGGCCGTGCTCAGCGCCACCTCGTCGACGTCGGACAGCGTGAGCTTCGCCCCCTCGGCCGCCAGGTGGGCGGCCAGCGCGGCGCCGACCTTGCCGACGCCGGAGATGCACACGTGCCGGCCGGCCAAGGAGGGGCTGCCCCACAGCCGCTCGGCCACGGCCCGCATGGCCCACAGCACGCCGGTGGCGGTGGCGGGGGAGGGGTCGCCCGAGCCGCCCAGCGCCTCGCTCACGCCGGTGACGTGCGGGGTCTCGCGGCGGATGATGTCCATGTCGGCCTGGCTGGTGCCGACGTCCTCGGCGGTGACGTAGCGGCCGTTGAGGCCGTCGACGAACCGGGCGTAGGCCCGCAGCAGCTCCTCGCTCTTGGCGATGCGGGGGTCGCCGATGATGACCGCCTTGCCGCCGCCGAGGTCGTTGCCGCACACCGCGTGCTTGTACGTCATGCCCCGGGCCAGGCGGCAGACGTCCATCAGGGCGTCTTCCTCGGACGAGTAGGGCAGGAACCGAGTGCCGCCGAGGGCGGGACCGAGCGTCGTCGAGTGGATGGCGACGATGGCCCGAAGCCCGGTCGACGAGTCGTGGCAGAAGGCGACCTGCTCGAACCCGTCGGCGCTGAGGATGTCGAACACGCCGGTCACGGGACCGAGGGTAGGCGCGAACGCACCGGTCACGTGCCGTGGTCGGGTAGCCGCCTTATCCCGAACTCCGTTGCGGGGTCCACCACCAGCGCGGCTACCGTCTCCCGCCCGTGGCTACCCCGACCGCTGCGTACTCGATCCGTCTTCGGGTCCGGCTCGACAACCGACCCGGCTCCCTCGGCCGCCTCGCCTCGGCGATCGGCGACGCCGGCGGGAACATCACGGCGATCGGCGGCTTCGACGTACGCGGCCCGGCGCTGGAGGAGGACGTCGTCGTCAACTGCCGCGACGAGGCCCACATCCAGACGGTCCGGGCTGCGGCCGAGGGGATCGAGGGCTGCGAGGTGCTGGAGGTGCTCGACCGCACCTTCCTCATGCACGACGGCGGAAAGATCGAGGTCCTGGCCCGCATGCCGGTGGCCGACCGCGACGACCTGTCGATGGCCTACACGCCGGGTGTGGCCCGGGTGTGCAACGCCATCCACGCCGAGCCCGAGCGGGTCCACGACCTGACGATCAAGAAGAACACGGTGGCCATCGTCACCGACGGCACCGCGGTGCTCGGCCTGGGCGACATCGGGCCCGAGGCCGCCCTCCCGGTCATGGAGGGCAAGGCCCTGCTGTTCAAGCACTTCGCCGGCGTCGACGGGTTCCCGATCTGCCTCGACGTGTCGTCGGCCGACGAGATCGTCGAGTCGGTGTGCCGCATCGCCCCGACGTTCGGCGGCATCAACCTCGAGGACATCGCCGCCCCCGAGTGCTTCGAGGTCGAGGAGCGGCTCAAGGAGCTGCTCGACATCCCGGTCTTCCACGACGACCAGCACGGCACCGCGGTCGTCACGCTGGCGGCGCTCGAGAACGCGCTGAAGATCGTCGACAAGAAGATGGCCGACCTGTCGGTGGTCATCGCCGGCGTGGGCGCGGCCGGCGTGGCGATCAGCAAGATCCTCATGGAGGCCGGCGTCACCAACATCATCGGCGTCGACCGCAAGGGCGCCATCTGGGCGGGCCGCGACGACCTCAACGTGGCCAAGCTGTGGTTCGCCGAGAACACCAACCCCGAGCGGCGCGAGGGGACGCTGCGTGAGGTGCTGCCCGGCGCCGACGTGTTCGTCGGGGTCTCGGGGCCCGGCCTGATCACCGGGTCCGACCTGCGGCTCATGGCCAAGGACCCGATCGTGTTCGCCATGGCCAACCCCGACCCCGAGATCCGGCCCGAGGAGGCCGACGGCCTCGCCAAGGTCATCGCCACCGGCCGCAGCGACTACCCCAACCAGATCAACAACGTGCTGGCCTTCCCCGGGATCTTCCGGGGCGCCCTCGACGTGGCCGCCACGACCATCACCGAGGGCATGAAGCTGGCCGCGGCCAAGGCCATCGCCGCCTGCGTGCCCGAGGACGAGCTGGCCGCCGACTTCATCGTCCCCTCGGTGTTCGACCCCGAGGTGGCGCCCACCGTGGCGGCCAGCGTGGCCAGGGCCGCGGTCGAGGAGGGCGTCGTCCGGGGACACCGGCAACCCCAGCCCTGAGGGGCCGGCGCGGCCCCGTCCCGGTGGCCCGTCCCGGTGGCCGGTGGCCCGTCCCGAGGGCCCGCCGGGCCCGTGGCTGGGGGCGCCGGCGGGCGACGACCAAGGCGCGATGACCGCGATGACCGTTGGGGGGCGTGGTTGCTAGCGTGGCGTGCCCGTAGCGCCGCTCCGTACGCGCCCGGACCCTGAGGCGGGCGGTGGAGCTGGGGTCCCACCAGCCACGAGGAGCCGACCAGTGATGGATCGCGAAGCCAGCCGCGGCCGTGTGCCGCCCGACGGCGGCGGAGCCGGACGGGACGACTGGTGGACGGCGTCCGCGCCGTCGGGCCCGTCCAACGAGGGGGCGGCCGACGCGCCGACCCGCGTGGGGCCGTCGGCCGCCGCCCCCGGTGGCGGGTCGGCCGACGGCTGGGGCGCCCCCGCCCGACCCGCCCCCGCCTACGGCGCGGCCGGGTCGTCGGGGAGCGGGGCCTACGGATCTTCGGGATCGGGCGGCGCGTACGGGTCGTCGCGACCGTCCGGGGGCGCCTACGGGTCCTCCGGCGGCGCCTACTCGCCGTCCGGCTCGCCCGGCGGCGCCTACGGCTCCGCGGGGTCGCCCGGCGGCCCCGGGGCCGGCGCCGGCGACTGGGCGCCACCCCGGTCCGGGGCCTACGGCGGTGGCCCGTCGCCCGCGAACGGCGCCTACGGCGGGGCTGCGGCTCAGCCCGGTCCCTACGGCAACCCGTCGCCGGCCCCGACCAACTGGGCGGCCCCGACGGCGGTGAACCCCCGCACCCCGGCGCCGCCCACGGTCCCGCAGAGCCCGGGCTGGCCGCCGACCCCCGCCCCGACCCCCGCCTACGGGCCGAACCCCTCCTACCCGCCCCGGGGCGGTCCGGCCTACGGAAGCCCGCCCCCGGTCCCGATGGGCGGCGGGGTCGCGCGTCACCGTCCCGGCCTCGGCCTCGTGCTGGGGCTGATCGGGGCGCTCGCGCTCGTGGCCTCCCTCGCCATGCTCCCGTGGGTCGAGGCCAACGGGCAGGAGGTCACGTTCTCCGACATCCGCGACGCCTACGAGGCGATGGACGAGCTGACCAACGCTCCGCTGGCGCCCCCGTCGGCGCCCGACGGCTCGTCCGGGAGCTCGGGCCTCGACCTGTCGGACATCCCCACGACCGGGGAGCTCACCGAGACCGCGACGAACACCGGCAAGAACGCCTACCTCGAGGTGTACACCGCCTGGGGCTGGATCGGGGTGCTGGCCGGCGTGAGCGTCGCCATCCTGTTCTCCACGCTGGTGGTGCCGAGCAGCAAAGGCGGCCGGCTGGTCACCGGGTTCCTCACGGCCGGCCTGCTCGGCCTGCTGTTCAACGTGGGCGACGACGAGGGCCGGTTCGGCCCGCGCATCTCGGGCGCCATCGCCACGCTGGGGGCGGGCGGCTTCCACCTCGCCGCCGTGTGGGCCCTGTTCAGCGAGGACCTGTCGCCCGACCCCGCCATGGGGGTGTGGGTGGGCGTGGGCGGCCTCGTGGCCGTGTTCGTCGCCTGCATCGTCGGGACCCGCCTCGACCGCGGCTACGGCTGAGCCCGGCGGGCGCCGCCGGGCGCCGGGCTCGGGCCCGGCCGCCTCGGAGGCGGCGCAGTGCCGCTCAGCGCGGCCGGTCGTCGGGTCCGCCCTCGTCGAGGTCGCGGCGGGCGGCCGCCTCGGCCTCCGAGAGCACCTCGCGCAGCGGCCGCTGCCGCAACCGGGCGACGCGAGCGGCGTCGTCGTGCTCGACCTTGATCCGGCCCGGGCTGACCTTGACCCGCACCGGTAGCCCGTCGATCTCGACCGACCGGCCCTGCCGGGCCGCCGGCCACCGGTCGAGCGTGGTGCCCCGCAGGCCCAGCGACCCGGTCTCGGCCAGCAGCGCCCGCCCGACTTGCTCGGCCAGCGAGGGGTCGGCGAGGGCGCTGACCGTGTGGGCGGGCCGGCCCTTCTTCATCACGATCGGCGTGACCCAGGCGTCGTGGGCCCCGGCGTCGAGCAGAGCGTTGATGGCGTGGGCCAGCACCTCGCCGCTGGCGTCGTCGACGTTGGCCTCGAGCAGCACCACCGGCTGGCCGGTCGTGGCGCCGGGACCGGGCAGCGTCCGGTCGAGGGCCGAGCCGATCACCACCTGCGTGACGTTCGGCTGACCGTCGATCTCGCGGCTGCCGGCCCCGAAGCCGCTGGCCGCGATGCGCATGGCGGGCAGCGGGCCCCACCCGGCGACGTTGGCCGCCAGCAGCGCGGCCCCGGTCGGGGTGGTCAGCTCGACCGGCAGGTCGACGCCCCGGGTCGGCGCCCGGGCCTCGGCCAGCAGGTCGACCACCGCAGGGGCCGGGTTGGGCAGCAGCCCGTGCGCGGCCCGGATCATCCCCGTGCCGGTGGCCACCGTGCTGGCCTGAATCTCGTCGACCTCCAGCAGCTCGAGGGCCGCGCACGTCCCGACGACGTCGACGATGGCGTCAAGTCCCCCGACCTCGTGGAAGTGCACCTGCTCGGGCGGCCGGCGGTGGAGGCGGCCCTCGGCCTCGGCCAGCGCCCGGAACGTCCGCAGGGCGCGGCGGGCCACCCGCTCGGGGAGCCGGGCCTCCTCGACCAGGCCGGTGATGTGGGCGGCCGTGCGGACCACGCCCCGCTCGTCGGTGTCGACCCGCACGTGGGTGGCGGCGATGCCGCACCGCAGCACGGGCTCGGCCTCGATCTCCCAGCCGTTCACCGGCAGGCGCTGGAGCAGCTCGCGCACCTGGTCGAGGTCGGCGCCGGCGTCGACTAGCGAGCCCAGGGCCATGTCGCCGGCGATGCCGGAGAAGCAGTGGAACCAGGCGACGGTCGTCATGCGCCCCCCATCCTTCCCCCCGGCCCGACGCCCCGGGCGATACCAGCCGCCGGGACGGGCAGCCCGGGCTCCCGGCCGCCGTGGCCCGGCGGGAACTGCCTGGTCCCGGCCGCCGACCGAGCCTGGCAACGGGGCCCGCCGGCCCGCTGGCCGGCACGTCGACCTGCCGGCACCCGCCGGTCCGACCGTCCGGTGGGCCGGGCGCCAGCCGTGCACGGGTGCCCGGCTGATCCAGGTCGGCGGCCTTGGCTGCCTTGGCTGCCGGCCGCTGCGGCCCGACCGGCGCCCGCCGGTTCCGGGGCCGAGGGCCGGCGGCCGTCGAGCGCGCCGGTGCCCGGGCGCAGGCGTGGGCGTGGGTGGGCCCGGCTCCGCCGCCGGGCCGACGGCGCGCCGGGTCGCTCGGGAACGGTGGGCCGGCGCACGCTCATCGCCCGAGCATGCGCAGCACGGCGCAGGCTGCGCCAAAGCCGTTGTCGATGCCCACGACGGTGACGCCGGCGGCGCACGAGGCCAGCATGCCCAGCAGGGCGGTGACACCCCCGAAGCTGGCGCCGTAGCCGACGCTGGTGGGCACGGCGACGACGGGCGCCGCGGTGATGCCGCCGACCATGCTGGCCAGGGCGCCCTCCATGCCGGCGACCACCACGACGGCCTCGGCGTCTGCCAGCTCGTCGGCCGAGGCCAGCAGCCGGTGCACGCCGGCCACGCCCACGTCGGTGAGGTGGATCGGGTCGATGCCGTGGGCGCCCAGCGTGGCGGCGCACTCCTCGGCCACGGGCAGATCCGCGGTCCCCGCTGCGGCCAGCACCACCTTCGCGTCGCGGGCTGGCGCCCGCCGCCACACCACGGTCGTGCCGAGCCGCTCGCCCCCGGGGTTGCGGTCGAGGGCGGCGGCGGCCTGGGCGTCGTCGGCCCGGGTCAGCAGGACCGGCCGGTCGCTCGGGGCCGACAGCAGCTCGGCGACGATGGCCGCGCACTGCTCGGGCGTCTTGCCCGGCCCGTACACCGCCTCGACCATGCCCTGCCGGAGCACCCGGTGGTGGTCGACGCGGGCGAAGCCCAGGTCGGCGTAGGGGAGCCGCCGCAGCCGGCCGACCGCGTCGTCGACGGCCACGGCGCCCGAGCGGACGCCATCGAGCAGGTCACGCAGGGCGTTCTCGTCCACCGGGCCAGCATGGTCGGTCGCGGAGAGGGAGGCGAGCACGGGCCGTCTTTCGTTCAGGGGCTTGACAAATCTTAGTTTGGAAGATAGACGAACAAACTATGGAACGGACCGACAGCCAGCCCTCGCCGTTCGCTCGCCGGGGCCAGGCCCGGCGCAAGGCGGTGCCGGGCGACGCCCGCCGCCACAATCGCGCCCTCGTCCTGCGCACGCTGTTCCGGTCCGGTCCGCTCAGCCGCGCCGACCTGGCGCGTGAGACTCACCTGACGCGGGTGACCACGTCCGACCTGGCGGCCGAGCTGCTCGCCGACGGGCTGATCGAGGAGCTCGGCACCCGCACCGACCAGGGCGTCGGCAAGCCGGCGACGCTGCTCGGCATCGTCCGCCGCTCGCGCGTCACGATCACGCTCGACCTGAGCGACGACGAGGTGTTCCGGGCGGCGTTGGTCGACCTGTCCGGGGCGATCCTCGACCGGCGGTCGTCCAAGCGCGAGGGGCGCACGGGCAAGGAAGCCGTCGACCTCGCCACCGAGCTGGCGGTGGCGCTCAGCGAGTCCACCGACGACGTGCTGCTCGGCGTCGGCGTCGGCAGCCCGGGCGTGGTCGACCCCGACGGTGTCGTGCTCGAGGCCCCCAACCTGGCGTGGGACGGGGTCGATCTCGCCGGCCACCTGGCGTCGGTTCTGAACATCCCCGCCCACGTGGCCAACGACGCCAACGCCGCCGCCCTGGGCGAGCTCGGGCTGGGCGGCCCCACCGAGCGGAGCCTGTTCCTCATCAAGGTCGGGCAGGGCGTCGGCGCCGGGCTGATCCTCGACGGGCACCTCGTCATGGGCGACCGGTTCGCCGCCGGTGAGATCGGCCACGTCGTGGTCGAGCCCCGGGGCGAGCACTGCGCCTGCGGGCGGCGGGGCTGCCTCGAGACCGTGATCGCCGCCCCGCTGCTGCGGCGGCGGCTCAGCGAGGCCGACGACGAGGCCAAGGTCCGCCAGGCGGCGGGGCGCCGGCTGGGGGTGGCGCTGGCGCCGATCGTGTCGACGCTCAACCTCCGCGAGATCGTGCTGTCCGGGCCGCTCGACCTCCTCGACGAGACGTTCCGGGACGGGGCGCTCGACGCCGTGCGCGAGCGCACCATGCCCACCGTCGGCGACAACGTCGAGGTCCGGCCCACGTCGCTCGGCGAGGACGACGTGCACCTGGGCGCGGCGCGCCTGGTCCTCGACCGGGAGCTGGGCGTGTCATGAGCGCCACCAGCTGGGGCCGGGACGCGGACGGCCGCCGCAGGCCGGACCGGCCGACGCGGGCGGGCGAGCGCGGTCGTCGCGAGGGCCATGGGCGCCGCGAGGGCCGTGACGGCGGTGTCGCCGGCGTGGCCGGCGTGGCCGGCGCGCCGGCGGACGACCGTCGGGCGCCGGGCGGCATCGGGGCTTCCGCCCCGAGGGTGGGGACCTACGGCTCGGCCCCGACGGCGACCAACGGCTCCGCCCCGGCGGCCGCGGTCAACGCTTCGGCTTCGCCGACCGCGGCGGCGGGGGCCAACGGCTCCGCCCCAGCGGCCGCTGTCCACGGGGCGGCTCCGGCGGCGACGGACGGCGCCGCCCGCCCGGCGGCCGTCGAGGGCTCGGCGTGGCCGGCGACGGACCGTTCGGCCCCGGCGGTCGCTGCCAGCGGGTCGGCTCCGGTGGGCGCTGGCTCGGTCCCGTCGGCGGCGACGAACGGTTCTGCGCCGGCGGCCGGGTCCGCCGCCAACGGTTCGGTCTCGGCGGCCGCGGCCGCCGGTGCCGCCGCCCCGGCTGCCGGTTCGGGCGTCTCTTCTCGGGCGTCCGTTCCAAACGGTTCCGCTCGCCCGGTGCCCGCCGCCGACGGTGCCGCGGCGGCCGACGGCGTTCGCCAAGCTTCGTGGCGTCCCGGCGCCCCCGCCTCGCCGGCCTGGGCGAACGGCTCGGCCCCGGCGGATGACCCCACCGGCGGCTCGGCGCCGAGCACCGGTGTGGGCGCCTCGCCGGCCGGGTCCGGCGACTCTGTTCAGGCGACCGCCAACGACGCCGTCGGCTCGGCGGCCGGCGCCAACGGGTCCGGGTCGGTTTCGGGCGCCGCCGGTTCCGCCCCGCTGGCCGGGGCGAACGGCTCGGCCCCGGTAGCGGACACCGATGGCGCCGCCAGCTCGTCCAACGGTGCCGTCGGCTCGGCGGCCGGCGCCAACCGGTCCGCTCGCGCTGACGCCCCGGGCCCCGCGGCGGGCCGGTCGAACGGCTCGCGGCCGGCGGCGGTGCGCGCCGACGGGTCCCGCTCGAACGGGTCTGGGGCGTCGGGACGGTCCAGCCAGGCCGGGCCGGCCACGAGTCGCGCCGACGGCTCTGCCCCGGTGGAGCGTCGGTCCAACGGGTCTGCCCCCGCCGAGTGCCGCACCGGCGAGCCCAGCGCGGCGGCGAGCCGGGCGAACGGTTCGGCGCCGGCGACGAGTGGGGGCGGAGAGCCGGCCCCGGCGACGAGTCGCGCCGACGACTCCGCCCCGGTGGAGCGTTGGGCCGGCGGGTCCGCTCCCGTTGAGGGCGGCGCCGGGACGCCCGGGCCGGTGGAGCGTTGGGCCGGCGGGTCCGCTCCCGTTGAGGGCCGCGCCGGGACGCCCGGCCCGGCGAAGAGCCGCACCAACGGGCCCAGCCCGGCGATCCTCGCCGTCCGGCGCAACGGGTCGGCCGCCACCCACGCAGTCGACGCCCGGGTCCCCGAGCCCAGCTTCGAGCCGATCGACCCCGTCGACCGCGCCGAGCCGGTCGCCCCCGCCGCCACCACGGCCCCCCGGCCCCCGGCCCGCCCGCGCCGGGCCCCGTCCCGCACGATCGTGGCCGGCATCGACGTCGGGGGCACGAAGACGCTGGCTGTCGCCACCGGGGCGGCCGGGGCGATCATCGGCACGATCCGGCGGCCGACCGAGTCCGGTTCGGCCGAGAAGGTCCTGCGCTCGACGACCGAAGCCCTGCGGGAGCTGGGCGAGGCCGTGGGCTGCGGCATCGACGGCTTCGCCGCCGTCGGGGTCGGTACGCCCGGCCTGGTCGACGTGAGCGCCGGCACGGTCCGCCACGCCGTCAACCTGGGCCTCGGCGCCACGCCGCTGCCCCTGGCCGACAGCCTCGGCGCCACGGCCGACGCCCCGGTCGTCGTCGACAACGACGTCAACGTCGCCGCCATCGGCGCGGCCGCCGCCCTGGGCTGCCGCGACCTGGCCTACCTGAGCGTCGGCACCGGCATCGCCGCCGGGCTGCTGCTCGACGGCCGCCTCCGGCGGGGCGCACGAGGCGTGGCGGGCGAGATCGGCCACCTCCCGGTCGACCCCACCGGACCCCCCTGCGACTGCGGCCAGCGCGGTTGCCTCGAGGCGGTGGCCTCGGGCCCGGCGCTGGTCCGCCAGTGGCCGGCGGGGCACGGCGCCCGCTCCGTGTCCTCGGCGCTGCTCGACGCGGCGGCCGCCGGCGACGGCTCGGCCATCGCCGTCCGTGACCAGGTGGCCGGCCATCTCGCCGACGCCGTCGCCCTGCTGGCCCAGACCGTCGATCCCGACCTCGTGGTGATCGGTGGGGGCGTGGCCGAGGCGGGCGACCCCCTGCTCGACGCTGTGGTCCACGCCCTGAACGAGCGGGCCGCCCGCTCCCCGGTCGTCGCCGCCCTCGAGCTGTCGGGGCGGGTGGCGCTGGTGCCCGAGGGCGTCCCGGTCGGGGCGCTGGGGGCGGCGCTGGCGGCCCGCCGGCAGATCATGACCCGCCTCGACGCCGTCGCCGGTCCGGCCTTCGAGGTGCGCGAGGCGATGTGAACGACCTGGTCGTGGCGGGCGGCGAGGTCCTCTGGCCGTCGGGATGGGCAGTTTCCGAGGTGTTCATCCAAAAAGGCCGCATCGTTCCGGGCCGGACGAACGTTGGCTATGGCGGGGAGACAGTCGACGGGGCAGGCGGAACAATCGAGGAGTGCCGCACGGGCGGTGCCGGGGCCGAGCGTGCCACCCTCGCAGCGACCGTCGAAGGTGACACCGACTCGGCCGCCAGGGGTTCGCCCCTGGCGGCCGACGGTGTCGGCGCCCCCAAGGCCCCGGGTGACCCGGGCGCTGGCTTCCCCGGGCGCCGGGTTCCCGTGGGGGCCGGGCGGTCACGGTCGCCCGGGCGGGCCGACCTGCCGGTCGAGCTGCGGGCGGACCTGCGGGACGGGGTCGACGTGGTCGACGCCCGCGGGCTGCGGGTCGTCCCCGGGTTCATCGACCTCCAGTGCAACGGGGGCTTCGGCGTCGACCTGGCCACCGAGCCCGAGCGCCTGTGGGAGGTGGCCGCCGCCCTGCCGGCCACCGGGGTGACCGCCTGGCTGCCGACGATCATCAGCTCGCCGACCGAGGTCAGGGCGCGGGCGCTCGCCGCGCTGCGCTCCGGGCCGCCCGGCGGCGGGCGCGGCGACGGGTCCGGCGTCCGGCCCGGCGACCGGGGCGCCGCGCCGGACGGGCCCGATGGCCCCCGCCCCGGGGCGACGCCCCTGGGGCTCCACCTGGAGGGCCCCCTGCTCTCCCCGGAGCGGCCGGGCGCCCATCCCGCCGAGCTCCTCCGCCGCCCGGGCGACGAGGACGTCGAGGTCGGGGCCTGGTCCCGGGCGTCCGGCGTCGCCCTCGTCACCCTGGCCCCCGAGCTGCCGGGCGCCCTCGACGTGGTGCGCCGGCTGGTCGACCAGGGCGTGGTCGTCTCGGCCGGGCACTCGTCGGCGACGGCGGCCGAGGCCGAGGCGGCCGTGGACGCCGGGGTCCGGTGGGTCACCCACCTGTTCAACGCCATGGCCCCGCTGCACCACCGGGAGCCGGGGCTGGCCGGCGTCGCCCTGGCCGACGAGCGGCTGCGGGTCGGCATGATCGCCGACGGCGTCCACGTGCACCCGACCGCGCTGGCCGCCGCCGCCCGGGCGCTCGGGGACCGCCTGACGCTCGTGACCGACGCCGTCGCCGCCCTGGGCCTGCCGCCCGGACCGGTGCGCCTGGGCCGGGCCCAGGCATGGGCCGACGAGACGTCGGTCCGGCTGGCGGACGGCACGCTGGCCGGATCGAACCTGTCCCTCGACCGGGCCATCCGGACCGTGGCGGGGCTGGGGGTCGGGGCCCGGCGGTCCGGCCCCGAGGGGCGGCCCGCCGCCGACGGGCCACCCGGCCGCCCGTCGGCGGACGCCCTGGCCGCGGCCGTGCGGGCGGCCTCCACGACCCCGGCGGCGGTCCTGGGCCTCACCGACCGGGGCGTGATCGCCCCGGGGGCGGTCGGCGACCTCGTCCTCCTCGACGATCTCGGCACCGTGGTCGCCACGATCGTGGGCGGCCGGGTGGTCTACGACCGCCGGCGGGCGTGAGCGAGCGGGCGGCGCCGGCGGCGCTCCGGCGGCCCGGCCGGGCCGGATTCCCTGCTCGACGCCCTGGTCGGGCGCCCGGTGCGCCCGTCGAATCCCGTTACGGAGGTGTCGGCGCTGGTCGGTAGCATGGCCGCCCATGTCCGACGACACTCCCGCTGGTGCGGGGCCCCGGGTCGGGTTCCTCGGCCCCGAGGGCACGTTCCACGAGCAGGCGCTCCTCTCGCAGCCCGACCTGGCGGCCGGCGAGCTCATCCCGCTGCCGTCGATCCCCGACGTGTTCCGGGCGCTCGAGGCCGAGGAGATCGATCTCGGTTTCGTGGGCATCGAGAACTCGATCGAGGGCGCGGTCACGGTCACGGTCGATGCGCTGGCGTTCGAGACCGACCTGCTCATCCAGCGCGAGGTCGTCCTCGGCGTGCAGATGAACCTGTTGGCGCCGAGCGGGGTGGGCCTGGGCGACGTGCGCCGGGTCCTGTCGATGCCGGTGGCGACCGCCCAGTGCCGGACGTTCCTGCAGCGCGAGCTGGCGGGCGTCGAGCAGCTCGAGGTGGCGTCGACGGCCGAGGCGGCCCGACGGGTCGCCGGTGAGGACAACGACGGGCACACCGCAGCGATCGCCCCGGCGGTGGCCGCCAAGCTCTACGGCCTCGACGTGCTGGCCAACGACATCGAGGACCATCCCGACAACGCCACCCGGTTCGTCGTCGTCGCCCGCGAGGGCATCCCGGCGCCGACCGGGCACGACAAGACGTCGATCGTGGTGTTCCAGCGGGCCAACCGGCCGGGGTCGCTGCTGGCGATCCTCCAGGAGTTCGCCGCCCGGTCCATCGACCTCACCAAGCTCGAGTCTCGCCCGACCAAGAAGGGCCTCGGCCAGTACTGCTTCGTGATCGACCTCGAGGGCCACGTCGGCGACCCGCTGGTGGCCGACTGCCTGCGCGACCTGAAGTCCAAGGTGGCCGACGTCAAGTTCCTCGGGTCGTACCCGGCCGCCGGCGAGCACGGCCCCGCCCGCCGTCGCGAGTTCGAGCAGGCCTGGCGCGACGCCGACGCCTGGGTCGACTCCCTGCGCAGCCAGATCGTCGTCTGACCGGCTGCGCTCGGCCCGACGCCATCGGCCGACGCGCGACCGTGCCAGCCGGTAGCGTGGTGTCAGCGCGTGAAGCCCGTTCGAGGGCGCGGGGACCAACTGCCCGTTGCGAGAGATCGTGACCTTCCACCCTCGAGGTGGTCGAGGCAGCCCCGGCTCTCGAGCGGGCTTCAGCGCGTGAACGCCGCCGCGGGAGCTCAGCGGGTGAAGGGCCCAGCCTCCCACCAGGGAAGGCTGGCGAGCGGGTCGAACGGGCCGAGCACCTTCAGCCCGTACCCATGTGTCCGGCCGGTCGGCGACCAGACCAGGGGCGCCAGCGCCTGCAGATAGACGGGCTCGTAGAGCCCCGTCGGTCCATCCGGTCTCGTGGCGCTGTCGAAGGCGCCGGCGCACAGATCCGGGACGACGAGCCCGCTCACGTTGGCCGGGCTGTCGACCCGAACGTTGGGACTGAGGTTGTCCCATTCCACGGACGGCTCGCTACGACCTCGAAGAAGGTCGAGATAGTCCGTGAGCTGCCGTGGGTCGAAGCCCCTGACCTTCTCGAACGTGACGACCGCCTGCTGGTCGTTCCGCTTCGCCAGCCACGACACGCGCTCCAAGACGAAGCGGGCGGCGTAGTTGTAGAAGGCGGTGTGGTCCGTCACGAGGGCGGCGTCGGCCCGAAGATTGCACTTGGGGAAGCAGACGTAGATCAGCGTGACCGGTAGCTCGGCGATCATCTGCGTCGCCCGGACCCGACTCAGGTGCTGCAGCTTCGTCCACTTGAGCTTCGTCTCGCCCGGCTTGCCGACTGCGGTACAGATGTCGGCCGCCGCCGTGCGAACCAGGTGGTCGTCGCGCTCGCGAACGGCGACCGCGGCGAACGTGAAGAAGGGCGACGATCGAGGCCCCGTCCCCCGGTCGCCCGTCTCGTCGACGTACACGCGCAGGATCTCCCGCCTCGCGTCCCCCATACGGGGCCGAGATTAGGTGGTCATGCCTTACAAATCCGGCCGGATCGTGCGCGCCTGGGCGTAGCGCCCTGGTCAGCGCACCGGTCCCCAGCAGCACGACGAGTGCCTCGGGTCACGGCCGGTCATCCGGGCGACGACCGCCGTGCCCAGGCCCACGAGCAGGACGAGCGCCGGGGCGCCGGCGACCCACCACGGCAGGCGGGCACGGGGGGCGAGGCGGGCGGCGCCGGACCAGCGTGGCCGACCCGGCCGGCGGGCGGCCGTCTGCGTGAGGGGTCGTCCGCCCCGCGGAGCGGGTGGGATTCGAACCCACGGGCCCTCTCGGGCCGCCCGCTTTCAAGGCGGGTGCGTTAGTCCTCTCCGCCACCGCTCCCAGTGGTCCCGTCCGACGCTACCCGCTCGCGGCGGCAGGCGAGCACCCGCCGAGCCGCCGGCGCACCCCGTTGAGGAACGGCCCCGCCGGGCGACTAGCATTTCCAGCCCGGCCCCTTGACGGGTGCCGGCGAGGAGAGGTGGCCGAGTCTGGTCGAAGGCGCTTCCCTGCTAAGGAAGTGAGGGCGTAAAGCTCTCCGTGGGTTCAAATCCCACCCTCTCCGCCAGACAGTCCAGGTCAGGGCGCCGAGGCGGGCGAGCCGCCGGCGCCGCACCGAGCGAACCGGCCCGAGCCGATCGGGCGATCGTGCGCCGGCGGGGCCACCCCTTGAGCCCGCAAGCGGTTGGCGGCGCCGCCCGCAGATCGCGGAGAATGCCGCGCCGTGCCCACCGGCCGCTTCGCCCCCAGCCCGACCGGTCCGTTGCACGTCGGCAACCTGCGCACCGCCGTGCTGGCCTGGCTGTTCGCGCGGTCGTCCGGGTCGCGGTTCGTCCTCCGCATCGAGGACCTCGACCGGGTCGCGTCGCGGCCCGAGCTGGTCCGGTCCCAGCTCGACGACCTGCGGGCGCTGGGGATCGACTGGGACGGCGAGGTCGTCCACCAGTCCGACCGGTTCCCCCTCTACGACCGGGCCCTCGCCCAGCTGGAGCGTGACGGCGACCTCTACCCCTGCTACTGCACCCGCCGCGAGGTGGTCGCGGCCGCCGCCGCCCCCCACGGACCCTCGCCCGAGGGCGCCTACCCGGGCATGTGCCGCGACCTGACCCCCGCCGAGCGGGCCGCCTGCGAGGCCGAGGGCCGGCGGGCCGCCCTGCGGGTCCGGGCCGGCGGCGCCAAGGTCGACGTGGAGGACCGGCTGGCCGGCTGGACCACCGCCGTGGTCGACGACTTCGTGGTCCGCCGCAACGACGGCGTGGCCGCCTACCAGCTCGCCGTCGTGGTCGACGACGCCGACCAGGGCATCGAGGAGGTCGTGCGGGGCGACGACCTGCTCGGCACCACGCCCCGCCAGGTGTGGCTGGCCGAGCGGCTGGGGCTGCCCCGGCCGGCGTACGCCCATGTCCCGCTCGTCCTCGGGCCGGACGGGAACCGCCTCGCCAAGCGCCACGGCGCCGTCACGCTCGGCGACCTGGTGGCGGCCGGGGTCGGCGTGCCGGACGTCCTCGGGGCCCTGGCCGCCTCCCTCGGCCTGGCCGCGCCGGGCGAGCGGGTCCGCTCGGTGCGCGACCTCATCGACCGGTTCGACCCCGCCGACCTGCCCCGCGATCCCTGGGTGTTCGACCCGTCCGAGCTGGTCGAGAGGTGCGCCTGAGGGCACGCTCCGATGCCCGTTCCGATGCCCGCAGACCCGCGATGACCAGCATTGTTGCGGCACGATGTCGCGTGCGCGTCCCGGCGGTGAAATGGGTCCGCGAAGCCTTCAGAGTCCGGGGATCCGACGGCATCATGACGCCATGGACCGGGACCTACTGGAACTGGCCATCAGAGCATGCGGGGGTGAGCGGGCGCTGGCCCAGGCCCTCGAGACCGACGTACCCGCCATCGACTGGTGGCGCCGGACCGGCGTGCCGGACGAGATGTACCACCGCATCCGTTCGGTCACTCTCGACGGCCCGCCGGCCCGCCCCTTGCCCCCGAGCTGATCCACCGGCGCCGTGGTTGGGTGACGGTTGGGTGACCCCCTCCGGTTGCGGTAGGCTTTCTCGTCCAACCCGGCGCTCGTAGCTCAATTGGATAGAGCATCTGACTACGGATCAGAAGGTTGGGGGTTCGAGTCCCTCCGAGCGCGCAGACCACATCTTCGGCATCCACGACGAGCCCCCAGGTA
>DATCLS010000085.1:0-53270 GCA_036563805.1 Acidimicrobiales bacterium | reverse complement strand
GCGCCGAGGCCATCGTCGTCACCGAGCAGGCCTCCGCGCCGGGCGAAACGGCGCCGAACGCCGCCTGTCGCCCGCCTGAACGCCCGGCGACGGCCGGGTGAGCCCCCCGGCGGCCCCGGGCGGCGGCGACCCCGCGGCCGCGCCCCCGGGCCCCGGCGACCCCGCCCTCGCCTAGACGATCCAGCCGATCATCTGCACGGCCCGCCAGGCCAGGTAGATGACCGTGATGGCCACGAGGAGCTTGAAGTGCCAGGGGGCCTTCTCGGACGCCGCCTCGGTCTCGCCGGCGGCGCGCGTGGCCACCACCCGGCCGCACGACGGGCAGGAGCCGTCGGCGTTCAGCGTGTTCGGGTTCAGGAAGCGGCTACAGGTCTCGCACCACGGCATCCGCCCCGCGACGGTAGGCCCTCCCTGCCCCGCCGGCTAGACCGGCCGCACCCGGCTCACACCGGCGGCACCCCGTGCCGCCGGTCGGAGAACGACCGGTCCTTCCCTTCCGCCAGCTCCAGGCGCCGCACGACCTCGCCCCGCAGGTCGCCGAAGTCGACCACGGCGTCGACGACCAGCTCGGACGCCAGCCGGAACAGGTCGACGTCGGCCTCGTACAGCCGCCGCTGCTCGGCGACGAACGCCTCCCGCTCCGCCGGGTCCTCGATGGCGGCGATGCGGTTGGCGTAGACGGCGTTGACCGCCGCCTCGGGCCCCATGACCGCGATGCGGGCGGTGGGCAGGGCGATGGTGGCCTCGGGCTCGAACGCCGGACCGGCCATGGCGTACAACCCGGCACCGTAGGCCTTGCGCACGATGACCGACACCT
Organism: Acidimicrobiales bacterium; assembly: GCA_036563805.1. GTDB lineage: Bacteria > Actinomycetota > Acidimicrobiia > Acidimicrobiales > VFJN01 > DATCLS01. The sequence continues at coordinate 52,453 of DATCLS010000085.1, read as the reverse complement.
TGGGCACCGTGGCCTCGCTGACCGCGGTGACCATCTTGGCGCCGTGGCGGATGATCCCCTGCCGTTCGACCTCGGTCCCGATCATGAACCCGGGCACGTCGGCCAGGAACACGAGCGGGATGTTGAAGGCGTCGCACAGCCAGATGAAGCGGGCCGCCTTGTCGGCCGAGTCGACGAACAGCACCCCGCCCTTGTGCATGGGGTTGTTGGCCACGATGCCGACCGGACGACCGTCGAGCCGGGCCAGGCCGGTGACCAGCTCGGGGGCGAACAGCGGCATGCGCTCGAAGAACGACTCCTCGTCGACCAGCCCGTCGATCAGGTCGTGGACGTCGTAGGCCAGGTGCTCCTCGGCGGGGACGAGGTCGGGGGTCAGGGGCCGGGCCGGGGGCCGGGGCTCGTAGCGGGGCGGCGGCTCCCGCCAGGTCTGGGGGAAGTAGCTGAACCAGGCCCGGGCCTGGTCGATGGCGTCCTCGTCGTCCTGGGCCAGGTTGTCGCCGCAGCCGGACACGGTGGCGTGCATGCGGGCGCCGCCCATCTCCTCGAGGGTGGTGCGCTCGCCGATGACCATCTCGGCCATGCGGGGCGAGCCGAGGTACATCGAGGCGTTGCCCTCGACCATGAACACCACGTCGCAGAAGCTGGGGATGTAGGCGCCGCCGGCGGCCGACGGTCCGAACAGGCAGCAGATCTGCGGCACCCGGCCCGAGAGCCGTACCTCGTTGTAGAAGATGCGGCCCGCGCCCCGCCGCCCGGGGAACAGCTCGACCTGGTCAGTGATGCGGGCACCCGCCGAGTCGACCAGCCAGAACACGGGCAGCTCGTGGCGCAGGGCCAGCTCGGTGAGCCGGACGATCTTCTCGACCGTCCGGGCGCCCCACGACCCCGCCTTGACCGTCGGGTCGTTGGCCATCACGCACACCGGCCGGCCCTCGACCCTGCCGGTGCCGGTGACGACGCCGTCGGCCGGCAGGTCGTCGGCCCGGTTGTTGGCCAGCAGGCCGTCCTCGACGAACGACCCGTCGTCGAGCAGCAGGGCCAGCCGGTCGCGGACGAACAGCTTGTTCTGGGCGGCGAGCTTCTCGCCCGCCTTGGCCAGGTTGCCGGCGAGGGCGCGCTGGGTCAGGCGGGCGAGCTCGTCGGCTGCCGGTTCGGGCTTCTCGGCCATCGTGGACGACCCCTCGCTGCCGACCTGCCGGGCGCCACCCACCGCCTACTGGCGGCGGATGGCGAGGATGGCCACGTCGTCGGTCATCGGCTCGGAGGCGAAGTCGCGGGCGGCCTCGAGCAGGTTCTTGCACAGCACGTCGGCCGCCACGTTGGGGTCGCGCCGCAGCGCGTTGGCGATGCGCTCCTCGCCGAACATCTGCTCGCCGTTGCGGGCCTCGGCCAGGCCGTCGGTGTAGAGCAGCAGGACGTCGCCCGGCTCGAGCGACAGCTCGCGGCTGCCGAACTCGCCGTCGCGCTCGATCATGAGCAGCGGCCCCGTCGAGCGCAGCGGCCGGACGTCGCGGTCGTGCCACAGCCAGGCCGCCGGGTGGCCGGCCGACGCGTAGCGCAGCGTGCGTTGCTCGGTGTCGAACACGACCACGACGAGTGAGATGAACTCCTCGGGGCGCCCGTGGGCCGCCATCTGGGCGTTGAGCATCTCGAGCGCCTGGCCCGGGTCGCGGTACTGGCGCAGGAAGACCCGCAGCAGGTACTTGGCCTGGAAGGCGGTGATGGAGGCCTCGATGCCCCGGCCGGTGACGTCGCCGATGACGGCCGCCACCCGGGACTTGCCGACCCGGAACACGTCGTAGAAGTCGCCGGCCATGAGCCCGTCGCCGGCCTGGTAGCGGCGGCCCAGCTCGAAGCCCGGCACGTCGGGGAGCACCTCGGGCGCCAGACGGTCGGCCCAGCGCTTGGGGGCCAGCTCGTCCTGGCTGAGGACCTGCTCGGCCTTGCGCTCGATGAGCGACCGATCCTCGGCGATGTGGGCCTCGCGGGCGAAGTCGCGCCCGAACAGGATCGACAGCCCGACCGGGACGAAGACCAAGCCGAACAGCAGGCTCGCCATGCGGTCGCCCCAGGCGGCCACGCCCACCGCGGCGATGGCCAGCGCCAAATAGAGGCAGGTCGTGTGGACGTCCTTGCGGAACGCCGAGCGCGCCAGGACGGTGACGTCCTTCTCAGCGCCGTGCTCGGCCTCGATCCGCTTCCAGACGACGCCGTGGCGGTGCGCGGAGCGTGCCCACACGGCGGCGGCCACCAAGGACGCGACCCCGACGAGTGCCAAGGTGATCTCCATGTGGTCCGCGATGGTACTGGTCACGCGCGCCTGGTGGGAGAGGTTCTTGGACGGACGTCTCAGGCCGGCCGCGGGCGCTAGCCCGAGCGGCGGCGCACCCGGAGCTTGACCGGGGTGGTGCCGAGGTCGAACGCCTCCCGCAGGCTGCGCTCGAGGTACCGCAGGTAGGTCCGGGGCAGCTCGCGGTTGGCGAACAGCGTGAACGTGGGCGGGTCGGTGGCGCCCTGCGTGGCGTACAGCACCCGGGCCCCGCCGGGGGCGGGATGGGCCTGCTGAGCGGCGTGGATCGTCTCGTTGACCGCGCTCGTCGGGATGCGCCGGTGGTAGGCCTCGACGCTGGCGCCGAGAGCCGGGAACAGCTTGTGGACGCCCTTGCCGCTCAGGGCGCTGATGGGCAGGACCGGGGCCTCGCCGATGAACCGGAGCCGGTCACCGACCTGCCAGCGGACCTCGGCCCGCTGCTCGGCGTCGAGCAGCTCCCACTTGTTGAGCAGCACGACGATCGGGCAGCCGGCGGCGTCGACCCGCTCGGCCAGCCGCTGGTCCTGGCCGGTCACGCCTTCGGTGGCGTCGATCACGAGCAGCGCCACGTCGGCCTCGTCGACTGCCTCGAGCGCCCGGACCAGCGAGTAGTACTCGGTCCCCTCGCCGATGCGCGACTTGCGGCGCATGCCGGCGGTGTCGATCAGCTTGATGGCGCCCAGCTCGGTCTCGATCACGGTGTCGACCGTGTCGCGGGTCGTGCCCGGCTGGTCGTGGACGACCGAGCGCTCGTCACCGATCAGGCGGTTGAACAGGGTGGACTTGCCGACGTTCGGTCGACCGACGATGGCGACCGCCACGGCGTGGCCGGCCGTGTCGCCGTCCGCGCCCGCCCCCTGCTCGCCGGCCGGGCCATCCGAGCCGGCCGGGCGGCCTCGACCGTCCTGGCCGTCCGCCCCGGCCGCACCCTCACCGCCCGCGCCGGCGCCGGCGCCGACGGCGGCGGGTGCCGGGAGCCGGGCGACGATGGCGTCCAGCAGGTCGCCGGTCCCCCGCCCGTGGAGGGCGCTGATCGGGAACGGGTCGCCCAGGCCCAGGGCCAGCAGCTCCCACACCTGGGGCTCGCGGGTGGCGTCGTCGACCTTGTTGGCCACCACGAGCACCGGCTTGCCCGACCGGCGCAGCAGCTCGGCCACCCGAGCGTCCTCGTCGGTGAGCCCGACCGCCACGTCGACGACCAGCAGCACCAGGTCGGCCTCGGCCATGGCCCGCTCGGACTGGCGGCTGACCTTGGCGTCGAGCGCCGAGCCCCCGGGCAGCCAGCCGCCCGTGTCGACCAGGCGGAACCGGCGGCCCTGCCACTCGGCCTCGACGTCCTTGCGGTCGCGGGTGACGCCCGGTTTCTCCTCCACGATGGCGGCGCGCCGGCCCACCACGCGGTTGAGCAGGGTCGACTTGCCCACGTTGGGCCGCCCGACGATGGCGACCATCGGATCGGCCACGGTCAACCCCCCGATCCGTCGGGCACGCCGAGGGCGGGCTCGCCCCGGTCGGACGGGCTGTGGCCGCCGACGCCGGCGCCCAGGGCCTCGGCCAGCGAGCGGCCGTCGGTGGGCACGATCTCGACCGGCCGAGGCAGGTCGGCCGGCTCGGTGCCGTCGAGGAACCGGCCCTGGGTGAGGCACACGTCGGGCAGCAGGTAGCGGTGGCCCTCGGGCTCGCCGGCCAGGACCCGGGCGAGGTCCTCGCCCACCATCAGGCCGGTGACGGCGATGTTGCCGCCGAAGTAGCGGTTCTCGACGGTGAGGATCCGCACGTCGGGCCGCCCGGCCCGCGCGACCAGCGGGCGGAGCACGGCGGCGCCGTAGGGGGCGGTGAGGATCGCCACCGGCGCGTGCCGGCTGGGCCCGATCCGCAGGCGCTGGTCGGCGGTGGCCCGCTCGCCCCGATAGGGCTCGTACTCGGCCCCGCCCGAGCAGGACAGGTCGGCCGACTGGAAGAACCCGCCGCGCTCCCCCAGGTCGACCGGCGCCCGCTCGCCCCGGAACTCGGCCTCGAAGGCCCGGGCCATGCCCACGCCGTCCTCGTGCATGGGGAAGTCGCCGTAGTGCTCGGCCGGCGGGAACGGCCGCCCGGCCAGCAGGTAGTACTCGTCAGCCGCGTACACCAGGCGGCGGCCCAACACCGCCAGGTAGACCTCCTGCCAGTCCGCCACGGCGTCGACCACGGCGGCCGCCTCCGCCGGCGTGTGAGGCCGCATGCGCGCCTCGGTGTTGAACCGCGACACCCCGAGCGGCACGACGCACAGCGTGGACAGCTCGGGATAGCGGTCGAGCACGCCGGCCAGCGTGTCGTCGAGCACGGCGCCGTCGTTGACGCCCGGGCACACGACCACCTGGCCGTGGACCTCGACCCCGTGGTCGAGCAGGGCCCGCAGCCACCGTAGGCTGGTCGCCCCCCGGCGGTTGCGCAGCAGGCCGGCCCGGACCTCGGGGTCGGTGGCGTGGATGCTCACGTACAGCGGCCCCAGGCCCTCGGTCACGACACGCTCGAGGTCGGCCTCGGTGAACCGGGTGAGCGTCGTGAAGTTTCCGTACAGGAACGACAACCGGTAGTCGTCGTCCTTCATGTAGAGGCTGCGGCGGAGGCCGGGCGGCAGCTGGTAGATGAAGCAGAACTCGCAGTGGTTGTCGCAGGTCCGCACCCGGTCGAACAGCGCCGAGTGGACCTCGACGCCCAAGGGCTCACCCGGCCGCTTGTCGATCTCGACCACCGTGTCGAGCCCGCCCCGCGCCAGCTCGATGGCCAGCGACGGCTCGTCGACCAGCATGCGCCACTCGATCAGGTCGCGCGGCGCGGTGCCGTTGATCGACAGGATCTCGTCGCCTGCGGCGATGCCGGCGCGCGCAGCCGGCGATTCGGGCGCGACAGCGACGACTCGGGGCACGGACATGGACGAACCAGTGTACGGCCTCCCGCCAGTAGCCTGGTCTCGTTATGCCGGTCGACAAGGTGCTGCTGGCCGCGCCGCGGGGTTTCTGCGCCGGCGTGGAGATGGCCATCAAGGCCCTGGCCTGGATGGTCCGGGCCTTCGAGCCGCCCGTCTACTGCTACCACGAGATCGTCCACAACCAGCTCGTGGTCGACCGGTTCCGCGACCTCGGGGTCGTGTTCGTCGACGACGTGGCCGAGGTGCCCGAGGGCCGCCCGATCATGCTGTCCGCCCACGGCTCGGCGCCCGAGGTGGTCGCCGCGGCCCGCGAGCGGGGCAGCTACGTGGTCAACGCCGTGTGCCCGCTGGTCACCAAGGTCCACCACGAGGTCAAGGTGCGGGCCGGCAAGGGGTACCGCATCGTCTACGTGGGCCACGAGGGCCACGAGGAGGCGGTCGGCACGATGGCCGTCGCCCCCGACGCCATCGACCGGGTCGAGTCCGTGGCCGACGTCGACGCCCTGCCCGAGCCGGCCGACGGCCAGCCGGTGGCGCTCCTGGCCCAGACCACGCTGTCGCACCGTGACTGGTCGGCCATCGCCGAGCGGGCGGCCGAGCGCTTCCCCGACCTGTGGCGCCCGGGCCGCAGCGACCTGTGCTTCGCCACCACCAACCGGCAGGCGGCGCTGGCCGAGATCGCGCCCCGGTGCGACGCCGTGGTCGTGATCGGGTCGGCCAACTCGTCCAACACCCGCGCTCTCGAGAAGCTGGCCGGCGAGTCGGGCTGCCCGCGGGTCCACCGGGTCAACCGGGCCGACGAGGTGCCCGACGACCTGCACGGCACCGTCGGCGTGACCGCCGGGGCCTCGGCCCCCGAGGAGCTGGTCGAGGCGGTGATCGCCCGGCTCGCCCCCACCGACGGGGTCGAGGAGGTGCGCATCACCGACGAGGACGAGTACTTCCCGCCGCCTCGCGAGCTGCGCGACATGCTGGCCGGGGTCGACGTGCTGGCCACGTTCGCGCTCGGCGGGTCGGTGCCCGACCGGCCGACCGTGAACGACCGCCAGCTGGCCGCCAGCGACGTGCTGGCGATGCTGGCCTAGCTCGGCCAGCGGCGGCCGTCCCGGTCGCGGCTCGGTCCGTCAGTCCTCCTCGACGAGCATCGCCTCGGCCCCGCACTGCTCGGGGTACGACTCGGCGCACAGGCCCGTCCAGACCGAGACCCGTTGGCCGATCTCGACCTCCGCCGGGTCGATCGGGGTCGGGAACCGCCCGTCGGGGGCGAAGACCCTGCCCTCGATGGCCACCCAGGCCTTCCGGCCGGCGTCGGGCACGTCGGGCTGTTCCTCGACCAGGAACCGCTCGCCGTCGCGGTCGGTCACCTCGCCGACCAGGTCGGCGGGTCGGTCGGGCGGCATGCCGCCCGCCGGGCCGGACAGGCTCGTGATCGGCGCGTCCTCCGGGCCGGTGGCGGTGGCGTCGTCGTCGCCGCAGCCGGCGCCGAGCGCCAGCGCGGCGACCAGGGCCAGGGCGGCGACGGGGCTCGTGGTCGGGCACCTCATTGCCGGTTGGACGTCGCCGTCCGGCGCCCGGGTTCCCGGCCGGGTCACGCCGGCCGTCACGTCGGCGTGTCGCCCGCGTCCGCTGCGTTGGACGCGTCGCCCGCCACCGGCAGCCCGGCCCGCCGCCGGGCCTCGTCGAAGCAGGCCTGGATGGCGCCGTGCAGCTGCTCGGTCAGCTCGCGCACGACCCGGCGGGGCACCCGGCCGGTGCCGTCGCCCCGCGGCACCTCGATGGGCTCGCCGACCACCAGCACCACCTTGTGGGGCTTGATGAACTTCGCGCCGTGGGGCATGGCCTCCTCGGAGCCGCCGATACCGACCGGCACCAGCGGGACGCCGGTGCGGGCGGCCACGTAGGCGGCGCCGTCGAACAGCTCGTGGACCCGGGGCCCCGAGCGCCGGGTGCCCTCGGGGAACATGACGAGCGGCTCGCCGTTCTCCATGACCCGGATGCAGGTCCGCAAGGCGTCGCGGTCGGCCGAGCCCCGGTGCACCGGGAAGGCGCCCAGCATCGAGAAGAACCGGCCGGGCGCCGACCACTTCCAGATCGACGCCTTGCCCATGTAGCGCATGCGCCGGCGGACCACGAACGACGCCAGCAGGAAGTCGACGTTGGACCGGTGGACGGGCGCCAGCACGAACGGCCCGTGGGCGGGCACGTTGCGGGTGCCGTGGACCTCGACGCGCAGCCAGATCTTGGCCAGGCCGAACCCGAGCAGGCGCAAGGCGCCGTAGGTCCAGCGCTCGAGCCGGGTCGGCGGATGGATGTCGACCGGCGGGGCCTTCACCCCGGCGTCGCGCCCCCGCAGGTCCTTGGGCGCCGCCGCGGCGGGCGGCGACACGCCGCCCAGCGTGCCCGCACCGCCGGACCCGGCGCCGTTCGCGGCCCCGGCACCGGTGCCGGCCTCGCCCCCGGACCCGGTCCCAGCGCCGGGCTCGGCGTCGGCCGCCGGCTCAGCCACCGCACACCATCCCGGCCAGCCGCTCGATGATCTCCTCGACGGTCAGGTCGCTCGTGTCGATCTCGACGGCGTCCTCGGCCTGGCGCAGCGGCGAGTCGGCCCGCCCCTGGTCGAGTGCGTCGCGCCGGGCCAGGTCGGCGGCCACGGTCTCGTAGTCGAGCTGGGTGATCTCGGCGGCGCGGCGCTCGGCCCGCACCTCGGGCCGGGCGGTCAGGTACACCTTCAGGTCGGCGTCGGGAAACACGACCGTGCCGATGTCCCGGCCCTCGACGACCCCGCCGCCCCGCTTGGCCGTCCACTCCCGCTGGCGGCGGACGAGCTCCTCGCGCACCGCCGGGTTGGCGGCCACCAGCGACACCGCCCGCGACACCTCCGGGCCCCGGATCTCGATCGTGGCGTCGACCCCGTCGACCCACACGCCCTCGGTGGACACCTCGATGTCGACCGAGCGCGCCAGCTCGGCCGTCGGCTCGGCGTCAGCGGGGTCGATGCCCCGCCGCAGGGCGGCGAACGTCACCGCCCGGTACATGGCACCGGTGTCGAGGTAGTCGAGGCCCAGGTGACGGGCGAGGCCCCGGGCGACGGTCGACTTGCCCGAGCCCGCCGGCCCGTCGATGGCGATCACCTTCACGAGGGGTTGACACTACTGGACCCGGGGCCGCGACCCGGCCAGGGCGTCGAGCGCGTCCCAGAACCCGGGGAACGTCTTGGCGACGCAGCCGGGATCCGTGATCTCGATGCCCGGCGTCCGCAGGCCCAGCAGGGCGAAGCTCATGGCCATCCGGTGGTCGTCGTAGGTCTCGATCCGGGCGCCGTGCGGGGTGCCCGGCCGGACGACGAAGCCGTCGGGCTCCTCGACCGCGTCCACGCCGCACCGGCGCAGCTCCCGGACCACGTTGCCGACCCGGTCGGTCTCCTTGTGGCGGATGAACCCGATCCCCCGCAGCCGCGTGGGGCCCTCGGCGAACACGGCCACGGCGGCCAGCGTCTGGGCCGTGTCGGACAGCGCGCCCATGTCGACGTCCACGCCCCGCAGCGGGCCCGTGGCCTCGACGGTGGTGGCCGTCTCGCCCTTGTGCACCCGGCACCCCATGCGCGCCAGCACGTCGACGAAGGCCAGGTCGCCCTGCAGCGAGCCGGCGCCCAGACCCTCGACGGTGACCCGGCCGCCGCAGATGGCGGCGGCGGCGAAGAAGTAGGAGGCGGCGCTGGCGTCGGGCTCGACCGCGTAGGTGGTCGGGTGGTAGCCGCCGGGCTCGACGATCCACCCGCCGGCGGCCGGCGGGGCGTCCGGCGCGCCCGACCCCCGGTCGACGGGCGCCGCGCCGGCGTCCGAAACGTCGGTGGCGTCGGTGGCGTCCGCCGCACGGACCTCGGCGCCGAAGGCCCGCATGACCGCCAACGTCATGTCCACATACGGCCGGGACACGAGCCGGCCGGGCGTCACCACCCGCAGCCCGCCGGGCCAGGCCGGGCCGCTCAACAGCAGCCCGGACAGGAACTGGCTCGACGCCGCCCCGCCGACCACCACCTCGCGCCGGCCGCCGGCCTCGTCCTCGGCCTTTCCACCGGCGCCGAGCCCCACGCCCACGCCGGTCACCGTCACCGGGAAGTGTCCGGGCTCGCCCCCTTCGACCACCTCGGCGCCGAGCGACCGCACGGCCGCCAGCCCGTCGGCCATGGGCCGGGCCCGCAGCGGCGGCGCCCCGTCCAGCCGGTACCGGCCGGGTCCGAGCGCCACGACCGGCAGCAGGAACCGGGCCGTCGTGCCCGACAGCCGGGCGTCGATCTCCACCACCTCCCCGGCGGGCGGCACCGGCGGGCCGGTCACGGCCACGGTGGCGGCGGCGCGGTCGGCCTCGATGCGGGTCCCAAGGGCCCGGAGCCCCTCCAGCATCGCCTCGGTGTCGTCGGCGAACAGGGCGTCGGTCAGCACCGACCGGCCCGGCGCCAGCGCTGCGCACACCAGCGCCCGGTTGGTGACGCTCTTCGAGCCCGGCACCCGCGCCGTGGCGTCCAGCGGCCCGGCGACGGGCCGCACGGCGCGGACGGCCCGCTCCCCGCTCATCCCACGTCCACGACGTGGACCGACGGCCGGAAGCCCTCGGCCGCCAGCGCCCGGCAGAACGCCGCCTCGGCGCCGGACGAGACGAGCATGATGAGCACGCCCCGCTCGCCCTCGGTCGAGTGGGCGATCTCGAGGTCGACGATGTTGACGTCGAGGTCGGTGGCCAGGGTCGTGATCTCGGCCAGCACCCCGGGCCGGTCGGGCACCGGCACCCGCACCTCGCGCAGGTCGGCTGCGCCCCGCAGGCGGACGGGCAGGTTGAGCCGGGCCGCCCGGGCCTGCTCGAGCACGGCCAGCAGGCCCTCCCGGTCGCCCTTGGCCACGAGCTGGCGCATGTCGTGCAGCGCCGACATCAGCTCGTCGATCACCGACACGATGGCCGTGCGGTTCTCGCTGCAGATGTCCGGCCAGATGCCGGGGTGGCCGGCGGCGATGCGGGTCATGTCGCGGAAGCCGCCGGCGGCCAGGCGCAGCAGCGCCCGGTGTTCCTCGCTGCGCTCGTCGGCCAGCCGCATGAGCGTGGCCGCCGTCAGGTGGGGCACGTGCGAGACGATCGCCACCAGCGTGTCGTGGCGCTCGGGCGGCAGCGCCACCACCTCGGCCCCCAGCGTGGTGACGATCTGGCGGACCTGGGTGTAGGCGGAGGCGTCGGTGCCCGCCGTCGGCGTCAGCACCCAGGTGGCGCCCTCGAACAGGTCGGCCGAGGCGCCGGCCACGCCCTCCTGCTCGGAGCCCGCCATGGGGTGGCCGCCCACGAACAGCGGGTCGGCCACGGCGTCGACCACCGGCTCCTTCACGCCGGCCACGTCGGTGACCAGGGGGGCGCCGGCGTCCAGGGCCCGGCGGGCCTCGCCCGCCACCGCCTTGGCCGGCGTGGCCACGAACGTGATCGTGGCCTCCGGATCGTCACCCACGGCGTCGAGGGCGCCCAGCTCCAGGGCCTGGCGGGCCCGCTCGGCGTCGGCGTCCCGCCCGGTGACGTACCACCCCAGCCGCCGCAGGCGGAGGCCGATCGATCCCCCGATCAGCCCGGTGCCGACGATCACGGCGCGGCCCGGCTCAGGCGGCTGCCCGAGGACCACGTCAGTTCGGGAGGTCGTCCCGGAGGTGGCGCGCACCCTCGAGGTAGACGTGGTGGAGCTCGCTGCGGGGCTTGTCGGTGTTGAGGTGGAGCAGAACCCGGATGCACCGGGGCGTGCCGCCGTCGACGTCGAGCTCCCGCGCGCACATCAGCGGCACGTCGCCGAGGCCGAACTTCCGGGCGGCCTCGGCCGGGAACGCGCAGTGGATGTCGTCGGTGGCGGTGAAGATCACGCTGACGATGTCGTCGTGCGGGATCTCGTTGCGCTCGAACATCGCCTCGAGCAGAGCGATGACCCGTTCGTACAGGTGCTCGCGCTCGTCGACGTCGACGGTGGTGGCTCCCCGGAGGGCGCGAACGGCGGACATGGCGCATCAACGTTAGCGGCGCGGCCGTCGCGAGCCAGATCGTGGCCTGCGGCGGCCCGCCGAGGCCCCGCCTTGGGGTGCGCAGCGCGGGCGGGTCCCCGCCCGGGGGCCGGCGTCGACCCGGTGCGAACCCGGTGCGGACGCGGGCGGGCGCCTCAGCGCCGGGGCCGGCCCGCGCCCGAGCGGACGCCGGCCGTCGCCTGCTCCAGGCTCCGCACCTCGGCCTGGGTGAGCGGGCGCCACGACCCCGGCGCCAGCTTCCGGTCGGCGATGGGGCCGATCCGGACCCGCACCAGCCGCCGCACCGGGTGGCCGACCGCCGCGCACATCCGTCGGACCTGGCGGTTGCGGCCCTCGTGGATCGTGAGCCGCAGCAGGCGCTCGCCCACCGTCGACACCTTGGCGGGGGCGGTCACCCCGTCCTCCAGCTCGACCCCCTCCCGCAGCCGGCGGAGCGCGCCCCGTGACGGGCGGCCCTCGACCTCGGCCAGGTACTCCTTGTCGACCCCGAACGACGGGTGGGTCAGGCGGTGGGCCAGCTCGCCGTCGTTGGTGAGCAGCAGCAGGCCCTCCGTGTCGGCGTCCAGCCGGCCGACCGGGAACACCCGGGGCTCGGACGGGACCAGCTCGACCACGGTCGGCCGGCCTTGCGGGTCGGACGCAGTGGTCACGACGCCTCGGGGCTTGTTGAGCAGGTAGTGGACCAGGCCGGGCGCGGTCCCGACGGGCGCCCCGTCGACCTCGATGCGGTCGGTCGCCGGGTCGGCCCGGTCGCCCAGCTCGGCCACCCGGCCGTTGACCCGGACCCGGCCGGCGGCGATCAGCTCCTCACAGGCCCGGCGGCTGCCGAAGCCGGCCTGGGCGAGCACCTTCTGCAGGCGCTCACTCGTCCCCGTCATCGAACGGATCGTCGTCGAAGTCGTCGTCGCCGAACGGGCCGCGGTCGCCCGGACCGCGGGAGCCGGCCGCCCCGGCCCCGCCCCCGTCGGCGAAGCCCTCGAACCGCGCCGGATCCGACGCACCGTCGGGCCGCAGGCCCTGCTCGAGCTGCTCGACCACAGCGGCGCTGGGCACGAAGTCGCCGAGCGGCGGCAGCTGGGACAGGTCGTCGAGCCCGATCCGCTCGAGGAACGTGCGGGTCGTGCCGTACAGCACGGCCTGGCCGGGGCCCGGGTCGCGGCCGACCTCCTCGATGTAGCCCCGCTGCTGGAGCGTGCGCATGACCCCGTCGACGCTCACGCCCCGGATGGCGGCCACCTGGGCCCGGGAGATCGGCTGCTTGTAGGCCACGATGGCCAGCGTCTCGAGCGCGGCGGCCGACAGCTTGCCCGACTGGCCCTCGAGCACGAACCGCTCGACGTAGGGCGCCTGGTCGGGGTGCGTCTGGTAGCGCCAGCCGCCGGCCACCCGGACGAGCTGGAAGCCCCGGCCCTCGGCCTCGTACTCGGCCGCCAGCTCGCGGCACAGCTCGTCGACAACGACCGGCGACAGCTCGAGCAGCTGGGCGATCAGGTTGGTGTCGAGCGGCTCGTCGGCCACGAGAACGAGGGCCTCGATGGCGCCCCGGGCCTCCTCGCGCACCCGGTCGGACGGCAGGCGGTCGGTCACCCGTCGTAGGCGTCGACGGCCGCCAGCGCCCCGGCCCCCAGCACCTCGGCGCCCTCGTCGCCCAGCCACACGATCTCGATGTCGCCGAACGTGTGGGGCTGGTCGAGGTCGACGAGGCCCTGCTTGAACAGCTCGAGCACGGCCAGGAACCGCACCACCACCTGCAGGCGCTCGACGAACGACCCGGTCAGCTGCCGGAAGGTGATGCGCCCGACCCGCGGCAGCTCGTCCAACAGCTCGGCCACCGCGTCGGTCACCGACGCCCGGATCGGCGCCACGTGGTCGAGGTCGACCCGCGGCGTCGGCTTGGGCTCGACCGCCCGCAGGAACGCGGCCCGCAGGTCGTCGGGCGTCACGCCGTCGAGCAGGTCGGGCATCAGGCCGACGTAGCGGTCGTCGACACCGGCCGTGCGGGGGTACGACCGCCCGGCCTCGCCGGCCATGGCCTGGAGGGCGAGCGCCGCCTCCTTGAACGTCTTGCACTCGACCAGGCGGTGGAGCAGCAGGTCGCGCTCCTCCCACAGCGCCAGCTCCTCGTCGAGGTCGAGCTCCTCGCCCCGGGGGAGCAGCCGCCGGCTCTTCAGCTCGACCAGCGTGGCCGCGATGAGCAGGAACTCGGTGGCGACCTCGAGGTCGAGCTCGTTCATGCGCTCGAGCTCGGCCAAGTACGCGTCGATGATCGACGACAGGTTGATCTCGTAGAGATCGACCTGCTCGCGCAGGATCAGGTGCAGCAAGAGGTCGAACGGCCCCTCGAAGACCGGCGTCTGCACCGCGTACGGCATCGGGACGATGTTACCCGGCCCCGGTCACGTCCAAATGACATGGGTGTAATCGGCCCAGGCCGGGGGCGCGTCCGACCGGGTAATCGGTTCGGCGGCCCGCGACGGCGCACCTAGGATCGGCGACATGGCTCGTGTGTTCTCCGGCATCCAACCCACCGGCGAGATCCACCTCGGCAACTACCTGGGTGCGATCCGTCGATGGGTCGAGGCCCAGCACGAGAACGACGCGATCCACTGCATCGTCGACCTCCACGCCCTCACCATCCCCAAGGATCCGGCCGAGCTGCGGGCCAAGACGCTCGAGGTGACCCAGATCCTGGTGGCGGCGGGGCTCGACCCCGAGGTGTGCACGCTGTTCGCCCAGAGTCAGGTGCACGAGCACGCCGAGCTGGGCTGGGTCATGGAGTGCACGGCCGCCTTCGGCGAGCTGCGACGCATGACCCAGTTCAAGGACAAGGCCGACCGGGCCGACTTCGTGTCGGCCGGCCTGTTCACCTACCCGGCGCTCCAGGCGGCCGACATCCTGCTCTACGACACCGAGAAGGTGCCGGTGGGCGACGACCAGCGCCAGCACATCGAGTTGGCCCGCGACCTGGCCATCCGGTTCAACAACCGCTACGGCGAGACGTTCGTCGTCCCCGAGCACACCATCCCGCCCGTCGGCGCCCGGGTGATGGATCTGCAGCGCCCGGACGCGAAGATGTCCAAGTCGCTCGACTCGCCGCAGGGCACGGTGCTGGTCCTCGACGAGCCGGCCGTCATCGAGCGCAAGTTCAAGCGGGCCGTCACCGACAGCGACAACGAGGTGCGCTACGACCCGGAGGCCAAGCCGGGCGTGGCCAACCTGCTGGCGATCCTGGCCGCCGCCACCGACGGCGACCCCGAGACGCTCGCCGGCAAGTACACGCAGTACGGCCCGCTGAAGAAGGACTGCGCCGAGGCCGTCATCGAGCTGCTCCGGCCGCTGCAGAAGCGCTACGCCGAGCTGGCCGCCGACCCCGGGGCCACGCCGGAGATCCTCCGCCAGGGGGCCGAGAAGGCCCGGTCGATCGCCGCAGCCACGATGGTGCGGGTGCGCGACCGGCTGGGGCTGCCGGCTCTCTGAGCTGCGGGGCGCCGCTCCCACTCCCCCCCCCCCCGGTCGGCGGCGTCGCACCGTTGCGGCGGCGCCGTGCCCGCTACAGCTCGCCGTTGCGCTCCATCCAGTGGAACGCCACCCACCCGGGCAGGGTGGGCAGCCAGTAGGTGACCAGCCGGAAGCTGAGCACCGACGACACGGCCGCGCCGTCGTCCATCCCGAAGCCCGACAGGGCGGTGATGAGCGCCGCCTCGAACGCGCCCAGGCCACCGGGGGTGGGCGAGGCGCTGGCCAGGGCGGTGGCGCCCAGGTAGGCGGCGCCGATCTGGGGGAAGCTCAGGCCCCCGCCGAAGCCCTGGATCGTCGCCACCAGCGCGGCGATGTTGGCCACCGTCACGCCGATCGAGCCCAGGACCAGCTGCAGCACCCGCAGCGGGTTCGACGCCACCCCGCTCAGCGCCTCGTAGGCCGAGCGGGCCGCGCTGACCACCGGTCCGACCAGGCGCTCCCGCAGTGGCCGGGCCACCAGGATCGCCCCGCCGACCGACAGCACGGCCGCCACGCCCGCCAGGATCAGGTTGGCGTCCGGCAGCGAGAACCCGCCGATCCCGCTCGTCCCGGTCCAGGCGAAGAACGCGATCATCAGCGACAGGTGGACGGTCAGGCCGCCGACCGCGTTCAGCCCCACCGACGCGGTGGCGGCCGCCGGATCCATACCCGAGCGCTGCAGGTAGCGGACGCCGAGGGCGAGGCCGCCGGTGCTGCCCGGCGTGATCCGCCCCACGAACTCGGTGGCGATCTGGGCCCGCACCGTCGGCCAGAACCGCAGCGGCGACGGCACCGACCCCATCAGCGACACGGCCGCGAACAGGTAGGTCAGCCCCTGGGCGCCGACCATGAGCGGCACCCACCCCCAGTGGGCGTCCTGGAAGGCGTCGGCCGTCCGCTCCAGGTCGCCGAGCTGCGGCAGCAGCACGTAGAACGCCAGGCCGACCGCGGCCACCGTGACGACCGTGCGGGTCGACACCCGGTCGAGGCGGGCCAGCTCGACCTCGGGCGTGCCGGTCACCTCGGCGGCCCGGGCCCGGGTCTCCTCGAGGACCGCCCGGTCGCGGCGGGCGGCGCTGCGGGTCGTCGGCGGCAGCGCCAGCGGCTGGAGGTACGGCAGGGCGTTGCTGATCGCCTCCGACCCCAGGGCTCGCTCCGCGGTCCGCACGGCCCGGTCGGGGCCGACGGCCAGCGCCACGTCCACCAGCAGCTGGGCGACGTCCCGCGACAGGTCGCGGTCGCCGGCCGCCACCGCCGCCCGGTCCATGCCGACCAGCCAGGTCCGCCCCTCGGGGTCGACCTCGATGCGGTCGAGGTCGAGCTCGCGGTGGGCGATCCGGCGCCAGTGGAGCAGGCCGAGCTGGCGCCAGGCGGCGTCGAGCACGTCGTCGGTCAGCTCGCTCTCCGACAGGGCGCTGAGCGGGCGGCCGTTCGTGTCCTCGAGCGCCAGGCCCACCGTGCCGGACGAGTCGCCCACCACGCCCTCCAGCCCCGGGACCCGCACGCCGCCGGTCCGGGCCACGGTCAGCGCCAGAGCCTCGCGCTCGATCAGCCGGCGCATCGAGCTGAACGGCCGGCCCGGCGACGTCGTGCGGTAGCGGATGCGGCGCCACAGCCGCTCGAGCAGGTCGGCCGACCGGTCGTGCGGGGTGCGCAGGCGCAGGATGAGCGTGGGCTGGTCGGCCCGCCACACCCGGTAGGTGAGCACGCCGCCCGTTGCGTGCATCTGCACGATGCGGGTCGGGTGGATGTGGGCCTCCCGCAGCATGCGGGTCAGCGCCGGGCCGTCAGGGTCGAGGCTGGGCGCGCCCACTGCCACCAGGGCGAGCGCCCCGACCACCATGCCGACGCCCAGGGCGATCAGCACGTCCAGCGGTGGGGCGCTGGCCCCCACGATGCGCATCACCACCAACAGGGCCACCGCCGCCCAGAACACCCGCCGCCACCGGATCGTGAGCCGGGGCGACACGATGATCACGATGGCCACGGTCGAGGCGATGAGCGGCGAGGTCGCGAACCCGGGGCTGCCCAGGTCGACCTCGGCGGTCGCGCCGGACTGGTCGGTGATCAGGCCCCGGTCGGCCAGCACGTCGCCCAGCCGGTCCATGACCCAGGCGGCCACCGAGACGGCCAGGGCCAGCGACGCCGTGAGCACGTAGCGGCGGCGCAGGATCAGCACGATGCTGGCCGCCAGCGGCAGCGCCGCCGAGATCACGAGGGCGCTGCCGGCCAGCGCCTCCTCGACCCGGTCGGGGAGGCGGGCGAAGTTGCGGGTGACGTCCTCCTCGACGCCACCCACCGTCGACTTGGCCCAGGCCGCCACCGACAGGCCAATGCCGACCAGCGCCAGGCCGGCCAGCAGGCGCAGCACGTCGCCGGCCGAGCGGACCCGGCGGCGGGGCGCCACCTCGGTCTCGACGGGGTGCTCCTCGGCCAGGATCGGGGCCAGGAGGTCGAGGTCAGGGGATGTGGCCTGGGGCGGAGCCTGGGGCGGGGCCGCCGACGGGGCGGCCGCCCCGGGCTCGGCCTCGGGGGCGCCGGCCCCGAACCGGAAGTCGTCGTCCTCGCTGGTGGGCGCGACCGCGTCGGCGGCGACCGACGCCGATCGCTCGTCGGGGTCGCCGGCGTCGTCGGCATGGGACGCTTCGTCGCCGGTGGTCACCGCATCGTCGCCGGTGGTCACCGCATCGCCGGCCCCGGCCCGCCGCAGTCGGGCCAGCCACCCGCCCCGTCGGCGCCCCTCCCGCCGCTCGGGCGCCTGGTCAGGGGCCGGCAGCGCCTCCCCTGGCGCCCCCTGGCCGGTTTCGCCGCCGTCGGCTTCGGCGGCGTCGCCCTCGGCGGGCTCGTCGGTGTCGTGGTCGAAGTCCTGGTCGATGCCGGCAGCCGGATCGAAGGCGGGTCGCGCCGCCGCCACGGGCGACGTGTCCTCCAGGTCGGGCCACCCCACGCGCCCCACCCCGGCCGGCGCCGGACCAGGCTGAGCCACGCCAGCACGCCCGGCGACCCCAGCCGACTCCCCTGGACCCGCCGGTGGCTCAGCCTGCGCCTCCCCCGCCCGTCCGGCGGGCCCAGCAGGCGAGCCGACATCGCCCGTGGTCCCGGCTGTGCCGGTCGGCCCGGCCGGGTCAGCCCCGGCGGGCGCCGCCGACGGCGGCTCGCCAGCACCCCGGGCAGCGCCGGCCGACGCGGCCGGGCCGAGCCCGGCTCGAGGCTCAAAGGCACCCGGCCCTGAGGCGGCCTCCGACGGCACCGGCCACGCGCCACGCCGGGCGCGGTCGGTGGAGCGGAGCCCCGCCGCAGGCGCGGGGCCGGTGGCGGGCGAGTCCGGCCGGGTCGGCGGGGGCGGGGGGCCGCTGCCCCGAGAGGCCGGGTCGGCGGACGCCGGGCCCGGGTGAGCCGCAGGGCCGGTGGCGCCTGGGGTGGCGGGGGATTCCAGCGGGGCCGCCGGCGGCTGCCCGGCCGGGCCAGGGGTGCCAAGCGACGCCGGGCCGGCGGAGGTCCCCGTCGGCGGGGGG
The DNA here is from genome assembly GCA_036563805.1 of Acidimicrobiales bacterium. Classification (GTDB taxonomy): domain Bacteria; phylum Actinomycetota; class Acidimicrobiia; order Acidimicrobiales; family VFJN01; genus DATCLS01. The sequence goes on along the minus strand of DATCLS010000085.1, from coordinate 34,174 downwards.
ACGGCGCCCGGTTCGGTGCAGCCCGCCGGCTCCGGGGGCGCGTCGGCGGGGCGGGCGCGGGTGCCCGGTCGGTCCGGCGCGTCGACTGGAGGTCGCGCAGCCGGCTCGGCGGGCGCCGCGCCAGGCAGGACCGCATCCGCCGACGACCCCGCCGGCGCCTCGACCGGACGTCCCGCAGCCGGCTCGGCGGGCGCCGCGCCGGGCGGGGCCGGGGTCGGGTCGGGGCTGCGGGGGCCCATGACGGCCGAGACCCAGGTGTCCAGGCCCGGGGCCGCCGGGGCGCCGGGCCCGGCGGGCCGCAGCGGCGCGGCCGCGTCGGCCGCGGGGGCGTCGGCGGCCGGCGGTGGGCGGTCCGCGGCCGGCGGTGGGCGGTCCGCGGCCCCGCGGGCCGACCGCGCCGGGCGCAGGCGGCGGAGCCCGCCGGCGACCCGGCCCACCCGGCCGCGCACGTCGGAGCGCGCTGCGGGCTCGTCGTCGGGCTCCGGGCCCGGGCCCGGGCCGGTCGCCTCCGGCTCGTTCTCGCCGGGCGCCGGTCGCGGCGAGCGACGGCGGGAGGGGCTCACCCCGACCGTCTCGGCGCGGCCTCCGGCGCTGCCCGAGCCGCCGGGGCCGCGTCCGGCGGCGGCGCGGGAACGGTCGTCGAAGCTCCGCCCGATTCGCCGACGCCCGCCGCCCCGGGCGTCGACACCGCCGCAGCCGGCACCGCCACTGGCGCCGCCACCACCCGGTCCGGCCCGTCGTCGGCCGCCTTGAGGGCGGCGCCGATGGCGGGCGGCACCGTCCACTGGTCGGCCGGCAGGTGGTGCTCACGGGCCCAGGCCACGGTCAGCGGGTCGCTGCACGCCTCGGTGAGCAGGGCGGCCCCGATCTCGTCGTGGCGCAGGTAGGCGCCGGCCCGGCCAAGGAAGCCGCGCCGCCCGCTCCAGCGGGCGACGGCCTCCTCACGCCCGATCACCATGGCGGCGAGCGTGACGGCGGCGCGCCGCACCGGGCCGAAGCCGGCCTCGATCTTGCCGACGTCGTGGAGCAGCGCGGCGGCCCGCACCGCCCGGACCGCCTCGGGCCCGAGCGCCGCAGTTACCGCCCGGGCCACGCCGACGGCGTGGCGACGGTCGGGCGCGCTCATGCGCTGCCACAGCGCCGCCTCGGTCGGCGCCAGCGCGCCGGCCACCCACGCCTCATCGGCCGCGGGCGGCCCGCCGGGCCGCAGGGAGCCGATGAATCGTCGTGCCAGGTGCGCCCACGGTGCCACGGTCGTCACACTCCCCAGCGGTCGGTCAACTGACTGCGGGGCACGCACAATACGCCAGCCAGGGCCGAGCCCTGGTCCTCAACGTGAATTTCGTGCCACTCAGGCGTGGTCGATGCAGTACCGCGTGGCCGGCATGGCCTCCAACCGGGCCTCGCCGATCGGACCGCCGCAGCGCTCGCACTGCCCGTAGGTGCCGTCGTCCATCTTCTGCAGCGCCCTCTCGATCTCGGCCAGCTGCTCCCGGAGCTGGCTGAGCAGGGCGCGGTTCTCACCCTTCTCGGCCTCCACCTGGCCCGAATCCGCGAAGTTCTCGTCGTACTCGCCCCCGGAGAGGGCCGTGATCTGTTCGATGAACCGGGCGCGCTCGACCTCGAGCTCGCCTCGGAGGTTGGAGAGCAGCGTTTGGTCCGGCACGAACCCGAGGGTACCGAAAGCTGAACTCGGACGCTCCGGGAAACGACCGGCACCGTCCGTGCCGTTGCCGGAAAATCGTCACACGTCATCTTCGGCAATACCGCAGACCGGTCATCCCTTCGCCCGGGGGTGGGCCGCCCGGTAGGCCGCCCACAGACGCTCGGTCGACACCCGGGTGTACACCTGGGTCGTCGACACCGAGGCGTGCCCGAGCAGCTCCTGCACGGACCGGATGTCGGCGCCGTGATCGAGCATGTGGGTGGCGCACGAGTGGCGCAGCACGTGCGGGGTGAGCTTGGCGCCGAGGCCTACGGCCTCGCCGTAGCGCTTGACGATCAACCACGCCCCCTGCCGGGTGAGGCGCCCGCCCCGCCGGTTGAGGAACACGGCCTCGGCGTCGCCCCGCCGGGCCCACCGCTCGGGCTCCAGGGCGTCCCGGCCCCCGGGGGTCAGCCACTCGTACAGGGCGCGCAGGGCGTGGCGGCCGAGCGGCACGACCCGCTCCTTGGCGCCCTTCCCGAACGCCCGCAGGAGGGCGGACTCGAGGTCGACGTCGCCGAGCCGCAGCCCCACCAGCTCGGAGATGCGCAGCCCGGTGCCGTAGAGCACCTCGAGCACGGCCCGGTCCCGGCGGGCCACGGGGTCGTCGCCCACGACCGCGTCGAGCAGGGCCTGGACCTCGGCCTCGCTCAGCGCCTTGGGCAGGCCGGCCGGGACCCGCGGCGTCTCGACGTCGGCGCCGGGGTCGGCGGGCAGCCGCCCGTCCTCGGCCAGGAAGCGGTGCAGCGACCGGACCGCCACCACCGCCTTCTTGACGGTGGCCGGCGCCCGGCCCGCGGCCCGGAGGGCGGCGACGTAGGCCTCGATGTCCGGCTCCCGCACGTCGGTCAGGGACGTGTGCCGGCGGCGCAGCCACCGGCACCAGGCCCGGGCGTCGCGCCGGTAGGCCTCGAGCGTCGCGGCGGACCGGCCCCGCTCGGTGGACAGCCAGGACAGCCACTCCTCGACCTCGAGCGGCAGCTCGTCGGGGTCGACGGCGGGGTCCACCCCGGGGCCGACCCCGTGCTCGACGTCGGGGTCGCCCGTCGCCGCCCCGCCGGCCGCGGCCCCGGCCGGCACCTCGCCGGCCGCCGTCGCCCCGCCGGCCATCGTGTCGCTAGCCACCAAAGCCCCGTCGGGCGGGCCGGCGAGCCGGCGATCGCAGGCCCGTCCGGTAACCTCGAGGCACCGAACGCCGTGCCGATCGTTCCGGGGAGGGCCGGTGCCGCTCTACGACTTCCGCTGCCGCACCTGCGACGAGACCTTCGAGGTCCGCCGCCCGATGGCCGAGGCCGACGAGCCCGCGACCTGCCCGCAGGGTCATACCGACACCCTCCGGCTGCTGCCGATCGTGTCGCTCGGCGGGCGGGCCGAGGCCCCGGCCCAGCCGGCGCCGGCCGGCGGCTGCGGGGCGGGCTGCGTCTGCCACCCCGCCCCCGCCTGACCCCGGCACCAGGCCCGACGGCGCCCCACCCGACGGCGTCGCGCCGGGCGGCACCAGACGCGACCGCGCCCCACCCGACGGCGTCGCGCCGGGCGCCGCGCGCCGGTCACCCGATGCGGCGCCGCCCCGCCGCCGCATCACGCCCCGCGTCGCCGCGCCACGACCTGCAACCCGATCACGGTCTTGGCGTCGGTGATGCGGCCGTCGTCGACCATGGCCAGCGCCTCGTCGAGCGGGAGCCGGTCGATCACCATGTGCTCCTCCTCGATGCTCTGGCGGTCGTGGTCGACCTCGGTGAGCCTGGTGGCCATGTAGACGACCACGGCCTCGTCGGCGAACCCCGGCGAGTTGTGGAACGTGACCAGGTGGTCGAGGGTCTCGGCCCGCAGGCCGACCTCCTCGGCGAGCTCGCGGCGGCCGGTCTCGTCGGGCGGCTCGCCGTCGACGTCGCGCAGCCCGGCGGGGATCTCCCACACCTCGGCGTCCAGCGCCGCCCGGTACTGGCGGACCAGCGTGACGGTCCCGTCGTCGTGGAGCGGCACGACGGCGACCGCCCCGGGGTGGTGGACGATCTCGCGCTCGACCGTCGACCCGTCGGGCGTGACCACCGACGCGATGGCGACCTGGATGCGCCGGCCGACCCAGGCCTCGCGCTCCCCCAGCCTCCGGAACGCCGTCATCCGGCGCTCATCCGCCGGTCGACCCGGCCGCCCACGAGGGCGATCCGGTCGACGAGGGCGATGCGGTCGATCCGGCCGATCACAGGGCCGTCCCCGGCCCGCAGGCGCCCGGCGCTCATCCGCCGGTCGCCACGGGGTCGGGCTCGTCGACCGGGAACAGGTGCGGCTTGCGCCCCTCGGCCCGGTCGAGGGCGGCGCCGACGAACGCCCGGAACAGCGGCGCCGGCCGGTTGGGCCGGCTCTTGAGCTCGGGGTGCGCCTGGGTCCCGACCCAGAACGGGTGGTCGGCCAGCTCGATGAACTCGACCAGCCGGCCGTCGGGCGACGTGCCGGAGAAGATCAGCGATGTGCCCTCGAACTTGCCCCGGTAGCGGGGGTTGAACTCGTAGCGGTGCCGGTGCCGCTCGGAGACGACGGTCTTGCCATAGGCCTGGGCCACCACGGAGCCGGGGAGCAGCTCGGCGATGTAGGCGCCGAGGCGCATGGTGCCGCCCTTGTCGGTCACGTCGCGCTGGGTCTCCATGAGATCGATGACCGGGTGCGGCGTGGCCGGATCGAACTCGGTGGAGTTGGCGCCCTCGAGCCCCAGCGCGTTGCGGGCGTACTCGACGGTCATCATCTGGAGCCCGAGGCACAGGCCTAGGCACGGGATCTGGTGCTCGCGGGCATACGCGGCCGCGGCGATCTTGCCTTCGGTGCCCCGCTCGCCGAAGCCGCCGGGGATCACGATGCCGTCGAGGTCGCGCAGCCGGCCCTCGGCCAGCAGGCCCTCGGTGTCCTCGGCCTGGACCCACTCGATCTCGACCCGGGCGCCGTGGTGGAACCCGCCGTGCTTGAGCGCCTCGACCACCGACAGGTAGGCGTCGGGCAGGCTCACGTACTTGCCGATGATGCCGATCCGGACCGACTTGGTGGCCGACTCGATGCGCTCGACCATCTTCTCCCACTCGGCCAGGTCGGCCTCGACCGGCGGGAAGCCGAGCAGCTCGCACACGTAGTCGTCGAGCCCCTCGTCGTGGAGCACGAGCGGGACCTCGTAGAGGTTGCCGGCGTCGGCCGCGTTGACCACGCCCTGGACCGGCACGTCGCACAGCCGCGAGATCTTCTGCTTGAGGGCGTCGCCCAGCGGCCGCTCGCTGCGACACACGATGACGTCGGGCTGGATGCCCCGGGCCCGCAGCTCGGTGACCGAGTGCTGGGTGGGCTTGGTCTTGAGCTCGCCCGACGGGCCGATGTACGGCACGAGCGCCACGTGGACGTAGGCCACGTTGGTGCGTCCCACATCGAGGCGGAACTGCCGGATGGCCTCGAGGAACGGCAGGATCTCGATGTCGCCGACCGTGCCGCCGATCTCGGTGATGACGACATCGACGTCGTCGCCCGCCAGGACGGTGATGCGCCGCTTGATCTCGTCCGTGATGTGGGGGATGACCTGGACGGTCTTGCCGAGGTAGTCGCCCCGGCGCTCGGCGGCGAGCACCGCCGAGTAGATCGAGCCGGTGGTGGCGTTGCTGGAGCGGGACAGCGGCTCGTCGATGAACCGCTCGTAGTGGCCGAGGTCGAGATCGGTCTCGCCCCCGTCGTCGGTCACGAACACCTCACCGTGCTCGAACGGGTTCATCGTGCCCGGATCGACGTTGATGTAGGGGTCGAGCTTCTGCATCGTGACGCGCAGGCCACGAGACTTGAGGAGCCGACCGAGCGACGATGCGGTGATGCCCTTGCCGAGGGAGCTGGCGACACCGCCCGTGACGAAGATGTGCTTTGTCACGGGCCATCACCCTACCGCGCCCCACCTCGTATCCCGCGGACCGGGGTCGGCCCGAACGCGCCGCGGCGGCGCGAGCCCTAAGGCAGCCGGCCGATCCGGTCGAACGCCCGGAGCGGCGGCACGGCGTTGATGACCCGGCTGAACGAGACCCGCTCGCTGGCCAGGTTGAGCAGGGCGACGACGACCAGCACGCCGGTTCTCACGCCCGGCGAGCAGGCCAGCACGACCCCGAGGCCGAGGGCGGCGCCGAGCACGTTGGCCCCGGCGTCGCCCAGCATGAGCCGCTCCTGCAGGTCGGCCATGATCAGCCCGGCGCCCGCCCCCACGACGAGCGCCACGCCGGCCAGCTCGGGCTCGGCACCGGTGGCCAGGATCAGCACGACCAACGCCAGCAGGGCCACCTTGGTGGTGCGGGCGGGTGCCCGGTCGAACAGGTTGGCCAGGTTGGCGGCCAGGGCGACGAGCGCGCCGTCAACCAGCAGGCGGCCGAGCGAGTCGGGCTCGCGGGCCGCCACCACGACCACGGCCACGGCCGCCCCGCCGAACAGCTTGACGGCGCCGGTGGTGAGGCGCCCGCCGGCCAGGGCCCGGAGGTGGCCGGTGAAGCCGACGCTCTCCCCCGCCCCGCCCAGGTCGTCGAGCAGGCCGAGGAGCCCGAAGCCGAGGGCGGCCACGGTGACGAGGCGCAGCCCGCCCACCAGCTCGGCGTCCGGGTCGTAGCCCGCGGCCTCCGCCACCGCCAGGGCGGCGTCGCCGGCCAGCGCCACCAGCACGACCAGTACGCCCACCGCGGTGGGCAGCGTGCGGCCCCGGAAGTTCTCGCGCTCGAACACGGCGGCGGCGAACGCCGGCGCGGTCAGCGCCCACAGGGCGGCCGCCAGGGCGAAGCCGACGACGAAGGCGGCGACGACCACGTCAGTGAGCCCCGACCGGGTCGGGCGCGGCGTCGGGGGCGTCGGGCGGCGCGCCGGACGTCCCGGCCCGCCGACCGGCCCGGTGGTCGCGGACCCGCTCGACCACCGCCGGCCAGTCGATGAACAGCAGCGGCACGGTCAGCGCCCACGCCCAGTAGTCGAGGCCGAGCAGCACGTAGGTGCCCAGGTGGAGCCCGACGGCGGCCAGGACGAACCAGACGCGCAAGCGCTTCCACACCAGCACCAGCGGGCACAGCAGCTCGACGCCGAGGATGGCGGTGCTGGTCGCCTTCGCGGCCCACGCGTGCTCGCCGACCCAGCGGGCTCCGGCCTCCCACGGGGTGGCGCCGATGCTGGGGCCCCACAGCATGACGTAGCGCATGTTGTCGCCGAAGGCCCAGTCGATGCCGGACCGGCGCAGCTTGTGGTAGCCGGCGAACAGGTAGATGAGGACCGTGACGACCATCGCCACCCGCACCGGCCAGCCGTAGCCCCGGCGGGCGATGCGGTCGCGCAGGTCGACGGCCACGGGGGCAAGCAGGAACGGCGCCGAGGCCCACAGCAGGAGCAGGTCGTTGTGCAGGACCTTGCCCCGGCTGCCCCGCAGCCCGGCCAGCACCAGATAGCACAGCCAGGCCAGCGCGAACGCCAGCCGGGGGTGGCGCCGGAGCACGGCCGCCAGCGCCGCCAGCCCACCGACGACCTGGATCACCACGAACACCCAGCCCGACGGCATCCCGTTGAGCCAGCCCAGGAACGGGACCGGGTCGACGAGCGCGTCGGGCGTGTCGGCCAGCCGGCGGTAGGGGCCGGCCACGATGCGGATGCCGATGAGGGCCGCCAGGCCCACGTGCACGACGGTCAGCCGGGCCGCCGTCTCGGGACCCCACAGCGTGTCGTCCACCCAGGCGCGCAGCCGGCTCACGAGCCCATCTCCTCCACCGTGCACGTGTGGACCACCTCCGGATCGTGGGTGACGACCCACTCGCCGTCGCGCTCGACCAGCTCCTGGCGGTCGCGCAGGATGTTGACCGCCACCGTGCCGGGCTCGACGTCGACGACGGCGCCGAGCAGCGCCTCGCACACGGCCTGCCGGCGCGCGTCCGAGGCGGTGCGGAGCTCCGCCATCGGCCACTCGGCGTGCCGGTAGCCGAGCGGGAGCTCCTCGGGGTCGACCGTGTCGGAGCCGCCCTCGGCGTCGACGGCCTCGATCACCCACGCCGTCTGCGACGCGTCGCGGGACAGGCTGAACAGCTTCCAGCCGGTGAGCGGCCAGGCCTCGAGCCCGAGGACGCCGGGGACGATCAGCAGGACGAGCACCGCGCCGGCCAGCCACCGGCCGGCCCGCGGCACCGTGTCGAACCGCCCCGGAGCACCGGAGCCCGAGCCGCCGGAGCCGGAGCCGGCGGGACGGTCGGAGCCGGCACCGTCGCCGGCCGGGCCGTCGGCGCCCACCGCGGCCGCCGGGACCTTCCGCTCGTCGCTCATCTCCTCTCTCCTCGCGCTGGCACCTCCGTCGGGCGCGTCCGTCGAGCCCGTCTCGTCCGTCACCCGTGCGCCTCCGTCACCTCGGCCGGGACGGCCGACCCGCCGCCCTCGGCGTCACGGCCGTTGGCGGCGCGCTCGCCGGCGGCCTCCTCCTCGGGCTCCTCATCCTCCCCGGCGTCTTCGGCCTGCTCGGCGCCACCGGCGCCCGCGGCCGCGTCCGCCGCCGCCGGGGCCGGCGCCCCCAGGACCGACCCGGCCTCGGACTCGACGACGAGATGGGCCAGGGCGGCCGCCACCACCATGAGCGTCACGCCCCCGACGATGGCCCCCGAGTCGTTGGCCGCGCTGCCCAGCACCGCCGCCACCACGCAGGCCAGCAGCCCCGCCCGCAGCGTGGTGATGCGGGCCCGCAGCCGCTCGAGCGGCCGCCCGGGGTAGCGGGCCAGGAACACGATGAACGCCACCGCGATGGGGATGGCCGCCACCCAGAACGAGGTGGTGGTCACCTCGAGGTTGGCGAGCGCCTTGCGCTCCATGACGTCGAGCAGGGGCTGCAGGCCCTCCTCGCCGATGCGCTCGAACAGCCGGCCCAGGTGGCTGCGCTCCTCGGCCGGGCGGAGCAGGTCGAGGAACCCGAACAGGATCACCGCCGCGACCGTCACCACCGCGCCGACCAACAGGTGCCGCAGCTTCATCCGGTGGTCGAACACGAGGCTGGCGAACAGCAGGATCGTCGGCGTGAAGGCGATGATGCCGCCGACGTCGGACCCCCAGATCGGCACGCCCACCACCACCAGCGTGGCCACCAGCAGCACGATGGCCGCGGGGCGGGCCCAGCGCCTCGGCACGGCGGCCAGCAGCCCGGCCAGCAGGCACGACGACGCCGCCACCTGGCCGAACGAGTAGTTGCTGATGCCGTAGAGCCGCGAGTTGCCGGTGGCCGAGTAGCCGAAGGCGGCGCTGAGGCTGAGGCGGGAGCCGGTCATCACGTCGCCGGCCAGGACCCCCAGGATCAGCACGAGCACGACGACCAGCGCCAGGCGGGGCCGGCCGAGCCGGCGCGCCACCGCGGTCGTCACGAGCGCCACCGCCACGGCCGCCGACACCAGGAACGCCCAGTAGAAGCCGGCGCCCCAGTCCTGCAGCGGGAAGCCCCGGGCCACGTACGACATCGGGAGCGCGGCCAGGGCGGTCAGCGCCCCGAGCGACACCAGCCGCCGGGCCCGGGCCGAGCCGCCGCGGGCCACCAGCACCATCGTGGCGGCGCAGATGATCGCCAGGCCGATGACGACGGCCAGGGTGGTCGGGAACAGCAGGCGCTCGCGGAACCGCGAAGCGGCGTTCAGGGTGACCAGCCGGTCGATGCGGGCGTCGAGCGAGTCGCCGGAGCGCACCGGCTCGAACGACCGGCCCTCCATGCCCAGCGGCCGCTCGACGTCGAGCAGGTCGAGGATCGTGGGGGCGACATCGACCAGCGTCACGAAGCCCGACCGCTGGGTCGAGGCCGACCGGATGTAGCCGGGTGGCTGGCCGGGCACGTGCATGGCCGCCACGGTCAGGTCGCGGTTGCTGAGGAAGTGGTAGGGCGCCAGCAGCAGCACGGCGTCCTGCTCGAGGTCGACCTCGGCCAGCAGCTGGCCGATCAGGGCGTCGGTGTCGGCCAGGGCCTCGGCCCGCATCTCGCTGTAGCGCTCGGAGTCGACGTTGGGCCGGTAGCGCATGGTCCGGGCCAGGTCGGAGGCCTCGACCAGAACCAGGCCGCCGTTCCTGCCGTCGGGCGCCCGCCAGGCCTCGCGGAACCGCTCGAGCACGACGTCGGTGTCGAGGCGGGTGCCGAACGGGCTGCGCGGGTCGTCCTCGAGCAGGTCCTTGCCGACCTCGCCGCCGGGGACGACGCCGTCGCGGTTGGCGACGGCCAGGCCCACCTGCCGCTCGTAGGACGGGCCGATCGAGTCGGTGCCGTCGGCGTTGCCGATGGCGACCGCACCCAGGCCCTCGCGCTCGAGCGTCTCGGCCAGCAGGCCGAGCTCCGCGTCGTAGGGCTGGCTGGCGTTGGCCCGGACCAGCGACGGCCACACCAGCGACACGACGTCGCCGTCGGGCGGCGAGCCGGTGCGGCGCTCGTAGATCTCGGCGGCCGCCGAGCCCGACGACTGCTCGTCGAGCCCGAGCTGCTGGCCGTCGTAGCCCTCGACGCCGATGGCCCGCGAGCCCGCCGAGATCGTCAGATAGGCGGCGCCGGGCGTGGAGCGGGCGTGGACCCCCCGGGGCGCCATGTCGGCCATGGACGAGCCCTCGAGCAGGGCCTCGATGTTCGGCAGATCGCTGGTGCGCACCTCGGACCAGGTCAGGCCCGGCACGGAGATCACCAGAACCTTGCGCGCCGCGATCTCGGGCGACGCCGCCTCGCCGCCGGCGTCGGCCTGGGTGGGTGCGCCCGCGACGGGGACGCCCGAGGCCGGGGTGGCCGGCTCGGGTGTACCGGTCTCGGCCCCGACGGGGTCGGACGCCTGGGCGCCGGCGGGCACCGCCCCGGCGGCGAGGACCCCGAGGCTGGCGATGCCGGCTGCCCCCAGGGCCGCCAGCCGCCCGACCGCACCCACGCGCCGGACCCTGCGGGCCCTCATGGCTGCGGGCGTCGGGTCGGCATATGGGGCATCGGCGCAGTCTAGGAGCGCGGGACCGGGCGGTCGGGCCACGGGCCGGCGCCCGGCGACGGGCCCGCGCCGCCCCACTCCGGGCCTCGCTCCGCGCCAGACGAGGGGCCAGGTCACGGCTCGGACCTCGCGGGCAGCGGGCGGGCCAGGGTCCGCACGACCACCACCGGCACCACCACGATCAGCATCGTGGCCGGCACCGCGATGGACGAGTCGTTGGCCAGCAGGCCGACCAGGGCGAGCACGCCCAGGCCGGCGGCGGCCGCCACCGTGGGCCGGTGCCGCTCGGGGCGGCTCCGGGCCGCCTCGGGGCCGAGGCGACCCCGGGCGACGAGGATGGCGTAGCCGGCCGCCGCGGCCAGCACCGCGGCCACGGTCACCCAGGCGGCCAGCTCGGCTCCGCCGAAGCTGGCCTGCCAGCGCCGGGTGAGCGTGTCGAAGAACGCGCCCCAGCGCCCGTCGACCACGTGCTCGGCGGTGCGGGCCAGGTGGGTGTGCGACTCGGCCGGGCGGGCGGCGTCGATGAAGGCGAACACCAGCACGATGACCGCGGTGGCCACGGCCAGGCCCACGCCCTCGCGCAGCCCGACCCGACGGCCGGCCAGGATCAGCACGGTGACGCCGAACGCCGGGACCATCGAGGTCACGCCGCCCACGTCCGCGCCCAGCATGGGCAGGCCCTCGACCACGACGACCGCGGCCAGCAGCCCGACGGCCAGGCGCATGCCCCGGGGCCCGGCCCGGTCGACGATCAGGGCGGCGAGGACGATGGTGGCCGCGCCGAACAGGGAGAAGGCCAGGTTGCCGAGCCCGGCGAACCGGCCGGCCACGGCCACGGAGTAGCCGAAGATCGTGTTGACCTGCAGCGGCGCGCCGAGCAGCACGTCGAGGGCGATGAGCGCCACGATCACGCTGGTGCCGACGATGGCCCCCAGGCCGGGGCGGCGCCGGTCGGCCAGCGCCGCGGCCGCGGCGACGACCGCGGCCAGCACGACGACGACAAGGGTCTGGCCCAGGGCGTCGGCTCGCACCGCGCCGATGCGGCCGACCAGGAACGTGGCCGGCACCACCCCGAGCACCCCGTAGGCGACGGGCGGCAGCAGCCGCCGGACCCGGGGCGCCAGGCGGGCCCGCTGGAGGGTGGCCAGCGTCAGCAGCGCCAGGACGGCCACGATGGCCACGACGGCGGGGGTGATGACCGAGTCGCGGAAGTCGGCCTCCTCGGCCGCCTCGGCCAGCCGGTCGACCCGCCCGGACGAGGCGTCGCCGGCCACGTGGAAGCTCCGGCCCTCGATCCCGTCGGGCGCCTCGAGGTCGAGCAGCGCCAGCACGGTCGGGGCGACGTCGGCCAGCTGGACGTAGCCGTCGCGGCGGGTGGTGGCCGAGACCAGCAGGCCGGCCGAAACGCCGGGGGCCTGCACGGCCGCCACGCCGAGCGCCGGCGACGAGCCGGGTGACACGGGCGACAGGACGATCACGGCGTCGCGCTCGGGGTCGACGTGCTCGAGCAGCCGGCCGAGCAAAGCGTCGGACTCGGCCAGCGCCCGGTCGCGCAGGGTGCGCCGCTGCTCGCTGGTCGACCGGGCCCCGTAGGCGCTGGCCCGGCTCAGGTCGGACGCCTCGACGAGGGCGACCTGGCGGCCGCCCTGGTCCCACTCGCGGGCGAACGCCTCGACGACGGCGTCGGGGTCGAGGCGGCGGCCGAACGGGGCGGACGGGTCGGCGACCAGCAGCGAGCGGCCGACGGTGCCGCCGGGCACGATGCCGTCCGACCCCATCAGGGCGGTGGCGGCCCCCCGGGCGTACGCGCCGTCGGGCGGTGGTTCGTCGCTCACGAACCCCTCGGCGGCATCGGCGTTGGCCACGACCGACCGGTCGACGCCGGCCTCGGCCAGAGCGTCGCCCAGCGTGCCGACCTCGGCGCCGTAGGGCGAGCTCTCGTTGGCGTCGAGAGCGGCGCCGACGGCCGGGTAGGTGATGCCCCGGGGGACGGACCCGAGGCGGCGTTCGAGGATCTCGGCCGACGGCACGCCGCCGTAGCTCTCGTCCGGGTCGAGCGCCACGGCCACGTCGACCCGGGGGGCCACGGCCCGGGTGCCGGAGCCGATGGTCAGGTAGGCGGCGGTCGTGCTGGCGTTGGACCGGCCGATGCGGGTGGACAGGTCGCCGATGGCGGCCTGCTCCACGAACGCCTCGAGGTGGGGCAGGTCGCGGTCGCGGACGTCGTCCCAGCCGACGCCGGGCAGCGACACGATCAGCACCCGGTCGACCGGCGGGTCGCCGAGGTCGGGGTCGTCCCCGCCCCCGCACCCGGCCAGCCCGGCCGCGGCGACCAGCGGGGCGAGGAGGAGCAGCAGGGGGCGTCGGATCGCGGGGGAACGGATCACGTGGGGACCTCGGGACGAGCGGTGGCCGGCGCGACGGGCACGCGCGTGGTGAGCGAGCCGGGCACCCGCAGCGCCCGGTAGCCCGCGACCACGAGCAGGCCCCCGACCGCGCCGGTGACGACCAGGAGCACGAGGTCGGACAGCTTGCCAGGGTCCGGACCCTGCACCCAACGCGCCGCCGCCCACGCCAGCACCCCGACCGCACCGGCCACCCCTGCCATGCGGCCGAGGGCCGCCGGGATCAGGGAGGCGCCGGTCCGGCGGGTGAGCCCGACGCCCAGGATCAGCGTGCCGACCAGGTAGCAGGCCGAGTGACCCAGGCCGAGCACGGCCACACGAGCGGCGCCGTCGAACGCCAGCGCGGCCACGCCCATCACGGCCACGCCGACGGCGGCGGACAGGAGGGCCACGACGCCGGGGGTCCGGCTGTCGTCGAGGGCGTAGTACCCCCGGGCCAGCAGCAGGAAGGCGCTGTAGGGGTACAGGCCGATGGCGAGCCCGGCCACCGCCGCGGCGAGCAGCCCGCTGCCGGTGCCCGACGTCTCGCCGAACGAGACGAGCCGCATGGCCGGCAGCGCCATGGCGGTCATGGCCGCGGTGACGGGCAGCACGAGCAGGCCCATCCGCTCGAGCGACCAGCGCAACGACGTGCCCACCTGCCCGGGCCCCGACTCGCGGGCCTCGGTCACCAGCTCGGGGAGGATGGCGGTGTGGATCGGCTGGGCCAGTATCCCGTAGGGGGCGAGGAAGATCACCCAGCCGACCTGGTAGGCGACGACGCCGCCCTCGACCGCCGAGCCGGCCACGATGGCGGCGCCGAGCAGCAGTCCGCCGGCCGTGTGGAGCACGACGCCCCAGCCGGAGTGGCGCAGCAGCTCGGTGACCCGGCGGTCGCCGCGCAGCCGGCGGGGCCGCAGCCGGAAGCCGGACGCCTCGCAGGCCGCCACCAGCAGCCCGACGAACGCCACCACGCCCCCGGTCCCGGCCACGACCAGGCACAGCCGCTCGCCCGTGCTCAGGTCGAGTCCGGCGTCGGGCCCCGCCAGCGCCCGGAACGCGGCCAGCCCGGCCACCATCACGACGGTGTTGCCGATGGGGGCGGCGGCGGTGATGGCGAAGCGACGCTTGGCGTACAGGACGGCGGTGGCGACCGTGCCCGCCGCGTACAGCAGCACCTGGGGCACGAAGAACCGCAGCAGGTAGGCGACGAGCGCCCGCTGGTCGGCGGCCACGTCGGGGTCGACGCCGGCGGTCAAAAGCCGGGCCAGGACGGGGGCGCCGACGACGCCGAGCAGCGTGACGGTCCCGAGCATGGCCCAGGCGACGCCCAGGACCCGTCCGGCCACCTCCTCGGCGCCGGCGTGGTCGCCGTCCTCGATGAGGCGGACGAACGTGGGCACGAGCACGGCCGACAGCGCCCCGGCGGCCAGCAGCTCGAACAGGACGTTGGACAGCGAGTTGGCCGCCTGGAAGGCGTTGCCGAGGTAGGTCGTGCCGAGCACGGCCGCGATGACCAGCACCCGCACGAAGCCGACGACCCGCGAGACGGCGGTGATCGCCCCCATGCCCGCGGCGGCGCGGGTCGTCGTGGCGCCCCCGCCCGACCCGCCGGGCCGGAGAGGGGGCCGGAGGCCGATCTTCACTCGCGCTCCTCCGGCACCGGGGGGATGACCTGGGCGCCCTCGCCCAGGCCGTAGTGACCCACCCGGGGCGGGCCCGGGTCGGGGTCGGCGTCGACGACCGCCAGCACGGTGGCGACGACGCCCGACACCCGGTCGATGTCGTCGACGGTGGACACGCGGTCGGACAGGTCGTCGTCTTCTCGGATGTCGACGACCAGGTTGGGCGCCGGCTCGTCGTTCTCGGCCGTCTCGTCGATCATCGGCTCGACCGCCACGACCGGGACGGGCCCGTCCGAAGCCAGCTCGATGAGGATCGGCATGACGACCTGCTCGGGCGGCACGTCGGCCTCGGGGCCGCCGATGAACACCATCCGCAGGCCGGCGGGCGGCAGGACGATGACGTCGCTGTCGGCCCCCTCGGGCAGCTCGTACTCGACGAACCCGGCCTCGCGCAGCCGGGCGACGACCTCGGGCTCACCCTCGGCCGTCTGCGACGGGGTCCGGGCCAGGCCCTGGAGGTTCTCCCCACCGGCGTCGGACGCCGCGAACAGCACGTCGCCGAGCTGGTTGGCCAGGTTGTCGCGCAGCCGGTCGGTGTCGTCGGTGCTGAGCTGGAGCGCCCGGCCCAGGTCGTTCACCTCGTCCTCGTCGTCGAGGGTGAGGCGGTCGGTGAGCCACCACGTGCCGAGCAGGTCGGCGTCGGCCTGGCGCAGGGCGCGGGTGGTGCCGCCCACCTGCTCCTCGTCCACCCCCCGGGTGGCGACGACCAGGACGGGCACGTCGGTCAGCTGGCCGGCGAACAGCCGGTCGCCGACCTGCTCCTCCAGCGCCGTGGACTCGCGCTCGTAGCTCTCGAGCTGCTCCTCGAGCTGGGCGTTGCGCTCGCCGGCGTCGTCGAGGCTGCGCTCGAGGTCGGCCAGCTGGTTCTTGAGCGTGTTGACGGTGGCGTCGTCGAGGAACGTGGTGCCGAGCACGAGCCCGATGCCGAGCGCGAGCAGCACCGCGGTGAGCGAGACGATGTGGAAGCGGAAGCTGATCATCAGGAGATGAGGGAGCGCCAGAAGGCGCGGAGCACGAGCCGCACCGGCTCGGACAGGACGAGGGCCACGGCCAGCGTGAAGATGGCCGAGACGATCAGCCACAACAAGTCGGACGTGCGCACCGAGTGGTGGTAGAGCCGGCTCACGCCCTTGGCGTCGACCAGGCGCGAGCCGAGCTTCATGCGTACCAGGATCGTGGACGCCATGCCGGCCCGGCCCTTGTCGAGGAACTCGACCATGCTGAAGTGCGTGCCCACGGCGACGAGCAGGTCGGCGCCCTTGGCGTCGGCCAGCAACATGGCGATGTCCTCGCTGGTGCCCGGCGCCCGGAACACCGTGTAGTCGAGCCCCAGCTCGTCGAGGCGCTTGGCGCCCGGCGTGCGGCCGTCGACGAACCCGTGGACGACCAGCTGGGCCCCGCACCGCAGCGTCTCCTCGGTGACCGAGTCGAAGTCGCCGATGATGATGTCGGGCGTGAAGCCGATCTCCATGAGGGCGTCGGCCCCGCCGTCGACGCCGATGAGGACCGGGCGGACCTCCTTGATGTAGCCCGAGCGGCGCAGGAGCGCCAGGTCCTCCTTGTAGTCGAACCCCCGGACCACGATGAGCGCGTGCCGGCCGGCGATGTCCACGTCGACGTCGGGCACGTCGATGTCGCCGGTGAGGACGCCGACCTCGTCCCGCACGTACTCGACGGTGTTGGTGGCGAAGCGCTCGAGCTCGGGGCCGATGTTGGCCCGCGCCTCGATCATCGCCTGGTCGACCGACTCGGTGGTCTGCCGTGTGCCGGAGGCCACGACCGCGCCGCCCACGATGATGTCGCCGCCGACCACGGCCACCGGGTCGCCCTCGTGGACGACCTCGAGCAGCTCGGGGCCGACGTCGTCGATCAGCGGGATGCCGGCCTGGCACAGCAGCAGCGGCCCGAGGTTGGGGTAGCGGCCGGTGATCGAGCGGGCGGCGTTCACCACCGCGGCGGGCTCCGCCTCGACGAGCGTCTCGGCCGCCACCCGGTCGAGGTCGGCGTGGTCGATGATCGCCACCTCGCCGGGGGCCAACCGCTTCACCAGCCGCTTGGTCTTGCGGTCGACCCGGGCGACGCCCTCGATGGGCGCGTCGTCGACCCGCTCGGCCCGCTCCGACAGGCGGCGGCGCAGGGCGCGGGGCACCCACTCGCCGGGTCGCCACCAGCCACCGGCCGGCGGCGACCCGGCGACCTCGCCCTGCGGGGGCGGCTCGCGGTCGTCGTCGCCCGCCTCGTCCTTCTCGTCCTGGCCGGCGCCCGGCCGGCCGGCGTCGGTACCGGACTCGTCGTCGGGATGGTCGTCGGCGGTCCCGCCGTCGCCCGGCTCGTCGGCGTTGCGGCCGCCGACGGTCGCGTCGCGGTCGGCGCGGGTGCCGGCCGGCTCGTCGGCGCCCGGCGCGGCGCGCCCGAGGCCCTGGCGGCGCTCGCTCATCGGCCGCGGTCGCCCGCGGCCGAAGCCAGCAGCTCGATGGCGTGCACGCGCGCGGCGTTGCTGTCGGGGAGGCCCGACAGCATGCGGGACAGCTCGATGACCCGCTCGCCGTCGTCGAGCAGGTGGGCGTGGGACACGGTCGACGAGTCGGTGGACTGCTTGGACACCCGCACCTGGGCGTCCGCGTACGCGGCCACCTGGGGCAGGTGGGTGACGACCAGCACCTGGCGCTCGGCCGCCAGCCGGGACAGCGCCCGCCCCACCGCCACCGCGGCCTGGCCGCCGATGCCGGCGTCGACCTCGTCGAACACGAGCGTGGGCGGAGCGCTGGTCAGCACGAGCCGCAAGGCCAGCATGGTCCGGGCCAGCTCGCCACCCGAGGCCACCTTGGCCAGCGGCAGCGGTGGCGTGCCCGGGTTGGCGGCGAGGAGGAGCTCGACGTCGTCGCCGGGATCCTCGTCGGGCACCCGCACGGCGACGCGGGCGTTGGGCATGGCCAGCTCGGCCAGGTGGACCTGGACCCGCTCGGCCAGCTCGGGGGCGGCGGCCCGGCGGGCCTTGCCCACCGCCGCCGCGGCCGCGGCCTCGGCCTGGCGGGCGGCCGCCAGCCGGGCGTCGAGCTCCTCGGCCCGGCGGTCGTGGTCCTCGAGCTCGGCCAGCCGGGCCCGCAAGCGCTCGCCCTCGGCGATGACGTCGGCCAGCGTCTCGCCGTACTTGCGGCGCAGGTCGTGCAGCACCTGACGGCGCTCGCGCACCGCGGCCAGGCGCTCCGGGTCCTCGTCGATCTGCTCGGCCGCCAGCCGCACCTCGGCGGCGGCGTCGGTCAGCTCGGCGGCCAGGGCCCGCAGCCGCTCCTCGTGGGCGGCGAACGGCGCCCGGCCGGCCAGCGCGGCCACGGCCGTGCCCAAGGCGTCGGACGCCGCGCCCTCGCCGGTCAGCGCCTCCACCGCGACGGCCGCCGCCTCGCGGTGGGCGGTGGCGTCGGCCAGCGCGTCCTCCAGCTCCTCGAGCTCGCGGTCCTCGTCGGGGCCCTGCAGCCCGGCGGCATCGATCTCGTTCACCTGGTAGCGGAGCAGGTCGAGCTCGCGGGCCCGGGCCCGCTCGTCGCCGCCCAGCGACTCCAGCTCGGCCGTGATGGCCTGGATCTCGCGGCGGGCGGCCAGCAGCGGCTCGAGGTCGACCGCCCCGAACCGATCGAGCGCGTCGCGCTGGGCGGCCGGGTGGAGCAGCGACTGGTGGGCGTGCTGGCCGTGCAGGTCGACCAGCTCCTCCCCCAGCTCGGCCAGCACGCTGGCGGTGGCCAACCGGCCGTCGACGTAGGCGCGGCTGCGCCCGTTGCGGGGGATGGCCCGACCCACGACGACCTCCTCGCCGTCGGGCTTCACGAACCGGCCCTCGACCCAGGCCTCGTCGGCTCCCGTCCGCACCAGCGCCGGGTCGGCCCGCCCGCCGACCAGCAGCTCGATGGCGTCGACCACCATCGTCTTGCCGGCGCCCGTCTCGCCGGTCACGACCGTCATGCCGGGGCCCAGCAGCAGGCGCAGCTCGGCGATGACCCCCAGGTCACGAACCGCCAGCTCGGCCAGCATCGTCGCCTCCTCCTCCCCTCGCCTACCGGTCGGCCAGCCCGAACTTCGACTTCAGGATGCGCAAAAAGTCGCGGGGCCCGAACGTCACGAACCGCACGGCCACGTCGGCCGCGGTGCAGGTCACGGCGTCGCCCTCGCGCAGCATGCCCAGGTTGCGGCCGTCCACGGACAGGGTCGCCGGGCGGTGCCCCTGCACCTCGATGCGGAGCAGGGCGGACGGAGCGAAGATCATCGAGCGGTCGAACAGCATGTGGGGTGACACCGGTGTCAACTGCAGGCAGCGGTGGGTCGGCTCGACGATGGGACCGCGAGCCGAGAAGGCGTAGGCCGTCGATCCGGTCGGGGTGGCGACGATCAGCCCGTCGGCAGCGTAGGGGGTGAAGGACTCCCCGTCGACGCTCACCCCGAGGCGCACAGTGTGCCCCATCGGCGTCTTCTCGAGCACCGCCTCGTTGAGGGCCAGGTGGCGGGCGCCGGCCTCGAAGGCCTCGGCCTCCACCGCCACTTCGAGCATCATGCGCTCCTCGATCTCGTACGACCCGGCCAGGAAACGCTTGAGCGCCATGCGCATGGCGTGGGGCTCGACCTCGTTCAGGTAGCCGAGCTGGCCCACGTTCACGCCGATGACCGGCACGCCCTCGCGGGCCACCAGCGCCGCCGTCCGCAGCATCGTGCCGTCGCCGCCCAGGCTGACCGCCACGTCGAGGCCCCGGGCGAACGTCGCCTCCGGCGCCCCCAGGTCGGGCCGGCCCACCAGGCGGGCGTCGGCCAGCGGCAGGCGGACCTCGTGGCCCCGCTCCGCCAGCCAGGCGATGGCGTCGGTGGCCAGCTCGCTCGCCTGGACGCGCTCGTGGTGGAGGATGATGCCGACCGCGGTCATGCGCCGGCCTCCCGCACCACGGCCTCCCGCACCACGGCGTCGAGGTCGAGGGCCCCGGCTCCGCCGGCGGGCGCGGCGTCGGCCTCGGTGGGGTCGTCGTCAGCGGCGTCGGCGGCAGGGCCGGCGGACCCCGCGGCGCCCTTGCGGGCGTGCAGCAGGAACTCGACGTTGCCGTCGGCACCTCGCAGGGGTGACGCCATCCCTCCCATCATGACGGTTCCAACCGCCCGGTACGCGGCAACCACCTCGCCGAGCACCCGGCGCCACACCGCCGGGTCGCGGATCACGCCCTTGCCCCGCGTGGCCTCGGCCCGCCCGGCCTCGAACTGGGGCTTGACCAGGAGGACCAGGTCGGCGTGCGGCCGGGCCAGGCCGGCGAGGTTGGGGGCGACCGTCCGGAGCGAGATGAACGACAGGTCGGCCACCACGAGGTCGAACGGGTCGCCCAGGTCGCCGGGGGCCAGGTGGCGGACGTTGGTGCGCTCCCGCACCTCGACCCGGGGGTCGGTGCGGACGCGCTCGGCCAGCTGGCCGTAGCCGACGTCGACGGCGGTGACGTGGGCGGCGCCGGCCTGGAGCAGGCAGTCGGCGAACCCGCCGGTCGACGCCCCGGCGTCGAGCACCCGGGCGCCGCTCACGGCCGGGGCGAGGCCGAAGCGCTCGAGCGCGCCGGCCAGCTTCTCGCCGCCCCGGCTCACGAACCGGGGGGCCTCGCCGGACACCGCCACCGGCTCGTCCGGCGACACCAGCCGGGTGGCCTTGAGCGCCGGCGCACCGGCGACCGTCACGCGGCCCTCGTCGATGGCCTCGCGGGCGTGGCGCCGGCTGGCGACCAGGCCCCGACGCACGAGCTCGGCGTCGAGCCGGCGGCGCGTCGTAGCCGTCGGTCCCGCTCCCCGCTCGTCAGCCGCCGGAGCGGGACGACCCGCTCCCCGACCCCCCGCCCGCGGCCTCGTCGCCCGGGCCGGACGCCTCGGCGGGCGTGGCGGCGTCGCTCGCCTCGGTGGCCTTCTTGGCCGTGCCCGACGCGCCGGCCTTCTTCGCCGTGGCGGCCTTGGCCGCACCCGCCTTCTTCGCCGCACCCGACGCGCCAGCCGTGGCCGCCTTCGTGGCCTTGGCCGCACCCGACGCGCCAGCCTTATTGGCCGCACCCGACTTCTTCGCCGTGCCCGACGCGCCAGCCGTGGCCGCCTTCGTGGCCTTGGCCGGACCCGCCTTCTTCGCCGTGCCCGACGCGCCCTCCCTCTTCGCCGCACCCGACTTCTTCGCCGCCTGGGCGGACCTGGCCGCCTTCGTCGCCCCGGTCGTCCGGCTGGCCGGCGGCTTGGTCGTGCCGGCGGGCTTGGCGGCCGTGGTCGCCTTGGTCGACGTCGACGGCGTCTCGACCGCCTCGGCGGCCGGGGGCTCCTGCGCCTCGGGCGGCGTGCCGGCCGAGGCCGTCGTGCGGGACGCCGGCTTCCCGTCCTCCTCCGGCAGCAGGCCCAGGTTGCGGGCCTGCTCGCGCAGCCCGTCCACGACCGCCTCGATCAGCTTCTCGCCGTTGCGGCGGCTGCGCTCGAGCAGGTCCTCGACCGCCGACTGCGCCTGCTCGGCCTGCACCTCGCCGATCCGCACCAGGTCGCGGACGAGCTCCTCGGCTTTGGCCCGGGTGAGCGACGTGAACGTCGCCCCGGCGTCGAGGAGCCGCTGGAGCAGGTCGCGGTCGTCAGGCATCCCCCGCGAGGATACGCCCAGGTGGCCCTGCACCCGCGCTCCGTGCCCCCCGGGATAGCGTCGGTGCGGTGCTGCCCATCCACGACGACAACCCGGTCCACCGCCCGGCGTTCGTCACCTGGGCGATCATCGCGGCGTGCCTGGTGGCCTACTTCCTGTGGCAGCCCAGCCCGTTCAGCGAGGACGTCGAGGACGTCCGGTTCAACCTGGCCAACGCCGCCATCCCCTGCGAGGTGATCGAGGGCCGGCCGCTGACCAACGGCGAGGTGTTCGCCACGTTCGGGGTCGGCCAGGCCAACGACGAGGCGTGCAACATCGACAACGGGCAGACGCCGCCGTTCGACCCCGACAAGAACGTGTGGCTGTCGGTCGTCACGTCGATGTTCCTGCACGGCAGCCTGCTCCACATCGGCGGCAACCTGCTGTTCCTGTGGGTGTTCGGCAACAACGTCGAGGACGCGTTCGGCCACATCGGCTACGCGCTGTTCTACGTGGCGGGCGGCGTCGTGGCGACGCTCGCCCACGTCGCCCTGAACCTCGACTCGACCGTGCCCATGGTGGGCGCCTCGGGCGCCATCGCCGCGGTGATGGGCGCCTACCTCGTCCTGTACCCACGCGCCCGCGTGTACACGGCGGTGTTCTTCATCCTCATCACCGTCGTCCCGATCCGGGCGTGGTTGGTGCTGGGCATCTGGTTCGTGCTCCAGTTCTTCACCGACCCCAACTCGGGGGTGGCGTGGGCCGCCCACGTCGGCGGGTTCCTCTTCGGGGTGGCCGCCGGTTTGGCGCTGCGGGCGGCGCAGGGGACGTCACGGCCCGACCAGCGCCGGCCGCCGCCGTCGTTCGGGGGTTACCGCCCCACCACGTGGAACGACCCCCGGTACTACCGCTGAGCGCCGATGGGCGCGACCGGCCCGCAGGCCCGCCCGCTTCAGCCCGGGCTCACGCCGGGACGAGCGCCGCCAGGTCGTCGGCGACCACGTCGGGCGCGGGCGTGACCGGCAGGTCGTCCGGTCGCGTCACGCCGCTGAGCACCAGCGCGAACCGGTAGCCGATCGCCTTGGCGAACCGGCCGTCGGTGTCGGGGCGGTCGCCGACGACCGTGCCGTCCCCGCCGGCCAGGCCCCGGACGAGGTCGGCCATCGGCTCGTGGGGCTTGCCGGCCACGACCGGCG
Source organism: Acidimicrobiales bacterium (assembly GCA_036563805.1). Taxonomy (GTDB): domain Bacteria; phylum Actinomycetota; class Acidimicrobiia; order Acidimicrobiales; family VFJN01; genus DATCLS01. Next base: position 11,652 of record DATCLS010000085.1, on the reverse strand, counting down.
TGACGCCCGCGGCGTAGGCGACGGCGGCCACGATGGCGCCGCCGCCCGGGATCGGCCCCTCGGGCGTCGGGTAGGTGGCGTCGTCGTTGGTGCCGACCAGCCGGGCTCCCCGACGGACCGCCGCCACCGCCACCCGCAGGCGCTCGTAGTCGAAGTCGCGGTGGAAGCCGACGATCACCACGTCGGCGTCGCCCTCCCGCACCGGCTCGGCGCCCCGGGCCCGCACCGCCTCGACGACGCCGGGGCCGCCGCAGACGAGCGCCCGCTCCCCCGGCGCCACCAGCGTGGCGGCGGCCATGGCGGAGTTGACGACGTCGCCCCGGGCCGGGATGCCGAAGCGCTCGAGCTTGGCCTCCTGCTCGCCCACCGGCGCGTACGAGTTGTTGGTCACGAACAGCACGCGTTCGCCGCCGTCCCGCAGCCGGGCCACGGCCTCGGCCGCGCCCGCGATGGGCTGGTCGGCCAGCCAGATCACGCCGTCGAGGTCGAGCACCCACGCCACGGCCGGGGATCGTGCCACCCCCGCCCCCACCCGGGCGAACCCGATCCCCGCCGGGCCGGCGGCCGGGGCGCCGGACGCCCGGCTAGTCCAGGCTCCGGAACAGCAGCCCCGTCTTCGGCTTGGGGTGGAAGAACGTCGTCTTCGGCGGCATCCGCTCGCCGCCGTGGGCCGTCGCCTCGATCTGGGCCACGGTCGCCGGCCGGAGCAGCACGCCGGCCTGGGCGTCGCCCCGGGCCACGGCCGCCCGCACGTTGTCGGCCCCGTGCTGGAACGTCACGGTCGGCGTGCCGGCCGACGCCGGCAGCCCGGCGAGCGCGGCGTCGAGCCGGGCCGAGTCGAGGTCGCGCACGTCGGCCAGCGCCTCGGGCCGGGGCCGGAGCAGCATCTCGCCGGTCGGCTGGATGACGCACAGCGCCCCCGCCTCCTCCATCGCCGCCGTCACCGGCCGGTCGGACGGCGGCGGGCCCACCCGCTCGAACCAGGGGGCGAGCGCCACCACCAGGTCGGCGCCCTCGGGCAGCCCGGTGATCAGACGGTGGATGGCCCGCACGGTCAGCTCGTCCTCGACGAGCTCGACCAGGTAGGCCAGCGTCGCCGCCGCCGGGCCGGCCGAGCCGTCGGGCGAGGCGGCCTCGCGCTCGCCCCGGTAGGCGAGCGACGTCTCGTAGCGGTGGTGGCCGTCGGCCACGACCACCGGCTGGCCGGACACCGCCTCGGCGATGGCGTCGCACCGGGCCGGGTCGTCGACGATCCACAGCGTGTGGCGCACGCCGTCGCCGTCGGTGAAGTCGGCGGTGGGCGGCGCCTCGACCGGCAGCAGGCCGGTCAGGCCCTTGGCCAGCGACAGCCCCCAGATGGCGGACGTGTTGGCCCGGGTGTGGCGCAGCAGGTCGAGCCGGTCGCTCTTGGCCTTCGGCGTCGTGTGCTCGTGCGGAAGGATGTCGGTGCCCGGCGGGGTCAGCTCGAGGGCGCCGATCACGCCGGTGGTGCGCCGGGCGACACCGGCGTCGTCGACGTAGCCCATCCGGTAGACGGTGAAGGTGGGCCGCTCGTCGGTGACCAGCACGCCCTCGGCCTGCCAGTCGCGCAGCAGGCGGGAGGCGACGGCGTAGCGGTCCTCGCCGCCCTCGTCGACCGGCAGGTCGATGCGCACGGCGTTGTGCTCGCTGGCGGCGGCCAGCGCCGCCCGCTGCTCGTCGTCGATCACGTCGTAGGGCGGGCAGACCACGTCGGGCAGGGACACCCGGGACAGGTCGTAGCGGATGGCGGGGAACGGCTGGAACTGGGCCACCCGTCCATCCTGGCAGACCCGGCGATCGCCCCCGAAGGCCGCGCCGGGCGGCCCCGGACGGCCCCGACGCCCGCCGCCGGCCCCGCCGGTAGCGTCCCGGGCATGGATGTCGCCGACGCCCTCGCCTTCCTCCGCCAGCACCACAACGCGGTGATGGCCACGACCCGGCCCGACGGCTCGACGCAGATGTCGCCGATCACGGTCGGGGTCGACCGGGAGGACAAGGTCGTCGTCTCGACCCGGGAGACGGCCTGGAAGGTCCGCCACCTGCGGGCCCGCCCCCGGGCGGCGATCTGCGCGTTCACCGACCGCTTCTACGGCGACTGGGTGCAGGTCGAGGGGCCGGTGGAGATCGTGACGCTGCCCGAGGCGCTGGAGCCGCTGGTCGAGTACTACCGCGACATCCGGGGCGAGCACCCCGACTGGGACGAGTACCGGGCGGCGATGGTCGCCGACCGCCGGGTCCTGCTCCGCATGACCGTCGAGCGGGCCGGCCCCGACCGCCACGGCTGACGGCTCTGAGTGTGAGTGACGGTGCTGGCCTGCGGCGCCGGCTGACGGCCGGGTCTGACGGCCGGGGCCGGCGGCACCGGCGTGCGAGCGGGCGGCGGCCCGCCTCCGGCCGCCACGGTCCCGAGCCTGGGCCCTCAGGCCAGCGCCGGCGCCACCTCCTCGGCCACCAGCCGCAGGTGGTCGAGGTCGTGCAGGTCGAGGACCTGGAGGTAAGCCCGCTGGGCCCCAGCCTCGGCCAGCTCGCCGAGCCGGTCGACGACCTCGGCGACCGTCCCACCGGCCTGGTCGGCCCGCAGCGCCGCCGGGTCGTGCCCGATGGCCTCGGCCCGGCGTCGGAACTCGGCCTCGTCGCGCCCGCAGCACAGCACGACCGCAGCCGACCAGGTCAGCGTGGCCGGGTCGCGCCCCGCTGCCTCGCAGGCCTTCCGCACCGGGGCGATGAGGTCCGCGAACTGGCGGATCGGCCCGAACGGCACGTTGAACTCGTCCGCGTAGGTGGCCGCCAGCCGGGGCGTGCGGGTGCGCCCGAACCCGCCGACGATGATCGGCGGGCGGGGCTGCTGGACGGGCTTCGGCAAGGCCGGCGAGTCGGTCAGCTGGTAGTGGGTGCCCGAGTAGGAGAACCGCTCCCCCACCGGCGTCTGCCACAGACCGGTCACGATGGCGAGCTGCTCCTCGAGCCGCTCGAACCGCTCGCGCACGGTGGGAAACGGGATGCCGTAGGCGGTGTGCTCGCCCTCGAACCAGCCGGTGCCGAGCCCGAGCTCGACCCGCCCGCCGGACATCGCGTCGACCTGGGCCGCCTGGATGGCGAGCAGGCCCGGGAGGCGGAACGTCGCCGCGCTGACCAGCGTGCCGAGGCGGATGCGCGACGTCTCCCGGGCCAGCGCGCCGAGGGTGACCCACGAGTCGGTGGGACCCGGCAGACCGTCGCCGGCGAAGGCCAGGTAGTGGTCGGACCGGAAGAACGCGTCAAAGCCCAGCGCCTCGGCCTCGCGGGCCACGGCCAGCTGGTCCTCGTAGGACGCGCCCATCTGGGGTTCGGTCATGATGCGCAGCGTCAAGCCCATAACCGACCCGACGCTAACGCCTCTCCGACGAATCCCCGAGAACTGCGGCCGGACTCATGCGGCCCGCAGCGGGGCGCGGGCCCGCCGCCCCTGGGGGCGACGGGCCGGCACGTCGACCCGGTCCTTACGCGACCTCCCACGTGGCGCCCGAGCGGAGGAGCGCCTCGAGGTCGCCGGGACCCCGCTGGCTCTGGGCGACGGCCAGCTGCTGGTTGACCCCCTCGCCGTACTCGGGACGCTCGATGGCCCGGAACACGCCGATCGGGGTGGGCTCGAACGGGCCCCGCGCCAGGCGCGAGAGCATGAACGCCACGCTCGGGTCCTCGCGGGTCTCGTCGTGGACGAGCAGGGCGTCCTCGCCCACCTCGGCGACGTCGACGATGTGGGCGCCGCGCTGGGAGTCGATGGCGACGCCCCGCGACCCGTCGGGCCCGAACCGGATGGGCTGGCCGTGCTGCAGCGGGATGAGCATGTCGCCCCGCTTCTCCTTCGAGGTGATCCCCTCGAAGGCACCGTCGTTGAAGACGTTGCAGTTCTGGTAGATCTCGACCAGCGAGGCGCCCTTGTGCTCGAAGGCCCGGCGGAACACCTCCATCATGTGCTTCCGGTCCATGTCGTGGGTGCGGGCCACGAACGTGGCCTCGGCGCCGATGGCGACGCTGACCGGGTTGAACGGGTGGTCGAGGCTGCCGAACGGCGTCGACTTCGTGACCTTGCCCACCTCGCTGGTCGGCGAGTACTGGCCCTTCGTCAGGCCGTAGATCTGGTTGTTGAACAGCAGGATCGTGATGTTGATGTTGCGGCGCAGCGCGTGGATCAGGTGGTTGCCACCGATCGACAGGGCGTCGCCGTCGCCGGACACCACAAACACGTGCAGGTCGGGCCGGGCCATCGCCAAGCCGGTGGCGATGGCCGGCGCCCGCCCGTGGATCGTGTGCATCCCGTAGGTGTTCATGTAGTACGGGAAGCGGGCGGCGCAGCCGATGCCCGACACGAACACGACGTCCTCGCGCCTGATGCCCAGCTCGGGCATGAGGAGCTGGACGGCGGCCAGGATCGAGTAGTCACCGCAGCCCGGGCACCAGCGGACCTCCTGGTCGCTGCTCCAGTCCTTGCGGGTGGTGACGGGGATGGTGGTGTCGCTCACGATGCGGTCCCCAGGTGCTCGAGGATGGCGGTCTCCAGCTCGGAAGCCGTGAAGGGCAGGCCCCGCACCTTGGTGACCTTCTGGGCGTCGACCAGGTACTCGGCGCGCAGGATCTGGGCGAGCTGGCCCAGGTTGAGCTCGGGCACCAGGACCCGCGGGTAGCGGCGGAGCACGTCGCCCAGGTTGCGGGGGAAGGGATAGAGGTGGACGAGGTGGGCGTGCGCCACCTTGTGCCCCTTAGCCCGGACCCGCGACACGGCGCCGTCGATCGCCCCCCACGTGGAGCCCCACCCGACGACCAGCAGCTCGGCGTCGTCGACGTCGCCGGTGACCTCGACGTCGGGGATGTGGTCGGCGATGCGCTGGACCTTCTCGGCCCGCAGCTCGACCATCCGCTCGTGGTTGGCGGGGTCGTAGCTGACGTTGCCCGAGCCGTCCTCCTTCTCGAGGCCGCCGATGCGGTGCATCAGCCCGGGCGTGCCCGGCAGGGCCCAGTCGCGGGCCAGCGTCTCGGGGTCGCGCAGGTACGGCCAGAAGACCTGCTCGCCGTCGGGGCCCGTGTGGTTGGGCTGGGTGGCGAACGTGACCTTGAGATCGGGCAGCGCGGACACGTCCGGCAGGCGCCAGGGCTCGGCGCCGTTGGCCAGGTAGCCGTCGGACAGCAGGATGACCGGCGTCCGCCAGGTCAGGGCGATGCGGGCCGCCTCGATCGCCACCTCGAAGCAGTGGCTCGGACTCCGGGCCGCCAGGACCGGCAGCGGCGCCTCGCCGTGCCGGCCGTGCAGCGCCATGAGCAGGTCGGCCTGCTCGGTCTTGGTGGGCAGGCCGGTCGAGGGGCCGCCGCGCTGGATGTCGATGACGAGCAGCGGCAGCTCGAGCTGGAGCGCCAGGCCGATCGTCTCGGCCTTGAGGGCCATGCCGGGCCCGCTGGTCGTGGTGGCGGCCAGGTGCCCGCCGTAGGCGGCGCCCAGCGCGGCGCCGATGCCGGCGATCTCGTCCTCGGCCTGCAGCGTCCGCACGCCGAAGTTCTTGTGCTTGGACAGCTCGTGGAGGATGTCGGAGGCCGGCGTGATGGGGTACGACCCGAGGAACAGGGGCAGCTCGGACAGCTGGCTGGCGGCGACCAGGCCCCAGGCCAGCGCCGTGTTGCCGGTGATGTTGGTGTAGGTGCCGGGCGGCAGCTTGGCCGGCCGGACCTCGTAGCGGTGCTCGAACAGCTCGGCCGTCTCGCCGAAGGCGTGCCCGGCCTTGAAGGCCACCGTGTTGGCCTCGGCCACCTTCGGGTTGTTGGCGAACCGCTTCTGGATCCACTCCAGCGTCGGCTCGATCGGCCGGGTGTACATCCAGGAGATCAGCCCGAGCGCGAAGAAGTTCTTGGAACGCTCGGCGTCGCGGGGCTTCACGCCCAGGGGCTCGACCGCCCCGCGGGTCAGCGACGTCATCGGCGCCTCGTAGACCGTGTAGCCGTCGAGGCTGCCGTCGCGCAGCGGGTTCGAGTCGTAGCCGGCCTTGGCCAGGCTGCGCTCGTCGAAGGCGTCGCCGTTGACGATGATCGTGCCACCGGGGGCGACCCGCGGCAGCTGGCTGTGCAGCGCCGCCGGGTTCATGGCCACGAGCACGTCGGGCGCGTCGCCCGGCGTGGTGATGTCGTGGTCGGAGATGTGGACCTGGAAGGCCGAGACGCCCGCCAGGGTGCCGGCCGGAGCCCGGATCTCGGCCGGGAAGTCGGGCAACGTCGCCAGGTCGTTCCCGTAGAGCGCGCTGGTTGCGGTGAACCGATCGCCGGTCAGCTGCATGCCGTCGCCGGAGTCGCCGGCGAACCGGATGATGACGCGATCCACCACCTCCGGCGCCGTTGCCGGGTCAGCGATGTCTGTCAAGGCCGCCCCCTTTGGTCTACGTGGGCCTTCGGGCTCATCTCTCTACCTGAGATGACCCTACCGCCGCCAGACGCGGGGTCAGGACACTCCCCTGCGTAGCAGAGTGAGCCCTCACCCTCTAGGGGGCGGCCTCGACACGGAGCGTGGTGACCGGGCCACCGTGCCGGGGCCGGCGGACGGGCTGCCGCTGGACCTCCGGACGGGCGACCACCGGGCCCCGGACGGAGGCCGGACCGGGGCCCGGACCGTCAGGCCACCGTGATGGAGTCGTCGAGGTAGACGTCCTGGATGGCGTGGAGCAGCTCGACGCCCTCGGCCATGGGGCGCTGGAACGCCTTGCGGCCCGAGATGAGCCCGACGCCGCCGGCCCGCTTGTTGATCACCGCCGTGCGCACGGCCTCGGCCAGGTCGGTCGCCCCCTTGGACTCGCCGCCGCTGTTGATGAGCGGGACGCGGCCCATATAGTTGTTCGCCACCTGCCACCGGCACAGGTCGATCGGGTGGTCGGTGGTCAGGTTCTCGTAGACCAGCTTCGACGTCTTGCCGAAGCCCAGGGCGGTATAGCCGCCGTTGCTGGTCGGCAGCTTCTGCTTGATGATGTCGGCCTCGATGGTGGCGCCGATGTGGTTGGCCTGGCCGGTCAGGTCGGCCGCCGAGTGGTAGTCGGTGCCGTCCTTCTTGAACGCCGAGTTGCGCAGGTAGCACCACAGGACGGTGAACATGCCGAGCTCGTGGGCGTGGGCGAACGCCTCGCTCACCTCCTGCAGCTGGCGGGTCGACTCCTCGGAGCCGAAGTAGATCGTGGCGCCGACGCCCGCCGCCCCCAGGTCGAACGCCTGCTCGACCGACCCGAACATGACCTGGTCGTACCTGTTGGGGTAGGTGAGCAGCTCGTTGTGGTTGATCTTGACGATGAACGGGATGCGGTGGGCGTACTCGCGCGACACCGCCGCCAGCACGCCGAACGTGCTGGCCACCGCGTTGCAGCCGCCCTCGATGGCCAGCTTCACGATGTTGCGGGGGTCGAAGTACTGGGGGTTGGGGGCGAAGCTGGCCGCCGCCGAGTGCTCGATGCCCTGGTCGACGGGCAGGATCGACACGTACCCGGTGCCCGCCAGGCGGCCGTGGTCGAACAGGGCCTGGAGGTTGCGCAGGACCTGCGGCGGACGGTCGGTGCGGGCCAGCACGCGGTCGACGAAGTCGGGGCCCGGAAGCGCCAAATCATCCTTCGGGATGCCCTTGGACTCGTGCCGGAGCAGGCTCTCGGCCTCGTCACCGAGCAGGCTCTGGATGTCCACGATGCGGTACTCCTCGATCGTCGAATAGCGCACGGTCGGTCCCGACAAACTAGCCGCCTACGGCCCTGATGACGTCGTTCACGCCGTTACCGGAAAGCGGCCGTTTCCGGCCGTCGGCGGGCGCTAGCCGAGGGCCCGGATGCGCTCGTGGACGTCGACGAAATCGGGGTCCGTGTCGGCCACCCGCCGGAACAGGTCGCGGGCCCGGGGCAGGTCGCCCGCCCGCTCGTAGAGGTCGGCCAGCGCGTACGCCATGCGCAGGTGGTGGACGCGGGGGCGCTTGGTCGGGCGCACGCCGGCGCCGAGCAGCCCGATGGCTTCGTCCAGCCGGCCCTGGTCGGCGAGGGCGCCGGCGGCCACGATCCGGCCCTCGGCCACCAGCTCGGCGCTGGGGCTGGCGGCCCGCAGCTCGTCCCACAGCTCCTCGACCTCGGCGTAGCGGCCCAGGGCCCGGTAGCAGTCGGCCAGGACCGGGTGCTGCTCGGTGGTGCCGGTCAGCGTGCGGAACGCCTCGAGCTCCCGGAGCGCTTGGGCCCAGCGCCCGAGCCGGTAGAGCGTGAGGCCGTAGAGCTCGCGGATGGCGGCCACGCCCGGGGCCTGCTCGGCCAGCGGGCGCAGGATCCGGCGGGCCTCCTCGAACCGCTCGTGGCGGAAGGCGTCGCTCGCCTCGCGCAGCCGCGCCTCGGCCCGGGCCGCCCGGTTGGGCCCGAAGGCGGTCCGGAGCTCGTCGGCCAGGTCCTTCTCCCCGCCGGCCGGGCCGCCGGCGGCCGTCGCGGCGGCGAGCTCGACATCCTCGAGGTCGTCGTCGGCGGGCTGCCAGGCCGACCGGTCTCGGGCCGGGCGGCGGCCCGGCCGCCCGCCCCGCCCGACGGCGTCGGTCGCCTCGTCACGCAGCACGCCCTCGTCGATCCACTGCTCAGGCTCCCAGGGCTCCGGGGCGTCCCCGTCGGCCACCTCGTCCCGGGCCCGGCCCACGGCCTCCCGCCAGGCATCCGAGGCCTTGCCCGGGCCGATGCGCCCGGCTCCCCGACGGGCCACGCCGCCCCAGCGCTTGGGACCGGCCTCCGGGCGGCTGTCGGCGCTGGTACCGCGGCCACCACCGGTGCCCGCGCCCGTCCCCCGCCGGGCCCGGCCCGGCCGCCCGGACGCGGCCCGGCCGCCGGCCGCCGGGCGGCCCGGACGCCCGCCCGGTCCACCGCCCCGGGCCTCCGGTCGTCCGCTGCGTCCCCCGCGGCCGGCAATGCCGCCCGCGCCGCCCCGCGGGCCCGCACCCGCCCGGCCGCCGCCGGCACCCGGGCGCGGTCCCCCACGCCCCGCCCGGCCGCGCCCATCGTCCACCCCGCCCCGCTCGTCTGGCCGGCCGCCCCGCGCCCGGCCGCCCGACCCCTTGCCGGGCTGACCGCCCCGCCCGCCGGGCGGGCCTGGGCGGCCCGCGCCCCCGCGCCGCGGTCGCCCGCGCGCCGGCGAGCGGTCGGAAGCCGCCCCTCGAGGGGCGCGATTGGGGCGTCGTGCGTCTCCGGCCATCGCGCCGCAGCCTACTGGCCCACGGAGGGTGTTCCTTTCGCACGTGAGCGAGCCCAAAACGCGAATGAGCCCCCCTTACGGGGGGCCCATCGAGAGAAATCCGGCGGCGACCTACTCTCCCAGGCGATCTCTCGCCAAGTACCATCGGCGCTGGAGGGCTTAACTTCCGTGTTCGGAATGGGAACGGGTGTGACCCCTCCGCTATGGCCACCGAAACCTTGTCAATCAGGGGCGTCGCCGGTTCAGCGCCAGCTCCCTGAGACCTCCATAGCGAGCACGAACATCACAGTAAATCCAAGCCCTCGGCCGATTAGTACCGGTCGGCTACACACGTTGCCGTGCTTCCACCTCCGGCCTATCAACGTGATGGTCTATCACGGGCCTTACCAGGTTAACCCTGTGGGGAACCTCATCTTGGAACGGGCTTCGCACTTAGATGCCTTCAGCGCTTATCCCTTCCGCAGGTCGCTAACCAGCAGTGCCCTTGGCAGAACAACTGGCGCACGAGAGCTGCGTCCGTCCCGGTCCTCTCGTACTAGGGACAGCCTTCCTCAAGTTCCCTACGGCTGCGGCGGATAGGGACCGAACTGTCTCACGACGTTCTAAACCCAGCTCGCGTACCGCTTTAATGGGCGAACAGCCCAACCCTTGGGACGTGCTACCGCCCCAGGATGCGATGAGCCGACATCGAGGTGCCAAACCTTGCCGTCGATATGGACTCTTGGGCAAGATTAGCCTGTTATCCCCGGGGTACCTTTTATCCGTTGAGCGACGGCGCTTCCACACGCAACCGCCGGATCACTATGCCCTGCTTTCGCACCTGCTTGACGTGTCTGTCTCGCAGTCAAGCTCCCTTGTGCCATTGCACTCGACGCCTGATTGCCAACCAGGCTGAGGGAACCTTTGAGCGCCTCCGTTACCCTTTAGGAGGCGACCGCCCCAGTCAAACTACCCACCTGACACTGTCCCCGGTCCGGATCACGGACCCAGGTTAGAGTCCCGGCATACGCAGGGTGGTATTTCAACGGCGACTCCACACTGGCTGGCGCCAATGCTTCCTAGTCTCCCACCTATCCTACACAACGCATACCAAGACCCAATATCAAGCTGTAGTGAAGGTCCACGGGGTCTTTCCGTCCTGCCGCAGCTAACGAGCATCTTTACTCGTACTTCAATTTCGCCGGGTCGGTGGTTGAGACAGTGGGGAAGTCGTTACGCCATTCGTGCAGGTCGGAACTTACCCGACAAGGAATTTCGCTACCTTAGGACCGTTATAGTTACGGCCGCCGTTTACCGGGGCTTAGGTTCAGAGCTTCGCCTTGCGGCTAACCCTTCCCCGTAACCTTCCGGCACCGGGCAGGCGTCACAGCGTATACGGCGTCTTACGACTTCGCACGCTGCTGTGTTTTTAGTAAACAGTCGCTTCCCCCTGGACTCTGCGGCCCCTTCGAGCTCGAGGCGCGCGGCCTGTCACCCTAGTGGGGCCCTCCTTCTCCCGAAGTTACGGAGGCATTTTGCCGAGTTCCTTAACCACCGTTCTCCCGATCGCCTTGGTATTCTCTACCTGCCCACCTGCGTCGGTTTGGGGTACGGGCGCCGTGCCAGCTCGCTAGCGGCTTTTCTCGGCAGCATGGGATCGGTGACTTCGCCTGTGGCGGCTCGGTGTCGCGTCTCAGCCTGTGTGGGGCCCGGACTTACCTGGTCCCCGGCCTACACGCTTACCCCAGGACAACCATCGCCTGGGCTCACCTACCCTCCTGCGTCCCCGCATCGCTCGCCTCCTCCAGGTGGGTCGGTTCGTCCGAAGACAGCCCCTTAGCTACCCGGATTCGGCGTGGGCGCGGGCACGGCGGTACCGGAATATCAACCGGTTGTGCATCGACTACGCCTTTCGGCCTCGCCTTAGCTCCCGACTCACCCTGGGCGGATTAGCCTTCCCCAGGAACCCTTGGGCATTCGGCGGAGGGGTTTCTCACCCCTCTTTCGCTACTCATGCCTGCATTCTCACTCGACCACGGTCCACGCCGGTTCACACCGACGCTTCACTCCGAGATCGACGCTCCCCTACCACCCCTGCGCGTGAGCGCAGAGATCCGCGGCTTCGGCTCCGAACTTGAGCCCCGTTACATTGTCCGCGCAGGACCACTCGACCAGTGAGCTGTTACGCACTCTTTAAAGGATGGCTGCTTCTAAGCCAACCTCCTGGCTGTCTGGGCGATCCCACATCGTTTCCCACTTAGTTCGGAATTAGGGGCCTTAGCCGGCGGTCTGGGCTGTTTCCCTCTCGTCCACGAAGCTCATCCCCCGTGGACTCACTGCCGGGCTCTGGAGTCATGGCATTCGGAGTTTGGTTGGGGTCGGTAAGCTTGTAGGCCCCCTAGCCCATCCAGTGCTCTACCTCCATGACTGAACGCCCGACGCTGCACC
>DATCLS010000084.1:0-43005 GCA_036563805.1 Acidimicrobiales bacterium | reverse complement strand
GTGCCGAAACGGACGTGATCGTTAGAAAAGGCCGCCCGAGCCCGCTCCGTCACGTCACCGGCACGGACGGCGACGTCCTGGGGCATGATCGGGGCGTCCCGGTCGACGTCCCGAGGAGGGCGACATGGCGCACGAGGTACGTGGGGTGGTGGCGGGCGCGAAGGGCGCCCCGGTCGGCATCGAGACGATCGTGGTCCCCGACCCCGGGCCCGGCGAGGCGCTGGTCGACGTGCAGGCCTGCGGGGTCTGCCACACCGACCTCCACTACCGGGAGGGCGGCATCAACGACGACTTCCCGTTCCTGCTCGGCCACGAGGCGGCGGGCCGGGTGGCGGCCGTGGGGGAGGGGGTCACCGACGTCGCCCCGGGCGACTTCGTCATCCTCAACTGGCGGGCCGTGTGCGGGCAGTGCCGGGCCTGCCGCAAGGGCAAGCCGCACTACTGCTTCGCCACCCACAACGCGACGCAGAAGATGACGCTGACCGACGGCACCGAGCTGTCGCCGGCGCTCGGGATCGGCGCCTTCGCCGAGCGGACGCTGGTCGCCGCCGGCCAGTGCACGCCCGTGTCCGAGGAAGTCGACCCGGCGGTGGCCGGCCTGCTCGGCTGCGGGGTCATGGCCGGCCTCGGCGCCGCCATGCTGACCGGCAACGTGCAGCGCGGCGACTCGGTGGCCGTGTTCGGGTGCGGCGGGGTGGGCGACGCCGCCATCGCCGGGGCCAAGCTGGCCGGGGCCACGACGATCGTGGCCGTCGACCTCGACGACCGGAAGCTCGAGTGGGCCCGCGAGTTCGGCGCGACCCACACCGTCAACGCCGGCCGGGATGACCCGGTCGAGGCCGTGCGGGCCGCCACCGGCGGGTTCGGCGCCGACGTGTGCGTCGAGGCCGTCGGCCACCCGCAGGTGCTCGAGCAGGCGTTCTTCGCCCGCGACCTGGCCGGCACGGTCGTGCAGGTCGGCGTGCCCACGCCCGAGATGAAGTTCCCGGACATCCCCATGATCGAGTTCTTCGGCCGGGGCGGGGCGCTGAAACCGTCGTGGTACGGCGACTGCCTGCCCAGCCGCGACTTCCCGCTGCTCGTCGACCTCCACCTCCAGGGCCGGCTCCCGCTCGACCGCTTCGTCACCGAGCGCATCGGCCTCGACGGCGTCGAGGAGGCGTTCCACAAGATGGAGCGGGGCGAGGTGCTCCGGAGCGTGGTGCTGCTGTGATCGAGCTGGTCACGACCGATGGCGTCTTCCGGCTCGACGGCGGCGAGTGGGAGGTGACCAACAACATCTGGCTCGTCGGCGACGACCGCGAGGTGCTGGTCATCGACGCTGCCCACGACGCCCGGCCGATCGTCGAGGCGGTGCACGGCCGGCGGGTGAGGGCCATCGCCCTCACCCACGGGCACAACGACCACATCAACGCGGCCGCCGCGCTGCAGGAGGCGGTCGACGCCCCGATCCTGCTGCACCCGGCCGACCGGATGCTGTGGCACGACGTCTACCCCGATCGCGAGCCCGACGCCGACCTGACCGACGGCGGCGTGCTCGAGGTGGCCGGCGAGGAGCTCGGCGTGCTCCACACGCCCGGGCACTCACCGGGCGGGTGCTGCTTCGTCCTCGGCTCGGGCGGCCACGTGTTCAGCGGCGACACGCTGTTCTGCGGCGGCCCGGGCGCCACCGGGCGCAGCTACAGCGATTTCCCGACGATCATCGAGTCGATCCGCACCCGCCTGCTCACGCTGCCGCCCGAGACGGTCGTGCACACCGGCCACGGCGAGACGACCACGATCGGCCGGGAGGCGCCCGACCTCGAGGAGTGGCTGCGGCGCGGCTACTGACGGGGCAGAGCCGCCAGGGCGCTCGGCCGTGGGTGCGGCCGCCGGCCGGGGCGGCGCCCGTCAGCCGGCCGCGTCCCGGGCCGCCCGGATCGCCTCCCAGACCCGCTGGGGCGTGCACGGCATGTCGATGTGGCGGACGCCGAGGTGGGACAGGGCGTCGACCACCGCGTTCTGGACGGCCGGCGAGGCGCCGATCGTCCCCGACTCGCCGATGCCCTTGGCCCCCAGCGGGTTGGCGTCGGTGGGCGTCTCCATCGGCACCAGCTCGAAGCTCGGCAACTCGGGGGCCGAGATGAACGTGAAGTCGGCGAGGTTCGACGTCAGCGGGTTGCCGTCGGCGTCGTAGACGACCTCCTCGCACAGCGCCTGGGCGATGCCCTGGGCCAGGCCGCCGTGGCGCTGGCCCTCGACGACGACGGGGTTGAGGATCGTGCCGGCGTCGTCGACGGCCACGAAGCGCTCGACCGTGGCCTTGCCGGTCTCCGTGTCGAGGTCGACGACGGCGACATGGGCCCCGAACGGGAACGTCGGCGAGGCGGCCTGGAACGTCGTCTCGACCACCAGGGGCCCGGCGCCGTCCCCACTCCCGGCCCCGTCCCCACTCCTGGCGTCGGCCCCGCCGGCATCGTCCCCGGAGCCGCCGGCCGCCGCCTCGGCGGCCAGCTCGGCCCAGGTCGTGTGCACGGCGGGCGTCCCGGCCACGTGGAACCGCCCGGACGTCGTGTCGAGCACGACGTCGTCGGGGTTGGCCTCCAGCCGGTCGGCGGCCCGCCGGCGGGCCAGCTCGACCATCTCGACCGCCGCCTGGTGGACGGCGGCGCCGCCGAGCTGCAGCGAGCGCGAGCCCGCCGTGCCCCCGCCCGTCGGCACCAGGTCGGTGTCGCCGTGGACGACCTCGATGCGGTCCATCGGGATACCGAGCTGGTCGCTGACCAGCATCGACCACGACGTCACGTGGCCTTGGCCGTGGGGCGACGTGCCGGTGTAGACGCGGGCGCCGCCGTCGGGGGTGATCTCGATCCTGGCGTCCTCGCGGCCGGCGTAGGGCCCGCCGGTCACCTCGACGTACACCGACACGCCGATGCCGAGCTGGTGGACGTCGCCGGCCTCGCGGCGGCGCCGCTGCTCCTCCCGCAGCTCGGCGTAGCCGGCCGACTCGAGCGCCAGGTCGAGCGCCCGCGCGTAGTCGCCGCTGTCGTAGGTGGCGCCGGTGGGCGTGGTGTAGGGGAAGGCGTCGGCCGGGATCAGGTTCCGGCGCCGCACCTCCACGGGGTCCCGGCCGATCTCGGCCGCGAACAGGTCCATGGCCCGCTCGATGGCGGCCGTCGCCTCGGGCCGGCCGGCGCCCCGGTAGGCCACCGTCGGCGTCGTGTTGGTGACGACGCTGGCGGCCGTGAACTCGACCGTGGGGATGGCGTACACGCCCGGCACCATCATCCGGGTCATGAACGGCAGCATCGCCCCCATGCCGGCGTACGCGCCGCCGTCGGCGACGACCTCCAGCCGGTAGGCCTCGACGGTGCCGTCGCGCCGGCCCCCGATCGTCACCCGCTGGATCTGGGCCCGGCCGTGGCCCATGGCCAGCATGTTCTCGGTGCGGGTCTCGGTCCAGCGCATCGGCCGGCCGAGGTGGCGGGCGAGGCTGGCCGTGACGACGTCCTCGGCGCTGGGCGGGGCGATCTTGGCGCCGAACCCGCCGCCGACGTCGGGGGCGATGAGGCGGACCTGGCCCGGCTCCAGGCCGAGGATGCCCTGGTAGGCGTCGCGGGCGGCCTGGGGCGACTGGGTGGAGAGCCACACCGTGAGCCGCTCGCCGTCCCACACGGCCGCCGAGCCGCGGCCCTCCAGCGGGGCGACGGCGACGCGCTGGTTCACGATGCGCTGGCGCACGACGACGTCGCAGCCGTCGAAGGTGTGCTCGTCCGGCGCCTCGCCCACGCGCATGAACACGTTGGTGCCGGCGTCCTCGTGGACGATTACCTGGTCGTTCAGCGCCTCCTCGGGGTCGACCACGGGCGGGAGCGGGTCGTAGTCGACGAAGACCAGCTCGGCGGCGTCCTCGCCCTGGTAGCGCTCCTCGGTGACGACCGCGGCGACCGGCTCGCCGGCGAAGCGGACGACGCCGGCGGCGAGCGGCGAGCGCTTGATGTCCTGGTTGAGCAGGCCGAGGCCCGGCACGGCCGGCAGGCCGAGGTCGTCGGCGGTGACGACGGCGACCACGCCCGGGGCCTCGGCCGCCGCCGACGTGTCGATCCCGGTGATGCGGGCGTGCGCCACGGGCGAGCGGACGAAGGTGACGTGGGCGGCGCCCGCCAGGCGCTCGTCCCGCACGTCCTCGACGTAGGTGCCGCCGACCGTGAGGAACTTCGGGTCCTCCCGGCGCAGGACACGGGTCCCCATGATGCTCACGTCGGCTCGCCCCCTTCCCAAACGGTGCGGGCGCCGCACGCGCCCGCACCGGTCGACGAAACGGTATATCTTATAACGCTAATGCGCGCGCCGATCGCGAGTGGCCTGTACTTCGGCGAGGCTCCGCGGTGGCACGCCCACGAGCTGTGGTTCTCCGACATCCACGGCCAGCGTGTCCACCGTACGGCGCTCGAGGGTGGGCGTGGCGACGTCCGGGAGGTGCTCCGGCTCGCCGACGACCTGCCGTCGGGGCTGGGCTGGTTGCCCGACGGCCGCCTGCTCGTCGTGGCCATGGACACGCAGCAGCTGCGGCGGGTGGAGCCCGACGGCACCGTCGTCGTCCACGCCGACCTGTCCGTCGTCGCCACTGGCACGCTCAACGACATGGTGGTAGGCCCCGACGGGACGGCGTACGTGGGCGACACCGGGTGGCGCATGTGGGTCGAGCGCCGCGAGATCGTGCCCGGCCGGCTGCTCGTGGTGTCGCCGGCCGGCGAGACCGTGCAGGTGGTCGAGGGCATGATGGCGCCGAACGGCATGACGCTCCTCGCAGACCGGCTGGTCGTGGCCGAGCCGGCGGCGAGCCGGCTGACGGCGTTCTGCGTGGCCGGCGACGGCACGCTGGCCGACCGACGACCGTTCGCCGAGCTGGACGCGCTGAAGCCGGTGGCGCCAGACGGGATCTGCGGCGATGCGGAGGGAGCGGTGTGGCTGGCCGACCCGGTCGGGCGCCGTGTCGTCCGGGTCCGCGACGGCGGCGCGGTCACCGACGTGCTCGACTTCGCGGAGCGGCCGGTGGCCTGCGTGCTGGCCGGCACCGACCGGCGGACGCTGGCCGTGTGCGTGGCGCCCGACTGGCACCGGGAGGCGGTGTTGCGCGCCCCGCTCGCCCGCATCGAGGTGTTCGACGTGCCGGTGTCGGGGGCGGGGACGCCGTGACGGCGTCCGCGGGTCGTCCTGACGGCCCGTCACGCCGGCCCTAGCCTGGCCGCCGTGGGGACCGGGAGCCGCCACGAGCTGGTCGCCTACAACACGGCGACCAGCTCGACGAACAAGATCCACGACGACGAGGTCGCCCGCCGGTACGGGTTCGGCGGCGGCCTGGTGCCGGGCGTCGACGTGTACGCCTACATGACCCGACCGGCCGCCGAGGCGTGGGGGCTCGACTGGCTGCGGGGCGGCGCCTTGCGGGCCCGGTTCCTCCGCCCGGTCTACGACGGCCGGCGGGTGGTCGTGGTGGCGGGTGAGGCGACCGACGGCCCGGCCGGGCCGACGATGGCCATCGAGGTGCGGGACGAGGGCGACACGGTGTCCGCCACCGGCGAGGCGAGCCTGCCGACCGGCGCCGGGGACGCCGCCGCCGAGCCCGCCGCCGCCGGCCCGCCCCCGGCCGACCGGTGGGCCGGCCCCACCGGGCCAGCGGCGGAACCGTCCGAGGCGTCGCCCGCCTCGCTGGCCCCCGGCACCCGGCTGGCCGGGCGGCCCCACCGCTTCGTGGCCGCCGAGGCGGCCGGCTACCTGGCCGACGTCCGGGAGGACCTCCTTCTGTACGCCGAGCACAGGGTCGCCCACCCGGGCTGGCTGCTGCGGGGGGCCAACCACGTGCTGGGCGTGAACGTGCGGCTGGGGCCATGGATCCACGTCGAGTCGGCGGTCCGGCACCACGACCTGGTGCGGGACGGCGAGACCGTCCAGCCCCGGGCGGTGGTCACCCGCGAGTGGGAGCGCAAGGGCCACCGGTTCGTCGAGCTCGACGTCGGGCTGGTCACGGGCGACGACCGGGTGGCGGCCCGGATCACCCACACCGCCATCTACCGGCCCCGCCCGCCCGACCCGGGCCCCGGCGGGGCCTGAGCCGGCGGCCGGCGGACGGGGCGGCACCGCCGGATGCTCGACGTCGTGGCCGACCTGGAGGCGAGCTGCTGGAAGGCCGCCTGGGCGCGCCACCGCGTGGAGACGATCGAGATCGGCGCCGTCCGGCTCGACGACGACCTGCGGGTGGTCGACGAGCTCGACGCCTTCGTCCGACCGGTGGTGGTGCCCCGGCTGAGCACGTTCTGCCGGGAGCTGACGTCGATCGCCCAGGAGCAGGTGGACGCGGCGGCCGGCACGAAGATGGAGATCGACGACTCCTGGATCGCGGCCACTGCGATCGCTCACGGCTGGCCGGTCGTCACGGAGGACGGGCTTCCCACCGACAGCCCGGAGCTGACGGTCGTGCGCGTGTGCGCGGCCGCGCCGCCGGCAGGCGGGGAGGGGCGCGGCGCGGCCGGCCGCAGGGCGGAACGGCCGGCCGCACCAGGGCGTCACGGGATCACACGGTCGGGCGCTACTCGGCGACCCAGACCTGCGACCAGAACGTGATGGCCGGGGTGGCGCCGTCGCCGAGCGAGCCGTCGGGCAGGGTCCAGCCCGCGACCCCCTCGATGTCGTCGGCGTAGGCGATCAGCGGGATGTCGCTGCCGGTCCAGTAGATCGGCAGGTCCTCGGCCAGCTGCAGGCCGACCTCCTCGACCGCGGCGGCCCGCGTCTCCGGGTCGTCGGTCGTCCGCAGCGTCTCCAGCGCCTGCTCGATCTCCGGCGTGCGGTAGTTGGTGAAGTTCGTGACGAACTGCTCGGGGTCGCCGAAGGCGCCCTCGAAGACCGGCAGCGGGTCCTGGTCGAGGCCGGCCCGGAAGCTCTTGATCTGGTAGTCGCCGGTCAGCGCCTCGGTGATGTGCACCGACTGCTCGACGGGGCGGATCGAGGCCTCCACGCCGATCTCCTCCCAGAAGCCCTGGTAGGCGGTCGCCTGCTCGATGAGGCTGGGCACGTTGGTGGTGTCGAGCTCGAGCGTGACCGGCGAGCCGACCGGCTTGCCGTCCGACCGCTCGGGGTCGTTGACGTACTCGTCGATCAGCTGCTGGGCCCGCTCGGGGTCGTAGTCCGGCCAGGCCTCGGCGACCCACTCCGAGTACCACGGGCTGTCGGAGGCGAAGAACTGGGTGCGCAGCTCGGTGACGGCGGCGGCGTCGCCGGCGACGACGTCCACGAGCGCCTGCTGGTCGACGGCGTGGGCCAGCGCCCGGCGCACCCGCGCGTCGTCGACCGGCGGCTCGGAGGTGTTGAACATGATGTTCTGGCCGCCGTTGTTCATGCCGAGGGCGATCTCGACGCCGGGGATGTCCTGGACCCGGGTGACGAACGACGACAGCCGCACGCTCTGCACGGCGTCCACGTCGCCGCTGGCCAGCGACGTGGCCCGCGTCTCCTCGTCGGGGATGGCCCGGAACGTGATGCGGTCGAGGTACGGCAGCCCCTCCTGCCAGTAGTCCTCGTTGCGCTCGAGCACGAGCGCGCCGTCGCGCTGCCAACTCACGAACTTGAACGGGCCGGTCCCGACCGGGTGCTCGCCGAAGGCGTCGCCGGCCTCGTCGGCGGCGTCGGGGGAGAACGGCCAGCCCGCCGGCAGGGCCAGCACGTCCGGGAACGCGGCGTTGGGCTGGTTGAGTACGTAGCGGACGGTCAGGTCGTCGACGATCTCCATCCGGTCGACGTCGCGCAACGCGCTCCGGGTCAGCGCCCCGTCGGCGGTCAGGTAGTCGTCGAAGATGCGCTTCATCGCCTCGGCGTTCAGCGGGGTCCCGTCGTGGAACGTCACGCCGGACCGCAGCGTCAGCGTCCACTGCGTGAAGTCGTCGTTGGGCTCGATCGACTCGGCCAGGTACGGCTGGATCTCGCCGTCCGCGTCGCGCGTGACCAGCGGGTCGAACACGGCGTAGGCCACGTTGTAGCCGGCCTGGCTGCCCTGGAACTGGCTGGGCAGGTAGGTGTTGGTCTCGCTCTCGAGGCCGACCGTGATGCTGCCGCCGGTGACCGGCTCGCCCTCGTTCTCCTGCGGGCCGTCGATCACGTTGTCGCCCAGGGCGCTCGCGCCCTGCCCGCCGGACGTGTCGCCGTCGTCGTCGCCTCCTCCTCCGCAGGCGGCCGACGCCATCGCCAGCAGCAGGGCCGCGGCCAGCACCGCCCCCCTCGTCCGTGCCCTCATGGTTCCCCCTTCACTGCTCGGGGCACCCACCCGTGCCCTCGGCGGTCCACACCATCCCGGCGCGCCGTGCGGCGGCTCGCCGACCCGTTCACAGCGTCGACTCCTTGACGTCGAAGCGGCTCCGCAGCACGTCGCCCACGAAGTTGACGGCCAGCACCGTGAGGAACATCACCAGCGACGGGATGAACGCCAGGTGCGTCGTGTCGGACAGGTGCTGGCGGCCCTCGGCGATCATCGACCCCCAGGTGGCGGCCGGCGCCTCGACGGAGAGGCCGAGGAAGGCCAGCGAGCCCTCGAGCACGATCACGACCCCCAGCGCCACCAGCCCGAACGCGGCCAGCGGCGGGACGACGTTCGGCAGGATCTCCTCGACCATGATCCGCCGGTTGCTGGCGCCCACCACCTTGGCGGCCAGCACGAACTCCCGCTGGGCCACGGTCAGCGTCGTCGCCCGGGCCACCCGGGCGTAGGCGGGCACCGACAGGAAGCCGACGACCAGCGTGATGGCCGTCAGGCTCTGCCCCACGAACGCCACAAGCCCGAGGAGCAGCACGAGGCCCGGGAAGGCGAGCACCACGTTGACCGCCCACATGGTCACGCTGTCGACCCAGCCCCGGACGTAGCCGGCGGCCAGGCCGACGGCCCCGCCCACGACCATGCCGATCGACACGGCCGCGAAGCTGATGATCAGCGACACCTGGGCGCCGGCGGCCAGGCGGGCCAGGATGTCGCGTCCCAGGCCGTCGGTGCCGAGCACGTGGCCGGCCGTGAACGGCGGGGCGAGCCGGTTGACGATGTCCTGGTCGTCGGGGTCGGGGAGCGGCAGCCAGCGGGCCGTGATCGCCACCACGGCGACGAGGGCCAGCCAGCCGAGCGCCAGCCAGAACAGCACGCCGCGGCGGTCGTGCCGGCCCCGGCGCGACCGCCCGTTCCGGCCGTTCCGGCCCCACCGGCCGGCCGGGCCCGCGGCCACGGTCGGCGCCGCGGCCACGGTCGGCGCGGCGGCCACGGTGGGCGACGGGGTCACGGTCGGCTCAGCCACGGGCCCGGACCCTCTGCCGGATGCGGGGGTCGAGGACCGAGTACAGGATGTCGACCAGCCCGTTGATCACGACGAAGCCGGTCGTGATGACCAGCACGACCCCCTGCACGACCATCAGGTCGCGTCGGAAGATGGCGTCGAACAGCAGCCGGCCGATACCCGGCAGGGCGAAGAGCTGCTCGACGATCACCGCCCCGCCCAGCAGGTTGCCGACGGTCAGCGCCGAGACCGTGAGCAAGGAGAACGACGACGGGCGCAGGGCGTGGCGGGTGAGGATGCGCCAGGTCGGCAGGCCCTTGGCCTTGGCCAGCATCACGTGGTCCTCCTGGAGCGTGGCGATCATGTCGGACCGCAGCAGCCGGGTGAACACCGCCACGTTGACCAGGGCGAGCGACAGCGCCGGCATGAACGCCGAGCGGAGGTTGTCGACCGGGTTCTCGGTCAGGTACGTCCAGCCGGTGGCCGGGAACCAGCCGAGCTGCTCGGCGAACAGGTAGATGAGCAGCAACGCCATCATGAAGCTCGGGACGGCCAGCATCCCGAACGTGGCCCCGGTCGTCACCCGGTCGAACACCCCGCCGGCGCGGTACGAGGTGACCATCCCCAGCGGGATCGAGATGGCCAGCGCCATCGCCATGCTCAGCACCACGATCTCGGCGGTCACCGGCAGGCGCTCGGCGATGGCGTCGGTGACCTCCTGGCGGCTGATGTACGACCGGCCCAAATCGCCGGTGACGGCGTCGCCCAGCCAGCCCGCGTAGCGGACGGGGAGCGGGTCGTCGAGGCCCAGGTCGTCCCGCACCGCGGCCAGCGCCTCGGGCGTCGCGTTGTCGGGCCCCACGATCTGGCACTCGACGCACCCCGGCAGCAGGCTCAGCATCAGGAACGTCAGGAACGAGACCGCGAGCAGGACCGGGATCAGCGACAGGAGCTTGAGGCCGATGAGGCGGCCCACGTCGCTACCGGGCGCTCGCCGCCGGTCCCGGACGGCCGAGCAGCTCGGCCATGTTCTCGGCGTAGAACCGCTGCCGGTCGGCCTCGGGGCGGTCGCCCAGCTCCTCCTCGAACTTGGCCAGCGGGTCCCGCCCGCCCTCGGGGTGCGGGTAGTCGGACGAGAACATGAACAGGTCGGCGCCCGTCTGCTCGATCATCCACCCGACGGGCTCGCCCGGGAACGGCGTGAACTTGAGGTGGCGGTGGACGTACTCGGACGGCCGTAGCTCGAGCCGGCGCAACGGCTCTTCGGTCCGCCGGAACGCCCGCTGGGCCTGGTCGAGGTGCCGCATCCACGACACGACCCACGACGCCCCCTGCTCGATGCTGGCGCCCCGCAGCCCGGGGAAGCGGTCGAACACCCCGTCGAGGATGAGCGCCCCGAGGAACACCTCGGTCGAATGGTGGATGCCCAGGTAGTCCTTGGAGCGGATGTTCTCGCCCCCGCCCAGGTGGTCGGTGACCGGCATGGCGTTGTCGTGGAAGGCCGGGTCGATCAGCCGCCCGCCCCCGCCGACGTGGAGGACGAACGGCACGCCGGCCTCGGCCAGCCGGGCCCACACCGGGTCGAGGAGCGGGTGGGTGGGGGAGCGCTCG
Source organism: Acidimicrobiales bacterium (assembly GCA_036563805.1). Classification (GTDB taxonomy): domain Bacteria; phylum Actinomycetota; class Acidimicrobiia; order Acidimicrobiales; family VFJN01; genus DATCLS01. Next base: position 32,107 of record DATCLS010000084.1, on the reverse strand, counting down.
CCGGCCGCCGTCGACGGCACGTGGACGGCGGCGCACCCGAGCTCCAGGGCCTCGTCCACCAGCGCCGCCGCCCGCTCGGGGTCGGCGAGCGGCACGAACGCCACGGGCAGCAGCCGCTCGTCGCCCGAGCAGAACTCGGCGACGGCCCGGTTCTGCGCGCGGCTCCCGCCGTAGAGGCGGTCGAGGTCGCGGCCCACGTACTGGGCGCTGGCGAACGTGGCGAACACGAACTGGGCCTGGAACCCCAGCAGGTCGAGCGCCCGGCTGCGCTCCGCCGCGTCGAAGGCGCCGAGGGCCAACCAGCCCTTGTCGAGCATCAGGCGCTGCTCGGCCTCGTGGGCGGCGGCCGCGTCCCGCCGGCGCACCTCGGCTCGGCCGACCGCCTCCTCGAGCAGTGGCTTGAGCGCCGCCATGTCGCGGTTGCGGAGCCGCGGCGCCAGGTCGGGCTCGATGAAGGGGTCGAGGAAGCCGGGCAGCTCCATGAGGTGGCTGTCGGCGTCGAGGATCAGGCGGCCACCCGAGTACGCCACGTTCGGTCTCCCCCCGTCGTTCAGCGTCGCGTCCCGGGGTCGCCGCGGCTCCGCCGCCGGCGCCGTGCGCCTGCGGCCTCCCCCCGGTTCCCCCGGTGGTGACGTCTCGTCACCAGTGGTGACAGATTGTCACTTCGGGGCCGGATCCGCAAGGTCCTTGCGGCGGGCGAGCCTCTCCAGGCCGCCGAGCACGAGGTCGACGTAGAGGTCCTCGAGGAACTGGCGGCGCTGCGGCCCCGGCCGGGTGCGCGACTGGGCCCGCAGCGACTCGATGCCGGTGAGCAGCACCGCCGTGGCCGCGGTGGCCTCCGGTTCGTCGATGCCGTACTCGGCCATGGCCAGGCGGGCGAAGAACCGCACGGTGCGGCGGTCGCGTCGCCGCTGCTCGGCCCGGAACCGGTCGTCGCGGACCCCGGCCCGGGCCAGGGGCGTGAACAGCGGGCCGTGAGTGGTCACGGCCTCGAGTACGGCCCGGATCATCGCCCGCATCTTGTTCTCGAAGCCCTCGGCCTGCTCGACCGAGGCGACGATGGCCGCGTCGAGCTCGGCCGCCTCCCGCCGGTAGAGCTCGGCCAGCAGCTCGTGGCGGTTGGCGAAGTGCTTGTAGACCAGCGGCCGGCTGACCCCGGCGCGGGCCGCCACCGAGTCCATGGTCACGGCGTCGACGCCGCTCTCGGTCACGATGGCGGCGGCCGCATCGATCAGCGCCGTGCGCCGGTCCGCGCCGCGCAAGCGGGCGGGGCCGGGCGCGCCGGCGGCGGCGTCCGCAGGGTTCGCGGGGTCCGCTGCTGCCTCGGGCATGGCAGAACCGTACGCCAGGCGCGGTGACAAGTCGTCACCAACGACGGGCCACCGGCCCGTTCGTCGTTGTCGTACGGCCCGCCGGCGGAGCGTGGCGGCTAGGTGCGCTCGGCGCAGTCGCCGGCGGCCTCGGGCTGCTCGAGGCGGTGGCCGCAGGTCCGGGCGTAGTCGACGAACGGGCCGTCGTCGGCGGCGTCGTAGAGCCGGTCGCAGGCCGCGGCGTCGCTGTCGCACGCCTCGACCAGGGCCTCCAGCCCACGGTCGCCGCCGGTGGGGACGGCGTCGAAGGTGATCAGGCAGTCGCCGCTGACCAGCTCGTCACCGGCGAGGCGGTGGCCGCAGCTGCGGCCGTACACGTAGGCCGGGCTGCCGCTCTCGGCGTTGTCGTAGAGCCGGTCGCAGTCGTCGACCGCGTCCCCGGCGCAGCCGTCGATCCACTCCTGGATCTGCTCGTCGTCGTCGCTCGGCACCGCGTTCCACCGCAGGATGCAGTTGCCGCTGGCCTCGTCGTCGTCGAGCCGATGGCCGCAGGTGCGGCCGTAGACGTAGGCCGGGTCGCCGCTGCGTCCACTGAAGTACAGGCGGTCGCAGTCGTCGACCGCATCGCCGGCGCAGCCGTCGATCAGGCCCTGGATCTCCTCGTCGTCGTCGGTGGGGACCGCCTTGAAGCGGATGATGCAGTCGCCGACCGCCTCGTCGTCGTCGAGCCGGTGCCCGCAGGCCCGAGCGAACGTGTAGGCGGGGGACGCGCTGTCGGCGTTGGCGTAGATGCGGTCGCAGTCGTCGACCGCGTCCCCGGCGCAGCCGTCGATCAGGCCCTGGACCTGCTCGTCGTCGTCGGTGGGGACGGCGTCGAAGCGGAGGATGCAGTCGCCGTAGGCGTCCTCGTCGGCCAGCCGGTTGCCGCACGTGCGGGCGTAGGCCACCACCGGCTCCTCGTCGGCGACCGCGTAGAGGCGGTCGCAGTCGTCGACCGCCTCGCCCGCGCAGCCGTCGACGAGCGCCTGGACGGTGGCGTCGGCGCTCCGCGGCGGAGTGCCCGAGGCGTCCGGGACGTCCGGCTCCGGCGCCGCCGGGACGTCCTCGGCCTGCGGGTCGGGCACGTCTTGCGGCTCGGGGGCCGGGACGCCGGACGCCTCCTCCGCGGCCGTGGTCGTCGTGCCCCCGTCGCCGCCGTCGCCGCCCCGGGTGGCGACGAGAGCGGCCACGGCGCCGACGAGCAGGACGAGCACCGCGGCCGCGGCGAGGAGCGGCCGCCGGGGCAGGGCGGCGCCCGGGCCGGGCCGGCTCGGCGTCGGGGACGGCGGCTCCAGCGGCCGAGTCTCGGGGCCCCCGGGGGAGACCGGCGCCGCGGCTGGCGGGGCGCCGGACGGGGACGGCGGCGGTGGCGTCGCCGGTGCCGGCGGCGGCGACGGTGTCGGGGCGGGGGCGGGCGCCGGCGCGGCCGGGGGCGACCCGGATGGGGGCGCCAGCACCGGCGCCGGCGACGCGGCCGACCCGACCGCGCCCGCCGGCCCCGCCGCATCGGCCGTCCCGGGGCCGGCCGCCCCGGAGGTCGGCAGGATCGTCACCGCGTCGGGTCCGACCGTCGGGGTGGGGGCTGCGGCCGCCGCGGCCGCCCCCTGGGCCACCGCGTGCTTGGGGTGGGCGTCGACGGCGATAGGGCGCCCCAGCTCGGCCGAGACCATCTGGGCCACGAGCGGGATGCGCGACGACCCGCCGACCAGCAGCACGGCGTACACGTCCTCCGCCGCCACGTCGGCCGACCGCAGCGCGCTGCGCAGTGCGGCGATCGTCTCGGCCAGCGCCGGGCGGATCATCGCCTCGAGCTCGGCCCGGGTCAGGCGCACGGTCGTCGCCCGCTCGGGCAGGACGACCGGGATGGCGACCTCGACGTCGCGGGACAGCGCCTCCTTGGCCTCCACGCACTCGGCCCGGAGGCGGGCCACGGCCTGGACGGCGACCTCGTCCTCGTCGTCGAGGGCGGACACGGCGCCGTCGAGGGCGGCGTCGACGTGGGCGAACACGCCGGCGTCGAAGTCGACGCCGCCGAGCCGCTCGATGCCCTCGGGCCGGCCCACCATCTCGAAGCCGTGCTCGTCGCGTCGTCGCAGCACGGCGGCGTCGAACGTGCCGCCGCCCAGGTCGTAGACAGCGACGACCGCCCCCGGCGGCACGCGCTCGCTCGCCGCGTAGTGCAGCGCCGCCGCCTCGGGCTCGGACAGCAGCGTGACCGGCACGTCGCCCAGCCCGGCCCGGTCGATCGCCTGCCGGAAGAAGTCGAGCTTGTAGGCGCCCCAGTTGGCCGGGTGGGTCAGCGCCACGCCGTCGGGCCCGCCGCCCTCGCGCTCGGCGACCCGGGCCACGACCGCCCGCAGCAGGTGGGCGACCAGGACGTCGGCGGGGTAGGGGGCGCCACCCACCAGCATCGGGGTCGGGTCGCCGACCCGGCGCTTGAACTCCCGGGCCACCCGCTCGGGTGCGAGCAGGCCCCGTCGGTTCGCGGCCTCGCCGATCAGGACCTCGCCGTCGTCGCGGACGAACGCCACGGACGGCATGACCGTCGTCCGGTCGCCGAGCGGCACCAGCTCGACGCGTCCGTCGCGGTGCAGCGCCGCCGCGCTGTAGGTGGTGCCCAGGTCGACGCCCAGCCGGTAGCCCATCGGGCGCCAAGCATGGCACCCCGCCGCCCCCGGCCGGGCACCGCCCGGGACCGGGCCGCGGGCGGCCCCCGCCCGACGCCGTCAGGCGGCGGCCGGGAGCAGACGGCGGGGCGGCCGCGAGGCCCAGGGGCGTCAGTCGGCGCCCGGGGACGACCCGGCGGCCGCCGCAGCCCGGGCCCGGTACTCCTCCCGCAGCCGGCGCTTGTACAGCTTGCCGCTGTCGGTCCGGGGCAGGTGGTCCACGAAGTCGACGTGCTTGGGGCACTTGAAGTGCGCCAGCAGGTCGCGGCAGTGGGCGATGAGCTCGGCCGCCAGGGCGTCGGACGGCTCGACGCCCGGCTGGGGCTCGACCACGGCCAGCACCGACTCGCCGAACTCGGCGTCGGGCACGCCGATCACCGCCACGTCGCCCACTGCGGTGTGGGTGAGCAGCGCCGCCTCGACCTCGGCCGGGTAGACGTTGACGCCGCCGGTGATGATCAGGTCGACGCTCCGGTCGGTGAGGAACAGGTAGCCGTCCTCGTCGAGGTACCCGACGTCGCCCATCGTGAAGTAGTCGTCGCGGTAGCTCGAGGCGGTCTTGTCCGGGTCCTTGAAATAGCGGAACCGCCCTCTCTCGGGCGCCCGCAGGTACACCGTGCCCACCTCGCCGGCGGGCAGGGGCTCGCCGTCGGGGCCGAGGATGCGAATGTGGTCGGGCTCGGCCGGCTTGCCCACCGTGCCCGGCTTGGCCAGCCACTCCTCGCTGCCGACGAACGTGCCCGTCCCCTCGGTGGCGGCGTAGTACTCGAGCAGCACCGGCCCCAGCCACTCGATCATGGCCCGCTTGGTGGCCACCGGGCAGGGGGCGGCACCGTGGACGACCAGCCGGAGCGACGACACGTCGGCCGCCTCCCGCACCTCCTCGGGTAGCGACAGCAGCCGGTGGAACATGGTCGGGACCATGTGGGTGTGGGTGATGCGGTGCTCCTCGATGAGCCGCAGGGTCTCGGTCGCCGACCAGCCGTCCATGCACACGATGCCGGCGCCGGCGTTGAGCGGGCCGACCAGCGAGAACGCCAGCGGGGCCGTGTGGTACAGCGGCCCGGTGCACAGATGCAGCGACTCGCCCGGCTCGTAGCCGAACGACGGGACGGCGGTGCGGGGCGGCGGCCCGGGCCGGTACACGCCCTTGGGCCGGCCGGTCGTGCCCGAGGTGTAGGGCATGGTGCCGCCGAGGACGGGGTCGTCGATGTCGGCGCCGTCCTCGCCGACGATCGCCTCGTCGTAGGGCTCGAAGCCGTCGATGGCGCCGCCGACGGCCAGCCGCACGGTGGCGTTCGGGGCGGTGGCGGTGGCGGACGCGGCCACGTCGGCGAAGCGGGCGTCGGCCACGAACGCCCGGGCCTCGCAGTTGTCGACGATGTAGCCGGCCTCGTCGGCCGTCAGGTGCCAGTTGATGGGCGTGAACCGCAGCCCGGTGCGGAGCGCGGCGGCCAGCACGGTGGCGAACTCGACCCGGTTGGACACCATGGCCGCCACCGCGTCGCCGCGCCCCAGGCCCCGGCGGCGCAGCGCCCGCGCCAGGCGGTTGGTCTCGGCGTTGAGCTCGGCGAACGTCCGGTCGCCGTGGGGCGACAGGAACGCCGGGCGGTCGGGCTGGCGGGCCGCCCAGTAGGCCAGCGTCATGCCCGTCCGGGCCGCCCGGATGAAAGCCTCGCGGTCGCTCATTCCGTGTCCCCCTCCTCGTGGCTCGGCTCCTTGGGGAGGCCGAGGACCCGCTCGCCGACGATGTTGCGCTGCACCTCGGCGGTCCCGCCCCAGATCGTGCCCGACCGGCTGCCGAGGAAGTCGGCCTGCCAGCGGTCGATCCGGTAGCCGTCGCCCTCGGGCCGGACGAGGGCGTCGGCGCCCCGCAGGTGCATCTCCCACTCGCCGACGTCGCGGGCGTACTCCGACCAGAACATCTTGTTGATCGACGCCGACGGGCCGGGCTCGCCCCGCGACGCCACCTCGGACAGCGTGCGCAGCCCGGACATCCGCATGATCTCGGCGTGCGTGTGGGCCCAGGCGACGCGCTGGCGGACGAGCGGGTCGGTCTCCAGGCCCCGCCGGCGCACCTCGTCGACGATCCGCTCGACCTGCCGCTGGTACTGGACGTGCTGGGTGGTGGCCCGTCCGCCCCGCTCGTTGCCCAGCGTGGTCATCGTGACCCGCCACCCGTTGTTCAGGCCGCCGATGACGTTGAACAGCGGCGCCCGAGCCTCGGTGATGTACGTGGCGGTGAAGCCCCGGCGGCCGGTGATCTGGCGGATGGGCCGCATCTCGAAGCCGTTGGACGAGCCGTCCTCGCGCCGCATCGGCACCAGCACGTAGGAGATGCCTTGGTGCTTGGGCGCGTCCGGATCCGTCCGGCACAGGCAGAACATCATGTTCGCCAGCTGGGCCCCCGAGGTCCACACCTTCTGGCCGGTGATGACCAGCTCGTCGCCGTCGACCACGCCCCGGGTCGTGAGGCTGGCCAGGTCGGAGCCGGCGTTCGGCTCGGAGAAGCCCTGGCAGTACACGTCGGTGCCGTCGATGATGCGGGGCAGGAAGTGGGCCTTCTGCTCGTCGGTGCCGTGGACGATGATCGACGGGCCCACCAGCCACTCGCCCATGCCCCGGGTGACGCGGGGCACGCCGGCGCGGGCGAACTCCTCGTTCATGACCGCGACCTCGACGGCGGACAGGCCCCGCCCGCCGTACTCGCGGGGCCAGCTCACGCACAGGTAGCCGGCCTCGTGCAGCTTGTCGGTCCAGGCCTGGAGGCCGGCCCACGTGGTCACGCCAGGCCCGCCCGCGTCCGGGTCGGCGTCCTCGGGCTTGTTGGCCTCCAGCCACTGGCGGATCTCGTCGCGGAACCGCTCGGCCCCCGGGCCGAGGTCGATCTCCGTCGGCATGCTGTCCCCCCTCGTCGTCCCCCTCGGCTGGCGGTCGGTCAGCCGAGGGTCGGTGTCGTCGGTCCCCGTGTCATCGGCTCGCGGTCGTCAGGCCGGCGTCATCTGCGGCAGGTTCCGCCCGTCGGACAGCGGCTGCCAGGTCACCCGGACCGCCATCCCCACCGTCACGTCCTCGGGCGGGCAGCCGACCACGTTGGCCATCACCCGCACCCCCTCGGCCAGGTCGACCAGCGCCACCGCGTAGGGCCCGTCGGCCGGGTCGCGCCCGGGACCGGCCCGGTGCTGGACGCTGACCGCGTAGACCTCGCCGGCGCCGCCGGCCGGCCGCCACTCGATGGCCACGCCGAGGCAGGTCGGGCAGACCTCCCGCGGGTACCAGAACGGGCGCCGGCAGTCGGTGCACCACGGCAGGACCAGCTCCCGGCGCCGGGTCGCCTCCCAGAACGGCGCGGCCGCCTCCGACGCCGGCGGCTCGAACAGGCTCACGTCGGTCCCTGCGCTCACAGCGTCGCCTCCGTCCCGAGCACCACCGTGCCCATCGTCGACAGCACCCCGCCCGAGCCGTGTGCGACCGCCACCTGGGGCCGGTCGAGCTGGCGGGCCCCGGCCTCGCCCCGCAGCTGCCGCACGGCCTCGACCAGCAGGAACATCCCGTACATGCCGGGGTGGGTGTAGGACAGTCCGCCGCCGTTGGTGTTCATCGGCAGCGAGCCGCCCGGCCCGAGCTTGCCGTCCTCGACGAACGGGCCGCCTTCGCCCTTGGGGCAGAAGCCGAGGTCCTCGAGGTGGAGCAGGGCCGTGATCGTGAACGAGTCGTACGACATCAGCAGGTCGACGTCCTCGTGCTTGATGCCGGCCATGGCGAACGCCGCCGGGCCCGACACCGCCCCCGCCGTGGTGGTCAGGTCCGGCATCTGGGTGATCATGGCGTGGTCGCCGTGGGACGCGGCGCCGAGGACGTAGACCGGCGGCTTGGGCAGGTCGCGGGCCCGCTCGGCCGACGTCATCACGAAGGCGCCGGCCCCGTCGGTCACGAGGCAGCAGTCGAGCTTGTGCAACGGCGACGCCTGGAGCGGGGAGGCGAGCACGTCGTCGACCGTGATCGGGTCCTGGTAGCGGGCCCGGGGGTTGAGCGCCGCCCAGCGGCGGGTGTCGACCGCGATGCGGGCCAGCTGCTCGGACGTGGTGCCGTACACGGCCATGTGGCGGCTGGCCGCCAGGGCGTAGGCACCCATGGGCTGGCGCAGGCCGTAGGGCATCTCCCACTCGGCCTGCGGGTTGGGCCCGGGGAAGGCGAAGCCGCGGCCCATGCGCCCGCCGCCGCCCCGCGCCCGGTCGCTGCGGGGCGTAGCGGCGTACACCCCGACGACGACGTCGCACAGGCCGGCGGCGATGGCGGCCGCCGCGTGCTCGACGTGCAGCTCGTAACTGGAGCCGCCGACCATCGTGCCGTCGAGGAAGCGGGGGTGGATGTCGAGGTACTCGGCCAGGCCGGCGGGCATGCCCGCGTAGCAGAGGCCGTCGACGTCGGCGAGGGTCAGGCCGGCGTCGGCGAGCGCCTCGGCCACCATGGCGGCCTCCAGGGCCCGGCCGTGCCGGTCGAGCTGGCCGGTGGGGGAGACGTCGTCGGCGACGCCGACGACGGCGGCGGCGCCCCGCAGGGTGCGCTCCGGGCGGGTGACGGTCACGGAACCTCCGGGTCGTCGTCAGCGGGATCGTGGTCGGCCGGCTGGTCGGCGGCGGGCCGGTCGGCGGTGTCGGCCGCGGGCGACCGGTCGGCGGCGGGCGGCTCGCCGGTCCGCCCGAGGGCGGCGACCAACCGCTCGACGAGCGCCTCCCACGCCTCGGGGTCGGGCCCCGCGAGCCCCGAGCCGCGGTGCAGCAGCCCGCCCAGATAGATCGTGCGGAACAGGAACAGCACCGCCTCGGGGTCGACGTCGCCCAGCGTGCCGTCGGCCTTGGCCGCGGCGACGAGCGGCTCGACCCCCTCGCGCCAGCGGGCGTAGGCGTCCGCCAGCGCGTCGGCCACCTCCGGCTCGCGGCGGGCGGTGACGTACGCCTCGAGCCGCATGGCCTCGAAGCTGTACAGCGGGCGGTCCACCAGCTTGGCGGCGAAGCGGACGATGTCGCCGAGGCTGTCGGCCCCGCTGGCCATCACGCCGCCCCGGCGCGAGCTACGGACCACGGCCTCGCGCAGCAGCTCGTTCTTCGACCGGAACCGCCCGTACACGGCGCCGGTCGACACGCCCGCCTCGCGCACGATGTCGAGGATCTTGGTGCCGGCGTAGCCCTCGCGGGCGAACACCTCGGCGGCCGCCCGGATCAGCCGGGAGCGGAGCTCGTCGCCGCCGTCGTCGTGGTCGGTGTCACGGTCGGCCGCGCGGCCGGCGTCCCGGTTGCCGGTGCGTCGGGGCCTGGTCCGGGCGGCGCTCACACGTCAGTGAATAATCTTTTTTCGCGGCCACGTAAAGGGCGATCCCAGCGGCGCCCACCGCGCCCGAGCGCGCCCACGGTGCGCCGCCCGGTCGGGCGACGCACCGCTCAGCGCTCGGCGGTGTCGGTCAGGTCGGTCAGTTGGAGAACAGCAGGCGGTTGGGTGTGGCCGGCGTGCAGAAGATCCACAGCCAGCAGCCGCCCTGCGTGCCCGCGATCTGGCCCTGCGTCGCCGCCTGCGTGATGGCGGCCGACACCGCGGCCGGGCTGGCGTCCGTCGCCCCCTGCAGGTGCTTGGCCACGGCGCCGGCGACGTGGGGTGACGCCATGGACGTCCCGCTGATCGTGTTCGTGGCCGTGTCGCTCGTCGCCCAGGCCGCGGGCACGTTGACGCCCGGGGCGATCACGTCGACGCACGAGCCCCGGTTGGAGAACGAGGCCAGGGCGTCGGACTGGGTGCTGGCGGCGACCGTGATCACGGCCGGCACCCGGGCCGGCGAGGTGCCGCAGGCGTCGGCGCCGCTGTTGCCGGCGGCCGCCACCACCGTGACGCCGTCGTCGATGAGCCGGCCGACGGCCTGGTCGAGCGCGGTGCTGCCGGTGCCGCCCAGGCTGAAGTTGGCGACGGCCGGCTGCCCGGCCTGGTGGTGGCCGACGGCCCAGTCGATGCCGGCGATGACGCCCGAGGCCGAGCCGTTGCCGTTGCAGTCCAGGACCCGCACGGCCACCAGCTGCACCCCCTTGGCCACGCCGTAGGTCGAGCCGCCCACGGTCGAGGCGACGTGGGTGCCATGGCCGTTGCAGTCGTCGGCCGAGCCGCCGTCGACGGCGTCGAAGCCCGACACCGCCCGGCCGCCGAAGTCGCGGTGCGACAGGCGGATGCCGGTGTCGATCACGTAGGCGGTCACGCCCTGGCCGGTCGGGCCGTAGGTGTAGGTGCCGGACAGCGGCCGGGTGCGCTGGTCGATGCGGTCGAGCCCCCAGGGCGCGTTCGGCTGCGTGTCGAACGCCCGGACGGTCACGTCGGGCTCGACCCGGGCGACGCCGGGCTCGTCGGCCAGGGCCCGGGCCTCGGCCGCGGTGAGCCGCGCCGTGTAGCCCCGCAGGGCGTGCCGGAACACCCGCAGCGGGCGGGCGCCGGGCCGGTGGTCGTCGAGCTGGGTGCGGGCCGCGGCCGACACGTCGCCGCCGGCGGCGCCGGACTCCAGCGTCACGATCCATGTCGAGCCGCCGGCGGCTTGCGCGTCGCCGACGGCGCTGGCCGCGTCGGCCGATCGGGCCGATGCCGCCGCTCCGGACGATCCCGCCGTTCCGGCCGGCGCGGCGGCCGCCGGCGAGACGGTGGCGGCGCCGAGCGCGCCGGCCAGGGTGAGCGCGCCGACGGCGACGAGCCGACGCGCGGTCGCGAGCTTCCCCATGCTGTTCCCCCAGACCTTCGATTCCCCCGCACGGGAACCCGGCCCCAAGGTCCCCACGGGCATGCTAAACCTCGGCGGTCTCCTGCGCACCTCGACGGACCCCGGGCGGAACCCCGCGTGCACCATCGAGGTGGGGGAGGGGGCGGTCAGGGGGAGTGACCGGTACTCCTGCGCAGGAGCCTGCCCCGGGTGTGTGCTGGGGGCTCACTGGAGACGAGGTGGACAGGCATGAACGCAGACGTCCACGAGACGAGGACCTACTTGTGCGTCGCCGACGTGCTGTCGATCGGGCAGTACGCCGCGCTCGAGGTCGAGGCGCCCGACGCGCTCGCCGCCGAGCGGCTGGCCCAGCGCAGGCTGGGCGAGCGCTACGAGTGCGTCGAGATCGTCGACCTGGTGCGGACCGACAACTTCGTCCGCTCCCGTTAGGCCCGCGGCTGGTCGGCTCCGGCTGGGCCCGCGGCTGGTCGGCTGGCGGCCCGGCGAGCCGGTGCGCGCCGGTCAGGCGGCGCGGCGGTCGGTGGCCGGCATCTCGGGGAGGCCGGGCGGCGGCCCGTCGCCCAGGTCGACCGGCGGGTTCCAGATCGCCTCGATCAGGGCGTCGAGCTCGAGCTCGGCCGCTCGGCGGACGTAGGCCGCAGCCAGCACCGGGTGGACCGAGGCGGCCTCGGCGCGCAGGCGCCGGGCGCGCTGCTGGAGGCGGGCGGGGGTACCGGGGACGGTCACTGCGGTCATGCCCCCAGTGTCCGCGATCGGGGCGCCGTCGACATTCGGGGAATCCCCCGACGCGGGGTGGGGGCGTCGGGGATCCGGGACGGGGGGCCGTCGGGACCCCAGGGGCGGCGGGTCCGACCGGGACGTCCGTGGTGTGGGCCCGGCCATCGGCGCGGTGCGGACACCGTCAGCGCTCGGGGTGGGCCGGGTGCCACCCGGCCCCGGCGTCCGACGCCTCGGCCGGTCCCTCGAGCAGCTCGAAGTAGAGGCCGAACGGGGTGAGGCACGACACCGAGCGCCGGGTGGCGCCGCCGGCCGCCACGGGCTCGGTCCGGGGCTCGCCGAGCACGCGGATGGCCAGGTCGTGCCGGTCGACCAGGTCGCGCAGCCCGGCGAGGGCGGCGTCCAGGTCGTCCACGGCCAGCCCGAGCCGCCAGCCGCCGACGTCGAGCAGCTGGGGCCACGTGCGGTTCTGCCCGGGGTAGTGCGGCTCGATCAGCTCGAAGTTGAGGTAGGGGCTGCGGAACAGCCGCACGGTCGACACGTGCACCCGGGCGTCGACGTTGGCGTAGGCGCCGAACCCGCTGCCGTGCCGGTCCTCGACCGGGCCCATGTCGTAGAAGCGCTCACAGCCGAGGACGCCCTCGAAGAACCGGCTCGCCTCCTCGATGTCGGCCACGGCCAAGCTGAGGTGCTCGAACCCCCGGAAGCCGGGCAGGGCGGGCAGGGCCGACGTGCGCAGGGTGGCGCCGCGGTCGGGCTGGGCCGGGTTCCACAGGCGCCCGGGGAAGTCGGTCATGTAGGCCCGGCCGTTCGGGTAGGTGAGCAGCTCGAAGTGGAACCCGAACGCGGTCATGCCGTGGACCGCGTAGGAGCCCTCGCCGACCTCGGGTGGGTTGGTGGTCGGCTTCTTGCCCGGCCCGAGCACGTACACGTCGTGCTCGTCGAGGAACGCCACGGCGGCGTCGATGTCATCGACGTAGCCGGCCAGGTGCCAGCCGCCGACATCGAGCATGCCCGGCCACACCGTGCGCTGGCCGGGGTAGGTGGCCTGGATCAGGCGCAGGTTGAGGAACGGGGTGCGCAGCGCCCGCTCGCCGTGGATGACCGCCCGCACGTCGGCGTTCAGGTAGGTCCGCAGCGACGAGCGCCGCTCGTCGCGCCACGGCCCGGACCCGGCGATGGGGGCCGCGCCGAACAGCCCGGTGAAGCAGGCGGTGGCTGCGTCGAGGTCGGCGACGGTGATCGTGAGGTCCTGCACGCCCCGGAGGGTCGGGATCGCCGAGCCGTCCATCTCCGCTAGGTTAGCGAACGCTCATGCACAATCCCGGACAGGTCCCCACCCCCGCCGCGGCCGCCCGGCTGCTGGCGTCCCAGGCCCTCGTGGCCGAGGTGTTCGCCCGGCTCGACGCCGGCGACGTCGACGGCGCCGTGGCGCTCTACGCCGACGACGCCGTGTTCCTCGGCGCCGTCGGCCGGGCCGCCATCAAGGACACGATGGTGCGGGGCACGGCCCGCCACGCCGGGCGCAGCCGGCACGTCATCGCCAACCTCCGGGCCGAGCTCGACGGCGACACGACGGTCGTCGAGTACACCGCGGTGGCCTACACGCTCGACGGGCCCGGCCCGTACGCCCCCCGGTCGGTGTACGACCAGGTGCAGCACCACCGCCCCGGGCCCGGCGGGGCCCTGCGGGTGGTCCGCCACGAGATCTTCGGCTTGGACCCCGCCGCGCTGGCCTGATCGCGGGGTCCCGAGCCGGCCTCGGAAGAGGGGTGAGCGTTCGCTTACTATGCGCTAGGGTGGGCCCGCCGACGATGAGGGGGAGAGCCATGTCGACCGCCGACGAGACGACGAGCGCCGTCAGGATCTACCGGGCCGCCGACGCGCCGCTGCTCGAGGAGAGCGGCGCCGTGACCAGCGACTTCGCCGGCAACGAGGAGCTGCGCGAGACGGCGGTCACGCTGGCCGCCACCGACTGCTCGATCAGCCGGCTGCTCGTCCACCAGCCCCCGGGCGAGGGCGGGCTGTCGGTCGTCTACCTGTTCTTCAAGCCCAACTTCCCGCTGTTCCGCCACATGCACGACGTCGACAGCCTGTACGTCGTGCTGTCGGGCGAGGTCGTCGGCTTCATGGGCGAGGAACGCCTGCGGCCCGGCGACGCCTTCACCGTGAAGGCCGGGAACCCCTACTACTACACGGCCGGTCCCGAGGGCGTGGAGGTGCTCGAGATCTTCCGCGACCGCGACCAGGTGACGGTCATCTACACCGACAACCCCGACGACCGGCTGGAGCGGGCCAAGCGGGCCGTGGAGACCAACCTCGAGGCGTGGCGGGCCATCACCGAGGGGCCGCTGTTCCGGGCCAACCGCGGCGCGGGCTGACGGGCGCGGGGACGCGGCGGGGACGAGAGCGGACGAGGCAGCGCGAGCGAGCAGGAGAAGCCACATGCCCAATCTGGACGGGAAGGTCGCCATCGTCACCGGTGCGGGGATCGGGCAGGGCCGATCCACTGCGCTGCGCCTGGCGCGGGACGGCGCCAAGGTGGTGGCAGTCGACATCTCCGGAGCCGAGGAGGAGACCGCGGCCCAGATGCCCGACGCCATCACGCCGCTCCGGGCCGACGTGACCAAGGCCGCCGACGTCGAGGCGATGGTGGCGACGGCCGTCGGCCGTCACGGCCGGCTCGACGTGCTGTGCAACGTGGTCGGCGTGGCCGGCATCGCCCAGGCGCCCATCCCCGAGGTCGACCAGGAGGCCTGGCACCAGCTCATGGCCATCAACCTCGACAGCGTGTTCCTGGGCATGAAGTACGCCATCCCCGCCCTGGTCGAGAGCGGCGGCGGGTCGATCGTGAACTGGTCGTCGGTCGGCGGTCTGATCTCGTCCGAGACGACCGGCCCCTACGGGGCCTCCAAGGCCGCCATCCTGTCGCTGACCCGCACGGCGGCCCGGGAGTGGGGGCGGGCCAACGTCCGGGTCAACGCCATCTGCCCCGGGTTCATCTACCCGACCGGCATGACGCTCATGGGCGAGGAGCGCTATCCCGAACTGGTCAAGCAGTCGGCGGCCAAGGCGGCGCTCGACCGGGCCGGGCACCCGGACGAGGTGGCCGCGGTGGCCGCCTTCCTGGCCTCCGACGACGCCTCGTACGTGACCGGCACCTACATCGTCGTCGACGGGGGCTGGACGGCCGGGTAGGCGCCCGCCCGTCCGGCCGGGTCGGCCGGCCAGGTCGTGCGGCCCGGGACGAGTGGCCCGGGGCGTCGACGGGGGCGGGACCGCGGGTGGCGGCGCCGGGCCGGCGCGGGGCTCCGTAGGCTGCCCGGGAGCCGTGACCGTGGAGGCGTCCGTGGCCGAGAACCCGCTCTTCGTCCCCAGCACCCTGCCCTACCAGCTGCCGCCGTTCGCCGAGATCGCGGACGAGCACTACCTGCCCGCGTTCGAGCGGGGCATGGCCGAGCAGCTGGCCGAGATCGATGCCATCGTGGCGAACCCCGAGCCGCCCACGTTCGCCAACACGATGGTGCCGCTGGAGCGATCGGGCCGGCTGCTCCGGCGGGTCACCGCCGCGTTCTTCACCGTGGCCGCCTCGCACGCCACCGACGCCATCCGGGCCCTGGAGACCGAGATCTCGCCCCGGCTGGCCGAGCACCGGGACGCCATCCACATGAACCGGGTCCTCTACGAGCGGATCCGCCAGGTCGAGGGCGCCGACCCCGAGGAGGCCTACCTGCTCGAGCGCTACCGGCTCGACTTCGTGCGGGCGGGCGCCGAGCTCGGCGACGCCGAGCAGGCCCGGCTGCGGGAGATCAACCTCGAGCTGTCCCGGCTGTCGACCGCCTTCCAGCAGGCGCTGCTCGACGCCGCCACCGAGGAGGGCCTGGTCGTGGACGACCCGGCCTTGCTCGACGGCCTGTCCGAGGCGGCGATCGCCGCCGCCGACCAGGGCGACGGCACCTGGCGCCTGCCGCTGCTCAACTACACCAACCAGCCGGCCCTGGCCGAGCTGACCAACCGCGACGTGCGCCGCCGGCTTCACGAGCTGTCGGTGGGCCGGGCAGCGGGGAACCGCGAGCTGGCGGTGCGGATGGCCCGCCTCCGGGCCGAGCGGGCCCGCCTGCTCGGCTACCCGAGCCACGCCGCCTACGCGGTGGCCGACCAGACCGCCAAGACCGCCGAGGCGGTGGAGGAGATGCTCGGCCGCCTGAGCGGCCCGGCGGTGGCCAACGCCCGCCGCGAGGCCGAGGCGCTTGCCGAGGAGGCCGGCTTCCCGATCGAGCCCTGGGACTGGTCGTTCTACGCCGAGAAGGTCCGCAAGGCGCTCTACGACCTCGACCAGTCCGAGCTGCGGCCCTACTTCGAGCTCGACCGGGTGTACCGCGACGGCGTCTTCTACGCCGCCCAGCGGCTCTACGGCCTCACGTTCCGGGACCGGCCCGACCTGCCCGGCTACCACCCCGACGTCCGGGCCTTCGAGGTGTTCGACCACGACGGGTCGCCGCTCGGCCTGTTCCTCCTCGACCCCTACGCCCGGCCGACCAAGCGGGGCGGGGCGTGGATGAACCACCTGGTCCACCAGTCGCACCTGCTCGACGAGCGGCCGGTCGTGATGAACAACCTCAACGTCAGCCGGCCGGCGTCGGGCCCGACGCTGCTCACCTACGACGAGGTCCGCACCGCCTTCCACGAGTTCGGGCACGCCCTGCACGGCCTACTGTCCGACGTGCGGTTCCCGCGGGTGTCGGGCACGTCGGTGCCCCGGGACTTCGTCGAGTACCCGTCGCAGGTCAACGAGATGTGGGCGACGTGGCCCGAGGTCCTGGCCAACTACGCCCGCCACCACGAGACCGGCCAGCCGATGCCGCAGGAGCTGGTCGACAAGATCACCGCTTCGGAGAAGTTCAACCAGGGCTTCGCCACCCTCGAGTACCTGGAGGCGGCGCTGCTCGACTGGGCCTGGCACTCGGTCGGGGAGGGGGAGCTGGGCGCTGAGGGCGAGCCCGTCGACGTCGAGGCGTTCGAGGCGCAGGCGCTGGAAGGGGCCGGCGTCGCCTTCCGGCTCGTGCCGCCCCGCTACCGCACCAGCTACTTCGCCCACGTGTTCGCCGGCGGCTACAGCGCCGGGTACTACTCGTACATCTGGAGCGAGGTTCTCGACGCCGACACGGTCGGGTGGTTCGAGGAGAACGGCGGGTTGACCCGCGCCAACGGCGACCGCTTCCGCCGCCTGGTGCTGTCCCGGGGCGGGAGCGGCGACCCGCTGGAGGCGTTCCGCCGCTTCCGCGGGCGCGACCCGCAGATCGAGCCGCTGCTCGCCCGGCGCGGGCTGGACGCCGGGGGCTGAGGGACCTGAGCAGCGCCGGCGGCCGCCACCGGGTGTCGGTGGCGGCCGGCGGGCCCGTGGCATCGGGGCGGACGTGTGGGCCGCCCGGCGGACGACCGGCGGCCCCCGGGGCGGGCCCGAAGGTGGCGGCTGGCGGAACGGCCGCCACCGGGCGGGCCGGCGGCCGTGGGTGGCGGCCGGGCTCCGGGCCTGTAGGGTTGCCGGGTCATCTGCCGGTAGGTCCGGCGTGCGCCGAGCGCCCACGGGGCGCCGGTGAGGCCCACCGGAGGGTTCCGCTTCGGGTGGCCTACAGCCATCTCGATCGGAGCTTTCTGTGTCCCCTTCCTTCCGCGCGCTCGGCGTGCCCGAGCCGCTCGTCGCCGCGCTGGCCCGCCGCGGCGTCACCGAGCCGTTCCCCATCCAGGCCGCCACGCTGCCCGACGCCCTCGCCGGGCGCGACGTCGCCGGCCGGGCCCCCACCGGGTCGGGCAAGACGCTGGCGTTCGGCCTGGCCATCGCCACCCGCGTGGCGGCCCGCACCGCCCCGGCCCGGCCCCGGCGGCCCCGGGCCCTGGTGCTGGTGCCCACCCGCGAGCTGGCCGCCCAGGTCCAGCGCGAGCTGCAGGCCCTGACCGAGGCGGTCGGTGGCGGGCCGGTCGCCACCGTGTACGGCGGCGTCGGCTACGGCCCCCAGCGGCGCCTGCTGGCCAGGGGCGTCGAGGCCATGGTGGCCTGCCCGGGGCGCCTCGAGGACCTGGTGTCCACGGGCGACGCCGTGCTCGACCAGGTCGAGCTCGTCGTGCTCGACGAGGCCGACCGCATGGCCGACATGGGCTTCCTGCCCGCCGTGCGGCGGCTGGTCGACCGGACGCCCGACCGCCGCCAGACGCTGCTGTTCTCGGCCACGCTCGACGGCGAGGTCGACGCGCTGGTGGCCCGGTACCAGCGCGACCCTGCCCGCCACGCGGTCGAGCCCGAGCCGGCCGACGCCGTCGAGGTGCCGCACCTCTTCTGGCGGGTGGCGCGGGCCGAGCGCGTGCAGGTGGCCGCCGACGTCATCGCCCGGTGCGGGCCCACGATCGTGTTCTGCCGGACCCGGCACGGTGCCGACCGGGCGGCCCGCCAGCTGACCCGCGTCGGCGTGAAGGCCGTGGCCATCCACGGCGGCCGCACCCAGGGCCAGCGCGACCGGGCGCTCGCCGCCTTCACCCGCGGCCGGGCCGCGGCGCTGGTGGCCACCGATGTCGCCGCCCGCGGCATCCACGTCGACGGCGTCGCCGCCGTCCTGCATCTCGACCTGCCGGCCGACCCCAAGGACTACGTGCACCGGTCGGGCCGCACCGGCCGGGCCGGCGCCACCGGCGTCGTCGTCGGGCTCGTCCCCGCCGAGGAGGGCGCCGCCGGCACTCGGGCCCTACTCCGCCAGATCGGGCGCACCGACCCGGTCGGCGAGGTGCGGCTCGCGGCGCTGGACCTGGTCGCCGCCGGGCAGGCGGAGCCGGTCGGCCCGGCCGCCGCGTCGTCGGTGCCCGCGGTGTCCTCCGCGGCGTCCGCGGTGTCCCCTGTGGCGTCCGCCGCTCCGGCGCCGGCGGCCGGAGGTCCGGCCCCCGCCGGCGGCTCGGGCTACGCCCGGGGCTCGGCGGCGCCGGCCCCGGCGGGCGATCCCGAGCCGGCGGCCCGCCCCGTCCGCCGAAAGTCCCGGGCCTCGACACGCCACGAGCGCCCTGCCGCCGGCCCCTCAGCCGGCACCGAGCGGGGTGAGCCGGGTGGCCGGCGGGGCAGCCGCGCCGAGACCGGGTCGGTCCGCGGCGAGCGGGGTGGGCCGGGTAGCCGGCGGGGCGCCCGCTCCGACGCCGGGGCGCCGGCCGGCGGCGAGCGCCGGCCGCGGCGCCGCCCCCGCGACGGCGCCGGCACCGGCACCGTCATCCGGTTCCACCGCCGCAAGGGCTACGGCTTCATCGACCGGGGCCAGGGGGCGGAGCTGTTCGTCCACGTGTCCGAGCTGGCGCCCACCGCTGGCCCCCGGGCACTCCGCCCGGGCCAGCGCGTCCGCTTCGACGTGGCCGCCGGCCCCCGGGGCCCGCAGGCGGTCAACGTCCGCCCCGTCCCGGCCGGCCGCTCGTCCTGACCCTCCGCCGCCGCGGGCCCGTGCGGGCGGCCGGGCCCGCGGGGCGGTCAGACGACGTGGGCCTCGGGGCGCGGCGCAGCGGGCGCCGAGCCGGGGGAGGGGCCGAAGCGGGCCAGGGAGAACGGCGACAGGTCGAGCGGCGGCGGCCGGTCGAGGGCCAACGCGGCCAGGTACTCGCCGACGACCGGCGCCTGCTGGAACCCGTGCCCGGAGAACCCCGTCCCGTACAGGAAGCCCGCCGGCTCCGGGGCGGCGCCAACGACCGCGTTGTGGTCGGGGCTCATCTCGTAGTAGCCCGACCAGCCCCGCCGGATCGGCACGTCGGCCAAGGCCGGCACCCGGTGCAGCGCCACCGGGGCCAGGTCGTCGACGCCGGCCCACGGCCCGCCGACCAGCAGCCGCGGCGCCCCCGGCCGCTCCCGGTGGAAGTAGAAGCCGCTGGCGAAGTCGATCGTGAGGGGCACCTCGGCTGGCAGGCCGCCGCTGCCCCCGGCGGCGCCGACGGTCCCGCCGCCGGCCGCGCCGCCGCCGTCCTCGGCGATGTGGACGTAGCGCCGCTCGGGCCGCACCGGCAGGTCAACCCCCGCCGTCGCCGCCAGCTCCCGCGACCAGACGCCGGCGGCGCAGACGACGCGGTCGCAGGCGATCGTCCCGTCGGTCGTGTCGACCCCGGCGACCCGCCCGCGCTCGACCAGGATCCGGCGGGCCGCCGTCCCCTGCACGACCCGGGCCCCGGCCCGGCGGGCGGCCGCTGCGTACCCCTGCACGACCGCGCCGGGGTCCGCGCACCCGTCGGTGGGGTTGAAGGTGGCGGCGGCCAGGTCGTCGGTCCGCAGCCCGGGCACCAGCTCGGCCGCCTCGTCCGGGCGCAGCACCGCCGTCTCCACGCCCAGCGACCGCTGGACCGCCACCGACGCCTCGAACGCCGCCACCTCGTCCTCCCGCAACAGGAACAGGTAGCCGCAGCGGTGGTAGCCGATGTCGCCGCCCACCTCGTCGGCGAACCGGGCGAAGCGGGCCGCGCACTCCCGGGCGACGCGGACGTTCAGCACGTCGGAGAACTGGGCCCGGATGCCGCCGGCGGCCGCTCCCGTCGAGCCCGACCCGAGCGTGTCGCGCTCGACCAGCACCGCGTCGCGGCAGCCGGTCGCGGCCAGGTGGAACAGGGTGCTGGTGCCGACGGCTCCGCCGCCGACCACCACCACCGGGGCGGAGCGGGGCAGGTCGGCCATGCGTTGCCGCGGAGCCTAGGGCCACGGGTGCAGGGGCCGTTGCCGGCGATTCTAAAAACAATTATGGTCGTCGTTAGAAGCGAGACGAGGAGGAGACGTGAGACGGTTCTCCGTTCGTCCGGTGCTGACGCTCCGGGGCCGCACCTTCAAGGGCCTCCGCGGCTGGTCCGGCAAGCCCCTGCACCCGCCGCTGACCGACTTCCCGATCGCGGCCTACGTGCTGGCCGCCGCGTTCGACGTGATCTCGGTGATCGGCGGGTCCGACCGTGGTTGGGCCCGCGACTTCTGGCGCGCCGGCACCTACGTGTTCATCGGCGGCGCCGCGGTGTCGGTGCTCGCCGCCCTGACCGGGCTGGTCGACTGGTGGCGGTCGTCCGAGCCGGGCACCCAGGCCCGCCGCACGATCAACACGCACGCCCTGATCATGGTCGTGGCCACCGTGCTCGCCCTGGCCGACATCGTGTGGCGCCTGGCCGAGTACGACGCCCGAGACGCCACGCCGGTCGGGCTGGCCGTGCTGTCGGTGGTGGTCGCCGCCCTGGTCTCGGTGGGCGCCACGTTCGGCGGGAGCCTCGTCTTCGACTACGGCTTCAACGTCGAGACCGCCGGCGACCACCCGGTGTGGCGCCGGTCGGAGGAGGACGTGTTCCCCGGCCAGGCCCATCCGGGCGGGGTCGACGGCGGCGCCGACGGGGCCGGGTCCCCAGCGGCGGAGCGCGGCGAGCCGGTCACCCGGCCGGGCGGAGCCTGACGCAGCAGACGCCCTCCTCCGGCTCGAGCCGGGCGGCGAGGCCCGTGTCGCCGACCCCGTCGACGGCGGCTTCGAGGAGGGCCAGGTTCATGCCGCACACCAGCTCGGTGTGGCGCCGGGCCAGCCGGTGGAACGGGCAGTTGCGGAGCATGACCGTGCCGTCGGGCCCCGTCCGGGGTTCGAACCCCCGATCCTCCAGCACGGCCACGAGGGCCGCCCGGCTCCCGCCCCCCGGCTCGTGCCCGGTGGCGGCGAGGCGCCGGCGGACCTCGGCGGCCACCGCCCGCCCCTCGGCCCGCGCCGCCTCGTCGAGGGCCCGGTCGATGGCGACGCCCTCGGTCCGGGCCCGGTCGGCCGCGGCGGCCAGCAACGCCCCAGCCAGCTCGTAGTCGCGGGGCGGCAGCGACACCGCCACGTCACGGCCCGCCCGGCGGTAGAGCTTGGCGGGCCGCCCGGCGCCCGGTCCCCGGCGGCCGGACAGCCGCCGGTACTCGACGTCGAGCAGGCCGTCGGCGGCCAGGCGGTCGAGGTGGTGGGCGGCCGTCCCCCGGCCGAGCGCCAGGGCGTCGGCCACCTGGTCGCGGCTCACCCAGTCGCCGGCGGCGGCCACGTGGGCGTAGACGGCCCGGCGGGTGCGCTCGGCCAGCGACGCGAGGGCCTCCAGGCGGTCCTCGGGGTGCTCGCCGGCGACGGCCATGCTCTAACGCTAACGAAACCTGTATCTAGAGCCCATCACCCGCCGGGCCGGCCCTCGGCGATCGCCGACGCTCCTCGCGCGTCGCCGCCCGGTGGGCGCGCCAGCGGGCCATCATCCCCTCCACCTCCTCCTGGAGGAACTGGAAGAAGGCGCGGCTCTCCTCGAGCCGCCGGCCGGCCGGCTGGTCGCGCCCGAGGACCTCGGCGCCGTCGGCGAGGGCGTCGGTCCACCGCGTCACCAGCTCGGTACGCCGCAGCATCGACTCGTACCAGCTGTCGGCGTCGACCCGGTAGTGGTCGCGTCGGGCCCCCGGCTCGCGCTCGCGGTGGACGAGGCCGAGCTGGACGAGAAACCGCACCGCGCCCGACACCGCCGCCGGGCTGACCCGCAGCGACTCGGCCAGCTCGCCGGCGGTCATCCGGCCGTCGTCGTCGCAGAGCAGGCGGGTGAGGACCCGGGCCGGCATCCGGGGGAAGCCGGCGTCGGTGAGGAGCAGCGCGAAGCGCTCCACGAACTGCGGCAGCGCCCGCTCGTCGGGGGTCGCCGCCGCGCCCTCGCCGGTCTCCGTGGCGTCGGTGGTCGCCGTGGTCTCCGTGGACTCCGTGGACTCCGGCGTCGTCTCGGGGCTCGCCTCTGGGGTCGTCGCCACGGTGCGCGGGCTCCTCAATGAATCAGTGCGGACGAGATTTTCTGAACTTTCACAAGTTTCTGAAAAGATGTTAGCGTGCGGCCATGACCAATGCCATCGAGGTCACCGGCCTGGTGAAGACGTTCGGGGCCACCCGGGCCCTCGACGGGCTCGACCTGACGGTGGCGACCGGCGAGGTCCACGGCTTCCTGGGGCCGAACGGGTCCGGCAAGTCGACGACGATCCGGGTCCTGCTCGGCCTGCTGCGGGCCGATGCCGGCACCGCCCGGCTGCTGGGCGGCGACTGCTGGTCCGACGCCGTCGCGCTCCACCGCCGGCTGGCCTATGTGCCCGGCGACGTCACGCTGTGGCCCAGCCTGACCGGCGGCGAGGTCATCGACCTGCTGGGGCGGCTGCGGGGCGGGCTCGACGCCGGGCGCCGCGACCAGCTCCTCGAGCGCTTCGAGCTCGACCCCACCAAGAAGGGCCGCACGTACTCGAAGGGCAACCGGCAGAAGGTGGCGCTGGTGGCCGCGCTGGCGTCCGACGCCGAGCTGCTCATCCTCGACGAGCCCACCTCGGGGCTCGACCCGCTCATGGAGGCGGTGTTCCAGCAGACGATCCGCGAGGTCACCGACGACGGCCGCACGGTGCTGCTGTCGAGCCACATCCTGGCCGAGGTCGAGAGCCTGTGCGACCGGGTCAGCATCATTCGCAAGGGCCGCACGGTCGAGACCGGCACGCTGGCCGAGCTGCGCCACCTGACCCGTACGTCGATCGCGGTCGAGGCCGAGCGGCCGCTCGAGGGCATCGAGCAGCTGGCCGGGGTCCACGACCCCGAGGTCGAGGGCACCCGGGCCCGGTTCGACGTCGACACCGCCCACATCGACGGCGCCCTGCGGCACCTGACCCGGTTCGGCGTGCGCAGCCTGACCAGCCAGCCGCCCACGCTCGAGGAGCTGTTCCTCCGGCACTACGGCGACGAGATGGCGGGGGCTGGCGCCGGGGTCGAGGCCGGGGCCGGGGCCGGGGCCGGGGCCGATGGCGTGGAGGCGTCGTCGTGAGCGGGGGTGGCATCGCGGCCGGAGGCGGAGTCGGGCCTGGCGGCGGCCTTGCGGCCGGGGGCGGGGCGGCGGTGGCGCCGGGCGCCGCCACGGCTGCCGGGCCGAGCACGGCCGACGTCGCGGGCGCAACCGGCACGGTTGGCACAGCGGGCGCGGCCGGCGCCACCGCGGGCCGGACGGCCGGGCCCGGCGGCACGCTCACCGGCACGCTCACGCTGGTGCGGTTCATCCTCCGGCGCGACCGGGTGCGCCTGCCGGTGTGGATCCTCGGCATCACCCTGCTCGTCCTGTCGACCGCCTCGAGCATCGAGGGCATCTATCCGACGCAGGCCGACCTCGACACGGCGGCGCAGACGGCCCGCGACAACGCCGCGCTCCTGGCGTTCCAGGGGCCCGACTACGGCCTCGACACCCTGGGCGGCCAGGTCGTGTTCAACGTGGGCGCCACCGGCTACGTGGCGGTGGCGCTGATGGCGATGTTCCTGGTGGGCCGGCACACCCGGGCCGACGAGGAGGCGGGCCGCACCGAGCTGCTGCGGGCCAGCGTCCTGGGTCGCAACGCGCCGGTCACGGCCGTGCTGGTCGTGCAGGCCGGCGCGTTCGTCCTGCTCGGCGCGCTGATCGTGCTCAGCCTGCTGGGCCAGGGGCTGCCGACGGCCGGGTCGGTGGTGTACGGCGCGGCCATGGGAGCGTTCGGGCTGCTGTTCGCCTGCGTGACCGCGGTGACCGTCCAGCTCGCCGACCACAACCGCCCGGCCCTCGGGTTGACGGGCGTGGTGCTCGGGGCGGCGTTCGTGATCCGGGCCGTGGGCGACGTCGGCGACGGCACGCTGTCGTGGCTGTCGCCGATGGGGTGGGCCCAGGGGTCGCGGCCGTACGCCGGCGAGCGGCCCTGGACGCTGCTCCTCCTCCTCGGCACGGCCGCCGTGCTCGTCGCCGTCGCCTATTACCTGCTGGCGATCCGCGACCTGGGCGGGGGACTGGTGCCGCCCCGGCCCGGTCCGCCCACCGCCTCGGCGGCGCTGACCCGGCCGGGCGGGCTGGCGCTGCGGCTCCAGCGGGGGGCGCTGATCAGCTGGGTGGCCGGGCTGGCCCTGTCCGGCGTGTCGTTCGGCTCGATCGCCCAGGACGTCGGCGACCTCATCGGCGACAACGAGGCCATGGAGGACGTCATCGCCCAGGCCGGCGGCGACCTCACCGAGGCGTTCTTCGCCACGGCGCTGCTCATGCTGGCGCTGTTCGGCGTGGCCTTCGGCGTGTCGTCGGTCCTGCGGCTGCGGAGCGAGGAGACCGGTGGGCGGGCCGAGCCGCTGTTGGCCACGGCGCTGTCGCGGTCCGGGTGGGCGACGTCGCACCTGGCCATCGCACTCGGGGGCAGCGTGCTGGTCATGGCCGCGGCCGGGCTCGGCGTCGGCCTGACCTACGGGGTCGCCGCGGGCGAGATGGGGGAGGCGGGCCCGCTGCTCGGCGGCGCCCTGTGCTACGTCGCCGCCCTGTGGGTGGTGGTGGGCGTCGCCTTCGCCCTGTTCGGCTGGCTGCCCCGCGCCGCCGTGCCGGTGGCCTGGACGGTCGTGGCGCTGTGCTGGGTGATCGGCATGTTCGGCCAGCTGTTCGAGCTGCCCCGGGCGGTCATCGAGCTGTCGCCGTTCGAGCACGTGCCCGAGATCCCGGCCGAGGACTTCACCCTGGCGCCCGTCGCCGCCCTCGTCGCCGTCGCCGCGGCGTTGCTGGCGCTCGGCTACGCCGGCCTCCGCCGCCGCGACGCCGGCTACTGACCGCCCGCCGGCTCGGCCCGGGAAACGGGGAGACGTCTACCTACTGTGCCCGGCAATCAGGCGTCGGGGACCGTCACGAAAGCCCGCACCGGGAACGTGGCCATGCCCGCCACCTTGACGGGCACGGCGGTGAAGGTGTCCCCGGGGGTGGCCGGGACGGCGTCGAGGTTGCAGAGGTGCTCGACGATGGGGATGCCGGCGCCGAGCAGGATCGTGTGGGCCGGGCGATCGCCCGTGGCGGTGGCATCGATGTTGACCGAGTCGATGCCGACGAGCCGGGCCCCGGCGTCGACCAGCGCCTGCGCCGCATCGGCGGTGAGGTGGGGGTGGCCGCCGGCGCCGTAGGCCTCCGTGCCCCAGTGGCGGCTCCACCCGGTGCGCACGACGACGGCGCGGTCGGCCAGCACGTGCCCGTCGAACACCGGGGCGCCGATCGCCGGCCCCGGTGCGTCCACGAGCGTGAGCGGCACCAGCGCCACCTTCTCCAGGGGCAGCTCCGCGAGGTCCCAGCCGTCCCGGTGCCGGTGCGCCGGGGTGTCGAGGTAGGTGCCGGTGTTGGCCACCATCTCGATCCGGCCGATCTGGAACTCCGTGCCCGGCGCGTACATCGACCGGGACGCCTCCCAGCTGAGGTGGTCGCTGATCCGGGGGCCGGGTAGTCCGGGGTAGGTCGTCATCCCGTCGGCCACGACGTGGCTCACGTCGATCAGGCGCACCCGCCCATCATGCTGCGCCCGCGGCGGCGCCGGCGGGCCGGGCCGGCGGCAGCCGCCCGGTCAGATCACGGCCCGGAGGCCGCCGGCGGCCTCGCGCCGTAGGCGGTCCCACGCGTCGGCCGTGGCCTCGTCGGCGGGCAGGAGCACGACCAGCTCCTGCGCACCGGGCGGCCCCACCTCCAGTACCTCGCGCTCGAGCCGCAGGTCGCCGACCGCCGGATGGTGCCACCGCTGGACGCCACGCCGGGGCACGTCGTAGAGGCGGACGCGGGACGTGAACTCGTCGCCGGCCGCCGCCGCCAGCTCGGCGACGAAGCGGTCGACCCGCTCGGAGGCCGGCCCGATGGTGAGCTCGATGACCCGCTCGTCGGCGATCGCCTCCCAGTCGGGGAACAGCTGCCGGGCGCGCCCGTCGGTGAAGACGAAGCGGGTCAGGTTGGGCGACGGCGCATCGAGCAGCCCGGACGGGCCCACGAGCAGCGCGAACCCGCTCGTGTGGGCGAGCACGTCGCCGAGCCGGTTGGTGACCAGAGCGATCCCCGGCTCGAGCTGGTCGAGCACGGCCCGGACCGTGGGCCGGACCTCGAGCTCGACGTCGCTGAGCACGGACACGCAGGTCGACGAGCCCCGCTTGGTCAGCTGCTTGAGGTGCCACCGCTCGGCGGCGTCGAGGCGGAGGGCGTCGGCGAGCATGTTGATCACGGGTGCCGACGGGTTGCGGTCGCGGCCCTGCTCGATCCGCACCAGGTACTCGACGCTGATGCCCGCCAGCGTCGCCAGCTCCGAACGCCGGAGGCCAGGGACGCGCCGGCGCGAGCCCCGGGGGAGGCCGACCGCCTCGGGCGGCGTGGCGTCGCGCTTCGCACGGATGAAGTCACCGAGCGGCGTGCTCACGGGGACACTGTACGGGGGTGCCCGGGCGGACCGGCGGGCCGAGGGTGGCCGTGCGAGGGCCACCCTCGGCGCGGCCTGGTTGCGGCCGCCGGTCCGGCGGAGAGTGAGGCCCATGACCACACCGCTCAACCTCGTGATCGTCGTCGGCAGCGTGCGGGAGGGCCGGTTCGGTCCGGTCGTGGCCGACTGGGTGGCGGACCGCGCCCGCGAGCACGCCGGGTTCAAGGTCGAGGTCGTCGACCTCGCCGACGTCGAGCTCCCCCTGGCGCTACCGGCCGTGTCCCCGAAGGGCGCCACCGCCTACCCCCGGCCGGCGGGCATGGCCGAGCTCACCACCCGCTTGGAGGCCGCCGACGCCGTCGTCCTCGTGACGCCCGAGTACAACCACAGCTTCCCGGCCTCGCTCAAAGCGGCGATCGACTGGCACTTCACCCAGTGGACGGCCAAGCCGGTGGCCCTGGTCAGCTACGGCGGACCGTCCGGCGGCCGCCACGCCGCGCTGCACCTGGAGAACGTGCTCACCGAGCTGCACGCGGTGACGATCCGCGACCGCCTGTCCTTCCCCAACTACTTCGAGACGTTCGCGGACGGGCGGCCGCTCGACGCCGAGGCGGCGGCGTACGCCGCCACGATGCTGGACCAGCTCGCCTGGTGGGGACGGGCCCTGCGCGACGCCCGCGCCCGGGAGCCCTACCCCGGCTGACGGGCGGGGCCCGCACGACTCGCCGCGGCGAGGCCGGCGGGGCCCACCCCCGCGGGCCCCGCCGACGCCGCGCCGTCGTGGCGCGCCTCGCCGTCCTGCAGCGACTCGAGGTGGAGGAGGTGCTTCTCGCCCCAGTCGCCGAGCGGCACCAGCGCCTCGTTCAGCGACTCGCCGAGCGGCGTGAGCGCGTACTCGACACCGGGCGGTACGCCGCCGAGGTCGGTGCGGGCGATGAGGCCGTCGCGCTGCAACTGCTTGAGCTGCTGGATGAGCATCTTCTCGCTGATCCCCGGCAGCGCCCGGCGCAGCTTGCCGTACCGACGGGGCCCCTGGCTGAGCTCCCAGAGGATCAGCGGCTTCCACTTGCCCTCGACGACGCTGACCGCGGCGTCGAGCCCGCAGCTGAAGTAGCGCGACTTCACGTCTGGCCCCGCCGGGCCTCACCGCCGCAGCAGGTCCGCGATTCGTCCATAGCCCTCGCCACCGTATCCCCGGTCGACGGCGTCGCCCATCAGGCGGGCGGTCACCTGCGGCAGCGCCGGGTCGACGCCGCGCTCCTCGGCGGTCTCGACGACGTGGTCGATGCTCCGGCGCATCATGGCGATGCTGTTCTCGTCGCCGGGGTACGAGCCGGCCGTGAGCTCGGCGGCCAGCTCGCGGGTGGAGGCGAGGGCGAGCCGGAGCATCGCTTCGCCGTGCTCCAGGAACTCGGTCGGCTTGACGCCGCCGGTGCCAGCGAGCGTCGCGGCGTGGACGAACGACGTCACCGCGCCGAAGAAGACGTCGAGCATGCCCATGTCGAGCAGTGCGGTGGCCGCTGCGTCGCCGACGAAGCGCAGGTTGGGGGCGAGCGCGCGCAGGACGTCGGCGATCCGCTCGTAGGCGGCCCGGTCGCCGCCCAGGAGCAGGGACGCGTCGGCGGTGGCGATCATCGGCGGTGTCACCATCACCGAGCCCGAGACGTACGACGCCCCGGCGCCCTCCACCAGGGTGCCGATCGCCTCGGCCTCCCGGGGCGTGAGCGACGTGAGCTCGACGACGGCCGTGCCCCTCAGGGCGGGGGCGGCGGCGGTGAGCACGGCGGTGACGGCCGCACCGTCGACCAGGCTGGTCAGGACCACGTCGGCGGCGGCGACGGCCGCGGCCGGGTCCGGCGCGGCCTGGGCGCCCAGGGCGACGAGCGGCTCGGCGCGCTGGGCGGTCCGGTTCCAGACGGTGGTGGGGTGGCCGGCGGCGAGGAGCGCCCGGGCGAGGGCCGAGCCCATGGCGCCGAGCCCGAGGACGGCGACGGGGGTGGAGGGAGGTGCCATGCCGGGATCGTCCACCACAGCCGCCGACCTGAAAAGTACGCACTTTTCGGTGCGTACCCCCGGCGGCCTCGGCGCGACCAGCCGGTCGGCCGCCGCAGGCCCGGGTCGGCGACACCGGGCGAGGACGGGCCGCAACCCGGCTCAGCGCCGCGCCAGCACCGTTCCCAGCTCGCGTCGTCCGGCCACGCCCAGCTTCCCGTACACCCGGTAGAGATGCGTCTCGACCGTCCGCCGGGACACCGACAGACGGGTGGCGATCTCGCCGTCGGTGAGCCCCCGGGCCGCCAGGCTGGCGACCTCGCGCTCCCGGCCGGTCAGCCCGTCGCCGCCGGCGTTGCGCAGCAGCGCCGTGGTCGCCCCGTCGCACTGCTCGGCCAGCAGCTGGGCCCGGGTGCGGAGCCGGCTGGCCACGGTCGCCCGCCCCCGGGCGGCGGCCGCGGAGGCGGCCGCAGCTGCCATCTCGGCGGCGTGCAGCCGGGCGCCCATCTCCTCGAACCGGTCGGCCAGCGCCTCCAGCCGCCCGCCGGCGGCCGCCGGGGCGGCGGCCAGCGCCTCGACCGCCTCGACCAGCGCCGGGAGCAGCCGCCCCTCCAGCTCCGGCAGGCCCGGCACCAGCGTGGCCGCCTCGGCCGCCGCGCCGTGGCGGGCGGCCTCGTACAGGGCGAACACCGCGTAGGCGACGTGGCCGGTCTCGATCCCGCGTCGGGCGGCGCCGAGGGCGAGCGTGCGGGCATAGGCGAGGTCACCGGCCGCCGCCTCCACGCCGGCGGACAGGTGGTCGTGCTCGACCGCGTACATGCCGGCGGGCGGCAGCGGACTCGGCAGGTCGGGCCGCCCCAGCAGCACCCGGGTGTAGCGGACGTGGTCGACCGCGCACGCCCGGGTCATGGCGTCGCCCTCCAGCGCGGTGACGGCCTCGAGGAAGTGCTGCTCGGCCCGGACCAGCTCGCCCTTCCACAGCAGCACCTGCCCGAGCCGTAGCGCGTACACGCCCCGCAGCTGGGCGGCGCCCTCCTCGGTGAGGCGCTCGTAGACCGCCCGGGCCGTCTCCTCGGCGCGGTCGAGGTCGCCGGCGTAGCGGTGCCCGGTCGGCACCGCCGTGCCGAGCTGGCCGACCATGTACTCGTTGACGTGGGGGTGGTCGACCAGCCGGGGGTGCACGTCCGCCGCCCGCTCCAGTGCGGTGACCGGGCGCCCGACAAGGTTGAGCACCGGGACGAGCACCAGCTCGGCTCCCAGTCGGTCGGCCTCCGTGGACCGGTCGTCGGCGATCACGTCCTCGGCGCGCGTCCGGGCCCGGTCGATCTGGCCGGCGAGCAGCCACAGGAGCGGGATCTGGCCGGCCACGTAGGTGCGGTCGCGCTCGTCGACCTCGTCGAGCAGGGCCTCCAGTCGCTCGGCGGCGTCGCGCTGGCGGTTGAGGCCGAACGCCAGCACGAGAGCGAGATCGACCTCCCGCCGGGACCGGTCTCGCGACGAGCCCGACGGCAGCCGGCGGAGCAGGGCGGCGGCCTCTTCGGCCCGGCCGGTCATCGTCGTGATCTCGACCAGCGTCATGAGGGCCGCCGTCTCGTGGCCGGCCCCGGCGGCGAGCACTTGGCGAGCCAGCGACTCGGCCAGCTCCGGGTCGACGAGCAGGTAGCGCCGGGCAGTCGTCAGCAGCTCGCCGGGCGACACGTCGAGCCCGGCGTCGATCCGCCAGCGGACGAGCCGGCCGCCGGCCTCGACCGGCAGCGGGCGCGCCGACACGGCGGCCACCAGCTCGCGCAGCAGGCGGCGCTTGCGGATGGCGCCGAGCGCGTCGAGCAGGACGTCGGCCAGCAGCGGGTGGCCGAGCCGGGCGTCGGCCTGGGCCGACTCGTCGAGGGTGACCAGGCCCCGCTCCTCGAGCCGCTCCAGGGCGTGGTCGCCGACCAGCTCGGCCAGGACGTCGAAGGGCAGGGGCTCGGCCAGGGCGAGGAGGTCGAGGGCGGTGCGCTCGGGCGTCTGCGGGCCCTCCAGCCGGCCGGCGAGCAGCTCGTGGAGGCGGGTGGGCGGCGAGAACGGTCCGGTCAGGGTCCAGAGGCCGTCGCGGTCGGCCAGGGCGCCGCTCTCGACCGCGGCGGCCAGCAGCTCGCGGGCGAACAAGGCGTTGCCGAGCGTGCGGCTCCAGAGCAGGTGCAGGAACCGGCCGTCGACCGGCCCGCCCAGCGCCTCGACGACCACCCGGTCGAGCGCGGCCCGGGTCAGAGGCGCCAGGTCGAGGCGCTCGCAGGCGCCGTCCTTCCAGAGGCCGACGATGGCGTCGGGGGCGCCCTCACCCCGGCGCACGGTGGCCAGCACGCGCACGCCGTCTTGCGTGGCCAGCTGGTGGACGAGGGCGGCCGAGGCGTCGTCGAGCGCATGGGCGTCGTCGACCGCCAGGACGGCCGGCTCCCGGGCCAGGATCGCCTCGCGGCCCCGGGGCAGCGAGGCCGTCTCGCCCTCGACCGGGAGCAGGGGCGCGAACGCCCCGAGCGGCACGGCGCCCGACGACCGGGTCGCCCGCACCACCAGGACCCGCCGCCCCGCGGCCTCGGACCGCTTGACGGCCTCGGTCAGCAGGCGGGTCTTGCCGACCCCTGCGTCGCCGACCAGGACGACGCCGGCGGCGCGGTCGAGCGCCTCGTCGATCCGTCCCAGCTCGGGCTCGCGGCCCACGAAAGACCACGGAGACTGCACCGCGACCGCGACCCTCCTCCTGGCCGACTGTTGGTGTGGTCGGCTGGCCGGCCTGCCACCCAGCTCGCCCCGTGGGCGCCCATCGTACGTAGTCGGACCCGGCCGCGTACGTGATCGGGCTACGGATGACCGAGCGGCGCCGGCGTGCGAGATTGCCGGAGGGGCACAGAGCCTCCGGCGGCGAGCCTCTTCCCCGGCGCTCGGGCGGACGGAGCCGGCGCCCGGCTCAGGCGGCGGAGCCGGGTGGCCGGCCCGGGCGCTCCGGCCCAGCACCGGGCCGGCCGTCCCGACACCGACGTGTCGCGCCGGGACCGACCACCCGCCCGAGCGGGTCAGCCGTGCGCAGGCGGGCGCTCAGCCACCGGTCGACCGTCGGTCGACCGGCGATCAGCCGCGGCGAGGGGTCAGCGGACGGCCTCGGCGTGGGCGGCGACACCGGTGACGTGGGCCGGGCGGGCGGCGTCGTACGCCTCGGCCGCCCGCTCGTCGTTCGCCATCTCGGCGTCGAGGTCGGCGCCCGCGAGGTCGGACCTCGGCGAGGTTGGCGGCCTCAGCGCCGGTTCTCGCGCTTGGCGGCGATGCGGGCGGCGTAGACGGCCGCCTCGGTGCGCCGGTGCATGCCCAGCTTGGTGAGCAGGTTGGACACGTAGTTCTTGACCGTCTTCTCGGCCAGGTACAGCTGCTCGCCGATCTGCCGGTTGGT
>DATCLS010000083.1:0-8766 GCA_036563805.1 Acidimicrobiales bacterium | reverse complement strand
GGCGTCTGTCGTCGGGCGCTCATCAACGGGAAACCGGCCCGAAACACACCGGCCTTAGCTTCAACAGAATGTTGAACACCCTGGTCCTCCGTGATGGGCGGGTGATCGACCCGGCGTCCGGGTTCGACGGCACGGCCGATGTCGTGGTGGCCGACGGTGAGATCGCCGCGGTGGGACCGGACGCCGGTCGGGACTGGTCCCAGGCCGACGCCGGTGCCGAGGTGGTCGACTGCCGCGGCCACGTCGTCACCCCCGGGCTGATCGACCTCCACGCCCACGTGTTCCCCGGCCTCGGCGACTTCTGCGTGGCGCCCGACCGCGCTGGCGTGCGGACCGGCGTGCCGATCGTGGTCGACGGCGGCACCAGCGGCGTCGCCACGTTCGGCCTGGCCCGCAACTGGCTCGAGGCGTCGGGCCCCGCGACCCGGGTCCTGGCCTTCATGGACCCCAGCCAGCTCTACCTCGCCACCGGCGACTTCATCTGCCACAAGCTGCGGATCGCCGACGACGAACGGAACCTCGACCTCGACGCCGCGGCCGCCGCTCTGGAAGCCCACGGCGACATGGTGGTGGGCTTCAAGGTCCGGGCCACGCACACGGGCGACGAGACGCACAGCCCGTTCCTCGCCGGCGCCCAGCGGCTGGCCGGCGACCGGCCGGTCATGGTCCATCTCGGCCGGTTCCCCCACACGCCGACGATCACCAACCCGGCGCTGCTGGGCGCCCTGCGGGACGGCGACGTCATCACGCACGCCTTCCGGGCCGGCGGCGGGCAGCTCGACCCCGAGACCGGGGCCGTGACGCCCGAGTTCGCGGCGGCGGTCGAGCGGGGCGTCCGGCTCGACGTCGGGCACTCGGCGACCGACTTCCGGTACCGGACCGCCCGGCGCCTGTTCGACGCCGGCTACTTCCCGCACTCGATCTCGACCGACCTCAACGTCTACAACGTCGACGCGCCCGTGGGGTCGCTGCCCGAGACGATGTCGAAGATCTGGGCGCTCGGGGTGCCGCTGCCCGAGGTCGTCGCCATGGCCACGACCGGGCCTGCCCGGTCGATCGGTCGCGAGGACGAGCTCGGGGCGCTGGCGCCGGGCCGGTCCGCCGAGGTCAGCGTGCTCCGGATCGACGACGAGCCGGCCGAGCTGTCCGACGGGTACGAGACGATCGTGGCCGAGCGCCGACTGGCGCCGGTCGGCTGCGTGCGGGCCGGCCGCTGGCTGCCGGCCGAGGCGGAGGCCGAAGCGGCGGCCGGGGAGCCGGTCCCGGCGTGAGGGAGGGCTCGATGGAGCTGACGGGTCGTACCACGGGCGGTGGCACCGGCCGCGCGCCGAGCCGGGAGGAGCTCGCCGTCGGGCTGCGGGCGGCGCTGGCCCACCACTGGCACCCCGTGTGCACCGAGGCCGAGCTGCCCGGTCCCGTCGGGGTGCGGCTGCTCGGCCGGGAGCTGGTGGTGGCCCGGCTGGGCGCAGGGGAGGGGTCCGGCGGCACGGTGGTCGCCCTCGACGACCGCTGCCCGCACCGGTCGACCCGGCTGTCGGTGGGACGGGTGGAGGGCGACTGCGTGCGCTGCGCCTACCACGGTTGGGCGTTCGGGGCCGACGGGGCCTGCACCGACATCCCGTCGCTGCCCGACGGGCCGATCCCGTCCCGCGCCCGGGTCGGCGCCTACGACGTGACCGTGCGGTACGGGCTCGTGTGGGTCCGGCTCGACGGCTCGGTCGACACCCGGGTCCCGGCCTGCCCGGCGTTCGACGAGCCGGCCATGAAGATCCTGGCCGGCGAGCCGTACACGTGGCCGGTCTCGGCGCTGCGGCGGGTCGAGAACTTCGTCGACCTGGCCCACTTCGCCTTCGTCCACGACGGCACGCTCGGGCGCCGGGACGAGCCGGTGCCGCCCCTGCCCGCCATCGATCGGGTCGACGGCGAGATGCGGTTCGCCTACGAGCCGCCGGCGCTGCCCGAGGAGCCGGACGACACGGCGCTGCTGGGCTCCAGCGCCTATCGCATGCCGATGCCGTGCACGGTCGACATCGCCTTCCTCTACCCGGACGGGCGACGCCGTCGACTCTGGATGACCGCCAGCCCGGTCGACGACGCCACCTGCCGCTGCTTCTGGTTCGTGTGCCGGACCGACGACCTGGCCGGCGACGACCGTGAGCACCTGGCGTTCCAGGACCTCGTGCTGGCCGAGGACGAGCCCGTGGTTTGCAACCAGGTGCCGCCCGAGCTGCCGCTCGACCCGACGGCCGAGCTGTCGGTGCGGACCGACAAGGTGTCGATCGAGTACCGGCGCTGGCTGCGGGAGCTGGCCACCGCCGCCCTCGAGGGGCCGTCGGCGTACGCCTCGGCGTTGTTCGGCGCCCGGTCCGCCTCGTCGGCGTCGTCGGGGTAGGCGTCGGCCCTCCCGGGAGGGGAGGGCTTGACCTGAAGGAAGGTTGAGGTCTTAGGGTCGGTCGCATCAGCAGCGAGACAGCCGAGACGACCGGGCGGCCGGTGCTGGCCCGGGACGCGGGCGGCGCCGGGGGAGCCGGGAGCGAGGCGGCGGCGGACTTCGTCCGGGACCTGCAGGCCGCGCTCGACACGTTCGACGCCGACGCCTTCAACCGCCAGTTCGCCCGCGACGTCCTGTGGGGGAGCCCGTTCGGGGCGATCACGCGGGGCTACGACGAGATCCACGCCATCCACTCGGCGATGTTCGCCGCTGCCGCGAGCGCGGGGAGGCCGGCTTCCGCTACGAGATCGAGGACGCCCGGCTGATCGCGGCCGACGTGGCCATCGCCTACGTACGGCGGCTGTCGCTCGCCGAGCGGGAGGCGTCCGACGGTCCCGCCGGGGACGCCGAGCCGCAGCCGGGCCTCCCCGACGGCTTCGATGAGCTCGCGCTGTTCGTCCTCGTCCGCCGCGACGGGGCCTGGTGGCTGGCCGCCGGCCTCCACACCCCCGACCGCCGCGACGTCTACCGCCGGCAGGCGGCCTGACGTCCCGGGCGGGCCGGCCGGCGGGTCAGGCGGGCGGGAGGGCGGAGCCGGCGCCGGGAGGCAGCACCTCGATCCAGGTGGGGCCGGGGGTCAGGCGGAGGGGCGAGCCGTCGGCGGCCGTGTAGGTCGTCGGGGCGCCGGGCGCCGGCTTGTGCCAGCGGCCGCGGACGACGTGGCCAGTCGTGAGAAGCCAGGCCTCGCCGTCCCCGACCATCGCGGCCTCCGGCACGACGGCGCCCCGCACGTCGCGCACGCCGCTGTCCCGGTAGGGCGTGAGGCGGATCACCACGTTGGCCGCCACGACCGGCGCGCCCTCGTCGTCGACGTGGGGCGTGCCATCCTGGGTGCGGACCCAGGTGGCGGCGTCGCCGTCCCAGTCCCAGCGGATGGCCGTGGCCAGGCCCCCGCCCGGGCCGGCGGTCAAGCCGCCGGCGGGCTCGGCGCCGGGCTCGTCCAGCTCGCCCGGTTCGTCCGGTTCGCCCGGCGCACCGCCGGCGGGCCGGTAGGCGAACAGCGGCGCCGGGGGACCGGCGTCGGGGTCGGCCGCCGCACCGGCGGCCCGCAGCTCGGCGGGGTCGGCGTAGAGGTTGTAGGGCGCCCGCCGGTCGTCGGACCGCTGGTAGGCGTCGGGGGCGGCGGCATACCCGACGTCGACGATGTCCGCGGCGCGCACGGCGGCGGCGAACCGGGGGTTGGCGCCCGACCAGGCGAACAGCGGCCGGTCCAGCTCGGCGAGCAACCCGATGTCGGTCGAGCGCGCCGAGCGCACGGGGCCGACCGTCGCGGGGTCGCGGGAGTGGTAGACGGCCAGCAAGCGGGTCAGCCCGCCCTCCACGACCTCCTCGACCACGAGGTCGGCCTCGGCCAGCCCGGCCTGGGGGCGCCCGCCGGCCGTGGCGTCGATCTTCACCGCCAGCGCCGGCCGGTCGGGGACGTCGCCGGGCGTGCCCAGCAGGGGGAGCGTCCCGGGCGGCGGCGCGGTCGCCGAGTGGCCGTCGCCCGAGCCGCGCCCCCGGGCCACGAGGACGCCGAGGGCGGCCAGGACGAGCACCGCAGCGGCGACCGCCCCGACCGTCCGGGCGGTGCGGCGCCGGTCGGTCCGGCGGCTGCGACCACCCCGGCGGCTCCGGCCGCCGCGGCCCGGGATCCGGTCCATGCGCGCCCCTCCTGCCTTCTCGGCCGGGCGGTCAGCGCCGGCTGATCGGGACCTTCTTGGCCTCCGTCTTCGGCTCGCCGACGGACACCCGCACCTCGAGCACGCCGTCCTGGTAGCTCGCCTTCACGTCGTCGTCGCTGGCGCCGGCGGGCAGCGGAACCGTGCGGGCGAACATGCCGTAGCGGAACTCGGAGCGGAAGCTCATCTTGTCCTCGGCCTTCGTCTCCTGGCGGCGCTCGGCGCGGATGTCGAGCAGCCCGTCGTGGACGGTGACCTCGACGTCCTTGTCGGGGTCGACGCCGGGGAGCTCGGCCCGCACGACCATCTCGCCGTCGTCCATGTACTCCTCGACCTGGATGGGCCGCTCGCCGGCGAACCAGGCCTCGGGGAAGTCGAAGAGATCGAAGAACCGGGGGAAGCGCTCCCGCCACGGGGCCCACTCGGGTCGACGTGTGAGTGTTGCCATGCCGTACCTCCTCAGCTGCATCCGGGGGTTCACGTCCATCGTCTGCCCGCTTTCCCGGACCACCCAGGGCCGAACGTCCCAACCGTCCGTGACGGCCGACCCGCCGCCCGCCCGGCCGGCCCTGCCGGCGGCGCCCCTGCCGCTCGCCACGGCCGAGGCGACTCGCCGGCGCCCACCTCGCTGGACCCCGGCCGGACCGACGTGTTCATCCGATCGTCGGGGCGACCGGCGGGAGCCACGACGACCACGCCACAACCGCGGATCCGCGGTGGCCGCGGCTCGGCCGGTTGAACGCGCTGTAGCCGCCACGGATCGTCGGGCCGCCGGGCCGCCGGGCGGACGGCCGGCCGCGAGCGCCGGAGCGCCGGCCGACCCGCCGTCGTCGGGGTCAGCCCACCGGCTGGACCAGCACCGGGACCGGGCTGGTCTCGATGATCCGGGCCGCCTCGCCGCCGCCGGCCACCAGGCGGGCGGGACCGGTGCGGGGATGGGCGGCCACGGCGACCAGCGTCGCCGGGTGGTCGCGGAGGTGTTCGGCGAGGGCGACGTGGGGGCGCACGCCGCTCCACAGCACCGTGCCGTCGACGTCGAGCCCGGCCACCTCGGGCCGGTCGACGAGGCGGTCGAGGTAGGCGTCGGGGTCGGCCGGTCCGTGCGCCGGCCACTGGCGCGAGCCGGGAACGAGCGGACGGCCGGCGGGCTGGGCCACGGTCACGATCGACAGGGCCGCCCCCAGGCCGCGGGCCCAGCGGGCGGCGGCCGGGAGCACCGCCTCGGCGGCCGCGGTGCCGTCCACGCAGGCGACGATCCGGGCGGCGGCGTCGTCGACGCCCGGACGGGCCTGCTCGCCGACGGCGACCAGCGGACCGGGGCTGGCGGCCGCCAACGCCGCGTACGTCGGGCCGACGTGCGGGCCGCCGCCCGACCAGCCGTGCGTGGCCAGGCACACGAGCGCCGGGCCCAAACGGGCGGCCACGTCGCCGACGATCTTGACGACGTCCGGGTCACCGGTGCGCCCGACCGTCAGCCCCGGGTGCCGGCCCTCGAGCTCGTCGGCGTAGCGCCGGTACCACTCGGCCTCGGTCGGCGGGACGTCGGCGATGACCGCGTGCAGTTGGGCGTCGAGTCGCCGAGCCAGCCACCGGGCGACGGGGAGCGCCCGCTCCGCGGCCGGCGATCCGTCGAGTGGGACGACCACGGTGGCGTAGTCGAGGGGCGACGACCGGCGGGCGCCGCGCGCGGCCCGGATCGGGACCGGGGCGTCGGGGTCGATGGTGGCGGTCTCCATGGGATCTCTTCCTCCTGACCCCAGCGTCGGGCCGGGGCGGGCCCCGGCCCAGGGCCGTTGGGCCCATGCCCCCCGGGCCGATGGGCCCATGCCCCCCGGGCCGATGGTCGGCTTCGGCGCCTGACCGGTCGCCGGCCCGGGTCCCGGTCCCGGCGGGCAGGGAGGCGCCGGGTGGTCGGGCGGGCCCCGAGGGCGGGGTCAGGGCGTCAGGAGGAGGTCGCGCCCGTGAGCCACTCCCGGGTGCGGTGGGGGACCGCGGGCGCCCTCTCGTCGACGGTGGCGCCGAGATCGGCGAGGGTCCGGGCCCGGAGCCGGTCGCGCCAGGCCTGCTCGGCATCGGCCAACGCGGCGGCGATGGCGCAGGGCTGGTGGTGGTTGTCGGGGTCGTCGCCGAACGGACCCCGCTGTCGGATCTCGCGGCAGCGGAAGGCGCCGTCTGGCCCCTCGATCGCCTGCACGATGTCGAGCAGCGAGATGCGCGCCGGGTCGCGGGCCAGCCGGAACCCGCCCTTGGGGCCCGAGGTGGACATGACGATCCCGGCCCGAGCGAGCGCTTGGAGCTGCTTGTTCAGGTAGGCGGGCGGCAGCTCGTAGAAGGCGGCCAACCGGGCCGCCGGCACCGGTCGGTCCGGGCCGACCCAGGCGAGGTTGAGGCAGGTGTGCAGCGCCCACTCGACGGCCTCGCTCATCCGCATGGTCCTGGAGTCTACATATCCAGAATCTTCGGGCCCGACCCTTGCCTGCCGTATTCTGGATGTATAGAGTCCTGGATAGTCGATATCCAGAATTGGCAGAGTCGGGAGCCGGTGGCCCCGGGCACCCGAAGGAAGGGGCAGCGTGATGGGCGAGAGGTGGGACGTCGTGGTCGTGGGGGCCGGGCTCGCGGGCCTGGCGGCCGCCGCCACCGCCGCAGGCGGGGGCGTCTCTGTACTGGTGGCCGACGGCCGGGAGCCCGGCGGACGGGCGGCCACCGACCGGGTGGGGCGGTTCCGGTTCAACCGCGGCGCCCACGCCCTGTACCGGAGTGGGCCGGGGCGCCCGGTCCTCGACCGGCTCGGCGTCCGCGTGTCCGCCGCCCCACCGCCGGCCACCGACGCCCACGGCCGGCTCGGGGATCGCGTCGGCCCGCTGCCGTGGGGCGACGAGGCCCTGGCCCGCACCGACCTGATCGACGCGGCCGACAAGCCCGGCCTCGCCCGCGTCCTGGCGACGATGGACCGCTGGCGCCCGGCCGACCTGGCGGGCCGGACGGCGCGCGCCTGGTTCGACGACCTGGGCCTCGGGCCGACCGCTCGGCGGTACCTCGAGACGCAGGCTCGCCTGGTCACCTACGTCGTCGACTTCGACCGGGTCAGCGCCGACCTGGTGGTCACCCAGCTCCAGCAGGACCCGCTGGTCGACTATCTGCACGGTGGCTGGGCCGGGCTGGTCGACCAGCTCGCACGGGCGGCGCAGCGCCGGGGCGCGACCCTCGCCGCCGGCTTGAAGGTCGGCCGCGTGACCCCCGACGGGCCGTGGGTCCGCGTCGATGCCGGCGACCGGACGCTCGTGGCCCGGCAGGTCGTCCTCGCCGCCGGCGCCCCGTCCGCCAACGCCCGGCTGCTGCCCGAGCCGCCCGCCGCCTGGGCGCGGCTCGGCCCGCGCCTCGACGTGGCCGCGCTGGACCTCGGCCTCGACCGGGTGCCCGAGCGACGCGTCGTCCTCGGGCTCGACCGGCCCCTGTACCTCAGCATGCACGCCCCTCCCGCCGACCTCGCCCCGCCGGGCGGGGCGGTCGTCCACCTCCTGCGCTACCTGCGCCCGGGCGAGGACCTGGCGACCGCCGACGCCCGCGCCGAGCTGCGCGGCCACGCCGAGGTCGCCGGCATCGACCCGGCGAGCGTCGAGGAGTCCCGGTACCTCCACCGCATGGTCGTCACCGGCGCCCTGCCGGTCCCCGAGCTCGGCGGCATGGCGGGCCGACCCCGCGTGGACGACACCGGCTCGCCCGGCGTGCTCGTCGCCGGCGACTGGGTCGGTCCCGAGGGCCACCTCGCCGACACCGCGCTGGCCAGCGGCGAGCTCGCCGGCCGGGCCGCGGCCACCGCCGCCGCCCGCGCCGCGACGACCCACGCCGTGAGCTGACGCCCGCCCGTTCCCGCCCGTCCGATCCCACACCCGATCCCGCACATAAGACGAAGGAGCACGAGCCATGACCCCGGCCATCGTCAACCCGACCGAGCTGCACGACCCCACCGGGTTCGGCTACAGCCACACGGCCCGCGCCCTGGGCGAGCTGGTCTTCGTCGCCGGCCAGTACGGCTCGGACGAGACCGGCCGGACCGCCTCGCCGGATTTCGCCGCCCAGGTCGAGCGGTCCTTCGCCAACCTCGGCACCGCCCTGCGCGCCGTGGGGCTCGACTACCCGGACGTCGTGCGCATCGGCACGTACATCGTCGACCACGACCAAGAGAAGCTCGAGACCCTGGTGGCGACCGTGCGCCGGATCTGGGGCGACACGCCCCCGGCCCAGACGCTCGTCGGCGTCGCCGCGCTGGCGCTGCCCGACATGCTCTTCGAGGTCGAGGCCGTCGCCGTGCGGGCGCCGGTCGCGGGCTGAGCCGCCGGGCGGCCGGCCGGTTCGCCGCC
This sequence comes from Acidimicrobiales bacterium, assembly GCA_036563805.1. Classification (GTDB taxonomy): domain Bacteria; phylum Actinomycetota; class Acidimicrobiia; order Acidimicrobiales; family VFJN01; genus DATCLS01. The sequence goes on along the minus strand of DATCLS010000083.1, from coordinate 250 downwards.
AGCCGGCCGGCCGCCGCGACGATCGGTCCGCCGGGGTCGGGCAGGCGGGTTCGGCCCGGGCCGCCCCAGGCGGCCCCGGGGGTCAGGTCCCCGCGATTCGGCCCTCGCGCTCGCGCTTGGCGGCGATGCGGGCGGCGTAGACGGCCGCCTCGGTGCGCCGGTGCATGCCCAGCTTGGTGAGCAGGTTGGACACGTAGTTCTTGACCGTCTTCTCGGCCAGGTACAGCTGCTCGCCGATCTGCCGGTTGGT
>DATCLS010000071.1:0-65782 GCA_036563805.1 Acidimicrobiales bacterium | reverse complement strand
GATCGATCGGCCGCCCGCGAGGACGACCGCCACCCCGACCGCCCGATCCCGACCGAGCCGACCGTGGCGCTCCTCCGCTGGCCCGACGACGCCGAGGAGCGCGAGCGCCTAGCGGCGGCGGGCGAGCCCCGGGTGCTGGTCCTGTCCGACTTCGCCGCCCCGCCGAGCCGCCTCGACGACCTCGAGCTGTGGGTGCTCGATGGCGCCCCCACTAGTGACCTCCTCGCCGCCATGGACACGCTGCGCGACCGCGCCCGGAAACGGATCCGGCCGTTCCTCGACGCCGACGGCCTCCTCTGGTTCGACGGGGTCTGGGTGGCCGTGCCCGACACCCAGCTGCCCGTCGTCGAGCTCCTCGTGCGCAACCTCGACCGCATCGTCCCCGACGACGAGCTGCGCCGCGCTTACCGGGCAGCGGGCGGCAGCCCCCGCGTCGCCTCGTTCCGCACGCAGCTGCACCGCATCGGCCGCCGCGTCGCCACCGTCGGCCTCCGCCTGCGCATCGTCCGCCGCCAGGGGGCGGTGCTCACCGCCCCCGCCCGCTACGCCCCCTCGGAGCGCTGAGCCATGGTCGAGCTCACCACCCATCGTCTCCCGACGCCCCCCACCCCCGACGTCGCCCTGCTGCGCTGGCCGGCCCACGACCGCAAGCGGCGCCAGCTCGCCGCCCTCGGGCGGCCCCGGATCCTGCTCACCGACCCGGGGGTCACGCCGCCCAGCCTGCTCGACGACCGCGAGATGTGGCTGCGCGACGGCTGCGACCCCGCCACGGTCGCCGACGCCATCGACCAGCTGGGCCGCAACGCCAACCTGGCGGCCGATCGGCCGCTCCTCGGCGAGGACCGCATCCTGCGCCACGCCGGGCGCTGGGTGCCGATCCCGCCGTCGCAGATCGCGGTGGTCGAGCTCCTCGTCCGCCACTACCGCCGCCTGGTCACGCCCGAGCAGATCCGGTCGGCCTACACCCGCGCCGGGCGGCCGGTCAGCAGCGCGTCCGTCGGGGCGCTCGTCAAGCGGCTGGACGAGCGGGTCGCGGCGGTGGGCCTGCACGTCCACCGGGTGCGCCGCCGCGGTGTCGTCCTCGCCCCCGAGGCGCCGGTGGCGGTCGACGTACGGAGCGGACCGATCGAAAGAAAGACGTCAGATAACGAGTAGTCAGCTGACCTGGTTTTTTGGTGGTGAAACTCGCGTTAGCCGTCAGATTCGTGTCAGGAATAACACAAATCCGCGTAACGTCCGCACAACGATCGGGAAACCGCTCCGCCATACGGTCGCACTGCTTTACGACTCAACAGGAGGTTCCCGTGAGGCGAAAACTGCTCACCGGAGCGGTGGTCGCAGTGGCGGGCGTGTTGGCTCTCGCCTCGCCCGCTGCTGCGCAAGACGTTCCCGAGGGGGCTGTGAGCCAAGTCGCAATCGACAACCTCTGGGTGCTGATCGCGGGCGTGCTCGTGTTCTTCATGCAGGCCGGCTTCGGCTTCGTCGAGGCGGGCCTCACCCGGGCGAAGAACGTCGCCAACATCATGATGAAGAACCTGATGGACATGGCGGCGGGCGTCCTCGCCTTCCTGCTCGTCGGGTTCAGCATCGGCTACGGCTCCGACGAGATGCTCGGTGGTTGGTTCGGTTGGGGCGGCTTCGGGGTCGAGGGCATCGACTCGTTCCCTGGCGACGGCCTCTCCCCCGCCACGTCGTTCTTCTTCCAGGCCGCCTTCGCCGCCACGGCGGCGACGATCGTGTCGGGCGCCATGGCCGAGCGGACGAAGTTCAAGTCGTACTTCGTCTACTCGGTCGGCATCACCGCGCTCATCTACCCGGTCATCCTCCGGTGGACCTGGGGCGGGGGCTGGCTGGCCCAGCGCGAGTACCCGTTCTCGGACTTCGCCGGCTCCACCATCGTCCACGCCACCGGCGGCTGGGCCGCCCTCATGGGTGCGATCGTGCTCGGGCCCCGGCTCGGCAAGTACGGCCCCGACGGCAGGCCCCGGGCCATCCCGGGCCACAGCATCCCGTTCGTGGTGATCGGGGCGTTCATCCTCTTCGTCGGCTGGTTCGGGTTCAATCCCGGCTCCGAGCTGGCGGTCGACGAGTTCGTCGCCATGATCGCCGTCCGCACGCTCGTCGCCGCCTGCGCCGGCGCCGCGGTGGCGATGGTCACGGTGTGGATCACCGACGGCAAGCCCGACGTGTCGATGACCGCCAACGGCCTGCTCGCCGGCCTCGTCTCGATCACCGCCCCGTGCGGCACCGTCGAGACCTGGGCGGCGGTGCTGATCGGTGCGATCGGCGGCCTGATCGTCGTGTTCGCGGTGAAGTTCTTCGACCGCATCAAGATCGACGACCCGGTCGGCGCCATCTCGGTCCACGGCGTCTGCGGCACCTGGGGCACGCTGTCGATCGGGCTCTTCGCCCGGTACGACGACGCCTTCCTCGGGCGCGAGGACGCCGGCCTCTTCTACGGGGGTGGGTTCAACCAGCTCGGCACCCAGCTGACCATGGTCGTGGCCCACTTCGTCTTCGTGGCCGTGACCGCCGGCCTGCTGTTCCTGGCCATCAAGGCCACGATCGGCCTGCGGGTCACCGAGGAGGAGGAGATCGAGGGCCTCGACGTTCTCGAGCACGGCTCCCCGGGCTACGCCCCGGACGTCGCGGTGTCCTCCGGTACCACGACCACCCCCGCCGGCGCGCCGCCCGTGCGCGAGACGGTGCCGAGCTAGGAGGGCCGACGTGCTCAGTCTCATCACCGCCATCGTCAAGCCCCACAAGCTCGACGACGTCAAGGACGCCCTGCGCGAGGCCGGCGTGACCGGCATGACCGTGACCGAGGTCCGGGGCTTCGGCCGCCAGAGCGGCCACACCGAGACCTACCGGGGCGCCGAGTACAAGATCGACTTCGTCCCCAAGACGAAGATCGAGGTGCTCTGCGCCACCGAGGAGGTCGACAAGCTGGTCAACACGATCGCCCAGACCGCCCAGACCGGCCAGATCGGCGACGGGAAGATCTGGGTGACCGATGCGGACCGGGTGGTGCGGATCCGCACCGGGGAGCTCGGGACCGACGCCATCTGAACTCCCTCGACCCTCCGGCCGACCCATCCCGGCCGGCCGGACATCCCCCTCCACGGACGGCCCGCCCTGCGCAGGCAGGGCGGGCCGCTCGCCTGTGGGGGTGGGGCCGGGGCTGCGCCGGCGCCCGGGCGGGGGCAGGGCCGAACGCCGGCCGGGGCCGGCGAGGTTCCGCCTTTCGACCGATGCGCTCGGCCGCCCCGGCTGGTTGCCTGTCGGGCGGTGGGGCCAGGACGGTACGGCGGTCGCCCGGCCCCACCGGTCCCGGGTGTGCCCGGCGCGCCCGACGGGGCCGCGCCTTCGGTGGCGTCAGCGGCCGGGATCGACGCCGGGGGCGAAGCCGGGATCGCCCCCCGGGGCGAAGCGGCCGTCGCCCGGGCGGACCAGGCCCGACTCGTAGGCGACGATCACCGCCTGGACGCGGCTGCGCAGGCCCAGCTTCGCCAGCACGCTGCTGACGTGGGTCTTCACCGTGGCCTCGCTGAGGTGGAGCTGGGCGGCCAGCTCGGTGTTCGACCACCCGGCCGCCAGGCCGACCAGCACCTCGCGCTCCCGCTCGGTGAGGCCGGCCCGCTCGACGACGTCGGCCATCGGGCCCGGCCGGGACCGGCCGGCGGCGCCCTCGAGCTCGACGTAGCGCTCGATGACCCGCCGGGTCACCGCCGGCGCCAACAGGCTCTCGTGGCGGGCGACCGTGTGGACGGCCTCGATCAGCGGGTCGGGCCCGACGTCCTTGAGCAGGAAGCCGCTCGCCCCGACGCGCAGGGCCTCGAACACGTACTCGTCGTCGTCGAAGGTCGTGAGCACCAGCACCCGGGGCGGGGCGTCGGACGATGCGACGATCCGCCGGGTCGCCTCGAGCCCGTCGAGCAGCGGCATGCGGATGTCCATCAGCACGACGTCGGGCCGGGCGCTGATCGCCGCCTCGACCGCGGCCAGGCCGTCCGCCGCCTCGGCCACGACGGCCAGGTCGGGCTCGTTGTCGAGGATCTGGCGCAGCCCGACCCGGATCATCGCCTGGTCGTCGGCCACCAGCACCCGGATCGTGGGCGGGGGCTCGCCCGGCCGTGGGGCGGCCGGCATGGTCGGCTCCCCCGGCCGCGTCCGGCCCTCTGCGCTCACGGCCGGGCCTCCCGATCCTCGCCGCCCACCGGGCCGGCGTGGTCCCGGTCGATCTGGTCGTCCGGACCGGACCGGCCGTCACGCGGGTTCGGGCCCGGCCGCTCGCCCCGGCGGTCCGGCCCGCCGGGGAGGTCCGGGCCGGGCGGCTCGATCCGGCGGTGGCGCCGATCCGGCCCGTCCCGGACCGGCAGGGTGGCCCGCACCGACCAGCCGCCCAGCACGCTGCGCCCGAGGTCGAGCCGCCCGCCACAGGCCGCGGCCCGCTCGGCCATCCCCCGCAGCCCGTGGCCCGAGCCAGCGAAGGCGGGGGCGCGGCCGCTCTGGCCGTCGTCGTCGACGGCCACCACCAGGTGGTCTCCCTCGTGGGCCACGCGGACCACCGCCCGCCGGGCCTGGGCGTGGCGCAACGTGTTGGTCACCGCCTCCTGGGCGATGCGCACCGCCGCCAGCTCGACCGCGGGGTCGACCGCCGGGAGCGGGTCGGGCAGCGCCACCTCGACGTCGAGCCCCACGGCGGCGAGGCGCTCGACGATGCCGCGGAGGTCGCCGAGCGTGGGCTGCGGCGTCCGCTCGGCGGGACGGCGGTCGCCGGGAGCCAGGGTCACGGTGCGGCGGCCGTCGGCCTGGCGCAGGACCTGGACGGCGTGACGCATCCCGGTCAACGCCTCCTTGCCGGCGTCCTCGATCCACCGCAGCGCCTCGAGGGCCACGTCGGGCCGGGTGGGGGCGAGCCGCTCGGCCGCCTGGGCCCTGATCACGATGGCGCTCACGTGGTGGGCGACCACGTCGTGCAGCTCGCGGGCGATGCGGTTGCGCTCCTCGACCACGACCTGCTGAGCCTCGACGGCGCGCAGCCGCCGCTGCTCGCGCATGAGCGTCCCCAGGAACGTCGCCCCCGCCGTGACGAACAGCGCGAACAGCACCTGCGACCACCGGAACCCCCGGGCGACCATCTGGTGCTCGAAGTCGAGGAACACGAACCCGGTCCCGGACAGGCACACGACGCCCGTCACCAGCGGGCCGATCACCCCCGACTGCGCCACCAGGAAGGCGATGGCCAGGATCGGGATCAGATGGAACTCGGTGGCGTGGTCGAGCACGCCGATGCCGCGGCCGGGCCGCCCCGAGTCGTACAACGGCCAGCTCAGCACCACCGTGTAGACGGGCACCGCCAGGAGCAGGAGGCCGGGCGGCACCACCCGCCGCAGCGCCAGCACCAGGGCGGTGGCGCACATCGCGATCTGGTTCCGGCCCGCCGGCCAGGCGAGCGTGCCCCCGTCGCCCACCGGGGGCAGCTGGACGGCGAGCGTGGCCGCCGTCCAGCCCGCGATGACCAGGACGCCCACCAGGGCGTCCTGACCGCGGTCGGGCAGGCGGCGCCACCAGGCTTCCAGCTGGCCACGCATCGGATCACGGTAACCAGCCGACGGCCGAGGTTCATCGACCGAAAGGCGGAGGACGGCGGACCGGGCGTCGGTCGTTCGAAGGATCACCCCGGCCGGCGGGATCCCGGCCGCCGGGGACTCAGCCCGAGGCCCGCAGTCCGCCGACGCTCCGCCGGACGCGGCGCTGCCGGGTCTCGGGCATCTCGTCGCTCCCGATCCGACGCCCGTACCGCCGCCGGCTGACGGCCGGGCGGTCGCCGACGGCTCAGGCGTCCGCCTCGGCGGCCACCGGCCGTCGTCGCCATGGCCCCACGGTGGCGGAGCCGGCGGTCCTCTGCACCGCGGGGGGCTAGGAGCCGGGGGGCGGGTCGAGCATGTCGAGCTCCGAGGCGTCGATCGTGTCGTCGGGGTCAGGGATCTCGACCCGGACCGGGTCGCCGTAGTCGTAGGCGTCGTAGGTCAGCGACCTGATGGTCCCGATCGAGCTCAGCGGCGAGGCCCCGTCGCCCGCCGTCGTGCCGGTCAGGGCGGGGGTGGTCTCGACGGCCAGCCGGCGGAGCTGGCCGTCGTCGCCGACCCAGATGTCCACCGGCACCTCCGTGATCTGACCGTCCTCGCCGGCGAGGTCGTCGAGCAGCGCCCACCGGCCGTCGGGGGCCTGCTGCGTCGCCGCCTCGAGGTCCAGCGTCGCCCGGTAGTGCGTGGCGGGCTCGCCGCGCACGTCCTCGCGGCCCACGGTCTCGACCTCGCCGGTGGCCGACTCCAGCAGGGCGAGGATGCCCTCCGGGTCGGCGGCGCTCACCACCCCGGTGAACGCCGAGCTCGGGCCCTCCAGGTCGGAGGGGCCCATGCGCACCCACCGGGGCAGCGACGTCCGCCGCTCCTCCGGCGGGGCGATGTCGTTCAGCACCCCGACCAGCTCGGCGTAGGCCACGTCGCCGTCGACGACCATGGGCACGATCACCTCGTCGGGCGCGTCCGACCCGCCGGGCGGCATGAGGAAGTCGGTCACGAGGCTCGTGATGTCCGCCTCGAGGGTGGCCTGGTGGGCGCCGACGTCGACGGCGCCGCGGTACGTGTACTCGATGTTGCGGTCGACCCCCAGGACGTAGGCCACGGTCATCTCGAACGAGAACGTCCCGGCGTCGGCCGCCTGCTCGGGCAGGGCCTTGACCGCCTGGACGTCGAACGCCGCAGGGGTGCCGCCGTCCCCGTCGCCGTCCACGTCGGCGCCGCCGTCGGCGTTGTCGGCGTTGCCGCCGTCGCCGGCGTCGTCACCGCAGGCGACGAGCGCGCCCACCGCCACCAGCGCCACCGCCGCCAGGCCGGCGGCCCCGGCCCGTCCCCGCCGCCGGACGGCCGGACGAGGCGGGTTCGACGGACCCGCCTGGTTCCCCGGGGCAGCGAGCGACCGGGCGACCACCCCGGCCGCGACCCCGCCCAGGGCGGTCAGCACGGTAGCGGCCACCGGAGCGATCAGCGCGGCGAGGGGGATACGGGTGGGGTCGGTCCCGGTCTCGAACCGGGGCCCCGCCAGGGCGAGGACGGTGGCCACCGCCCATACCACGACGGTGGCGACGGCGAGCCCGGTCCACACCGGCCGGTGGGTGAGGCGGCCCCGCAGCCGCCCCACCGCGACCACGAGGACGGCGGTGGCGATCAGCCCCCACAGCCAGGTGGCGAAAGCGGCCACGGGGAGGTGCTGCTGCTCGCTCCCGGTGACCATGTCGGGGGCGAGCACGCTGATGAGGACGACTGCCAGCCAGATGCCGGCGATGCCGGCCGCCGTCCCGGCCATCCACGAGCCGTCGGCGGACAGCGGAACATCGGCCGCCGGCGGGGTGTCAGCATCCGCCGCGCCGCCGGCGGCCGAGCCCGCCCCTCCGGCCTCAGCGCCTGGCCGATCGCCCGCCGGTGCGCCCACCCCGGGACGATCGGCCCCGTTCATCGGCCGGACGTCGACCGGGCCCGCTCCTTGTGGCCGGGCTCGGGCAGGGCGCCGGGGTCGGGATCCGTGCTGAGCCGGAACAGCCGCCAGAGCCGGTCGAAGATGGTCCACAGCAGGAACGTGAAGCCGCTCTTGCCGATGGGCCGGATGCGGGTGTTCTGGAAGGCGGCCAGCCGCCACTCACCGTCCTCCCGCACGGCGACGAGCGTCTGGATCGACGCCCGCTCCCGGTCCGGCTTGGTCTTGCCACGGGCCACCGTGTTGCCCACGGCGTGGATGAGGGCGACGTCGGGCGAGAGGAAGCGGACCTGCTCGACGCCGCCCACGAGGCGCGTCCCGGACATCCACTTGTCGAAGAGCTGCTGGTGGAAGCGGGCGATCTGCTCGCGGCCCTGGAAGTGGATGCCGTCGAAGGCCACGAGGTGGCCGTCGGCCGTGAACGGGGCGGCGAACCGCTCGCCGCTGCCCGCGTTCCATCCCTGCATCAGCTGGTCGTACAGGGCTCGGACCGCGGCCTCGTCGTCGCCGCTCTGCTGGCCGGCATTCTGGCTGGGCGCGGAGTCGCTGCTCACCGTGGTAGAGAGATCCTCTCGGTCCGCCTAATATCTCGACGAATCGAAGTATTGTTCGCGGAGGCCCGATGTCAAGTCACCCCCGACCGCCGAGCCGGCGCGCGCTGCTCGACGCGCTGGCCGAGGCCGGGCGCTCCCACAGCGACGCCACCGTCCTCTTCCACGCGACCGTCGCCGACCGGATCGGCATCAACCCGACCGACCACAAGGTGATGAGCATCCTCGAGCGGCACGGACCGCTGTCCGCCGGCGAGATCGCCCGCCGCACCGGCCTGGCTTCCGCCTCGATCACGGCGCTGCTCGACCGGCTCGAGCGGCGGGGGTTCGTGCGCCGCCGGGCCGACGCGGCCGACCGCAGGCGGGTCATCGTCGAGGCCGCCCCCGACGGCATCGCCCGCTTCGCCCCCTACTTCGCCCGGCGCCGCGAGTCGCTGGGCAAGCTCTACGACGCCTACAGTGACGAGGAGCTGACGGTCATCCTCGACTTCCTGCAGCGGAGCACGGAGCGGCTGCACCTCGACCTCGATGAGCTCGGGGAGCTCGACGAGGTCGGCGAGGTCGGCGAGGTCGGCGAGGGGTGAGCCGAGAGCCGGCCGGACGGGCAGCGGGGGGGTGGGCCCGGGACCCGGGCCCGAGGCTCCCTCAGCCGGTGTCGTCCGGCTCGCCGGGGACGGCCCGGGCCGGGGCGGCCGCCCGTCCCCCCGCCGGCGCGGGCCCGTCCACGCCGGCCGGTGCCGGGGCGTCGTCCCAGAAGTCGGGCGGGGTCTCGAGCGGCGGGCCCGACGGCTCCCGCACGTCGAGGAGGCGCCGGGGGCAGGGTGGGGTGCCCGGTCGGCGCCGGGCGGGCCACGATGGTCGGGTGATCGGCGCCTATCCCGGGACGTTCGACCCGCCGACCATCGCCCACGTCGCCATCGCCGAGGCCGCGGTCGGGCAGTGCGGCCTCGAGCGCCTCGACCTCGTCGTCAACGCCACGCCCATCGGCAAGGACGGCGCCCGGTCGGTCGAGGAGCGCACCGCGCTGCTGGATGCCGTCGCCGCGCCCCGGCCATGGCTCCGGGTGGTGCGGACCGGGCACCGGCTCCTCGCCGACATCGCCGCCGGCTACGACGTGCTGGTCCTCGGCGCCGACAAGTGGGCCCAGGTCGTCGACCCCCGCTACTACGGGTCGCCGGCCGAGCGGGACGCCGCCGTGGCCCGCCTCCCCCGCCTGGCGGTGGCACCGCGCCGCGGCCACCCGGTGCCCGACGGATGCGTCCTCCTCGACGTTGACTTGCCCGACGTCTCGTCCACCGCCGCCCGCGCCGGCGACCACACCGTGATCGCCCCCGAGGTGCGCCGGCTCCTCGCCGGCCGCCACGCCGACGACGGCGACCGACCCCCTACCCCACGCTGACCCCGGGGCCCGCGCCCCGGCCTGCCCGGAGGGCAGGCTCCCGGGATCGGGTCCGGCGGTCGGGGTTGACGAGCACGCCGGTGGCGGCGACGAGGCCAGCTCGAACGGGCGCGCTTGGCCGTCCGGGGGCGAAGATCGGCTTGCCGCGGCCGAGCACAGCCCACCGGGCCACGCGACCGACCCGGGCTCCGACCCCGAGGCCCCGGGACCAGCCCCGAGCCCTGGCCCCGGGCCGCGCGGTACAACAGGCGCGGCGTGGACGGGCGCCGACGGCCCGTCGAGGGCGAGGACGGCCACGGAGAGGAGCCGGACCGTGGAGCGTGGCGAGTTCAAGGGCCGGATCGGCCGCTACCACTGGGAGTCGGAGCCGTACTGGCCGCCGGAGCCGTCGCCCCCGCCCGGGGCGCCCAACGTCCTGGTGGTGCTGCTCGACGACGTGGGGTTCGCCCAGCTGGGCTGCTTCGGCTCCGACATCGCCACCCCGACGTTCGACGGCCTGGCGGCGCAGGGCCTGCGGTACGCCAACTTCCACACCACCGGCCTGTGCAGCCCGACCCGGGCCTGCGTCCTCACCGGGCGCAACCACCACGCCTGCGGCATGGGCCGGATCATCGAGCTGGCCACCGGCTTCCCCGGCTACGACGCCCGCATCCCCCGGTCGTGCGGGATGCTCCCGGCCATGCTCACGCCGCACGGCTACGCCGCCTACGCCGTCGGGAAGTGGCATCTGACCCCCGACGAGGAGACCCACCTGGGCGCCCGCCGCGACCGCTGGCCGCTGGGCCGGGGCTTCGAGCGGTTCTACGGGTTCTTCGGCGGCGAGACCCACCAGTTCGTCCCGGCCCTGGTGCACGACAACCACGTCGTCGAGCCGCCCGGCACCTTCGAGGACGGCTACCACCTCACCGAGGACCTGGTGTCCCGGGCCATCGAGTACCTCGACGACCTGCGCCACGTCGACGTCGAGAAGCCGTGGTTCCTGTACCTGGCCCCGGGTGCCTGCCACTCGCCTCACCAGGCCCCGGCCGAGTGGATCGAGCGCTACCGGGGCCACTTCGACGCCGGCTGGGACGCCTGGCGCGCCGCCACCCTGCGGCGCCAGATCGACGGCGGGTTGCTCCCGCCCCACACCGAGCTCTCGCCCCGGCCGGACTGGGTGCCCGCCTGGGAGACGCTGTCGCCGACCGCCCAGCGGGTCTACGCCCGCTACATGGAGGCCTTCGCCGGCTATCTGTCCCACACCGACGCCCAGGTCGGCCGGCTGATCGCCTGGCTCGAGGAGCGGGGCGAGCTCGACCGGACGCTGATCATGGTCCTGTCCGACAACGGGGCTTCCTCCGAGGGCGGGCCCGGCGGCTCCCTCAACGACGCTCGGGCCTGGAACGTCGTCCCGTCGACGGTCGAGGAGGCCGTCGACCGGATCGACGAGATCGGTGGGCCCCGCATCCACAACAACTACCCGTGGGGCTGGACCGTGGCGGGCAACACCCCGTTCCGCCGCTGGAAGCGCGAGACCCACGAGGGCGGCGTCGCCGACCCCCTCGTCGTGTGCTGGCCGGGCGGCATCGCCGCCCGCGGCGAGGTGCGCCGCCAGTACGTCCACGCCATCGACCTGGTCCCGACCGTCCTCGAGGTGGTCGGGGTCGACCCGCCGGCGGTGCTCGACGGCGTCGAGCAGCGGCCCCTCGACGGCGTCAGCTTCGCCTACACCTTCGACGACCCCGACGCCCCCGAGCGCCACGCCACCCAGTACTACGAGATGCTCGGGTGCCGGGCCATCTACCACGAGGGGTGGAAGGCGGTCGTCTACCACCCGATCCAGGACGAGGAGCCGGGCCTGGACGCCGTCGAGTGGGAGCTGTACGACCTGCGGGCCGACCCCGCCGAGTGCCACGACCTCGCCGCCGAGCACCCCGACCGGCTCGAGGCGCTGGTCGAGCGCTGGTGGGTCGAGGCGGCCCGCCACCAGGTGCTGCCGCTCGACAACCGGCCGTTCTCCGACCTGGTCCTCGACCGGCCCACCGCCGCCCCGCCCCGGCGGCGCTACGTCTACCGGCCGGACCGGGCGCCGGTGCCCGAGACCGTGGCCGCCAACGTCAAGAACCGCCCCCACACCATCACCGCCCACGTGGAGGTGGACGGCGACGGTGACGGAGCGCGGGCACCGGTGGCCGGCGTGCTCGCCGTGCAGGGGTCGGTGCTCGGGGGCTGGTCGTTCCACCTCCTCCCCGACGGCCGGCTGTGCTACGTCCACAACCTGTCGGGGTGGCGCTGGTACCGGGTCGAGGGCCACGTCGGCGACCGGCTCGGGCCCGGGAAGCACACGCTGGCCTTCCGGTTCACGCCCGGCCGCGACGGCGCCGCCCACCAGGGCACGCTGCTGGTGGACGGCGAGCCGGTCGGCGAGGGCCCCATCGAGCGGGTGGTCTGGAGCCGGTTCTCGATCACGGGCGCCGGCCTCACCGTCGGCTGGGCCCGCGACTTCTCCCCGGCCGACGGCGACTACCGGGGGCCGTTCCGGTTCACCGGGCGGCTCGATCGGGTCGAGATCGAGGTGGAGGGCGACGGGGCGATCGACCTCGAGGCCGAGGTGGCGGACCTCATCCGGTCGCAGTGACGCCGGGCGGGCCGTGGCGGGGCCGCCCGCCGCGCCGTCCCCCGACTCGCCCTCGGCGTGCCGGCGGCGTGCCCGCCGTGGCGGCGGCAGGCGCTACCCCGGCCGGCCCCAGCCGCCGCCGCCGGGGGTGAGCATGCGGACCACGTCGCCGGCCCGGAGGCGGACCGTGCACTTGTCGGGCAGGCGCTCGGCGCGGGACTCGTCGCCGGCCGGCAGCAGCCAGTTCTCCCCCGGCGCTCCGGGCTCGCCGCCCGCCAGGCCGGGCGGCGCCGAGGACCGGCGCTCGGTGATGAGCGACACCGTGCAGTCCTCCAGCACCTCGAGGTCGCGCTCGATCCCGTCGCCGCCCGGGGCCGCCCCGGCGCCGCCGGAGCCCCGCCGCAGCCGGTAGCGCCGCACCCGCATCGGGTACGTCCGCTCCAGCGCCTCGATCGGCGTGTTCTTGGTGTTGGTCATGCCGGTGTGGACGCCGCTCATGCCGGGGCTCCCCGGGCGGGGAGGGCGTCCCGGGCCCCCCGGGTCGGCCGGCCGGCCGCCCTGCCCGCCGGCCACGGTCTCGTAGTAGACCCAGCCGTCGCCGCCCACCAGCACGTTGTTCATGGTCCCCTGGCCGGCGGCCGGGACCCGGGCGGCGCAGGGCTCGGCCAGGGCGGCCAGGCACACGTCGGCCACCCGCTGGCTGACCTCGACGTTGCCGGCGCCCACCGCGGCCGGCGCCGTGGCCGCCACGATCGTCCCTGGCGGGGCCACCACCCGCAGCGGCCGCAGGGCGCCGCCGTTGGCCGGGATCGTCGGGTCGACGGCCGCCCGCAGCGCGTACGACACCGCCGACACGGTCACGGCCTCGACCGCGTTCACGTTCCCCCGCGACTGGGGCGCGGAGCCGGTGAAGTCGAAGGCGATGCGGTCGCCGGCGACGGTGACGGCCACCGCCACCCGCGCCGGCCGCTGCTGGTCGGCGCCGGCCCCGGTCGAGTCGACCACGTCCTCGGCCCGCCAGGTGCCGTCCGGCAGCTCGGCGAGGGCGGCGCGCATCCGCCGCTCCCCGTAGGCGACGACCTCGGCGATCGGGGCGTCCCGCAGCGCCGCCAGCCGCTCGACCCCGACGACGTTCGCCCCGACCTGGGCGTCGAGGTCGCCGACCCGCTCGTCCGGGGTGCGGGAGTTGGCCAGCAGGATGCGGCGCAGGCCGTCGTCGAGCAGCGTCGGCGGGATGCGCAGGCCCTCCTGCTGGATGTCGGTGGCGTCGGCCGGGATCGAGCCGGGCGCCGCCCCGCCGACGTCGCCGTGGTGGGCCCGGTTGGCGGCCCAGCCGATCAGCCGCCCGTCGACGAAGCAGGGGGCCACGAGCGTCACGTCGTTGAGGTGGGTGCCGCCCGCGAACGGGTCGTTCAGCACGACCTGGTCGCCGGGGCGGAGCCGGTCGCCGAAGGCGTCGATCGCCGCCCGCACGCTGGACGGCATCGACCCCAGGTGGACCGGGATGTGCTCGGCCTGGACCAGCAGCTCGCCCTCGGGGGTGAACAGGGCGGCCGAGCAGTCGGCCCGCTCCTTGATGTTGGGGCTGAAGGCGGCGCGGCGGAGCACCGCCCCCATCTCCTCGGCCACGCCGGTGAGGCGGGAGATGAGCACCTGCAGGGCGGCCGGGTCGAGGGCCGTCACCGGTCGGACCTCCGACGGAGCACGACGGCGCCCGCCGCGCCGGGCTCGGCGACCCAACCCTCGGCCACCCAGATCGTGCAGTCGGGCTCGGCGACGACGGCGGGGCCGGCGAGGGCAGCCCCGGATCCGACCGCCCGCTCCACGGGCGGCAGGTCCTCGATGGCCACGGCCGGCGGCCGGACAGCCGTCGCCCGGACCGCCACCACCTCCACCGGGTGGCCGGGCCGGGCGTAGCCGTTGCGACGCTCGTGGGCGTCGTGGAAGGCGGCCACCGACGGCACGGTCAGCTCGTGGCTCTGGCCCCGGTAGCGGCAGTCGAGTGCGGTCTCGACCGACACGTCGCCGCCCCCGTCGCCGACACCCCCGGAGGACACGCCGCCCCCCGCGGCCACCAGCTTGGCGGCCGCCGCCGCCAGCTCGGCCCGGGCGGCGTCGAGCCCGGCGTGGTCGAGCGGCGTCGGCCACGAGCGAACCAGGTCGCGGCGCCGGGGCGCGGTCAGCAGCCCCACCGCCGACAGCACGCCGGCTCGGGCCGGGACGATGACCGCCGGCATGCCGAGGGCCTCGGCCAGGGCGCAGGCGTGGAGCGGCCCGGCGCCCCCGAACGCCACCAGCGCCAGGCCCCGGGGGTCGACGCCCCGCTCGACCGACACGGCCCGCAGCGCCCGCTCCATGTTGGCGTCGACCACGGCCAGCACGCCCTCGGCGGTGGCGCCCGCCCGCTCCAGGGCCGCCTCGGCCGCTGCCCGGTCGAGCCGCAGCCCGCCGAACGCGGCGTCGGCGGGGATGCGGCCGGCCACCAGGTTGGCGTCGGTGACCGTGGCGTGGGTTCCGCCCCGGCCGTAGCAGGCCGGCCCCGGGTCGGCCCCGGCGCTCTGCGGACCGACGACCAGGGCGCCGCCCGGGTCGATGCGGGCGATGGACCCGCCGCCGGCGCCGATCGTGTGGACGTCCAGTGACGGGAACCGCACCGGGTACCCGGCCACCCGGCGCTCGGCCGCCGGTTCGGGGGCGCCGTCGCGGATCAGGCACACGTCGGTGGACGTGCCGCCCATGTCGAACGTGATGGCGTCGGGGAAGCCGTTGGCCGCCGCCACCGCGGCCCCGGCCCGCACGCCCCCGGCCGGGCCCGACAGCAGCAGGGCCGCCGGCAGCTCGGCCGCCTCGTCCACCGGCAGCAGGCCGCCGGCCGAGGTCATCACCACCACCTCGTCGGCCAGGCCGGTGAGCCCCCGCAGGTAGGCCCGCAGCCGGGGGACGAGCGAGGCGTTGATGACCGTGGTCACCGTGCGCTCGTACTCCCGCATCTCGGGCGAGACCTCGTGCGAGCACGTGACCTCGAGGCCCCGGGACCGCAGGGCGGCGGCCACCGCCTGCTCGTGGCGGGGGTCGAGGTCGGCGTGGAGCAGGCAGACGGCCACGGCGGCCACCGGCGGGTCGAGCGCGGCGAGGTCCGGCAGCGCGCCCGGGTCGACCGGCGCCAGCTCGGAGCCGTCGGCGGCCAGCCGGCCGGGCACCTCGAAGCGGCGGCCGCGGGGGACGAGCGGCTCGGGCCGGGAGGCCAGCTGGTCGTAGAGCGACGGCCGGTCCTGGCGGGCGATCTCGATGACGTCGGCCAAGCCCTCGGTGGTCACCAGCGCCACCGGGGCGCCCCGCCGCTCGAGAACGGCGTTGGTGGCGACGGTCGTGCCGTGGGCGAGGAGGGTGGGGCGGGACCCGGCGCCCGGGCCATCGGCAGGGCGGGT
Source organism: Acidimicrobiales bacterium (assembly GCA_036563805.1). GTDB lineage: Bacteria > Actinomycetota > Acidimicrobiia > Acidimicrobiales > VFJN01 > DATCLS01. Next base: position 50,269 of record DATCLS010000071.1, on the reverse strand, counting down.
GGTCGCTCCGTCCGGGCCGAGCCCCAGCTCGGCCAACCCGGCGGCCAGGGCCCGCCCGGGGTCGTCCGGCGTGGACAGCACCTTGGCCACCCGGCCGTCCGCCGTGACCAGGTCAGTGAACGTCCCACCCGTGTCCGCGCCGACCTGCACGGGTGGGACCCCTCAGACGGCGACGCCCGAGCGGGCGCGCTGCGTCTTCGCCGCCTCGACCGCCAGCTTGTCGACCAGGTCGTTCATCACGTCGTTGGAGTGGCCCTTGACCCACCTGAACACGACGTCGCCCCGCTCGACGACCAGGTCGACGAACGGCTCCCACAGGTCGCGGTTGGCGACCGGCTTGCGGGCGGCGTTGGTCCACCCGCGGCGCCGCCACCCCTCCCACCACCGGTCGCGGAAGCAGTTCACGACGTACGTCGAGTCGCTGATCACCTCGAGCGGGCCGGGGTGCGACCGCACGGCCTCGTAGGCGGCGGTGATCTCCATGCGCTGGTTGGTGGTGCGGGGCTCGAACCCGCTGGCGAAGGCCCCGCCGGGCTCGACCCACGCCCACCCCCCGGGGCCCGGGTTCCCCAGGCAGGCGCCGTCGGTGTAGACGGTCGTGCGGTCGGAGGGCTCGGCAGGTCGGGACACGCCCGTCACCCTAGGGCGTCCCGTCTCCCGCGGCGGACGACCGTCGGACGCCGGCCCGGGCCCGCCGGGCGGGCCCCGCCCGACCCCCCGTCCGCCCCCGTTCGGCCTTCGATCGGCCTCCCACCGGCGTCAGATCGGCGTCGAACCGGCGTCGAACCGGCGTCGGACCGGCCCGGACCTGCCCCGAACGCTCGGCGGACGCTCGCGAAGTGCGTAGCGTGGAGGAGTCCCCAGTACTCCCCCCGAAGCGAGCGTGAGCCGATGATCATCGACGGGTTCGTCCACCAGCTTCCGGACACCGACCCGACCGAGACGCGCGAGTGGCTGGACTCGCTCGACGCGGTCGTCGACGCCCACGGCAAGACCAGGGCCCGGTTCCTGCTCTCCAAGCTGCTCGACCGGGCCCGGGAGCTCCAAGTCGGCGCTCCGGCCACCGTGTCGACGCCGTACGTCAACACGATCCCCGCCGAGGAGGAGCCCTGGTTCCCCGGCGACGAGCACCTGGAGCGGCGCATCCGGGCGTTCATCCGCTGGAACGCGGCCGTGATGGTGGTCAAGGCCAACAAGCACGCCGAGGGCATCGGCGGCCACCTGTCCACGTTCGCCTCGTCGGCCGCGCTCTATGAGGTCGGGTTCAACTGGTTCTTCCGGGGCAAGGAGGACGGCCAGCCGGGCGACGCCGTCTACATCCAGGGCCACGCCGCCCCCGGCGCCTACGCCCGGGCGTTCCTCGAGGGCCGCCTCACCGAGGAGCAGCTCGACAACTTCCGCCAGGAGGTCGGCGGCAACGGCCTGTCGAGCTACCCCCACCCGCGGCTCATGCCCGACTTCTGGGAGTACCCGACGGTCTCGATGGGCCTCGGGCCGCTCAACTCCATCTACCACGCCCGCTTCCTGCGCTACCTGCAGAACCGGCGCATCGACGACACCAGCAACACCCGGGTCTGGTGCTTCCTCGGCGACGGCGAGTGCGACGAGCCGGAGACGCTCGGCGCGCTGTCGCTGGCGGCCCGCGAGCAGCTCGACAACCTGATCTGGGTCGTCAACTGCAACCTGCAGCGGCTCGACGGTCCGGTGCGGGGCAACGGCAAGGTCATCCAGGAGCTGGAGGCCATCTTCCGGGGCGCCGGCTGGAACGTCATCAAGGTCATCTGGGGCTCGAAGTGGGACGAGCTGTTGGCCCGCGACGTCGACGGCGTCCTGCTCAACAAGATGGGCACCACGGTCGACGGCGAGTACCAGCGGTACGCCGTCGAGTCCGGCGCCTACATCCGCGAGCACTTCTTCGGCCCCGACCCGCGGCTGCGGAAGATGGTCGAACACCTGTCCGACGACGAGCTCCGCTCGCTGCCGCGGGGCGGCCACGACTACCGGAAGCTGTACGCCGCCTACAAGGCCGCCACCGAGCAGGGCGGGGCGCCGACGGTCATCCTGGCCAAGACGATCAAGGGGTGGACGCTCGGGCCCGACGTCGAGGGCCGCAACGCCACCCACCAGATCAAGAAGATGAACGTGGAGCAGCTGCGCGTGCTGCGCGAGCGGCTGTTCCTGCAGGACATCATCCCCGAGGACGCCCTGGCCGAGGACAAGGAGCCGCCCTACATCCGGCTCCGCGAGGGCTCCGTCGAGCACACCTACATGCAGAACCGGCGGCGGGTGCTCGACGGTCCGCTACCTCAGCGGCGCACCCGGATCACCCGGCCGATCGAGCTCCCGCAGGACTCGGTGTTCGACGACGTCCTGGCCGGGTCCGGCAAGCAGGCCGCCTCGACGACCACCGCCTTCACCCGCCTGCTGCGGAACCTGTGCCGCGACCCCAAGATCGGGCCGCGGGTCGTGCCGATCATCCCCGACGAGGCGCGGACGTTCGGCATGGACGCCCTGTTCAAGGAGTTCAAGATCTACGCGGCGCAGGGCCAGCTGTACGAGCCGGTCGACGCCCAGCTGCTGCTGTCCTACACCGAGGGCAAGGACGGGCAGATCCTCGAGGAGGGCATCACCGAGGCCGGCTCGATGGCGTCGTTCATCGCCGCCGGCACCAGCTACGCCCACCGGGGCGTGCCGATGGTGCCGTTCTTCACCTTCTCCTCGATGTTCGGCTTCCAGCGGGTCGGCGACCTGATCTGGTCCGCGGCCGACTCCCGGGCCCGGGGCTTCCTGCTCGGCGCCACCGCCGGGCGCACCACCCTGCTAGGCGAGGGCCTCCAGCACCAGGACGGGCACAGCCACGTGCTGGCGTCGACCGTCCCGTCCATCGAGGCGTGGGACCCGGCGTTCGCCTACGAGATGGGCGTCATCATCCGCCACGGGCTGCGGCAGATGCTCATCGACAACGTCGACGTCATCCACTACCTGACGCTCTACAACGAGAACTACGTGATGCCGCCCATGCCCGAGGGCGTCGAGGAGGGCATCCTCCAGGGCCTGTACCGGTGGGCCGACGCCCCCGAGCGGTCGCACCGGGCCACGATCCTGTTCTCGGGGACCGCCCAGGGCGCGGCCCGGGCCGCCCAGGCCGAGCTGGCCGAGCGGTGGGACGTCGGCGCCGAGCTGTGGTCGGCCACCAGCTACAAGCGCCTGCGCGAGGAGGCGCTGTCGACCGAGCGGTGGAACCGGCTGCACCCGACCGAGCCGCCCCGGGTCCCGCTCGTGCGCTCGCTCCTCGGCGACGAGGGCGGGCCGGTGGTGGCGGTCACCGACTTCATGAAGGCCGTGCCCGACCAGGTGGGACGGTGGGTCCGCCAGCCGTTCATCCCCCTGGGCACCGATGGCTTCGGCCGGTCCGACACCCGCGAGCGCCTGCGGGAGTTCTTCGAGGTCGACATGCCGCACGTGGTCGTCGCCACCCTGTGGGGCCTGGCCCAGCAGGGCGAGGTGAAGCCCGACGTGGTCGCCGAGGCCATCGCCCACTACGGGATCGACACCGAGCGACCGGATCCGCGGGTGGCCGATCTCTGAGGCGCGGGACCGGCCGGTCGTTGCGCCGGCCGGTCGTTGGGCCGGCCCGGGTGGGCCGGCCGCGTCGACGACCGACCGGGCCGCTACCGCTAGGTTCGGGGCATGGCCGCCTCGTCCGCCTCGCTCCCGGTCACCGGTGATCCCGAAGCCGACCAGCTGCTGGTCGACGACCCCTTGGCGCTGCTCATCGGCATGCTGCTCGACCAGCAGGTGCCGATGGAATGGGCGTTCCGTGCCCCCCTGACGCTGCGCGAGCGCCTCGGGGGCACGCTCGACGCCGCCACGATCGCCGCCACCGACCCCGGCAAGCTCGAGGAGATCTTCAAGGGCCCGCCCGCTCTCCACCGGTTCCCCGGGTCGATGGCCAAGCGGGTCCAGGCGCTGTGCCAGACGCTGGTGGACGAGTACGGCGGCTCGGCCGAGGCCGTGTGGGCCGGGGTCGACAGCGGCAAGGAGCTCCTCGCCCGGGTGAAGGCGCTGCCCGGCTTCGGGGTCGAGAAGTCGAAGATCTTCACGGCCCTGCTGGCCAAGCGGTTCGGCATCCGGCCCGCGGGGTGGGAGGAGGCCACCCACCCCTTCTCCGACGACCAGCCCCGCTCGGTCGCCGACATCAGCTCCCGCGAGGCCTTCGACCAGGTCCGCGCCTGGAAGAAGATGATGAAGTCCCAGGGCAAGTCGAAGTCCGACTCCCTCTGACCGCGACGCTGAGGCCGACCACGCCGTCGCCGACCGGAGATCACTTCGAGGGCGCCAAGGACCGTCTCATCGGCATAGCGGTCGCCGCTGCTTGCCTACCTGGGGCTGGCCGGCGGAGGCGTCGTCGGAGCCATCGCTCAGGCTGTCAGGGGCTGACTCCAAGCCCGCAATGCCGGCCCGCCCTACCACCGCGCGGAACCAACATCTACATGACGACGTGCCGGACTATCGCCAACAAGGCCGTAGCCTCGTCCTGAATCGCTGGTCGGGCTCCCCGGCGCTCACCCGCTGCCCCCGCCATCGAACAGCGACTCGCCGCCGGCAGTTCGGTAGTGGCCGCGCACGATGAACTTCCCCGGGCCACCAGGTACGAGCTCCGAGGAACACGGCTCACACCACAACAACGCCGGCGCGCGCTCGGGCGGCGCAGGCTCTGCGTCGTCCTCGTCGCCGGGCTCGGCATCGTCGCTAGCGGCGTCCTCCCATCGGTTGTCGTCGCTCACAAGGCGAGTGAACGACGAGCCAGGCGCGACCGACAGAGCCAACCTGCGCGTCGCGACGCGTTCCTACGCGTTCCGCATCGCTACCCTTGGGCGGGCAGGCGACGGCCGGGGACGTAATGGGACGCGACGCCCTGAAACGACTCAGGGAAGAGCTGGGCATGAGCCAGGAAACGCTCGCCGAGGAGATCGGCGCCGCCGTCTCGACCGTCGCGAGTTGGGAGCGCGGCGAGGCCACGCCCCGGCCGCGGAACCGGCGTCGTTACGCGGAGGCGCTGGACATAACCGTCGACGAGCTGGATGCCATCCTCGACGCCGATGCCCGACCGAACGATGCTGACATCGTCCTCGATCCGTCGTGGACGCTCGGCCGGGCACGGGACCTGGCCGCGGCCCTGAGCACAGACGGGGGCACCGCGCCGATGCCGTCCGGCGCTGCGGCACGGCTCGTGCACGAGTGGCTCGTCACGGACCCGCCCCAGACAGTAGAGCTGACCGCCGGCCGCCGCATCGGCGACGCGGCCGTCGACCGAGTCATCGCCCGGACCGACCAGCTTCGCCACCTCGACGATTACGTCGCCGGCCGCAGCCTCCACGCCGCCGTCGACCGTGAGGTACGCGCCACCGCCGCATTGGTCCGCTCGGCCAGCTACAGCGACGCGGTTGGCCGCCGCCTGCTCGCCGCTCTCGCCGATCTCTGCCAACTCGCCGGGTGGACCAACGCGGACGCGGGCCTCCACCGCGCCGCCGAGCGCTACTACGCCGCCGGGCTCAGCGCTGCCCACGCCGCCGGCGACCGCCAGCTCGCCGGACAGCTCGTCTCGTCGCTGGCCTACCACCTTGCCAACACCGGCCCGCCACGGGATGCCGTACTGCTCGCCCAAAGCGCCGTCGCGGGCGCCAAAGCCGCCACCGGCGTCGTGCGGGCCCTGTTCGGTGAGCGGCTCGCGTGGGCCCACGCACGGGCCGGCGATCGGGTCGAGACGGACCGGGCGCTCGGCCGGGTCGAGGACGCCTACGCCAGCCCGTCCGGCGACGGCCCCGAGTGGGCGTACTGGCTCGACGAGCTCGAGATCGACGTCATGGCAGGCCGCTGCTGGACCGAGCTGGGCGTAGCGGAGCGGGCACGGCCGCTGCTCGAGCGAGCGCTCGCCGGCTACGACGACCAGCGCAGCCGCGAGGCTGCCCTGTATCTGTCCTGGCTTGCCGAGGCCCACCTGCTTGCGGGCGACGTTGACGAGGCGGCCAGGACCGCCCAGCGGGTGCTCGCACTCACGATCGCCACCGCATCGGCCCGCAGCGACGCCCGCCTCGACCGGCTGCACCACCTCCTCAACCCCTATGGGGCCGTGGATGAGGTGCGCGACTTCCAGGACGGCTACCGGTCCGCCGGGTTCGGGCAGCGGTAGGCGCGCGGCTCGACGCCGGCCGGACGGTGGGTCAGTCGGTGGAAAGGCGGCGCTCGATGGACTCGACCTTGGCGGTCAGGGCGTCGGTGACGCCGGGGCGGATGTCGGCCTTGAGGGTGAGGCTGATCCGCGGGGCGTCGACGGCCTCGCAGGCCCGGCGGACGACGTCCATGACCTCGTCCCACTCGCCTTCGATCGTCGTGAACATCGCATCGGTGCGGTTGGGCAGGCCACTCTCCCGGACGACCCGGACCGCCTCGGCGACGTGTCGCCCGACGCCCTCGCCGACGCCGAGCGGGGTGATCGAGAACGCCACGAGCATGGCCGCACGCTACCCGGCGGCCACCGGGCCCCCGGCCGGCGCCGAGGGCCCGGCCGCGCTCACGACGCGTAGCGCTCCACCTGCGTGATGGTGCACTCGGTGCCCGGGCGGGCCTCCTCGAACCCGGGGGCCTCCCACTCGACCGACTGGCCGGGGGCGACGGCGGTGGCGGAGGAGAGGCTCTCGTCGTAGCGCACGCCGTCGGCCACGAACTCGACCGTGATGAGGTAATCCGACGGCTCCGAGCTGTGGTTGGTGATCGTGCCAGCGGCGCCCACGAAGGGCCCGCCGCCGCCCACGACGCCGGCACCGCACTCGGTCAGCTCGACGTCCTCCGTCGGCGGGTTCTCGGTGTTGCCCGAGTTGGTGATCGGCCCCTCGTCGGCGTCGCTCTCGCTCGCGCCGCCGCCGTCGGTCGCCGCGGTGCGCGTCTCCTCGCTGCTCGACGGGTCGTCGTCCGACGCTGCGGCGGCCAGCGCGATCACGCCCACCAGCGTGACCACGCCGATCCAGCCGAGCACGATGCCGCCGATGGCCAGCCCCTTGCCGCTGTCGCCGGTCCGCTTGATCTGGCGCAGCGCCAGGTACCCGAAGATCAGGGCCAGGATGGAGCCCAGCCAGAAGATCCAGGTGATGCCGAGCACCAGCGAGGCGACCGCCAGCCCGCTCAGCTTGTGGGGCCGATAGCGGGGCGGCGGGGGCGTCGGCGACGGCCAGCCGGTGGGGGGTGGCGCCGCTGGGGACGGCGACGAGGCATAGCCGGGGTACGGCGCCTGCGGAGGCGCGGTGAAGGAGTCGTTGTTGGTCATGGTCCGCCCTTTCTCCGGCGCTCGAGCGCCGGACTGTCCTCTGACGAGGTCGCACGCCGGGGCCGTGACACGGCCGGCGGCCTCGCTCACAGCCGATGCCATCGCGGCCGGCCCGCAGGGATCGACGACAGCGACGCGACGATCGGCACGGCCGCGTCCGCGGCAGGTTTCCGCCTCATTGTCCGCCCTTTCCGCCGTTGTTCCCCGTGACCCGCCGCCCGGGTCCATCGGATCTGAAGACGTTACAACCGCCCGCGAAAGCCGAGCGTTAGCCGGCCGCCCCCGCTGGCGTCCAGCCGGGGGCCCAGCCCGGGGGCCGAGCCCGGGGGCGCAGCCGGCTCAGCGCGCCAGGGCGTGCCGCTGGCGGTCCAGCCAGCCCAAGAGGACCGCCACGGCCCGGGGGTCGTGGCGGAGGGCGTGGCCGGCGCCGTGGATGAAGCGCAGCTCGGCCGAGCCGTGGGCATCGGCGAGGATGCGGGCGTCGAACGGCGGCACCACGTCGTCGTCGCTGCCGTGCACGACGAGCATGGCCCGGGGCGCCAGCTCCTGGGCACACGTCACGGCCTGCACCGACCGCAGCTCGCGGGCCCAGGCGTCGAGCGACGGCGGGAAGGTGGGGTCGGTGATCACGCCGACCTCGCGGCAGTGCTCGAGCAGCCGGCGGGGGTGGCTGGCCCAGTCGTCGAAATCGCCGGGCGACCCCACGACCGCCACGCCCTGCACCCGCGGGTCGCGGGCACCGGCGCAGGTGGCCAGCGCGCCGCCGGTGCCGAAGCCGACCAGCCACACCCCCATCGGGGATGCGACCCGGATCACGTGGTCGATGGCAGCCTGCAGGTCGTCGAGCCAGCCGGCCAGCGAGAACTGGCCCTCCGACTCGCCGCACCCGCGGAAGGCGAAGGCCAGCGCCACCCACCCCATGTCGTTGGCGATACGGTCGGCGAGCTCGGGCGTCGTCTCCGCGGCCCGCCGGGCCGACGTCGACGACGGGTAGCCGTGCGAGATGACGACCGCCGGCAGGCGCCCGCTCGACGGGCGGAGCGGCCGGGCCAGGTGGGCGGCGAGCTTGATGTCCCCGGAGACGATGCGATCGTCCACGCCGGTTCGATCCCCTCCCCTGCCTAGGCGAGGTCGAGGCCCAGCAGCCGGGCCGCGTTGCCCCGCATGACCTTCTCGACGACCTCGTCGGCGGGCTCGTGGGCCAGGAACGCCGACCGCCACTTGGCGTGGGTGATGAACGGGTAGTCGGTCCCGAACAGCGCCCGGTCCTGCAGCGGGCCGAGCACGGCGTCCCGCAGCGCCGGCGACCACCGGCGCGGCGACCAGCCGGACAGGTCGATCCACACGTTCGTCTTGTGCTGGGCGACGGCCAGCATCTCGTCCTGCCAGGGCCAGGACGGGTGGGCCGCCACGATCTGCAGCTCGGGGAAGTCGGCGGCCACGCTGTCGAGCAGGATCGGCCGCGACAGCCCCAGCTTGATCCCGCCCCCGCCGGGCAGGCCGGCGCCGACGCCGGTGGTCCCGGTGTGGAACAGCACGGGGATCTCCAGCTCGGCGCAGGTGGCGTAGAGGTCGTAGTGGCGGCGGTCGTCGGGCCTGAAGTCTTGGGCGCTGGGGTGCAGCTTCAGGCCCCTCAGCCCCAAGTCGACGACGGCCCGGCGCAGCTCGTGGAGCGCGGCCCGCCCCTTGTTGGGGTCGACCGAGGCGAACCCGACGAACACGTCGGGGTGGGCCTCGACGCAGCCGGCCACGAAGTCGTTGGTGACCGGGGGCAGGCCGGTGCCCGACTCGGCGTCCCAGGCGAGCAACACGGCCAGCACCCGCTCGAACCGCAGCTCGTCGGCCATCTCGTCGACCGACCGCACGGGGATCGTGGTGCGGAAGTGGCGCTCGACCGCGTCCTGGAACGGACCCATCGCCTCGACCAGGAACTCCCGCGTTGAGGGATGGACGTGCACGTCGATGGCCGCAGGCGAGCCGGGGGCGCCAGGGCCGCCGGGGGCGTCAGGCGAGCCACCAGCGTCAGGCGAGCCGGCTGCGGCGGGAGCGACGGGCACCGTCGACCTCGACGTCAGGCGGCGTCGGACGACTCGGCCCGACAGCACCGGCACTGCTTGTAGCCGCGGTTGCGGGCCTCGGCCAGCGTGTCGGGCCCGAAGCAGATGAACGCCTCGGACGCCATGAGCTCCTCGATGATCGACTCGTCCGTGCACGCGTCGACGTCGTGGACGACCTGCGTGCGCTTGTCACCCAACCAGCGATTGTGCTCGAACCGTGTGGGGCGCTCCATGAGCGGAAGCTACACCGTGGGGTCCGCGGGCCCTGAAATCGCACAGAACCCTTCGGACTCTGCGTAGCGGGGTGCGCACGGGGCAGACTCGCTGGGCCGGACATGAGCGCTATCACGCCTGCCCGCTCGCCCCACGCCGAGTCCGTCCTGCGACGGGGCGCCCGCCTGCTCTGGCGGAGCGTCCGCACCCACCCGCGACCGTTCGCCGTCTCGGTGTCGGGCGCCGCGTTGTTCGGGATCATGGCGGTCGGCGGATCGGTGGCGCTCGGCCAGGTCACCGACCGGGTCATCGTCCCCGGCCTGTCCCGGGGCGTCTCGGGGGCGGCGCTGGCGGCCGGCGCGGCGGCGGTCCTGGCGGCGGCCGTGCTGCGGTCGCTGGGCGTCGTGCTCCGCCGCTACTTCGGCAACATGACGGCCCGCCGGATGCAGCGCACGCTGTTCCAGCGGATCACCGACACCTACCTGTCGGTCCCGCTCGGCTACTTCGGCCGCCACCCGACCGGCGAACTGCTGGCCCACGTCGACGCCGACGTCGAGCGGACCGTCACCGCCATCCAGCCCCTCCCGTTCTCGCTCGGCGTGTTCGTGCTCGTGGGCACGTCGATCGTGAGCCTGGCCCTGGTCGACCCGCTGCTGATGCTGGTCGGCTGCGCGCTGTTCCCGGCGCTGGCCCTGCTCAACCGGGTCTACACCAGCCACGTCGAGGTGCCGGCCGCGCTGGCCCAGGCCCGGATCGGCGAGGTGTCGACGGTCGCCCACGAGTCGTTCGAGGGCGCCCTGGTCGTGAAGACGCTGGGGCTGGAGACCCGGGAGGTCGGGCGGCTGGCGGCGGCCGCCGAGCAGCTCCGGTCTGTGCGCCTGCGGGTGGGGCGGCTGCGGGCGACGTTCGAGCCCGGGCTCGACACCCTCCCCAACCTGGGGACGGTCGCCCTGCTCGCCCTCGGCGCCTGGCGGGTGTCGGAGGGGGCGATCACGACCGGCCAGCTCGTGCAGGCCATGGCGTTGTTCGGCGTGCTCACGTTCCCCATGCGGGTGCTCGGCTTCCTGCTGGAAGAGCTGCCGCGGGCCGTCGTGGCCTCCGACCGCATCACCGCCGTCCTGGAGGAGCCGCCCCGCCCGGCGCCGGCGGCCGGCGACGGGGTGCCGCTGCCGTTGGGCCCGCTGGCGGTCGACGTCTCGGGCCTCCACTTCGCCTACCCGGCCCGGCGGGGCGAGGCCGGGACGCCCGTGCTGGCCGGGCTCGACCTCAGCCTGCGCCCCGGCGAGGTGGTGGCGCTGGTCGGGGCGACCGGCTCGGGCAAGTCGACGCTCTGCCATCTACTGGCCCACCTGCACCGCCCGGACGCCGGTTCGATCCGAATCGGCGGCGTCGACCTGGACGACGCCGATCCCGGCAGCGTGCGCCGCTCGATCGCCCTCGCCTTCCAGGAGGCATTCCTGTTCGGGGCCACCGTCCGGGAGAACTTGACGCTCGGCGAGCCGGTCGACGACGCCGAGCTGGCCCGGGCGCTCGACCAGGCGCGGGCCGCCCGGTTCGTGGCCCGACTGCCGGACGGCCTCGACCAGCAGCTCGGCGAGCGGGGCGTCACGCTGTCCGGCGGCCAGCGGCAGCGGCTGGCGCTGGCCCGGGCGCTGCTGCGCCGCCCGGGTCTGCTGCTCCTGGACGACGCCACCTCCGCGGTCGACCCGCTCATCGAGCGGCAGATCCTGGACGGGTTGCGGGAGTCGCTGCGGGCGACGACGCTCATCGTCGCCCACCGCCTGCCGACGATCGGGCTGGCCGACCGGGTGGTGTTCCTCGACGGCGGACGCATCGCCGCGTCCGGCACCCACGACGAGCTCGTCGAGTCGGTGCCGGCCTACGCGGCGCTGGCCCGGGCCTACGCCCGCGACCGTCTGTGACCCGTCCCGTGGCCCGTCCCGCGGTGTGTCCGCCCGGCCACCCCGGGTCGCCGACCGAGGGGAGCGCTACGGTCAGCGCTGAGGGAGGGTCGGACGGCGTGGACGTGCGGGACGTACCGGACATGCGGGACGTACGGGAGGGGCACGACTCGAACGCCGAGGGGCGCGGGCTGTGGGCCGGCGGGGGCACGACCGCAGGCGCCGTCGGGGCCGCCGGGACCACCAGGGACGGCACCGCCGGCGCGGGACCGGCCGGGAACGGCTCGGTGGCGGCGCCCGACGGGGGCGCCGCCGGTGAGCACGGCGACCGCTCCGGCGACGGGGTGGCCGCCCCCTCCCGGGCCGAGCCCGCCGGGAACCGTTCCTCCAGGGACGGCGCCGGGGACCGCGATGCCTCGGGCGAGCGCGCCGAGCCGTTCGAGCCCTTCGAGGCCCCCATCCTCCGGGCGGGCGCCGTGGAGGTTTTGCGCCAGGGCCTCCGCGTCACCCCCGAGCTGCGCCGGGGCATCCGGGCCACCCTGGCCATGGCGGTGGTCGCCGCCGCCGGCAAGCTGGCGGTGCCGGTGCTGATCCAGCAGATCCTCGACCGGGGGGTGCGGGGCCCGAGCGGGTTCCGGCCGGACTTCGTCTACCCGGCCTGCGCGGCAGCCGCCGTGCTGATCACGGCCCTGTACGTGGCGACCCGAGCCACCTACCTGCGGCTGGTCCGGGCGTCGGAGGACAGCCTGCTCGGCCTGCGCGTCCGGACGTTCGACCACATCCACCGCCTGTCCATGGCCGAGCACAACGACCAGCGTCGGGGCGCGCTGGTCGCCCGGGTGACCAGCGACATCGAGACGCTGGCCCAGTTCATGGAGTGGGGCGCGGTGGCCTGGATCGTCGACGGCCTGCTCATCGTCGCCACCGTCGGCGTCATGGCCGCCTACGACTGGCGGCTGGCCGGGCTGGTCGTGGCCGCCTACCTGCCGCTGTTCGTGCTGTTCCCCGTCCTCCAGCGCCGGCAGCTGGCCGCCCAGGACCGGGTCCGCAGCGCGGTGGGCGACGCCCTGTCCGAGGTGGCCGAGACCGTGTCGGGGGCGGCGTTGATCCAGGCCTACGGCCTCGAGTCGCGGAGCCGGAGCCGCCTGCGGGCGGCCATCGACCGGCAGTACCGGGCCTACATGAGCGCGGCCCGCTACTTCGCGGTCATGTTCCCGCTCGGGGACGTGTTCGGGGCGGTGGCGCTGGCCGCGGTCACCGTGGCCGGGGTGGCCTGGGGGCCGGGCTGGGGCCTCGAGGTCGGCGAGCTGGTGGCGTTCCTGTTCCTCGTCGGCCTGCTGCTCAACCCGATCGGCGAGCTGACCGAGATCGTCGACCAGACCCAGATCGCCCTGTCCGGCTGGCGGAAGGTCCTGGCCGTGCTGGCCACCCCGGTCGACGTCCCCGACCCCGACCCGGGGCACAGCCTGCCGCCCGGACCGCTCGGGGTGGAGGTGATCTTCCTGTCGTTCGCCTACCGCGACGGCGTGCCCGTCCTCCGGGACATCAACGTCACCGTGCCGCCCGGCACGTCGGTGGCCATCGTCGGCGAGACCGGCTCGGGCAAGACCACGTTCGCCAAGCTGCTGTGCCGGCTGGCCGACCCGCAGACCGGGCGGGTGCTGGTCGGCGGCGTCGACCTGCGCGACGTGGCGCCGGCCGAGCGGCGGCGGGCGGTGCGGCTCGTGCCGCAGGACGGGTTCCTGTTCGACGCCACGCTGGCCGACAACGTGCGGCTCGGCGCCCGCCGGGCCAGCGACGAGGAGGTCCGCGAGGCGTTCCACCAGCTCGGGCTGTCGTGGTGGCTGGACGAGCTGCCGCTCGGCCTGGCCACCCCGGTCGGCGAGCGGGGCGCCAACCTGTCGGCGGGCGAGCGCCAGCTCGTCGCCCTGGCCCGGGCCCAGCTCGGGGACCCCGGGCTGCTGGTGCTGGACGAGGCGACCAGCGCGGTCGACTTCGAGACCGAGCAGGCGCTGGTGCGGGCGCTGGCCCACCTGGCCGAGGGCCGGACCATGGTGTCGATCGCCCACCGCCTGTCGACGGCCGAGGCGGCCGACCTCGTGCTCGTGTTCGACCAGGGCCGGCTCGTCGAGCAGGGCCGCCACGCCGACCTCGTGGCCGCCGGCGGCACCTACGCCCGCCTCTACGAGAGCTGGCTCGGCAACACCTGACCCGCCACCCGACCCCTTCATCACCGCTGTCCCGCGTTCGCCTCGGCTTCGCGGCGCGTGACCACGAAGCCGTCCTCCTGCACCTGGTCGATGGCGGCGTCGCTGTGGCGGCGGACGGTCACCTGCGCTTGCCGGGACTCGCATTTCTGCCACGACTCGTCAAGGACTGCCGCCACCTCTGCGACTCGGCCCGGTCCTTGGACAGGCCCTCGGCTTCGATGACGCGGAGGAACGCCGATCGACGGGCGAAGCGGTCGCCGCCGAGGGGAACGTGCAGCTCGGCCATGCGCGAGACCGGTTTGCCGGCGGCGCGGTACAACCACCCGATCTCCGGGGGAGGCGAGGCCGGTCAGGCCCGGGGGCCGATGGCGCCGATGTCGGCCAGGTGCCTGTGGAGGCCGGTGATCACCAGGTAGACGTCGGCGTCGTCGACGTCGAGCCCCGCCTCCTCGGCCGCCCCGAGCACGACGGCCACGGCCTCGTCGTCGGCCACGACGATGTCGTGCTCGCCGTCGACGGTCACCTCTTCGCCCGGCAGGGCGAACAGCCCCTTGGACCGCAAATGCTCGAGCTCGGCCCTGATCAGGTGGCGGACCTCGTCGTAGGTCAGCCGGGCCTGGGCGTCGGCCGGCAGGCCGTCGGCCACGGCCTCCACGGCCTCGTCGAGGTCGAACACCGTCGGCGGCGGCTGGTGGCCGAGGCGGAACGCCTCGCGCCCGACCGTCACCGCGGCGATGGCGAAGACCAGGAGCGCCGCCAGCACCGCGAAGATCCACACCACGGCCGGTCACGCTACCCCGCCGGCCACCGGGGCCCGGAAGGGCGGGAGCGCCGGCCCCGGGCCGGACGCCCGGGCCGACGATCCCGCCCCCGTGTCAGATCCGAGGGATCAGATCCCGAGGCGCTGGGCCAGCAGCTCGCGGTGGTAGGTGGGGTCGCCGAACAGCAGCTCGGACGACTTGGCCCGCTTGAAGTACAGGTGGGCCGGGTGCTCCCAGGTGAAGCCGATGCCGCCGTGGATCTGGATGTTCTCGGCGGCGGCGTGGAAGTAGGCCTCGGAGCAGTAGGCCTTGGCCAGGCAGGCGGTCTCGGGCAGCTCGTCGTTGAGCTCGGCCGCGCACCAGGCGGCGTAGTAGGCGGCCGACTTGGCCGACTCGACCTCGAGCAGCATGTCGGCGCACTTGTGCTTGATGGCCTGGAACGAGCCGATGGGCCGGCCGAACTGCACGCGGTCCTTGGCGTACTCGACGGCCATCTCCAGCACCTTCTGGGCGCCGCCGACCTGCTCGGCGGCCAGCGCCACGACGGCGAGGTCGAGGACCCGCGACAGGACGTCCCACCCGCCGCCGTCGGTGCCGATCAGCGTGCCCGGCACGCCCGACAGCTCGAGCTTGGCCTGCTTGCGGGTCTGGTCCATGGTCGAAAGCGGCGTGCGGGTCAGCCCCTCGGCGTCGCCGGCAACCGAGAACAGCGACACGCCGCCGTCGGTGCGGGCCGCCACGATCAGCCGGTCGGCCACGTGCCCGTCGAGCACGAACATCTTGGTGCCGTCGATCCGCCAGACGTCGCCGTCCTGGCGGGCGGTGGCCTCGATGCCCGACTCGTCCCACTTCCCGTTGGGCTCGGTGAACGCCAGCGTGGCGATCGTCTCGCCCGAGGCGATGCCGGGCAGCAGCTCCTTCTTCGCCCCCTCGTCGCCCGAGTGGAGCAGCGTGTTGGCCGCCAGCACCACGCTGGAGAAGTAGGGGGCGCACAGCAGCGCCCGGCCCATCTCCTCGAGCACGACCGTGAGCTCGATGTAGGTGAAGCCCTGGCCGCCGTACTCCTCGGGGATGATCAGCGACTGGAGGCCCAGCTCGTTGGCCATCTGGGACCAGACCTTGGGGTCGTAGCCCTCGGTCGTGTCCATGAGCCGCCGGACCTCGGTCTCCGGCGACTTCGACTCGAGGAACTGGCGGGTGATGCGCCGCAGCTCCTCCTGCTCCTCGGAGAAGGCGAAGTTCATGGCCGGAACCGTACGCCGCCGCCCGCCGCTCCGCCACCGTGCGCGTGTACACGCGTGCTACGGTCCGGCCGTGGACCCCACCACCGGCACCACCACCGGCAGCACCATCAGCACCGGCACGGGCACCGCCGCCGACCGGGTCGGCATCCGCGAGCTGCGCAACAACGTCGCCGCCGTGGTCCGGCGGGCGGCGGCCGGCGAGCGCATCGTCGTCACCGTCGACGGGGTGCCGGCCGCCCAGCTGGGGCCGCTCACGGCCGCCGGGCCGCCGACGCTCGACGACCTGGTGGCGGCCGGCCTTGCCCTGCCGCCCGGGCGGCGCGACCGCCCGCCGGCCGCCGAGCCCGAGGACGTGCCCGTCGACGCCCGCCCCGACTCGGTGCTCGACCAGCTGCGCGGGGTGTGACGTGACGCTGTTCCTCGACACCTCGGCGCTGATCCGGCGCTACGTCCACGGGCCGGGCCGGGCGCTGGTGACGGCGGCCATGGACGAGCACGCCGACTGGTGCGCCTCGGCGCTGTGCCGCAGCGAGACCCTGCTCGCCCTCCACCGCCTGGCGGCGACGCCCCGGCAGGCGGAGCGGATGTGGTCGCGCCTGCGCGACGACTGGGATGCCTTCGTCGTCATCCCCGTGGACGAGCGGTGCCTGGCCCTGGCGGTCGAGCTGGGCGCCGCCTACGGGCTGCGGACCGTCGACGCCGTCCACCTGGCCGCCGCCGACCGCCTGCCCCGGCCGGCCGCCTACGCCACGTTCGACCGCCACCAGATCCCGGCGGCGGCCGCCCTCGGCTTCGAGGTCGTCGCGCCGATCGAGCCCTGATCGACCGTGACCCGCCACACTGGGGCCATGTCCACGCTCCATTACTCGGACGACCAGTGCGAGATCCACAAGGTCGTGGTCGGTCCGATGGACAACAACGTGTTCGTCCTGCGCTGCACCCAGACCGGCGAGGCCGTGCTGCTGGACGCGGCCAACGAGCACGAGCGGCTCCTCGACCTGTGCCGGAGGCTCAACGTCCGCCAGGTGCTCGAGACCCACGGCCACTGGGACCACATCCAGGCCGTGCCCGAGCTACGCAACGCCGGCTACGACGTCCACGTGACGGCCGAGGACGCCGACATGCTCCCGTCCTATGACGAGATCCTCGAGGACGACACGGTGATCACGGTGGGCCGGCTGCGCCTGCGCACGATCCACACGCCCGGGCACACGCCGGGCTCGATGTCGTTCCTGGTGGAGGGGTCGCCGATCCTGTTCAGCGGCGACACGCTGTTCCCCGGCGGGCCGGGCGCCACCAAGTTCCCGGGCGGCGACTTCCCCACGATCATCGAGTCGATCGACCGCAAGCTGTTCACCCTCCCGCCGGAGACGCGGGTTCTGCCGGGCCACGGCGCCGACACCACCATCGGCACCGAGCGCCCCCACCTGCAGGAGTGGATCGACCGTGGCTGGTGAGCCGGCCAAGGCCCTGCGCTACGACCAGCGACCCGACGACGACACGCCGATCCACACGGACGACCTGCCGGCGACGCCGGTGCGCGACCGCAACATCCCGGCCACGGCCTGGGTCGAGGCGCCCGACGATCTGCGCCGGCTGGGCGACGACCTGCCCGGTCGCCCGGTCGCCGGCTACAAGCGGCGCATCGGCCCGTGGCTGCTGTGGCGGGCCGGCCCGGCCTCGGGCGGCGACGCCCGCTACTGGGCCGCCCGGCCCGAGGACCTGGCCACGGCCTACACGTTCCGCCTCTACCCCGACGGCGGCGGCGAGGGGACCGGGCCGAGCGGCCGCCGCCACACCCGCTTCCGCACCTGGAAGGAGGACCTGCGCGACGCCGAGGCGGGACCCGCCGCGGGCGGCGACGCGGGCGTCGAGCCCGAACCCGGCCAGCCCGCGCCCGGCGAGCCCGCCTGATCAGCGATCGGCGACGGGGATCGGCTCGCCCTCCGGCGCCGCCTTCGCCTCGAGCACCGCGGGTTCCTCCGTCTTCGAGGAACGGGGCTGGCGGGCGACCCGGCGGCTGAGCACCAGCCCGCCCGCCGCCAGGGCCAGCAGCACGGCCAGCCGGATCGGCCCGGGCGTGTTCAGCTGCAGCATCAGCGTGCGGGCGTTGATGGCCAGCAGCAGCGCGCCGACCACGACGCCCAGGACCGAGGCGTCGGTGTGGCGCACGAGGTAGGCGGCGACCGGGGCGGCCACCACGCCGCCGATCAGCAGGGCCAGCACCAGCGGCAGCTCGACGCCCTCGTTGCCGAGGCCGACGAGGAACCCGGCGCTGGCCGCCAGCGAGACGATCAGCTCGGCGGCCGACACCGACCCGATGGCCAGGCGGGGCTCGACCTTGCCGACCGTGAGCAGGGTCGGCGTGGCCACCGGCCCCCACCCGCCGCCGCCCACGGCGTCGACGAACCCGGCGGTGGCGCCGAGCGGTCCGAGCAGACGGCGCCGCAGCACCGACGGGTGGTTGGTGCCGCCCCGCAGGTCGCCGCGCACCGACCGGAGGATGACGAGCACGCCGAGCCCGAACAGCACGACCGCCACGCCCGCCTCCAGCCAGTCGCCGCTGAGCGAGCTGAGGACGGTGGCGCCGGCGAAGGCACCGATGGCGCCGGGCAGGCCGATGCGCACGACGAGCGGCCAGGACACGTTGCCGAACCGCCAGTGGGACACGCCGGACGTGAACGTCGTGCCCAGCTTGGCCAGGTGCACGCCGGCCGACGCCGAGGCCGGGCTGACGCCGCCCGACAGGAGGATCGTGCTGGACGTGACGCCGAACCCCATGCCGAGCGACCCGTCGACCAGCTGGGCGACGAGCCCGGCGAGGGCGAACGCCAGCAAGCGACCCATCGACCAGCTCCCTCCCACTTGAGCGATATTTCAAACCGGTTTACTCGGCAATATCGCCGCGTCACAAGCTCTCCCACATAGTGGGAAACCCGGGTCCGGGCGCGAGCCCGGCCCGAGGCCGGGTCAGAGGGCGGCGGAGCGGGGCGACCGGGGCTCGGAGACCAGCTCGACGCCGGGCGGCAGCCCGTCCACCTCGACGTGGTCGCCCTCGACGGTCACCGTCATGCGGCTGCCCAGCAGCGGGATGCGGGCCACGTGCAGCCGCCGGATCGGGGCCGGAAGCGCCGGCGCCAGCGACAGCCGGCCCTGGGGCACCCAGGGGTCGAGCCGCAGCAGCGCCCGCAGCCAGGCGAGCGGGGCGGCCGCCGACCAGGCCCGGCTCGTGCAGGCGTCGGGGTACTGGACCGGGCCCCGGACGTCGTCGCGGTCGAACCCGCACAGCACGGCCAGCCGCCCGGGCTCCGGGCCCTCGGCGGCCGCCTCGAGCTGGGCCAGCATGATGTGGTGGGCCTCCTCGACCCGCCCGTAGCGGACGAGGCCGGCCACGCACAGGGCGTTGTCGTGGGGCCACACCGCGCCCCGGTGCAGCGACACCGGGTCGTAGCCGCCCATCGACCAGGCCAGCGTCCGCACGCCCCAGCCCGAGAACAGGTCGCTCGCCACCAGGTGCTTGGCCACGGCGGCGGCCTTGGCCTCGTCGAGGATGCCGGTCCACAGGCAGTGGCCGATGTTGGAGGTGAGCGCCGGCACCGGCCGCTTGTCGCCGTCGAGCGCCACGGCCACCCAGCCCTGGTCGTCGACCCAGAAGTCGCGGTTGAACGCCTCCTGCAGCGCCCGGGCCCGCTCGCCCCACGTCTCGGCGCCGGCCATGTCGCCGGCCTCGGCCGCGAAGTGGGCCCGGGCCCGGTAGGCGGCGTACGTGTAGGCCTGCACCTCGGCCAGGGCGATGGGGCCTCGGGCCACGGTGCCGTCGGGGAAGCGGATCGGGTCGGGCGTGTCTTTCCAGCCCTGGTGGCGCTCGCCCCGGTCGGTGGCCCGCTCGTACTCGACGTACCCGTCGCCGTCGCGGTCGCCGAACGTGGTGATCCACTCGAGGGCCCGGTCGGCGTGGGGCAGGAGCCGATCGACCACCTCGGGCGCCAGGCCCCAGCGGCGCAGCTCGCCGAGCAGCATGACGAACAGCGGCGTGGCGTCGACCGAGCCGTAGGACACCGAGCCCCCGAACCCGTCGGGCCCCACCCGTAGGCGGTGGAGGATGCGACCCGGCTGCTCCTCGGTGCGCTCATCGACGTCCTCGCCCTGGAACCGGGCCAGGGTCTCGAGCGTGCCCAGCGCCAGGTCGGGGTCGACCACCATGCTCATCCACCCGGCCAGCAGGGCGTCGCGGCCGTGCAGCGCCAGGAACCACGGCGCGCCGGCGGCCACCACGGCCCGCTCGGGGAACTCGGGGTCGAGCAGCCGCAGCGCTCCCAGGTCGCGGGCGCCCCGGCCGAGCGCCAGGGCCAGGGGCTCGTGGTCGGTCTCGATGGCGGGGACGCCGCGGTGCCAACGGGCGAACCGCTCGCCGCTCTCGCTGGGGCGGGCGGCGGCCCCGGACCGGGGGCGCATCGGCGTCGGGTCGTCGGGCTCCCCGCCGCCGGTGAGCGGGGTGGCCACGAAGCGGACCACCCGCGAGGCGCGGGGCGGGATGATGCCCTCCCAGCGCAGGACGTCGTCGGCCACGACCACGTCCTCCGAGGCGCTCACCAGGCAGCCGAACCGGTGGTCGCCCTTGCCCCGGGCCAGCAGGAGGGCGCCCTCGAGCGGCTTGGGCTCGATCCGCTCGGCCCGGGCCCGGCCGTGGTAGACGGCCAGCGCGTCGGCCAGGTCGGCGCCGACCTCGAGCTCGACCTCGACGTAGCTGGCCTCGTCGCCGACATTGCGGAGTTCGACGTCGTCGTAGAGGCCGGAGCTCAACAGGCGCCGCCGCACGACCACGCACCCGGGCTGGGCGTCGGCCGCGCCGCCGGCCTCGACCGCCCCGGAGCGGTCGGCCCGGCCCACGAACGTGGCCGCCGCCGGGTCGTCGACGCGATGATCGACGGCGATCAGCGGCCGCCCGTCGATGCGCAGCGCCCAGCGGGAGACCGCCCGGCGCCCACCGATGTACACGCCGTCGGGACCGTCGAGCAGGTCACCCGTCGGGCGGGACACGCAGAACGACGCCCCGTCGATCAGGCTCACGCTTCCGATCGCCGACATGGCCACTCCGCCGGCGCCCACGCCGCGCTCGCTCATGATCGCCGACCCTACCCGCGGACGATCGAAAGCCCGGCCGGAATTTCTCCTATGGCCATAGTGCCAATACACTGCCCCCATGCCAGTCCCGCTCTTCGCGATCGAGGGGCTCCGTGTCCGGGCCGCCGGCACCGATGCGGAGATCCTGCGTGGCGTCGACCTCACGATCGGTGCCGGCGAGGTCCACGCGCTGATGGGCCCCAACGGGTCCGGCAAGTCGACGCTCGCCACCACGCTCCTTGGCAACGAGGAGTACGAGGTGACGGGCGGGCGCATCGCGTTCCGGGGCGACGACATCACCGACTGGGACACTGACGTGCGGGCCAAGGCCGGGATCTTCCTGGCCCACCAGTACCCCCAGACGATCCCCGGGGTGTCGGTCATCAACTTCCTGCGCCAGGCCCTGTCGGCCCGCAAGGGGATCGACCTGTCCGTGCTCGAGCTGCGCCTCGCGATCATGGAGTGGATGGAGCGGCTGGACATGGACCCGGCGTTCGCCGACCGCTACCTGAACGACGGGTTCTCGGGCGGCGAGAAGAAGCGGAACGAGATCCTGCAGATGGCCATCCTCGAGCCCGAGCTGGCCATCCTCGACGAGACCGACTCCGGTCTCGACATCGACGCGCTCAAGGTGGTGGCGCGAGGCGTGGAAGAGGTGCGCCGCGACCGCCCCGACCTGGGCGTCCTCATCATCACCCACTACCAGCGGCTGCTCGACCACCTCACGCCCGACCGGGTCCACATCCTGGTCGACGGGCGCATCGTCGAGTCCGGTGGACCCGAGCTGGCCCAGCGCCTCGAGCGGGAAGGATACGAGTCGTGGCGGTGACCGAACCCACCCCGGCGGGCGGCAAGCATCTCGACGTCGCCCGCGTCCGCAAGGACTTCCCCATCTTCGAGCGCGAGGTGGGCGGGCGGCGGCTCGTCTACCTCGACTCGGCCTCGTCCTCGCAGCGGCCGTCGGCGGTGATCGACGCCATCAGCGACTACTACGAGCGCCACCACGCCAACGTCCACCGCAGCGTCTACCAGCTGGCGGCCGAGGCCACCGAGATGTACGAGGCGGCGCGGCGGACCGTGGCCCGGTTCATCGGCTCGCCGTCGCCCGACGAGGTGGTGTTCGCCAAGAACGTCACCGAGGCCATCAACCTCGTGGCCCACACCTGGGCCCGGGCCAACCTGAAGCCGGGCGACCCCGTGCTGCTCACCGAGATCGAGCACCACGCCAACATCGTCCCCTGGCTGATGCTGGCCGAGGAGCGGGGCATCGAGCTCCGCTACATCCCGATGGCCGACGACTTCACGCTCGATCTGAGCGACCTCGACCGGCTCATCGACGGCGCCAAGCTCGTGTCGTTCACGGCGCTGTCCAACGTGCTCGGCACGATCACGCCGGCCCGCCAGCTGATCGACGCCGCCCACGCCGTCGGGGCGGTCGTGGTGGTCGACGCCGCCCAGTACGTGCCCCACCTGCCCACCGACGTCGCCCAGCTGGGCGCCGACTTCGTGGCCTTCACCGGGCACAAGATGCTCGGGCCCACCGGCATCGGCGTCCTGTGGGGCCGGCGCGAGCTGCTCGACGCCATGCCGGCGTTCCTGGGCGGCGGCGAGATGATCCTCGACGTGCGGCTCGACGGGTGGACGCCCAACGTCGTCCCCCACAAGTTCGAGGCCGGCACCCCGCCGATCGCCGAGGCGGTCGGGCTGGCCGCCGCCGTCGAGTACCTCGAGGGCATCGGCATGGACGTCGTGCGCGAGCACGAGATCGCCCTCACCGACTACGCGCTGCGCACGCTGAAGGACCGGTTCGGCGACCAGCTGTCCATCCACGGGCCCACCGACCTCGACGCCCGGGGCGGCGTGCTGTCGCTGGCCTTGGAGGGGGTGCACGCCCACGACGTGTCGCAGGTTCTCGACGAGCACGGCGTGTGCGTCCGGGCGGCCCACCATTGCGCCAAGCCGCTCATGCGCCGCCTCGGTGTCGGAGCGACCGCCCGCGCTTCGCTATACCTGTACAACGACACCGACGACATCGACGCCCTGGCCGACGCGCTCGAGGCGACGCGCCGGTTCTTCGCCGTCTGAGCCCCCAAGGAAGCGCGACCCATGCCCGGCCTCGAAGACCTGTACCGCGAGATCATCCTCGACCACTACCGCAATCCCCGGAACCGGGGGGAGCTGGCCGTTCCCCCGGCCACCCGGGTCGAGGGGTTCAACCCGCTGTGCGGCGACGAGATCGTGCTCTTCATCGATGTCGACGGCGACACGGTGGCCGACGTGCGCATCGGCGGTCAGGGGTGCTCGATCAGCCAGTCGTCGGCCTCGATGATGTCGGCGGCGGTCAAGGGCAAGACGATCGACGAGGTGCGGGGCCTGTCGCGGGCGTTCAAGGCGATGATGTCGATCCACGAGCAGTCGCTCGACGGCAACGGCGACGGGTCGGCCCCGCCCGAGGACGAGATCCCCGCCGACGTCAAGCTTGGCGACCTCGAGGCGCTGCGCGGTGTCGTGAAGTTCCCGGTGCGCATCAAGTGCGCCACCCTGTGCTGGAACACCCTGTTGCAGGGCCTCGACGACGCCACCGGGCGCTCGTCGGGCTGACCCGCCGATCCCGGTAGGGCTGGTCGCCGCTCGGCTCGCGGCTCGCCCGGCGCGCAGGGGCGCCGGGCTACTCCCCCAGCGCCCGGTTGACCCGGCCGGCCAGCTCGAAGCACCGGTCGGTGATGCCGCCCTCCTGGTGGCTGGAGATGTCGATGACCACCCGGTTCCAGGAGTTCGACCAGTCGGGGTGGTGACCCAGCTTCTCGGCCTCGAGCGCCACCATGCTCATGAAGCCGAACGCCTCGACGAAGTTGCGGAACTCGATCTCGCGGTGGAGCGCGCCGTTGGCGATGCCCCAGCCGGGCACGTCGGCCAGCCGGGCCTCGGCCTCTTCATGGGTGAGACGGGTCATGCCGCCATTGTTGCGCTCCCCGCGGGGCGTGACGCGCGACGGCGCCGGCGGGCGGCACCGTAAGGTTGCCGGCGCGCTGTCAACGGAGGGAGGCCGGAGATGGGGCTCGACGCAGCCGAGGTGTCCGAGCTGTTCGCCAGGGTGGTCGGCCAGGCCCACGTGCTGGTCGGCGACGCCATCGCCGAGGACTACGGCCGCGACGAGGCTCTGACCGCCGCGCCCCAGGCGCCGCTGGCGGTCGTCCGCCCGGCGTCCACCGACGAGGTGGCGGCGGTGCTGCGGCTGGCCGACGAGCGCCGCATCCCGGTCACGGCCCGCGGGGCCGGCACCGGCATGTCGGGCGCCTGCATCCCCGAGCCCGACGGCATCGTCGTGTCGTTCGAGCGGATGAACCGCATCCTCGAGATCGACGAGGAGAACTTCGTGGCGGTCGTCGAGCCGGGCGTCCAGCTCGACCAGCTCGACGCCGAGCTGGCGCCGCGGGGGCTCGTGTACCCGGTGTTCCCGGGCGAGTACAGCGCCAGCCTGGGCGGCAACGTCAACACCAACGCCGGCGGCATGCGGGCCGTGAAGTACGGCGTCACCCGCCACCACGTGCTGGGCGTCGAGGCCGTGCTGCCGTCGGGCGATGTGATCCGGTGCGGCGGCAAGATCGTCAAGGTCTCGACGGGCTACGACCTCACCCAGCTGATCATCGGGTCGGAGGGGACGCTGGCGCTGGTCACGCAGGCCACGCTCCGCCTCTACCCCCGGGCCCCGCACCAGGCCACGCTCCTCGCCCCGTTCTCGACGCTGGACGAGGTCACCTCGGCGGTGCCCCGCATCGTGGCCAGCGGCGTCGGCCCGCTCATCCTCGAGTACATCGACATGATGACGATGGCGGCCGCCACCGCCCACGTCGGCCTCGACCTCGGCATCCCCGACGAGGTGCGCGAGTCGGCGCTCGCCTACCTGGTGGTGGCGCTGGAGAGCACCCACGCCGACCGGTTGGAGGCCGACACCCAGGCGGTGGCGACCCGGCTGTCCGAGCTGGGCGCCCTCGACGTCTACGTGCTGCCCGAGGGGGCGGCGGCGCAGCTGATCGAGGCGCGCGAGAAGGCGTTCTGGGTGGCCAAGGCCAACGGCGCCGACGACATCATCGACGTCGTCGTGCCCCGGGCGTCGGTGCCGGCGTTCATGGCCCGGGTGGCCGAGATCGCCGGCGAGCACTCGTCGTGGATCGCCGGGTGCGGGCACGCCGGCGATGGCAACGTCCACATGGCCGTGTTCCAGCCCGACCCCGAGGTGCGTGCCCGGGTGCTGCGCGCCGTGTTCGAGGCCGGCATGGCGCTGGGTGGCGCCATCTCGGGCGAGCACGGCCTGGGCCGGGCCAAGAAGGGCTACTTCCTCGAGCTCGAGGACCCGGCGAAGGTGGCGCTCATGCGCCGGATCAAGGCGGCGTTCGACCCTCACGGGATCCTCAACCCCGGGACGCTCTTCGACTGACCGGCCGGGGCCCTTTTTCGGGTCTTTCGACCCGATTCGAGACGACCCTTCGCCGTGCGGGCGCCCCCGGGGTAGAATCTGACGGAGCGTCAGATCTGGTCTGGGGAGACGGGAGCGTCCCATGAGCGCCACCACCGAGAGCACGCCGGAGACCGAGGTCACGATCCCCCCGATCGTGAGCGTCGACGACCACGTGGTGGAGCCGGCGCACGTCTGGGAGCGCTGGCTCCCCGCCGCCTACCGCGACCGGGGGCCGCGGGTCGAGCGCCGCGGCGTGGCCGGCATCCGCCACGTCGGCGGCGGCCACTACGAGCAGGTGTTCGACGACGACGCGCCCCAGAAGGCCGACTGCTGGGTGTTCGAGGACCTCGTCTACATCCACAAGCGCCATGTCGCCGCGGTCGGCTACTCCCGCGACGAGATGACGATGACGCCCATGACCTACGAGGAGATGCGGCCCGGGTGCTACGACCCCCGGGCCCGCCTCGAGGACATGGACGTCAACCACGTCGAGGCGTCGCTGTGCTTCCCGACGTTCCCCCGCTTCTGCGGCCAGACCTTCACCGAGGCCAAGGACCGCGACCTGGGCCTCGCCTGCGTGAAGGCCTACAACGACTGGATGGTCGAGGAGTGGTGCGGCGACTCGGGCGGCCGGCTCATCCCGCTGATCATCGTGCCGCTGTGGGACGCCGAGCTCGCGGCCGCCGAGGTGCGCCGCAACGCCGAACGGGGCGTGCACGCCGTGTGCTTCAGCGAGATCCCGCCGCACCTGGGGCTGCCGTCGATCCACTCGGGCGAGTGGGACCCGTTCCTCGCCGCCTGTGAGGAGACCGAGACGACGATCAACATGCACATCGGGTCGTCGTCGCGCATGCCGGCCACGTCGCCCGACGCCCCCAACGCGGTGGCGGCCACGCTCAGCTTCAACAACGCCATGGCGTCGATGAGCGACTGGCTGTTCTCGGGCAAGCTCGTCCAGTTCCCCCGGCTCAGGCTCGCCTACAGCGAGGGCCAGATCGGCTGGATCCCCTACATCCTCGAGCGGGCCGACACGGTGTGGGAGGAGCACCGGGCCTGGGGCGGCGTCGCCGACCTCGTGCCCGAGCCGCCGTCGACCTACTACTACCGCCAGATCTACGGCTGCTTCTTCCGTGACCAGCACGGCATCGACGCCCTCGACAAGGTCGGCGTCGACAACGTCACGTTCGAGACCGACTACCCCCACACCGACTCGACCTGGCCCCACACCGAGAAGGTGGCCAAGGAGTTGATGCGGGGCGTGCCCCAGGAGGCCGTGGACAAGATCATGCGGGGCAACGCCATTCGCATGCTCCACCTCGACCTCGAGTAGCGGATCGCGGCGCCGGACCTGACGGAGTGTCAGATCCGCCGATAGCGTGGCGGGCGTGCTGGCTGAGACGGTTCGGGAGGCGGGGCGACGGTTCGGCGACCTGGTGGCTCTCGTCGACCCCGACGGGACGCGCCTCACCTACGCCGAGCTCGACCGACGGTCCGACCTGATCGCAGCCGGGTTGGTCCGGGCCGGCGTGCGCCCGGGCGCCCGGGTGGTGCTGCGGCTGGCGTCGGACAGCCGCTACGTCCTGGCCTACGCGGCCGCGGCCAAGGTCGGGGCCATCACGGCCGGCGTCAACCCCCGCCTGGCCGCCCCCGAGCAGGACGCCCTCGTCGACCTCGCCGACCCGGCCCTCGTGCTCGCCACCCCCGACGACGTCGCCGCCCTCGAGCGCGACGGTGCCGGCGCCCCCAGCCGGCCCGACCCGCTGGCGCCCGACCCCGACCGGCCGATGGCCATCGTCTTCACGTCCGGCACCACGGGCCGTCCCAAGGGCGCGGTGTTCGCCGAAGGCCAGCTGCGGGCCGTCGCCGATGCCGACACCGGCGCCCGCTGGGCCACCGGGCCGGGGCCGGCCATGCTGGCCTCCACGCAGTTCGCCCACGTCGGGTTCATGACCAAGCTGCCCTGGTACCTCCAGTCGGCAACCCGGACCCACGTCCTCGAGCGGTGGCGGGCCGACGACGTCCTCCGGCTGGTGGCGGCCGAGCGCATGCCGTCGATCGGGGGCGTCGCCCCCCAGTTCGCCCTCATGCTCCGCTCGCCGGAGATGGACCGGCACGACTGGAGCCACGTCCGCACGCTCATCGCCGGCGCCGCCGCCTCGCCCCCGGCCCTGGTGGACGAGGCCCGGCGGCGGTTCGGGGCCGCCTACTCGATCCGCTACTCGTCCACGGAGTCGGGCGGGATCGGCACCGGCACGGCGTTCGACGCCGACGACGAGGAGGCCCTGTACACGGTCGGGCGGCCGCGGGCCGGTGTGGCGGTGAGCGTCCGGGACGACGACGGCGCCCCGATCCCGGCCGGCGGGGGTCCGGACGGGCTCGGCGAGGTCGGCGAGCTGTGGCTGCGCACGCCCACCCAGACCATCGGCTACTGGCGCGACCCCGAGGCCACGGCGGCGACGCTGGTCGACGGGTGGCTCCGGACCGGCGACCTCGCCCGTATCGACGGGCGGGGCCTGGTCCGCCTGGCCGGCCGGCGCAAGGAGATGTTCGTGCGGGGCGGCTACAACGTGTACCCGGCCGAGGTCGAGGCTCAGCTCGTCGCCCACCCGGACGTGCTCGACGCCGCCGTGGTCCCCCGCCCCGACCCGGTGATGGGCGAGATCGGCGTGGCGGTGGTCGTGCCCCGCGACCCGGCGGCGCCGCCGACGCTCGAGTCGCTGCGGTCGTTCCTGGACGGGCGGCTGGCCGCCTACAAGCGGCCCGAGGCGCTGCGCCTGGTTGAGGCGCTGCCGTTCACGGCCATGCAGAAGCTCGACCGCCGGGCCCTCGCCGCCCGGGAGGCCGAGGAGGCCCGGAAGGCCGAACGGGCCGGCCGGGCCGGGTGAGGCCGGCCGAGCCGGTTGGGCGGCAGGCCGGCCGGAGGCGCGGCCGGCCGGTTGGGTGCCGGGCGGCCGCTCAGGCCGCCGGCTTCGTCCCCACGATCGACACGAAGCTCACCATCTCGCCCGGGTACCCGCCCAGGTTGTGGGTGAGGGCCAGCGACCGCTCGTCGGTGGTGGCGATGCGGCGCTCGGCCGGCGCCTCGCCCCGCAGCTGCAGCCAGGCCTCGAACAGCATGCGCAGCCCGCTGGCCCCGACCGGGTGGCCGAACGACTTGAGCCCCCCGTCGGGGTTGACCGGCAGGGCCCCGTCGAGGTCGAAGGTGCCGGCCAGAACCTCCTTCCAGGCGGTGCCCCGGTCGCAGAAGCCGAGGTCCTCCATGAGGACCAGCTCGGTGGGTGTGAAGCAGTCGTGGACCTCGGCCATGGCCAGCTCGGACCGGGGGTCGGTCACCCCGGCCTGGGCGTAGGCGTCCTCGGCGCACCGGACGATCTCCGGGAACGTCGTGTAGTCGTAGGACGGATCGGTGAGCCCGCTGCCGTTGCCGGCCACGAACGACAGCGCCTTCACGTACAGCGGGCGGTCGGTGTAGCGGTGGGCGTCCTCGGCCCGCACCACGATGGCCGCCGCCGCCCCGTCGGCCACGCCGGCGCAGTCCATGACCGACAGGCCGCCGGCCACGGCCGGCATGGCGCAGATCTTCTCGACCGACATCTCGCGGCGGAACTGGGCCCGGGGGTTGCGGGCGCCGTTGGCGTGGTTCTTCGAGGCGATGCGGGCCAGGGCTCGGCGCAGCTCGTCCTGGTCGACGCCGTAGCGCTCGGCGTAGGCCGGGGCGACCATCGAGAACATGGCCGCGGCGGTGAGCGTGCGGTTGGTGCCGTCGGTCGGGATGGGGAAGGCGTTGAGGCCCTGGTAGCCGCCGTCCTTGACCTTCTCGACCCCGACCGCCATGGCCACGTCGTAGGCGCCGGACGCCACCGCGTAGGCCGCCTGGCGCAGCGCCTCCGACCCGGTGGCGCACATGTTCTCGACCCGGGTGACCGGCTTGTTCTCGAGCTGGAGGGGTTTGGCCAGCACCATGCCGCTCATGCCCGACTGGGCGGTGCCGAGCCAGTAGGCGTCGACGTCGTCCTTGGTGAGCCCGGCCGAGGCGAACGCCTCGCCGGTGGCGTCGAGCAGCAGCTCGTCGGTGCCCTTGTCCCAGTGCTCGGCGAAGCGGGTGCAGCCCATCCCCACGATCGCCACGCGGTCGCGAATGCCGTGCGAAGCCATGTCAGCTCCCCTTCCCCGGGGCCTCCCGGACCGGACGGGCCTTCCAGAAGTAGTTGTGGATGCCGTCGGCGGTGAACAGCCGGCGGAACGTCATCTCGACGCGGCCGCCGATCCGGACCTCGTCGGCGTCGACGTCGGTCAGCTCGACCGGCAGGCGGCCGCCGCCGTCGAAGTCGACGACCGCGAACACGACCGGCGGTGACGGCGAGTAGGCCAGGCGGTCGATGGTGAACGTGACGATCGTCCCCGTGGCCTCCGCCATGGGCCGGACCCGGTCGTCGGTGGGGGCCGGCGGCAGGTGGACGGCCCCGTCGTCGCTCTCCGAGCCGACGAAGGCGAACTTCCAGTCGGTCGACCGGGCGGCGGCGGACGCCGAGGGCCGGGCCGGCTCGGGGCGGCGGGGCGGCTCGACCGGCAGGAAGCCCCGCCAGGCCAGCGCCTTGCCGTAGGGGACGGGACCGCCGCCGGCGATCTGGTCGGCCACCGGGCGAGCCGGGCGGTAGGCGGCCAGGGCGTCCGTGGTCCGGAACAGCAGGACGTCGGCGCCGTCGGCCAGCACCACCAGCGCCAGCACCTGGCCGGGCGCGGCGCGGTCGAGGGCGGCGGCCAGCAGCAGGGCCGGGTGGGCGGCGCCGGTGAAGCCGACGGCGCCGTCGACCTCCTTGGCCACCGGGTCGAGCCGGTCGCCGAGGTCGAGCTTGCGGGCCAGGCCGGACACGGCCCGGGCCTGCGACCCGGCCACCAGCACCCGGTCGACCTCGTCGGCGACGAGGCCGGCGGCCTTGAGGGCGCCCTCCCAGGCCCGCTGGCCGAGTGCCAGGTAGCGGCCCTCGCCGAACCGCTCCTCCCACAGCTTGGACCGGGGCTCGCCGGGGGTCCGCCACCGGTCGAGGAACTCCTCGGTGGCGCTGGCCTCGCCGATCAGCTCGGCGAGCAGGGGTCCGCCGCCTCCGCCGTCGCCGGGTGCCGGGCCGACCAGCAGGGCGGCCCCGGCGTCGCCGCCCGCGGCCTCGTCGGGGCTGCCAGGCAGGCCGGTCCGGATGTCGGCGGAGACGGCCAGCGCCGGCGCGCCGCTGCGGAGGGCGGCCCGCAGCGCCCCGACCGCCGAGCGGACCGACCCGTTGGCGTCGAAGGCCGGCGCGGCGGCGTCGAGGCGGAGGGCGGCGTGGATGGCCGTGGCGTTGGTCTTGTCGGTGTACGCCGGGTCGACCGTGGCGAACCAGAGCGAGCGGGGGGCCACGCCGTCGGGGGCGGTGCGCAGGGCGAGGCGGCTGGCCTCCACCCCCATCGTGGTCGTGTCCTCGTCGTAGGAGGCCACCGTACGGGTGCCCGTGCCGCCGCCGGTGCCCGCCACGGGGCGGATCTCGCTGCGGTCGAGCCGCCGGTAGGGCAGGTGGACGCCGTAGCTCAGGATCCCGCAGCTGGCCATGCCCCCAGGCTACGGCCGAATCTGACGGGTCGTCACATTCCCACGTCGGAGGGTCCCCGGGGATCGCCGGGCCGGCGCCGGCCAGGCTTGACCCGTGGCGCCGGGCGGGCCGGGCCCGGAGCACCGGACGGGCAGCGGCCCGGGCCCGGGGTGCCGTCGCCCCCGGCCCCGTGGTCCCGGACCCTGGCCGCCGCCAGGTCCGGGGCGCACCGGCCTCGGTGGTCGGGGCTCACTCGCCCCGGACGGTCACCTCGGACACGACCGTGAAGTCGCGGCGGGGGTCGCCGGTCACGCCGTCGATGGTCATCTCGACGGTCGAGGTGGTAGCGTCGACCTCGATGGCCTGCAGCTCGGGCGTGTCGGCCAGGGTTTGGGTCACCGCGGTGCCGTCGTCGAACCGCCACGTCACAGCCGTCGGCCGCCGGTTCTCGGGGAACCGGTCGACGCCGGTGCAGGCGTCCACCTTGGCGTAGCCGGGCAGCAGGCCGACCGACCGCACCCGGCGCTCCCCGTCGAGGGTGAGCGTCAGGGTCTCGCCGGTGGCGTCGCCCTCCACGCTCCAGCCGGTGTCGCGGGCGCCGTCGACCACGTTGGCGGGGCCGTAGGTGGTGCGGGAGCCGCAGCCGTCGGTCGAGTCGGGGGCGGCGGCCGTGGCGCTCACGTCGGCGACGGCCAGATCGGTGGGCGGCGCGGTCGTCGGGGGCGCCGTCGTCGGCGGCTCCGTGGTGGGCGGAGCGGTGGTCGGAACGGTCGTCGGGGCGGTCGTCGTCGAGGGCGCCGCGGTCGACGTGGCCCCGGGACCGGCCACGCTCGACGCCGCGTCGCCGGTCACGGCCAGGGCCGCCGCCCCGCCCGTGCCGGCGAGCACGAGCAGCCCGGCCGCCACCAGGGCGACCCGCCGCCGGGTCCGCCGGCCCGGCGCGTCGTCCGCCGGGGACGGCGGCCACGGCCCGGCGAGCCGGGACCGCAGGACCGTCTCGTCCGGGTCGCCGGCCGGCGGCGCCCCCGCCCGCAACTCCGGCCGGCCCGCACCGCCCGGCCCGGCCGCGGGTGCCCCGGCGGGGCCGGCGGGATGGCCCGCAGGACCGCCGGCGCGGCGGCCAGCGCCCGGACCCGGCCCGCCCGCCTCCGGGCCCGGGCCCGCCGTCGCCGGCCCCGCCCCGCCCGCCGCGGCCGGGGGCGCCCCCGCCACCGCCGGCCGACCCCGAGGATCCGTGGCGTCGGCCTCCGCCGCGTGGGCCGGCCGTTCCGCCGGACCGGCGGTGATGGGCGGGGTGGCGGGCTCGGGCGGGGTCAGCACGACCGGCTCGGTGGGCTCGTGGCCCAGCGCCCGCTCCACCTCCCGGAGGGCCTCGGCGAACGCCAGGGCGGTCGGCGTCCGTTCGGCCGGGTCGCGGTCCAGCGCCGCCCGCAGCGCCGCGTCCAGCGACCGGGGCGCGTCGTCGCGCCCGAGGGGCGGGATCTGGCCCCGGGCGATCCGCCCGAGCAGCGCGGCCGGCGCCTCCCCCGGCGCCAGCCGGTGGGGCGGCCGCCCGGCCACCATCGTGTAGGCGGTCGAGGCCAGCGAGTACACGTCGGACACCGCAGAGGGCAGCGCCCCCTCCACCACCTCCGGCGGGGCGTGGTAGGGGCTGAAGGCGTCGAGGCCGGTGCTCAGCTCCTGCTGGGCGGCGACCACCGACAGGCCGAAGTCGGCCAGCGCCGGGTCGCCGTAGGGCGTGAGCAGCACGTTGCCCGGCTTGACGTCGCGGTGGACGACGCCGGCCCGGTGGGCGGACTCGAGCGCGCCCGCCAGCGCCACCGCCGACCGCAGGGCGGTGCGCAGGTCGAGCGGCCGGCCGGTGGTCAGCCGGTCGGCCAACGAGCCGCCCTCGTACAGCTCGAGGGCGAGGTACGGGTGGCCGTCGACCGTCACGCCGGCGTCCAGGACCGACACGACGTGCGGGTGGGCGGACACCCGGCCGGCCAGCCGGCACTCCCGAAGGAAGCGCCGGCGCACCTTGGCGTCCGTGGCCAGGAGGCGCAGAACCTTCAGCGCCACCCACCGGTCGAACCGCTCCTGGCGGGCCCGGTAGACGTCGCTGTGGCCGCCCCGGCCGAGCGGGCTGAGGTCGCGGTAGCCGGCGAGCTGGGGAACGATCGTGGCGGCAACCATCGCCCGCCAGTACGGACGGCGGTCCGCTCCGGTTCGCGGTCCGTCTCGCGGTCCCGTCGGCGGCCGGCTCACCGCCGGGTCGTCGCCCCGGCTCCCGGCCCACCGGCGACCCGACCGAAATCTGACGGGTCGTCACATTTGGTCCGGAAACCCTACAGTCGTGGCCATGCGACTCGGAGACGTGGCCAACCCGGACGCCGCCCGGTACGGCCGACCCCTCGACGGCGTCCGGATCCTGGCCGTCGAGCAGATGCAGGCCCTGCCCTACGCCACCCAGCTGCTGGCCCGCCTCGGCGCCGAGGTCGTGAAGGTCGAGCACCCGACCGCCGGCGAGTCGGGCCGGGGCTCGTACCCCGCCATGCTCGACCCCGAGGGCCGCAAGGTCGGGGCGACGTTCCTGCGCAACAACCTGAACAAGCGCAGCGTCGCCATCGACCTCAAGCATCCCGAGGGCCGGGAGCTGCTGCTCCGCCTCGTCCCCCAGTTCGACGTGCTGTGCGAGAACTTCAAGGCCGGCACGATGGAGCGCCTCGGCCTCGGCTACGAGGAGGTGGCCGCCCGCCACCCCACGGTCGTGTACCTGTCGCTGTCCGGCTTCGGCAACCGCGTCGACGGGCTGCGCGACTCGCCGTACAAGAACTGGCCGGCCTACGCCTCGATCGTCGAGGCGATGTCCGGCATCTACGAGTACCGCAAGGAGCCGGGGCGCCGGCCGCGGGCCAACCCGGTGGGCGCGTTCGGCGACATCAGCTCTGCGCTGTTCGGCGCCATCGGGGTGCTGGCCGCGCTGCGCCACCGCGACCGCACCGGCGAGGGCCAGCAGGTCGACATCGCCATGCTCGACGCCCTCGTGTGCATGACCGACATCGTCACCAACCTGTGGTCGATGGGCGTCCACCGGTCGATCGAGGAGGAGATCAAGGCCATCATCGACACCTTCCCGGCGTCGGACGGCCACTTCGTCCTCCAGGTCGGCCGCCCCCACCAGTTCGCCAAGCTGGCCGAGGTCATCGGACACCCCGAGTGGCTCGACGACGAGCGCTTCGCCGACCATGACGGCTGGGTCGACCACTTCGACGAGCTCGTCCGGCCCGCCATCGAGGCGTGGGCCGCGACGCGCACGCGGGCCGAGGCCGCCCGGATCCTGGGCGAGGCGGGGCTGGCGGTGGGGCCGTGCTACACCCCGCCCGAGGTCATCGCCGACCCCCACCTCGAGGGACGGGACATGCTGGTCGAGATGCCCCGCACCGACGGAGTCGAGGACCCGGTGCTCATCCCCGGCAACCCGATCAAGATGTCGAAGGTGACGGTCGGGCCCGAGACCCGGGTTCCGTGGCTCGGGGAGCACACCGACGAGGTGCTGCGGGCCGAGCTGAACCTGTCCGACGACGACCTCGCCACGCTCCGCAAGCAGGGCGCCATCGGCTGAGTCGAAGCGGATAACCTGCCAACCGGGGTGGACGCCGCTGGGGATCCGATCGGATCCGCTCGTGCCCGCCGGCCGCGTCATCGGGAGTGGTGAGATGCATCCGGACGTCTCCGCAGAGCAGGCCTACTTCGACACGGCACTCGAGCACCGAGAACGGGCCCGGGCTCAGCTCGACCGCGCGCCCGACCTGTCCACCGACCCCGCCACCGCCGCCGAGCTGCGCCGCCGCCTCGGCGCCATGGGCCTGGCCGACCCCGATGAGGGCGTCGCCTTCGGCCGCATCGACCGCAACGGCGAACGCCTGTACATCGGCAAGAACGCCATCTGGGACGACAACAGCGAGCTGCTGGTCATCAACTGGCAGGCGCCGGCCGCCGCCGCGTTCTACACGGCCACGCCCCGCAACCCCCAGGGCCTCGAGCGGCGCCGCACCTACCGGTGCGAGTCGAACCGGATCCTCGACATCGACGAGATGGTGTTCAGCGGCTTGGCCGACGCCATCGCCAGCGGGTCGGCCCCCCAGGGCCCGGTGCTCGACGACGCCCTGCTCGAGAGCCTGGGCCGCAACCGGTCGGGCGAGCTGGCCGACATCGTCTCGACGATCCAGGCCCACCAGTACGACGTCATCAGCCGGCCCATCGAGCAGCTGCTCGTGGTCCAGGGCGGCCCGGGCACCGGCAAGACCGTCGTGGGCCTCCACCGCATCTCGTGGCTGCTCTACAACCTGAGCGACCGCCTCCAGAGCGATGACGTGCTGGTGGTGGGGCCCAACCCGGCGTTCGTGCGCTACATCCGGGCCGTCCTGCCCAAGCTGGGCGACGAGGCGGTCGTGCAGCGGCCCGTCACCGAGCTCGGTCCCCGGGTGCGGGGCGGTCGGGTCGAGTCGCCGATCACCCGCAAGCTCAAGGGCGACCGGCGGATGATCGAGATCATCGTCCGGGGCCTGCGCAACCGGCAGCGCATCGACTCGTCGCCGGTGTCGCTCACGATCGAGGGCCGGCAGGTCACGCTCGACGCCGAGCTCATCGCCGCCCGGGCCAGCCAGCTCGAGCGCCGGCCCCACAACGAGGCCCACGCCGGGCTGCGCGAGTTCCTGGTGCAGGAGGTCCAGGCCTACCTGGGCCGGCGGGGCGTGTTCGACTCGGCGACGCTGGCCAACATCGGCAAGGGCGCCTCCGGACGGGCCATCGACAACTACCTCGAGCGGGTCTGGCCCAAGCTCACGCCCCAGTCGTTCGTGCTCGACCTGTTCTCCACGCGGCGCCAGCTCGAGGCGGCGGCCGAGGGCGTGCTCGACGAGCACGAGATGGCCCTGCTGTCGATCCCCCGCGACGCCCGGGTGGGCACGTGGGAGTGGTCGATCGACGACATCCCCATCCTCGACGCGGCCGACTTCCTGCTCAACGGGCCCCAGCGCACCTACGAGTACATCGTGGTCGACGAGGCGCAGGACCTCTCGCCCATGCAGCTGCTCTCCATCGCCCGCCGGTCGCGCAACGGGTGGATGACCGTGCTCGGCGACTTGGCCCAGGCCACCAGCCCGGCGGCGCTCGGGTCGTGGAACGAGGTGGCCGACCACCTCTACCGGCCCGACGTGCCGGCCGACCTGGCCGAGCTGCGGCTCGGCTACCGGCTGCCGACCGAGGTCCACGAGGTGGCCATGCGGCTGCTGCGCGAGATCTCGCCCGGGCTGGCCACGCCCGAGGCCGTCCGGCCGTCCGGCCACGACGTGCAGGTCGTGCGGGCCGACTCGGGCGACTTGGCCAAGACCGTCGTGGCCACGATCCGCCCGTTCCTCGGCACCGGCCTCATCGGCATCATCACCCCCGAGGCCGTGCGCGACGACGTCACCGCCGCCCTCGACGCCGAGGGCCTGTTCTGGGCGCCCGAGCTGCAGGCCGCCGCCGCCCCCATCGTCGTGCTCTCCGCCGAGGCGGCCAAGGGCCTCGAGTTCGACAACGTGGTCGTCGTCGAACCCGACGGGATCCTCGCCGACCACGGCACCAACGGGCAGCGAGCCCTGTTCGTGGCCCTGACCCGCTGCACGCGGCGACTGGCGATCGTGCACCGGGCGCCGCTGCCGGCCGTGCTCGGGCTGGGTGGGACGGAGGACGAGCCGTCGCTCGGGTCGTCGGACTCCTCGTCGCCGTCCTCGACGGCCTCGTCGCCGGTGGCGGTCGACGTGTCCGCCAGCCCCGGGGCCGGCGCCGACTGGGCGTCGGCCATCAACCGGGCGGACCCGGGGGCGAGCGCAGCGGTGTCGGAGGCGGGGGCTTCACCCTCGTCGGCCGAGGCGCCGGCGCCGGCTGCGGAGACGTCGGCGTCGTCGGTGTCGGAGCCGGCCTCGGAGCCGAGCTGGTCGCCCGCCGCATCGTCGGTCCCGGCCCCGGCCGCGTCGGCGGCGTCCGCAGCGCCGACCCCGGCCGCATCGGCGGCCTCCGCAGCCCCGACCGCGACCGAGTCGGCCGCGTCCGCCCCGTCGGCCGCCGCCTCGTCGACCGACGCCGCCCCGGCGGCGGGCCCGGCCGGCGAGCTGGCGGCCGAGCGCTGGGTGGCCAGCCCGGTGGTCACGGCTATCGCCGAGAGCCTGATCGGCACGCTGTCCCGCATGGTCCAGCCGGCGCTGGTGCCCGACGTGGTCGAGCAGCTCCAGCGCATCGTGAGCGAGCGCTACCCCAGCTCGTCCCGGGGCGTCGCCGTGCACCTGCCCGCCGAGCTGGTCGAGCGGGTCAACAAGGCGGTGGCCGACGGCGCGGCCGAGAGCGTCAGCGCCTACATCGCCGCCGCGCTGGAGGACAAGCAGAAGCTGCAGGAGGTGGCCGGGCACGTCCACCAGATGCTGGCCGACGCCGGCGGCCCGCTCCCCACCTCCGACTCGCCGTCGGACCCGGCCTAGCCCCCGGTGGCGGTCTCCCGCGAGAGCGGGGTGACCACATCCCACCAGCCGAGCGCCTCCGGCTCGGCCTTCGTCGCCGCCCGGGCCCCCGCCCCGACCACGACGTCGCCGTCGGGTAGCTCGTCGGCGCCCGGGTCCGCCTCGACGCCCCCCGGCCATCGCCAGCCCCGGCTCGAACCAGGTCGTGGAGCAGACGTCGCAGGTCAACGCCGGCCGACCCCGCGCCGTGAGCCAGGCCTCCACGACCCCTCGGTCCTCGTGACCCCGGCGACGCGCAGTCGTGGACGACCACGACCACCGAGCCCGACCGGCCGTCAGGGGCGGAAGTCGACGGCGCGCTCGACCACGGGCAGCTCGGGATCGAGGACGTCGTACTCGCAGACGCGCAGCACGCCCCCGTCCCAGCCGTCGAACGCCGTGATCGGGCCGTCGCTCTCGTAGCGGAGCGCGTCGTCGGGCCCGGGGTAGCCGAGGACCCACACGCGCCGGGTCGACACCACGACGAACACGGGGCTGTCGGGCACGGCGACCAGCTCGAGCACGTCGAGCGACTCCTTGTCGGTGAACTCGAGCGCGAGGTCGCGGCGCACCCGACCGTCGCCGAGACCGA
Organism: Acidimicrobiales bacterium; assembly: GCA_036563805.1. Taxonomy (GTDB): domain Bacteria; phylum Actinomycetota; class Acidimicrobiia; order Acidimicrobiales; family VFJN01; genus DATCLS01. Next base: position 12,302 of record DATCLS010000071.1, on the reverse strand, counting down.
CGACCCAGGCCCGGTCGCCCCCGGCGAGGACGACGGCTCCGCCTCCGGGCCACACCGCGGCCCGGAGGTCGAGGTGTGCGACGTCCGCGGCGGGGCTGAGCGGATCGGAGCTCAGCCCCGCCAGCGGCGTCTCCCACACGACAGCGTCGCCGTCGGTCAGCTCCAGGACCGCCGAGCGGCCGTCCTCCGCGACGTCGGTCAGGCGGAGCAGGCCGCCCGGCGTCTCCCACGCCTCGGCGCCGTTGATCAGGCCCTTCACTGGGGCCTCGCCACGGTGAAGGGCACGGACGCCCCGCCGCTGTCGGGCAGGTGGATCGTCCCCTCGTACCCGAAGGTCGCGCCGATCGTGTTGGCGTCGGTCGTCACGAAGCGATCGGCGTTGATGCCGGCGGCCTCCACGATGTTCAGCGCGTCGCCTGCGTTGCCACGGTGGTAGCCAACCACGCCGTCCATCTGCCGGGCGAGGCCCGACGCCGGGACCGCGGCCCCGGTCGTCCCCGGCGCCGAGGACACGTGCCGCATGTCGAGGAAGCGGTCGACGTCCTTGATGCCGACGCTCGTCGCCAGCTCGTGTCGCACGTTCGGCGTCGCCACGAGCCGGTCGTTCCAGCGCAGTGCGTCCTGGACGTGCGGCTCCCGGATCTTCACGAGGGCATCGGTGTCCATGGCGACCACCCGGCCGCGGCTCGCCGCCAGCGCGCCACCGCCGCCACCGATGCCGCCGCCGAGCAGGGCGTCCTGGGCGAGGCCCCGGGGGTCGAAGGGGTTCTCGCCGTAGACGGCCCGGGTCGCCATGCCGCCCAGGACGTTTTCCCCCGCGCCGACCACCGCGCCCCGTACGAAGGGGTTGGCGGTGGTCAGGACCCGGGCGCCGCCGGCCCAGGCGCCCGCGCCGCCGGCGAGCCCGCCGATCGCCGCATCGACACCGACCCGACCCCAGTCGACGTGTCCCGTGGTCGCCCGCTGGACCCCGGCACTCATACCGCCGGAGAGCAGGGCGCCGCCGATCATGGCGGCACCGATGGGGCCACCGACGCCGGTGGCCATGATCACCACGCCGCCGACGATCATCGCCCCGGCCGCGATGTACTCCCAGTTGTCGGCGACCCAGTCCGCGCCCCGCTCGAACAGGTTGCGGCTGGCCGACTCCCGGTACGAGGCCAGGTCGGCCTCGGTCATCGGCCGCAGGCCGAACGGGTCGAGTGCGTTGACGGGGTCGTTGCCGGCGTAGTGGTACGGGTTGGCGACGAACGGCGTCCCGGGGATGCCCGGCAACGCGTCGACCGAGAGGAACGACCGGGCGGCCGGGTCGTAGGCCCGGTCGCGCAGCCACACGAGGCCGGCGATGCTCAGCTCGCCCCGGTATCCCAGCTCGGGGCCGGAAGAGGCGGCCGCGCCCCACGGATCGGGCGTGGCGCCCGCGGCGCCGAGCGAACCCTGCCAGTCACGCTCCAGACGCTCGCCCCGCCCGTCCGCTCCGACGACCGCCCACGGCCGGTCGTCGCCGACGACGGCCGCGCCGTCCAGCCACCGGAGCTGCGGCACGAAGGTGATGGGGTCCCACAGCAGCGTGCGGTCGTCGACGGCGGCCAGATCGCCGAGGCAGTCGACGGTCAGCCGGGTGTCGCCGACCCCCGCCAGCGAGCCGAGCCAGTTCCACGCGTAGCGGCGGTCGGGGCCGCCGGCGACCGTCTCGGCGATGCGTCGGCCGGCGGCGTCGTACTCGTAGGCGACGCTCGTGGCGCCGTCGGCCGAGAGCCGCTCGAGCAGCTGGTGGGCGGCGTCGTAGCGGTACGTGACCTCGCCGGCCGTGCCGGTCTCGGACACGAGGCGACCGGCGGCGTCGTACCGGTAGCGGCGCTCCTCGCCGTCGGGGCCCTCGACCGCCACGAGCTGACCGGCGGCGTCGTAGCGGTAGACGCGGCGGGCGCCGTCGACCGTGGCCGCCACCACGCGCCCGGCGGCGTCCCGCTCCAGGTTCGTGACCCGTCGCTCGCCGCCCGGCTCGGCCTCGTGGCCGACGAGCACGCCGTGCTCGTAGCGGAAACGCTCGCGGAACCCGTCGGCGGCCAGCGCCAGCAGCCGGCCGGTGCCGTCGCGCTCGATCGCAACCTGCCCGGTCGCCGGATGGGACGCCCCGACCAGGCGCCCGGCGGCGTCGTAGTCGAACGTCGTCTCCGTGCCGTCGGGGTAGCCGACGGCGACCCGGTGCCCGTCGGCGTCGTAGCGCCACGTGAGCTCGAGGTCGCCCCGGCGCTTGGCGACGAGGCGGCCGGCCGCGTCCCAGACCATCTCGTGCCGGAACCCGGGCTCGTCCACGGCAACGGGCCGGCCCTGCGGGTCGCGCTCGATGCGGACGACCTCGTCGTCCACGCCGATGGCCCGCACCCGGCCGGAGTCGTCGTACCACCAGCGGACCCGCTCGCCCGTGGGGAGGACGCGGCGGACGAGGCGGCCGGCCGGGTCGTACTCCCACTCGGTGGTGCGGCCCAGCTGGTCGGTGGTGGCGACGAGGCGCCCGACCGGGTCGTAGCGGTGCTCGACGCGGCCGCCGAGCGGGTCGACGAGCGCCCGCAGGAAGCCGCGCTCGTCGTGCTCGTAGCGGGTCACGCCGCCGTTGGGGTCGACGGCCTCGGCCAGGAGGCCGCGCGGATCCCACCGGAAGCGGCGGACGCCGCCGGTGGGGTCGGTGACCGCGGTGACGCGGCCGACGGCGTCGTACTCGTAACGGGTGGTGCCGCCCGAGGGGGACACGACGGCGGCGAGCCGCCCGGCCTCGTCGTAGCGGTAGCGTTCGATCTCTCCGGTGGGCGCCACCACCTGGGTGACGCGGCCGTCGCCGTCGTACCGGCGCGTCCACCGGTGGCCCAGCGGGTCGACGATGGCCACGACGCGGCCGCACTCGTCGTGCTCGAACCGGGTGACGGCCCCCGTCGGGCTGATCACCGCGGCCAAGCGGCCGGCCGGCGTGTGCTCGTAGCGGGTGACGTTGCCGAGCGGGTCGGTCACCGAGGTGACCCGGCCGCAGCGGTCGTAGGTGGCCCGCACCTCGCTGCCGTCGGCCCGATGCTGGACGGTGGCCCGCCCCAGCTCGTCGAGCTCGAACCCGAGCGCGGTGAGGCCGTCATCGACGCCGGTGACCCGGCCCGCCCGGTCGACGGTGGCGGTGCGGTGGACGCCCACCGGGTCGACGGTGCCGACGAGGTTGCCGGTCTCGTCGTACTCGCGGAGCCAGGTGGCCCCGGCCGGGTCGTGGATGCCGGTCAGCCGGCACAGGCCGTCGTAGGTGAGCTCCCACTTGGAGCCGTCGGGCAGCACGACCCCGACCAGGTTGCCGAGGGCGTCGAACCGGTTGGTGGTGACGTTGCCCAGCGCGTCGACGGTCTGCTCGGGCTCGCCGTTGGCGCCGTAGCGCACCTCGGCGCGGGCGCCGGTCGGGTCGACCGTGGCGGCCAGCCGGCCGGCACCGGTCCATTCGAACCGCCACACCCCGCCGCCGGGATCGCGCCGCTCGACCACTTGGCCGCGGCGGTCGTAGACCAGCTCGGTGCGCAGGCCCGTGGGCGAGACCGTGGCGACGATGCGCCCGGCGGCGTCGCGCTCGATCGTGGCCCGGTTGCCGGCCGCGTCGGTCACCGAGGTCAGGTTGCCGTCGGCGTCGAACCCGAAGCGCACCTCGACCCCGTCGGGGTCGACGACCTTGCGCACCAGGCCGCCCTCGACGGTGAGGTGGCTGACCCCGCCCTCGGGGTCGACGATCTCGACCGGGGTGCGCTCCTCGCCTTCGTAGCGGTAGCGGGTCACCGCGCCGGTGGAGGCGGTCACGCTGGTGACGCGGTCGAGCTCGTCGTACGTGTACTCGAACGCCGTGCCGTCCGGACCGACCCGGCGCACGAGCCGGGCCCGGTCGTTCCACTCCTGGCGCAGGGTGGCGCCGTTGCGCTCGGTCACCGACGTGGGGTTGCCCCACCGGTCGTAGGCCTTGACCAGCTCGTTGCCGTGGCCGTCGATGACCCCGACCAGCTGGCCGTGCTCGTCGTGGACGTAGGTGTTGGTCGGGCCGCCGCTGTCGTCGTCGACGATCGTGACCCGCCCCGGCAGGTAGCGGAACCGCGACCGGCGCCCGTGCGGCGACAGCTGGGCGGTCACCCGGCCCTCGTCGTCGTAGGTGTTGCGCACCTCGACCACGCCGTCGGCGTCGGTCACGGCCACGATGCGATCGGCGTCGTCGACTTCGTAGCGCCGCACGCCGGACGGGCCGTCGGCCTCGATCAGGCGGCCGCCGTCGTCGTAGCGGTAGGTGGCGGCGCGGCCGTCGGAGCAGCGGACCGCGGTGATGCGCTCACCGGCGGCGTCCCACTCGAACGTGAGGGACTTGCCGCCGGCGTGGGTCATGCGGACCAGGCGGTCGCCGTCGTGCTCGAAGCGGACCGCCGTGCCGGGGCCGTCGTCGGCCACGACGGGGCGGCCGGCGCGGTCGAACGCGATGCGCCCGCCGCCGAACCACTCGATGGCGAGGCCGTCGCCGTCCTCGACCACCAGGCCGGGGATCCCGACGCGGCGGACATAGGTGGGCCGCTCGCCGTCGCGGGCGATCCGGGGGATGACCGCCCGCTGGCCGTCCGGCGCCTCCCAGTGGGCGCCGTCGGGCTCGGCCCGGAGCCGGGTGCTGGCCCAGGAGGCCCAGCCGGGCCCGAACGGGCCGTCCTTCCCGGACCGGCTGTTGTAGGTGCGCACGAACCGCAGCAGCCGGGTCAGACCGTTGGCCCCCAGGTCGGTCTCGGCCTCGACGAAGTTGCCGGAGGCGGTGTTGACCGGGTCGTTGGCGTAGCCGCTGGTGGGCGGCTCACCGAGGGCGATGGGGTCGTCGAAGGTCACCGACATCCGCTCGCCGTCGAGGCCGGCGGCCCGGAGGTTGGCCTCGATCACGGCGTCGGGGATGGTGCCCGAGTCGGCCTGGCGGAACGCCCGGGCGATGGTCTCGACCCAGCGGGCGTCGGTCTCGTTCCACTCCAGCCACGTGCGGAAGCCGTTGAGCATCGACGAGGCGTCGAAGTGGCCCCAGCCGAGCGACGAGGTGAACTCGTTGTGGAGGCGGACCAGGGTCTCGCGCCGGGTGTTCAGCGGCTCGTCGAGGCCCCGGCTGGCGGACGCCCAGTTCTCGAGGTCGGCGGGGCGGGCGGAGCTCGTGCTCATCCTCAGACCTCCCGGGCGCCGGGCGACTCGGCGATGCTGATCGTGGGCGGCTCGACCGGCGGGGGCGGCGGCGGCAGGTCGTCCTCGCCGAAGAAGAAGTCGCCGATGCTGTCCCAGAAGCCGCCGTCGTCGTTGTTGCGCTCCCACTCGCGGGCCTGCTCGCGGCGGTTCTGCTCCTCGCGGGCCAGGCGGGCCAGCTCGTCGAGCTGGCGGGCGGCCTCGCGCATCGACGACGCGAACCGGCTGGCGTCGCTCGTGCAGGTCGACACGCGGTCGTCGAACTCATGGGCGTACCGGCCCTCCCAGTGCTCGCGGGCCGGCGTCTTGATGTTGTTGCGTTCGGTGACCTGATCGTCGAGCTCGCCTGCGGTCGCGCGCAGCTCCGCCGCCAGCTCGCTCGCTTTGCCCCAGTCGAACCGGACGTCCTCGTGGATCGCGCCAAGTTCACCCATGGCCGCGATCGTAAGTGCGAGCGCCCGGCCACAGGCATCGGGGATGAGCCCCATCGGGCCCCCATTCGGGCCCGGTTTTCGGGGGTTTTTGGGCGGGCCGCGGCGGCCCGATGGGGCGTTGCCTGAGGGCTTCGCCGGGCGCGGGTCGGCTCGGCTTCAGGCGGGCGCCCGGGCCCTCAGGCGGGTCCTCAGGAGGGCCCTCAGCTGGCCCTCTCGGGCTCCTTGGCCGGCGCCGGCGGGCGGTACTGCGTGGCCAGCAGCAGGGCGGCCAGGCCGAGGCCGCCGACCAGGCTGATGAGGAAGCCCGGCGTACCGTTCAGGTCGATGCCGAGCGCCTCGTCGAGGCTCCACTCGCCGGGGCCGATCGTGGCCACGGACACGCCGATCGTGGCGAGGACGAGGACGTACTCCCACCCCTCGTTGATGATCAGCAGGCCCCGGCCCTTGTGGACGGTCCAGAAGGCGACGGTCATGAGGCCGACCAGCCCGAGCCCGGCGAACGTGGTGAGGAGGCCGAGCGTGAGGCAGATGCCCGTGGCCAGCTCGCCGCCGGCGGCCAAGCGGGCATGCACGTGGCCGGGCCGCATACCCATCGAGTTGAACCACCCGGCGGTGCCGTCCAAGCGGCCACCGCGGAAGATCTTGGCGTAGCCGTGGAAGGCGAACACGGGGCCGACGACCAACCGCAGGACGAGCAACCCGAGGTTGAGCTGGTCGACGGTCGGAAGGATCTCTGCGGCGAACGTGTACATCGGACGGCCACCTTATCGAGCGATCGCTCACGATGTTCGAGAACCTGACGCCCCGTCAGGTTCTCGGCTAGCTTGCCGGCATGGCCGAGGAACGTCCGCTGGAGAGCCAGCTCGTCGCCCGCCAGGAGGGCGGGGTCCTGTGGCTCACGCTCGACAGACCCGAGGCGGGCAACGCCCTCACCCCCGATCAGCGCAACCGGCTGATCGACCTGCTGGCGGACGCCAGTGAGCGGGTCGAGGTGCGGGCCGTGGTGCTGACCGCCACCGGACGCCACTTCTGCACCGGCGCCGACCTGCGGGCGTCGCAGGCCGAGCCCGAGCGCCCCGAGGGCGTGCCGGAACGGGTCGTCGGCGACGTCCAGCGGATGCTGCGCCAGGGGGCTCAGCGCCTGATGGCCGCCGTGCTCGACTGCGAGAAGCCGGTCATCGCCGCCGTCAACGGCACGGCGGCCGGCATCGGCGCCCACCTGGCCTTCGCCTGCGACCTCGTGCTGGCCGCCGAGGGCGCCCGGTTCATCGAGGTCTTCCCCCGGCGGGGCCTCGTGCCCGACGGCGGGGGCGCCTACCTGCTCCCCCGGCTGATCGGGCTCCAGAAGGCCAAGGAGCTCATGTTCTTCGGCGACGACGTCTCGGCTACCGAGGCCGAGCGCATCGGGCTGGTCAACCGGGTCGTGCCGGCCGACGAGCTGGCGTCGACCGCCGCTGAGTGGGCCGGGCGCCTCGCCACCGGACCCACCCGGGCCATCGGGCTGATGAAGGGGCTGCTCAACCGGTCGCTCGAGAGCGACCGGGCCACGGCGTTCCGCGACGAGGCCATCGCCCAGGAGCTGAACATGACGACCCGCGACGCCAACGAGGGCGTCGCCGCCTTCGTGGAGCGACGGGACCCCACCTACCTGGGCTGGTAGCGGGGCGGTCGCGGGGCCGGGCCGTCGCCGGGCGGGACGCTTCCGCGTCGGACCGGCGCCGTTTTCTCGACCCCGGGGGCCGGTCGGTAGTCTCCGTCGCCATGAGCGCCGGACGTCGACGACGAGCGGCGCTCGGCCGGGGAGTGGCTGGGACCGCGGTCGCGGCCGGCGCGCTGGCCGCCGGTGCCGTGGTGGCCGCCGTGGCGGTGCGGGCGCAGCGCCGGGCGCACGACCGCCCACTGGGCCGGTCCCGGCGTCGGGCCTCCGCCGGGCGGGACGCGGCCGGGGTGGCCACCGCCGATGGAGGCACCGCCGGACGGGTGTCCGCCGACGGGGGCGCCACGGGACGGGCGACCGCCCCGCGGTCCGCCGCCCGGCCCGTCTCCCACCGGTCGCGGGCCCGCCGCACCGCCGAGATGGCCAAGATCGGCGGCCGGGCCGGCGCCACCTACGCCCTCCACCGCGCCCGGAAGGTGTTCGCCTCGGCCGAGCGGCAGGCCGAGCTCGACCGTAGCTTCGAGCTGCGCACGGCCGACCAGGTGGCCGAGGCCCTCGGCAACATGAAGGGCGCGCTGATGAAGCTCGGGCAGATGGCGTCGTACCTCGACACCGGGCTGCCCGAACCGGTCCGGGAGGCGCTCGCCTCGCTCCAGCAGGACGCCCCGCCCATGGCGCCGGAGATGGCGGCCGACATGGTCGAGCGCGAGCTCGGACGGCCGCCGGACGAGCTGTTCCTCGAGTGGGACGAGGTGCCCATCGCCTCGGCGTCCATCGGGCAGGTCCACCGGGCCATCACCCGCGACGGACGGGCGGTGGCGGTCAAGGTCCAGTACCCGGGCGTCGACGAGGCGATCAGGGCCGACCTCGACAACTCGGGCCTGGTCTTCGGGGCGCTGGCCATGGCCTTTCCCGGGCTCGAGCCCGGGCCGCTGGTCGAGGAGCTTCGGGCCCGGATCACCGAGGAGCTCGACTACCGCCTCGAGGCCCGCAACCAGCAGCTGTTCGCCGACTTCTACCGGGGCCACCCGTTCGTCCACGTGCCCGAGGTGCTGGGCCACCTGTCGACCGGCCGGGTGCTGACCACCGAGCTGGCCGAGGGCGTGCGGTTCGCCGAGCTGATGACCTGGGACCAGGACCAGCGCAACCTGGCGGCCGAGGCCATCCACCGGTTCGTGTTCCGCAGCCTGTACCGCCTGCACGCCTTCAACGGCGACCCCCACCCCGGCAACTACCTGTTCCGGCCGGACGGGCAGGTCACTTTCCTCGACTTCGGGCTGGTCAAGCACTTCACGCCCGACGAGGTCGAGGTGTTCGGCGAGATGATCCGGGCGATGGTGTTCGAGCGCGACACCGCCCGGTTCCGGTCGATCATCGAGCGGGTGGGCCTGCTGAAGCCGGGTGAGCCGTTCACCGACCAGCAGATCCAGGACTACTTCGGCCACTTCTACGAGTACGTCATGGAGGACCGGCCGGTCACCATGACGCCCGAGTGGTCGGTCGAGACCATCTCGCGGTTCTTCGACGCCTCGGGGCCGTACGGCGAGGTGATGAAGGCGGCCAACGTGCCGCCCAGCTTCGTGATCATCCAGCGGATCAACCTGGGGCTGTTCTCGATCCTCGGCGACCTGCGGGCCACGGCCAACTTCCGGCGGATCTCCGAGGAGCTGTGGCCGTGGACCGACACCCCGCCCAGCACCCCGCTCGGCGAGGCCGAGGCGGAGTGGCTGAGCCGGGAGCGGTCGGTGTCCTGAGGCGGTCGGTGTCCTGAGGCTCCGGGGGCGGTTGGTCACTCGCCGATGGTGAAGCGGGCCACCTCGGTGCCGGCGGCGTCCCGGTAGACGACGGTCTCGGGGTTGTCGCCCACCGCGAGCGGCATCGCCCAGAACCGCTCGGTCGGCTCGACGGCGAGGCCGTCCGTGACCGTGCGGCCGTCGTCGTGGACCAGCTCGACCGTGTCCGCCCCGGGCGGGAGGTAGCCGTACGCCAGGGCGCTGGCCTCGGGCAGCGGGTAGGGGTACCCGGTCTCGTCCGCCGCGCTGCGGGGCGTGGCCGGGTCGGCGCCCGGCGGCACGGCCGGGCCGACGTCGTCGCAGCCGAGGTCCGACGGGCCGAGCGTGACGCACAGGCCGTGGTCGCGGCTCGAGCCCACCGTCCAGCCCCGGCCGTTGAGGAGCCGGCCGCGCAGGACCGGCCCGTCGACCCGGCCCGGCCGGTCCAGGTCGGCGGGCCGGAGCGTGACGGCGCTGCGGACGGGGACGGGCGTGCCGGGGGCCGGGGCTCTGGGCCTCGACCCGGGCGCCGTCGCTGGAGGACGGGGCCGAGACGGTGAGGCCCGCGCCCTCGAGGGCGCCCCGGGCCTCGGCCACGGTGAGGCCCCGGACGTCGGGGGCGGCCACACGGTCGGGCTCGTCGGGCTGCGTCGGGTCCGGGTCGCCGCCGGTCGGTGCCGAGCCGTCGGGGGGACCGTCCACGGGCCCGGTTGTGGGGGCGGTGGCCCGGACCTGGTCGGGATCGTCGCCCAGGAGGCCCCGGAGGGCCAGGCCGCCGCCGGTCCCGACGACGGCGACCGCGGCCAGCCCCAGGCCCCGGCGGCGGTGGCGGCGCTGGCGGCCCCGGCGCATCACGGCGGCGGCGGACGGCAGGGGCGGCGGGGTGACGGTGGCGCCCAGGTCGCGGAGACGGTCCTCGATGCTGGTCATGGGGCGCTGGCCTCCTCGTTGGGTGCGATCGTGGGGGTGTCGGTGGGGGTTGTGGGGGTCCCGGTCGGGCCGGCGGCGGTGGCGCCGTCGCCGGGGTTGGCGGCGGCGAGCGCGGCGGCCAGGCGGCGGCGGGCGGACACCAGGGCGGCGGACGCCGCGCCCTCGCTGATGCCCAGGGCGGCGGCCACGTCGCGCTCCCGCAGGTCGGCGACGTCGCGGAGCGCGATCACCTCGCGCTCCCGGGCCGGGAGGGCGGCGACGGCGGCCCACAGCTCCGGGTCGATGTCGGGCGGGGCCAGGGCCAGGGGTGGCGGCTGGCGGCGGAGGAGCCGGGACTCGAGCCGTCGGCGCCGCTCCCGCCGCCGGATCTCGTTCCGGGCCACCCGGTACACCCAACCGGTGGGCGAGGCCATCCGTGCCACCCGGCCCCAGCGCTCATGGGCGCGGCTGAAGGCCTCGGCGACGGCATCCCGGACGACCTCCGGGTCGCTGCCGATGACGATCAGCGACCGGACGACGCGGTCGCTCTCGTCGGCGTACCACGTCGAGAAGTCCATGCCACCGGGTTCCATCACCCCCACCAAGTCACGAACGGGGTCGAAACCCTTGGTGGTCGGCTCGTCGGCGTCGGGCGCTCAGGTCACCCCGTCGTCATCGGGCTCCAGCAGGTGGAGCCAGCAGGCGGGGTCGCCGCCCTCCTCGGCCGGGACGCCGCCCTCCTCGGCCGCCGGCTCGGCCTCCGGCCGCCGCCGGGCCGGTCCGATGCCGAGCGGGCGGGGACGGCAGTGGATCGTCAGGTAGTTCAGGCCCCGGGGGGCGGCGTCGGTGGCGCTCGTGTCGTCGCCGTTGTCGTCGTCGCCGTCCGCCCGGATCGACCGGCGGGCGCCCTTGGGCACGTGGGCCACGACGTGGGGCGCCAGGCGGGTGGGGGCGCCGTCGACCGTGAGCTGCCCGGTGCCGGCCAGCACGACGAACACGACGTCCACGCCGTCGTTGACGTGGTCACCGATGGCGTGGCCGGGATCGAGGTGGACGAGGTTGACGTGCAGCTCGCCGTCGCCCTCGAGGGTCCACTGGACGCCGTCCCCGGCGGCCCGCCGCAGAACCCCGCTCAGATCGCTCATCGTCGTCTCCTCGCTCCGCTCCATGATGGCCCGGCACCGGCGGGGAGGGTCCACCGATGGGTGGGGGCCGCGGACCTACCCTCGCGGCGTGCTGGCGGATGTGCTCGCCGAGCTGTCGGGGTGGCCGGCCGGCGCAGAGCCGGCGGGCGGTCCGGCGCGGCTCGACGACGTCCGCGGCCAGCTGGAGGCGGCGGCCGCCGAGGCGGTCGGCGTCGGCGGCTGGACCGAGTGCGAGCCGCTGCGTCTGAGCAAGGCGTCGGTGACCTGGCTGGTGCGGTGCCCCCGGCGGGCGGTGGCGCCGGCCGAGGTCGACACGAGCGACGAGCTGGTCCTCGGGTCGATCATCGACGCCGCCGCCAAGCTGGCCGCGCTCGGCGCCCGCCGCCCGATCACCGCCGAGACCGCCCTCGCCTACCTCGACGCCCTCGGCGACTCGGTGGCGGCCGACCACCTCGCCGCCGCCGGTCCCGGCGCTGGGGCCCTGATGGCCGAGGCGCAGGAGCGGGTCGACCGGCTGGTGGCCGCCTGGCCGGCCGTCGAGCCGGCGTGGTGGCCCCGGGTCGAGGAGCCGGCCCGGGTGCGCCTGGCCGGCGGGGCGATCACGGTGACCGGGCGGCTCGACGCCCTGCTCGGCGGGCCGCCGACCGGCCGGCCCGGCGTCGTGGTCGAGGTCAAGGGCGGGCGCTGGTACGACGGCATGCGGGGCGACGCCCACCTGTACGCCCTGCTCGTGGCCCTGCGCGACGGCGAGGCCCCCGCCCGGGTGGTCACGCTGGTCGCCGACGGCACGACCCAGGTCGAGCCGATCCGCCCCGCGCTCATCGAGCACGCCGCCGAGCGGGTCGAGGCGGCCATCTCGGAGGCCGCCCGCCTGGCCGCCGGCGAGGTGGCCGAGGCCCGGCCGGGTTCGTACTGCGGCCACTGCCCGGTCCGAGCCGACTGCTCGGTGGCGGCCGGGGCGTCCGCCGCCACGCCGGCCGAACCCTCGGCCGTCCCCCTGGCCGCCCCGCTGGATCCCGAGCCCGCGGCGTCGCCGTTGGCGGCGGCGCGTGCCGGCGCCGAAGCGGTCCCGGTCGAGGTGTCGCCGTGACCGCCATCGACACGCCCACCACACCTCCGTCGACACCCCCCGCCGACGCCGACGCCCCCCGCGCCGCCACCCCCACCACCC
>DATCLS010000067.1:0-3274 GCA_036563805.1 Acidimicrobiales bacterium | reverse complement strand
TACGACGACGCCGACGATCGCTTCTACGCCCGGGCCCTGCGTCGGTGACGATCCGGCGCCGGTGACGGCCGCGCGTCCGACGTGGTCGATGCCCGTCCGCGAACCGCTCGTCGTCGCGGCCGGGAAGGGTTGCCGGGCGTCGTTACCATCGGCGCTGTCCCGACCAGCCGCGACGGTGCTCAGGCCGTCGCCTGGCTGGGCGGGGGCCTCCCAACAGGAATACGGGCCTACGGGCACCCGGCCGGATGTATCGGTGAGGCGCGATACATCCGGCCGGGCTCGGGGGGACGGACCCGCGAGTGAGGTTGGGTGGTGTGGTGTGCCGACCACCGTTCGACACACCACACCACGTCTGTGGGCGTCGGCATGGTCGCCGTCGCCGTCGGTTTCGGGTGTCAGCCATCCCAGCCGCCCGTCGGTGCGGCGTCGGCGGCGGCCGGCCTGGCTTGATCGACCACGATCCGCTGCGTTGCGCCCGACCGGCCGAGCCCCTCGACGTGGCCGGAGGCATCGACCTCTATCCGGTTGTCGGGATGAGCCGGGGTGACCCGCCCGATCGAGGGCCGTCGTATCCTGGCCGTCGCGGAGCTGGTGCGCGGCGACGGCGGTCACGGGTCCGGCGGCGTCCGGCCGCCGATGCTCCCGGCGTCGTGGCTGCGCCCGCCGGGTGGCGAGGGCGACCACGACGCTGGCGGTCCTGCGCTGACGGCCGAGACCGCCAGCAGGGCGCGCAGGGCCCGCCAGCGCCGTGGTCCAGTGGTGGCCGGCTCGGGACGGTACGTCATCTGCACTCCTGGGGGGAGGGATGTTCCCGGAAGCCCGGGAACCGCCGGTGCGGATGTATGGAAACATGTACCGGTGTCGTCCGCCCCGAACGCCGAGGGCAGGGCGATGCCGGCGTACTGCCCCACGTCGAGCGGTGGCCATCGACGCAGGAGGTGTGCCGCGGGATTGCGAAAACGTTACCGAAGCACGGTCATGAGTGTGGAGAACGTTACCGAACTCCGTCAAGAGGCTCAGAGAAACGTTTCGGTTTACTGAACCGGTTAGGCGGCCGTGACCAGCGGTGACGCCAGCCAGATCGAGGGTTGGGTCTGGGCCGGCCCGCCGACCTCGGCATGATTAGCGGCGTTTGTGGCGGTATGTCAAATCACGTCCGGTTGGGGGGCCTCGCCCCGGGTCGCCGATGCGCCGAGCGGGGGCCAGGGGCGGACGGAGCCCGCCCTCCGCCGATCGGGGCCGGCCGAGCTAGGTTGGCCGGCGTGGACGACTGGGAGGACTGGCGCCGGCCGGGCCCGGCCCGCCTGTTCGAGCGCGCCGACGTGGTGTTGACGCTGGCGGTGATGGCCGGGGCCGCCGTGATGACCGTGCTCATCAACAGCATGGGCCTGTTCTACTTCGGCGACCCGCCGTCGTTGGGCGAGCAGCTTTTGTGGGGGGTGGCGCTGACGGCGCCGCTGCTCGTCCGGCGGCGGTTCCCGGCCATCGTGGCGGTCTGGGTGGGGGCCGTCTTCATCGCCGGGCACCTTCGGCAGATCGGCGACAACCTCGTGCCCTCGGTCACCCTGTTCATCGGGCTCTACAGCCTGGGCGCGTGGGGCCGCAACCGTACGGTGGCGCGCTGGGTGCGCATCGGCGTGATCGTCGCCATGTTCGTCCACCTGGGCGTGAGCATGGTGCGGGCGCTCGCCCAGCCGTCGTTTGAGTTCGAGGACGCGGCCGGGCCCCTCGATCCCGTGCTCGCTGCGGTCGTGTACGACCTCGGCGTGAACGCGGTGTTCTTCGTGAGCGCGTACGTCTTCGGCAACCAGGCGTGGGAGTCCGCCCGGCGTCGGCACCAGCTGGAGGTCCAGGGCGAGCGGCTGCGCGCCTCGCAGGCCGAGAACGCCCGCCGGGCGGTCATCGCCGAACGGGTCCGGATCGCCCGCGACCTGCACGACGTCGTCGCCCACCACGTGTCGGTCATGGGGGTGCAGGCGTCGGCGGCCCGGCGCGTGCTCGACAAGAATCCAGCCGTGGCGAGCGAGGCGCTGCAGGCGATCGAGTCGACTGCCCGCACCGCCATCGACGAGCTGGCCGGACTGCTGCGGGTGCTGCGGTCGGAGACCGAGGCGCCCGGCGACCCGGGCCAGGAGTACTCGTCGGTGCCTGGCCTTGACCGGCTGCCACGCCTGATCGACGAGACGCGGGCGACCGGGCTGGCGGTCGACTACACGACGTACGGCGAGCCGCGGCCGGTGCCCGAGGCGGTGGCGCTGTCGATCTACCGCGTCGTGCAGGAGGCGCTGACCAACACGGTCAAGCACGCGGGCGCGCGGACGGCCGAGGTGCGGCTGCGGTACCTCGACCACGCGGTCGAGGTGGAGATCAACGACGACGGCCGCGGCCCGGCCGGATCCTCGACCGGCACCGGCCTGGGGCTGGTCGGCATGCGGGAGCGGGTGGCCGTGCACGGCGGCGAGCTGGACGTCGGGCCGCGCCGCGGCGGTGGGTTCCAGGTGCGGGCGCGGTTCCCGCTCGGCGAGCGGACACCGGCGGGGGTGGCCGGATGACCGGCGAGCCGGGTACCCGCCCCATCACCGTCCTCCTCGCGGATGACCAGGACCTGGTCCGGGCCGGCTTCCGGGTCATCCTCGGGACGGAGGAGGGCATCGAGGTGGTCGGCGAGGCGCGTAACGGCGCCGAGGCGGTCGAGCGGGCCGCCGCCCTGCGGCCCGACGTGGTCCTGATGGACGTGCAGATGCCCGATGTGGACGGTCTGGAGGCGACCCGCCGCATCCTCGCGGACACCGACCCGGACCGTCCACGGACGAGGGTCGTCATCCTCACGACCTTCGACCGGGACGACTACCTCTTCGCGGCGCTGCAGGCCGGCGCCAGCGGGTTCCTGCTGAAGAACGCCCGGCCCGAGGACCTCGTCGACGCGGTCCGGGTGGTGGCGCGGGGGGACGCGCTGCTCTCGCCGGAGGTGACGCGGCGCGTCATCGCGCAGTTCAGCCGGCGCGCGCAGGTCAACCGTGGCTCGGGGCCGGCCGCGCCGCACCGGCCGCCCGAGCTCACCGACCGGGAGTACGACGTGCTGGTGGCCATGGCCCGCGGGGCGAGCAACGCGGAGATCGCCCAGCAGCTCGGGGTGAGCGAGGCCACCGTGAAGACCCACGTCTCGCGGATCCTGGTGAAGCTCAACCTGCGCGACCGTACGCACGCCGTGGTCTACGCCTACGAGAACGGGGTCGTCGCCCCCGGCGCGTAGCCGGGACCGGCCGCGTCGCCC
>DATCLS010000056.1:0-72541 GCA_036563805.1 Acidimicrobiales bacterium | reverse complement strand
AGATGTGCATGCCTGGGGACAACACGACGATGACGGTCGAGTTGATCGCTCCGATCGCGATGGATGAGGGTGTGCCGTTCGCTATCCGTGAGGGTGGCCGGACGGTGGGCTCTGGTCGGGTCACCAAGATCCTCAAGTAGTAGTCGGTCGGGGGGCCACGGGCCCCCCGACTCCGTTCCCGATGTGGGGGGCGTCCGTCCCCCGACCGTTCCTTGAAAAGCGAGTGAGATGGCCGACAAGCAGAAGATCCGTATTCGCCTGAAGGCGTACGACCACGAGATCATCGACCAGTCGACGAAGAAGATCGTCGAGACCGTGTTGCGCACCCAGGCGACGATCCGGGGGCCGATCCCGCTCCCGACCGAGAAGCACCGCTACACGGTCATCCGCTCGCCGCACAAGGACAAGGACAGCCGCGAGCACTTCGAGATGCGCATCCACAAGCGGCTGCTCGACATCCTCGAGCCGACCCCGAAGACCGTGGACTCGCTGCAGCGCATCGAGCTGCCCGCGGGCGTCGACATCGAGATCAAGATCCAGCAGGCGTAAGGCCTTCTCGAGGAGGGGAGGGAGACCTTCCTCCCCCCCGGAGCTCCCACCACCTCGCGGCTCACGGTCGTCACCCGCCCCTGCCGGGTTCCTTGCTCGCCGCGGTCGACCCTCCTGGCGGCCCCACTCGGGGCCGCCAGTCGCGTCTCGTGTCAGCGAGGCGGGTGATGCGGGTCAGCTCCGACGAGGTCGGCCCGCACGCCGCCCGGGTGCCTGGACGCCAGGTGGGCGCCGCCCCGCTCGGCCGGCGCCGTCGCCGCCAGCTGGGCGTCGGCGGCGACGGCGCCCAGCGCCGACTCGCCGGCCGGGTCGGCGACCGGCGGGCCTCAGAGGCGGCGGACGGCCGTGACCCGCAGGATGGGCAGGCCGGTGCCGGCGTCGGCCCCGGCGGCGGGGCGGCCGGTCACCTCGACCTCCGCCCCGGGCTCCAGGCCGGCGGGGACGTCACCGGCGAGGCCCCACCGGCCGGCGGCGGTCTCCACCACCAGGCGGCCCGGCGCCGGGGCCGCCAGCCGACCCCGGACGGTGACCGGCCCGATCCGGTCGGTCGGACGACCTGGGGGTCGCGGGTGCCGGCCGCTCGGGGGCGGCACCCGCGACGGCCCGGGATCGTCCGGCACGGCTCAGGACGGGCTCACGGCCCGAGGCGCGACGGGCGGGCGGCAGCTCACGACCGCGGCCCGGCCGGCGCCGCCGATCCGATCCGGACGGTCAGCGTCGTGCCGTCGACCTCCAACACCCGCATGCGCACCCCGACCGCTGGCAGCGTCACGCCGGCCTGGGGCAGCTCGGGGAACAGGTACGGGCGCCGGTCGTCGAACACCGGCTGGGCCTGGCCGCCCCGGATGTAGCTCGCCCGGCCGTCGATGTGCAGCGTGAACGACCGGGGCCTGCTCAGGGAGAACGGCGCGTCGTACACCTGGATGCGCGACCGCCACGGCTCCCCGGCCAGGTTGATGATCGGCCGAGGGTGGGCGTCGATCGGCAGGATCAGCCCCTCGCCGACGTGCTGGCTGGTGTTGTTGTCGCGCTGGGACGTGTCCCAGTACGAGACCAGCAGCCCCTCCTCATAGGAGAAGTGCTCGACCCAGTTGGGCCGGTCGGGCAGGAAGCCGAAGTTGTACGGCCCCGTCCGCAGGTACTGGTCGTAGGACACGTGGCTGCGGTGCGAGGCGATGTAGTAGTTGTCGAACTCGCCGGTCTCGGTGCCGGTCGTCGAGCGGAAGCCGTCGAGCGTCCAGCCCTCGTCGCCCTCCTCGGCGCCGCTGGTGAACAGCGTCGTGCCGTCGGCGGTCGCCGTGATCTCGTCGGCGAAGAACCCGTCGGGCGCCACGCCACCGTCCGTCCGGTACAGGAACCGGAACTGCACGGCCTGGCCGGCGTAGGCGTCGAGCGGGACGACCACCTCGGTCCACTCCTCGACCGTGCCGGAGATGGCCGGGTTGCCACTGCCGTCGCGCGCGAACGGCTCGCCGCCCACCGTGCCGTCGAGGCTCGTCCACGACGCGCCGCCGTCGGTCGAGACCTGGGCGTACAGGTAGTCGTAGCCCGCCTCGATGTCGAACCGGGCCTGCAGGGTCAGCTCGGCGCTCGTCGCCCCGGACAGGTCGAGCGCGCGGGTCATCGTGTTGGCCAGGTCGTCGCCGCTGCCCGACCACCACATCCGGGCGCCCGCCGCCGGCTCGCCGTACTCGAACGTGACCTCCTTGCGGGGCAGCACGACCACCACGCCCTGGGGCCGGGCGCTGTTGTACTCGTGCGGGCCGAGCTCGAGGGTGCGGGCCTGGCCGGCCGCCACCACCTCGTAGTCGAACCAGCCCAGCTGCAGCTTGTCCCACGCGGACAGGTCGCCGGGGCGGGTGCCGATCGGCTCGTCCTCGGCGGACAGGCGGCTCTGGCCCATGAGCGACCACCACTCCACGCCGTTCTGGCCGCCGGCCGTGTCGTAGTGGTCGGGCAGGCCGAGGTCGTGGCCGTACTCGTGGGCGATGGTGGACAGGCCGCCGTTCTCCGGCTGGATCGTGTAGTCGCCGACCCACACGCCGGTGTCGCCGATCTCGGTGCCGCCGAGCGGGTTCTGCTCGGGGCCGGTCTCGCCGATGTCGCTGGCGAAGGCGTACCACCGGTGGCTCCAGATGGCGTCCTCGCCCTGGTGCGGGTCCTGGTCGGCCTGGTCGCCGCCGGCGTGGACGATCTGGAAGTGGTCGATGTAGCCGTCGGGCTCGTTGAAGTCGCCGTCGCCGTCGTGGTCGTAGCGGTCCCACACGTCGAACGTGGCCAGCTCGTCGGCGATCTCCTGGTCGGTGCGCCCGGCGGCCCGTTGGTCGGCCACCCACTGGTCGACGGTGTCGGCGATCAGGTGCCAGACGTTGTCGCAGACGGTGTCGTCGCACGGGTAGCCGTTGGAGCGCCCGTACCGGGCCTCGTTGTAGGGGACCCGCACCCAGTCGGTGACGACGCCGTCGACGCTGTAGCGGCCCGACGACTGGCGCTCGTAGTAGGTGCGGAGCGACTCGACGCCCTCGCCCTCACCGAAGTAGAGCTGCTCGAAGTACTCGCGGCTGAAGTCGGGCTCCCAGATCGTCGAGTTGTCGACCGTACGGTCGGGCTCGGGAATCTCGTTGTGGCGGGGCCCGTCGAACCGGGCCGGCCCCGGCCACTCGGGGTCGGTGTCCTGGTCGGGGTAGTCGGGGTGGCGCTCGTCGCCGAACTCGACGAGGGCGACGAACACCCGGTCGGTCTGCTCGCGGGCCAGCTCGACGTACTGGTCGCGGTCGCCGGGGGAGGCCGCGTCGGTGGCGGCCACCTGGCCGCCGGCGCCGCTGACCCGCACCACGGTGCTAGCCCCCCGCCGCTCGGGCTGGGCGTCGCCGTTGATGACCTCGGTGAGCGCCGTCTCCCGCAGCTCGCGGCGCTTGTCCTCGAGGGCGTGGGGCGGTTCGTCGGCGGGCGACGCGCCCTCGGGCGCGGACACGCCGACGGGCGGTTGGGTCGGCCGCGACGGGATCGCGCCGGCGGTCGGGGCCCACGACCCCAACACCCCGGCGCCGAGACCGAGCACGGCGAGCCCTGCGATGGCCTTGCGCATGCTTCCTCCTGGTAAGCGCCCGCCTGCTGCTCGCCAGGGCCCCCAGCGCGGGTCCAGGCGCCCGCCAGGTTACCCACCGTCGTGGTCGCGCTTGGGGGAGCGCGCGAAGTCTGACCGCTCGCCAGGGGGAGCGCCCGGGCCGCCCGCCGGCGCCGTCGGTCGGCGTCGTCACCGGCCGACGGCGGCGTCGGCCGGTGTCTTCAGTCGAGGTCTTCGTCGCGTAGGTTGGAGGAGATGCCCGCTTCGACGTCGAGCTCTGGCCCGTCGTCGGGGGCCAGGAACCAGGGCTCACCTGACTCGGCCGCCCGCCGCTCCTCGGCCAGGTGGCCGAACGGGTCACGCTCTGCGGGGTCCTTCCGCTTCCGCCGACGACTGAGCGCCATGGCGGGCGAGATTAGTAAAACGGCCCGGGGCGGCGATCGAGATCGCCCGCGACCGCCCGCCGGCGCCCGGGCTCGCCACCCGGGCCCGAATCCCAGCTCACGGGTTGGACCCCCTGAGGCGGCCTGGCTATCATCGTCAGGCCGTGCGTAGCCCGGTCGTGCATCGACGACGGGCAGCGCCGGCAGGGCCCTCCGATCGTTCTCCGATCGCTCGGCTGGGCCCCGTCCCGTACAGGTCTCAACCTAGGTCCGTGTAGGCCCCCTCGCGGGGAACCGCGCGGCACAACCGAGAGTGGCGCTCCGCCGGGTCTTCCCGTGCGGAGCGCTCGCGTGAAGCGAGAAAGACAGCCGCATGGCCACTAGAGCGATCGTCGGCGAGAAGGTCGGCATGACACAGGTCTGGGACGACGACAACCGCGTCGTGCCCGTCACGGTCCTGCGCGTCCGTCCCTGCCGCGTGGTCCAGGTGAAGACGCCCGAGCGCGACGGCTACAGCGCGCTCCAGGTGACCTTCGGTGTTCGCAAGCCCAGCAAGCTCACCAAGCCCCTCGCCGGCCACTACGAGAAGGCTGGTGTCGAACCCGGCGTCAAGCTCGTCGAGCTGCGGCTCGACGACGTGAGCGACTACGAGGTCGGCCAGCAGATCGGCGTCGACGTGCTCTCCTCGGGCGAGCTGGTCGACGTCACGTCGGTCAGCAAGGGCAAGGGCTTCAGCGGCGTGATGAAGCGCCACGGCTTCCGGGGCCTGGGCGCCAGCCACGGCGCCCACCGGGTCCACCGAGCCCCGGGCGCCATCGGCGCCTGCGCCACGCCGTCCCGCGTCTTCCCCGGCACCCGTATGGCGGGCCAGGCCGGCCGGCGCAAGACCACCACCCTCAACCTCACGGTCGTCCAGGCCGACGCCGAGCGCGAGCTGCTGCTCGTGAAGGGGTCGGTGCCCGGTCCCAACGGCGCGCTCGTCCTCGTGCGCGACGCCGTCAAGGGCGCGGCCAAGAACGGCGCCAAGAGGAGCTGAACATGGCCACGATCTCCGTCACCAAGGTCGGCACCGGCGAGGCCTCGGGCTCGGTCGACGTCGACGACGCGCTGTTCGCCGTCGAGCCCAACGTCCCGGTCATGCACCAGGTCGTCACGGCCCAGCTCGCCGCCCGCCGCGCCGGCACCCAGTCGACCAAGACCCGGGCCGAGGTGGCCGGCGGCGGGGCCAAGCCCTGGCGCCAGAAGGGCACCGGCCGGTCCCGGCAGGGCTCGATCCGCGCCCCCCAATGGCGGGGCGGCGGCATCGCCCTCGGGCCCAAGCCCCGCAGCTACAAGCAGCGCACGCCGAAGAAGATGGTGCGGCTGGCCCTGGCCTCCGCCCTGTCCGACCGGCGCGCCGACGACAAGGTCATCGTGCTCGACGAGTGGGGCCTCGACGCCCCCAGCACCCGCTCGGCGGCCGAGATCCTCGCCAAGGTCGGCGCCGAGGGCCGGGTGCTCGCCGTGCTCACCCGCGACGACGAGGTCGTGTGGAAGAGCCTGCGCAACCTGCCCAACGTGCACGTGCTCACGACCGACCAGCTCAACGCCTACGACGTCCTGGTGAGCGACTACGTCGTGTTCACGAAGGACTCGCTGCCCCAGCCCAAGGCGGCGGAGGAGCCGAAGGCGGCGGACGAGCCCGAGGCGGAGGACGCATCGTGAAGAACCCCCGTGACGTGATCATCGCTCCGGTCGTGAGCGAGAAGTCCTACGCCCTCATGGAGCAGGGGGCCTACACGTTCACCGTGCACCCCGACGCCTCCAAGCCCGAGATCCGCGACGCCGTCCAGGAGATCTTCGGCGTCCGGGTCGCCAAGGTGAACACGCTCAACCGGCCGGGGAAGCGCAAGCGCAACCGGCGCACCTTCACCTACGGCAAGCGTCCCGACACGAAGCGGGCGATCGTCACCCTCGTCGAGGGCGACGA
This sequence comes from Acidimicrobiales bacterium, assembly GCA_036563805.1. Lineage (GTDB taxonomy): Bacteria > Actinomycetota > Acidimicrobiia > Acidimicrobiales > VFJN01 > DATCLS01. Next base: position 66,573 of record DATCLS010000056.1, on the reverse strand, counting down.
GATCGACCTCTTCCAGGACTGATCGAGTAGCGACATGCCACTTCGCAAGCGCAACCCCACCAGCCCCGGCCGGCGGTTCCAGACCGTCTCCGACTTCTCCGAGATCACGCGCGACAAGCCCGAGCGGTCGCTCGTGGCCAAGAAGTCGTCGACCGGTGGCCGCAACGTGCACGGGCGCAAGACGGCCCGCCACCGGGGCGGCGGCCACAAGCAGCGGTACCGCATCATCGACTTCCGCCGGAACAAGGACGGCGTGCCCGCCAAGGTCGCCGCCATCGAGTACGACCCCAACCGCAGCTGCCGCATCGCGCTGCTCCACTACCTCGACGGCGAGAAGCGCTACATCCTCGCCCCCAAGGGCGTGGCGGTGGGCGACACGCTGCAGTCGGGCCAGGGCTCCGAGATCCGGCCCGGCAACGCGCTGCCGCTCCGCTACATCCCGGTCGGCACCACCGTCCACAACGTCGAGCTGCGGCCGGGCGCCGGCGGCAAGATGGCCCGCTCCGCCGGGTCGTCGGTCGTGCTGCTGGCCAAGGAGGGCGCGTACGCCACGCTGCGCCTGCCGTCCACCGAGATGCGCCGGGTGTCGCTCGACTGCCGGGCCACCGTCGGCGAGGTCGGCAACGCCGAGCACGAGCTCATCAAGCTGGGCAAGGCCGGCCGCAACCGCTGGAAGGGCGTGCGCCCGCAGACCCGCGGCGTGGCCATGAACCCCGTCGACCACCCGCTCGGCGGTGGCGAGGGCAAGTCGTCGGGCGGCCGCCACCCGGTGTCGCCCTGGGGCAAGCCCGAGGGCCGCACCCGCAAGAAGAACCAGCCGTCCGACAAGCTCATCGTTCGTCGCCGCCGGACCCGCGGCGCGCGGAGGTAACTCGTCATGCCTCGTTCCCTGAAGAAGGGCCCCTTCGTCGACGAGCACCTGCTCCGCAAGGTCGACGCCCTCAACAGCAAGGGCGAGAAGAAGGTCATCAAGACCTGGTCTCGCCGCTCCACGATCATCCCCGACATGGTCGGGCACACGGTCGCCGTGCACGACGGCCGCAAGCACGTGCCCGTCTACATCACCGAGTCGATGGTCGGGCACAAGCTCGGCGAGTTCGCCCCCACCCGCACGTTCCGCTACCACGCGGGACAGGAGAAGGGCGCCCGGGGGAGGCGATAGGCCATGGTCGCGACCATCACCAAGACCAACGAGCGCCCGGGCACCCGCGCCCAGCACCGCTACGCTCGCATGTCGGCCCCCAAGGCGCGGGCCGTGCTCGACCTCATCCGCGGCCTGCCGGTCGACGAGGCCGCCGACGTCCTCCGGTTCACCGACCGGAAGGCGGCCGAGGTCATCGGCAAGGTGCTGGCGTCGGCCATCGCCAACGCCGAGCACAACGACGAGCTCGACGGCGAGTCGCTGTACATCTCGGCCTGCTACGCGGACGAGGGCCCGACGCTGAAGCGCTGGCGCCCCCGAGCCCGGGGCCGCGCCACCCGCATCCGCAAGCGCACCTGCCACATCACGATCATCGTCAGCCCCATGCCGCCGGAGATGGCGGCCAAGGTCGAGGCCAAGCGGGCCGCGACCGGCCCGGTGGCCGGCGCCCGGGGCCGGGCCGCCCGCGAGGCCCGCCGGGCCCGCGTCGCCCGCAGCCGGGGTGAGCAGGTCCAGCCGGAGTCGACGTCCGAGGAGACCGAGGCCACCGAGACCCCCACCGACGAGGACGTCGCCGGCGGCGAGCCCACCGACGAGACCGTGGCCGACGCCGAGGAGGCCGCCCAGGCCGAGGAAGCCGACGACGAAGCCGCCGACGCCGACGAGGCGGAGGACGCCGAGGCGTCCGCGGCGGAGCCCGAGGACGCCGACGCCGTCGCCGACGCCGAGGAGTCCGAGGCCGACGAGGAAGAGAAGAAGTAATGGGCCAGAAGGTCAACCCGTACGGGTTCCGGCTCGGCGTCACCACGGACTGGAAGTCCCGGTGGTTCGCCGACCGCGAGGAGTACAGCGACAACGTCATCCAGGACTGGAAGATCCGCGACTACCTGATGGGCGAGCTGCCGCACGCCGCCATCAGCCGGATCGAGATCGAGCGCACCCGTGACCGCCTGCGCGTCGACGTGCACACCGCCCGGCCGGGCATCGTCATCGGCCGGCGGGGCAGCGAGGCCGACCGCCTGCGGAGCGGGCTGGCCAAGATCACGGGCAACCCCAAGGTGCAGCTCAACATCCAGGAGATCAAGCAGCCCGAGCTCGACGCGGCGCTGATCGCCCAGGGCGTGGCCGACCAGCTGAGCGCCCGCGTCGCCTTCCGGCGGGCCATGAAGCGGGCCGTACAGAACGCCCAGAAGGCCGGCGCCCAGGGCATCCAGGTGATGTGCTCGGGCCGGCTCGGCGGCTCCGAGATGGCCCGCACCGAGAGCTACCGCGAGGGCCGGGTGCCCCGGCACACGCTGCGCGCCGACATCGACTACGGCTTCCGTGAGGCCCGCACGACCGCCGGGCGCATCGGCGTGAAGGTCTGGCTCTACAAGGGCGACGTCCTCCCCTACAAGGCCCAGACCGGCGACAAGATCTCCCGCGAGGCGGCGATGGCCGTCGGCGAGACCTCGGGCACGGCCTCGCCGTCCGGGCAGAAGCGCGTGGTGTCGTCGGCCGCCGGCCGGCGCCGCCCCGCCGAGACCCCGCCCGCCCCCGAGGAGGCGGCCCCGGCGCCCGTCGAGAACGAGCCCCTCATCAAGGAGGCCGACCCCGAGCTCGAGCGCCTGCTCGCCGAGGAGGAGGAGATCGAGCGCCGGGTGACCGAGCACCACGAGACGCCGCACTTCCGACCGGGGGACGAGTGACATGTTGATGCCGCGCAAGGTCGCGCACCGCAAGCACCACCGCGGTCGCATGAAGGGTGTCGCCAAGGGCGGGACCGAGGTCATCGCCGGCGAGTTCGGCATCCAGGCCCTCGAGCCGGGGTGGATCACGGCCCGCCAGATCGAGGCGGCCCGTATCGCCATGACCCGCCACATCAAGCGGGGCGGCAAGGTCTGGATCAACGTCTTCCCCGACAAGCCGGTGACCCAGAAGCCGGCCGAGACCCGCATGGGCTCGGGCAAGGGCAACCCCGAGCGCTGGGTCGCCGTCGTGCGCCCCGGCCGCGTGCTGTTCGAGCTGTCGTACCCGGACCCGGACATCGCCCGGGCCGCCATCGAGCGGGCCATCCAGAAGCTGCCCATCAAGGCGCGCTTCGTGACCCGGGAGGAGGCGCTCTAGCGATGCCGAAGGAGACGTTCCACGACCTCGACGACGGCGCCCTGCTCGACCGCCTGGCCGAGGCCAAGGACGAGCTGTTCAAGCTGCGCTTCCAGAACGCCACCGGTCAGCTGACGAACTACGCCCGCATCAAGCAGGTCCGTCGGGACATCGCCCGCCTCGAGACCGAGCTGCGGGCCCGCGAGATCGCGGCCGCCGAGGAGCTGGCCGCCACCAGTGAGGAGAACGCCTGATGGCTGAGTCCACCACCACGGCGACGTCGTCCCGACGCGGCGCGCGCAAGGTGCGCGAGGGCGTCGTGGCGTCGACCGCCATGGACAAGACGGCCGTGGTCGTCGTCGAGACCCGCAAGCCGCACCCGCTCTACAAGAAGACGATGGTGCGGACCCGCCGCTTCCAGGCCCACGACGAGAACAACGAGCTGCGCGTGGGCGACCGCGTGCGCATCGTCGAGACCCGGCCCTACTCGAAGCACAAGCGGTGGCGGCTGGTCGAGATCCTGGAGAGGGCGAAGTAGCCATGATCCAGCAGGAGTCCCGCCTCAAGGTCGCCGACAACAGCGGCGCCAAGGAGGTGCTCGTCATCAAGGTGCTCGGCGGCTCCCGCCGCCGCTACGCCTCGATCGGCGACGTCTTCGTGGCCACCGTGAAGGACGCCATCCCGGGCGCTGCGGTCAAGCGCGGCGACGTCGTGCGCTGCGTGATCGTGCGCACCAAGAAGGAGCGCCGCCGCCCCGACGGCAGCTACATCCGCTTCGACGAGAACGCCGCCGTGCTCATCGGCAACGACCGCAACCCGCGGGGGACCCGCATCTTCGGGCCGGTCGGGCGCGAGCTGCGCGACAAGCGGTTCATGAAGATCGTCTCACTCGCCCCCGAGGTCCTGTGATGGCTGGACTGAAGATTCGCAAGGGCGACCGCGTCCGCGTGCTCACCGGCAAGGACCGGGGCAAGGAAGGCGAGGTCATGCGCGCCTTCCCCCGCTCCGGCAAGGTGATCGTCGACGGCGTGAACATCGCCAAGAAGCACCAGCGCCCCACCCAGGCGAATCAGCAGGGCGGCATCATCGACAAGGACATGCCGATCCCGGTGTCGAACGTCGCGCTGGTGTGCCCGTCCTGCGGCAAGCCGACCCGGGTCGGGTTCAAGGTCGACGCCTCGGGCGCCAAGGCCCGAATCTGCCGCAAGTGCGAGGGCGAGATCTCATGAGCGCCACGACCACCGACTACCCGACCCCGCGGCTCAAGGTCCGCTACAACGAGACGCTGCGGGAGAACCTCAAGAACGAGCTCGGCCTGCGCAACGTCATGCAGGTCCCGCGCCTGACCAAGATCGTGGTCAACATGGGCGTGGGCGGCGCCACCCAGCAGGCGTCGCTGCTCGAGGGCGCGCAGCGCGACCTCGCGGTCATCACCGGCCAGAAGCCGCTCGTGACCCGGGCCAAGAAGTCGATCGCCGGCTTCAAGCTCCGCGAGGGCAACGCCATCGGCTGCAAGGTCACGCTGCGGGGCGACCGCATGTGGGAGTTCCTCGATCGCCTCATCTCGATCGCCATCCCCCGCATCCGTGACTTCCGGGGCCTGAGCCCGCGGAGCTTCGACGGCCACGGCAACTACACGTTCGGTCTCACCGAGCAGCTCGTGTTCCCCGAGATCGACTACGACAGCATCGACCAGCCCCGTGGCATGGACATCACGATCGTGACCACGGCGAGCACCGACGCCGAGGGGCGCGCGCTTCTCCTGGCGCTCGGATTCCCTTTCACGCGCGAGGGTCAGTGAACCATGGCGAAGAAGGCGCTCATCAACAAGCAGCAGCGCAAGCCCAAGTTCAAGGTGCGGGCCTACACCCGCTGCCGGCGGTGCGGCCGGCCGCACTCGGTGTTCCGCAAGTTCGGGCTGTGCCGCATCTGCCTGCGGGAGCTGGCGCACGCCGGCGAGCTGCCCGGCGTGACCAAGGCGAGCTGGTGAGGGGAGGCAACGACACATGACGATGACCGACCCCATCGCGGACATGCTCACCCGCATCCGCAACGCCAACACCGCGATGCACGACGAGGTGCGCATGCCGTCCTCCAAGCTCAAGGAGGCGCTGGCCACGGTCCTCGAAAAGGAGGGCTACATCGCGGGCTTCGACACCGAGGAGAACCCGGGCAAGCCCGGCCGCACCCTCGTGATCCGCATGAAGTACAGCCCCGAGCGGGCCCGCACCATCTCGGGCATCAAGCGGGTGTCCAAGCCCGGCCTCCGCGTCTACTCCAAGGCGACCGAGGTGCCGCGCGTCCTGGGCGGGCTCGGGGTCGCCGTGCTCTCGACCAGCCAGGGTCTGCTGTCCGACCGCGAGGCGCGCAAGCGCCGGGTCGGCGGCGAGGTCCTCTGCTACGTGTGGTAGGGATGACATGAGCCGCGTCGGAAAGGCCCCCATCAACGTGCCCCTCGGCGTCGACGTCGACGTCCAGGGCAACCACATCACGGTCACCGGCCCCAAGGGCACGCTCGAGCGCACGATCCCGGGCGCCATCAAGGTCGAGGACAACGGCGACACGCTCACCGTCGTCCGCCCCAACGACGAGCGCCAGAACCGGGCCCTCCACGGCCTCGTGCGGTCGCTCGTGAACAACATGGTCGTCGGGGTGACCGAGGGCTTCCGCAAGGAGCTCGAGATCGTCGGCGTCGGCTACCGCGCCACGGCGCGGGGCCAGAACGCCATCGAGCTGGCCCTCGGCTTCAGCCACCCCGTCAACGTCACGGCGCCCGAGGGCATCACCTTCGAGGTCCCCGCCCCCAACCGCATCGTCGTGTCCGGCATCGACAAGGAGTTGGTGGGCCAGGTGGCCGCCGACATCCGAGCCTGGCGCGAGCCCGAGCCCTACAAGGGCAAGGGCGTGCGCTACGTCGGCGAGCACGTGCAGCGCAAGGCCGGCAAGGCCGGCAAGTAGCGCCAGAGGAAGAACGCCATGAGCAACAGCGCCAAGCACAAGCGGAACGCACGCATCAAGCGGCACACCCGGGTCCGCAAGCGCGTCCGGGGCACCGCCGAGCGGCCGCGCCTCGCCGTGTTCCGCTCGAACAAGCACATCTCGGCCCAGGTCATCGACGACCGCGCCGGCCGGACGCTGGCCGCCGCCTCGACCTACGAGGCACCGCTGCGCTCCGGCAGCGGCAACAAGGAGGCCGCGGCCAAGGTCGGGCGCCTCGTCGCCGAGCGCGCCCGCGAGGCGGGTGTCAGCAAGGTCGTCTTCGACCGGGGCGGCTTCCTCTACCACGGGCGGGTCGCCGCCGTGGCCGAGGGCGCCCGAGAAGCAGGACTGGAGTTCTGATGGCCAACGGATCCGGCAACCGTCCCTCCCGCGACCGGCAGCCGCGCGAGCCCCGCGACAACCCGCGGGCCTCGGGCGACGCCACGCTGCACGAGTCGCGGGTCATCAACATCAACCGGGTCGCCAAGGTGGTCAAGGGCGGCCGGCGCTTCTCGTTCACCGCGCTGGTGGTGATCGGCGACGGCAACGGCCGCGTCGGCCTGGGCTACGGCAAGGCCAAGGAGGTGCCCCTCGCCATCCAGAAGGGCACCGAGGAGGCCCGCAAGAACCTGTTCAAGGTGCCGCTGGCCGGCACGACCATCGTCCACCCCGTGGTGGGCGAGATGGGGGCCGGGCGCGTCTACATCAAGCCCGCCGCCCCCGGTACCGGCGTCATCGCCGGCGGTGCCGCCCGCGCCATCCTCGAGGAGGCCGGCATCAAGGACGTGCTGTGCAAGTCGCTCGGCTCGTCCAACCACATCAATGTGGCCCGCGCCACGATCGCCGGCCTCAAGGCCCTCAAGCGGCCCGACGAGGTGGCCAAGGCCCGGGGCCTGTCGCCGGAGGAGATCATGCCCGGCGCCCTGTGGAACGCCTACAAGGAGAGCGAGCGCGAGCGCGCCGAGCCCCAGGAGGCCGCGTCCTGATGGCCGACCTCCGCGTGACCCAGGTCCGCTCGTCGATCGGCGCCAAGCCCAAGCACCGCGGCACGCTGCGGGCGCTGGGCCTGGGCCGCATCGGCCGGACGAACACCCTGCCCGACCGTCCCGAGATCCGCGGGATGCTCGCCAAGGTCCCCCACCTCGTCAAGGTGGAGGACGCCGATTCAGAACAGGCGTAGAGCCATGACGATCAAGCTGCACGATCTCAAGCCCGCCAAGGGAGCCAGCAAGTCCCGCAAGCGCGTGGGCCGGGGCATCGCCGGCAAGGGCGGCAAGACCGCCGGCCGGGGCACCAAGGGCCAGCGGGCCCGCGACACGGTCCCCACGTCGTTCGAGGGCGGCCAGATGCCGCTGCACATGCGGGTGCCCAAGCTCAAGGGCTTCAACAACCCGTTCCGGGTCGAGTACCAGGCCATCAACCTCGACACGCTCGAGGAGTCGGGTCTCGACGAGGTGACCCCCGAGACGCTCCACGCCAAGGGGCTGACGCACAAGGGCGCGCTGGTCAAGATCCTGGGCCGGGGCGAGCTGTCCCGCGCCATCACGGTCAAGGCCCACGCCTTCTCGAAGTCGGCCGCCCAGGCGATCGCCGACGCAGGGGGCTCGACCGAGGTCCTGCCCAAGCCGTGGGGCGACCGGCGGCCGCCGGTGAAGGGCAACCAGTTCGCGAACCGCTGATTGCGGCCGGATTGCAACTAGGCCCCGTCCGCGGGCAAGACTGGCTTACTCAACGCCGGCCGAGCATCGGTGCGCTCGGCGGGTGCGGCGGTTGAAGGGGAGAACCAAGCGTGCTGTCGAGCCTCTGGAACATGTTCAGGGTCACCGACCTGCGGAACAAGATCCTGTTCACGCTGGCGATGATCACCCTCTACCGGCTCGGCTCCTTCGTTCCCGCGCCCGGCATCGACCTCGACCAGATCGAGCAGCTGCGGCGCCAGTCGGAAGAGACGGGCGGGGTGCTGGGCTTCCTCACCCTGTTCTCGGGGGGTGCCCTCACCAACTTCGCCATCTTCGCGCTCGGGATCATGCCCTACATCACGAGCTCGATCATCATGCAGATCCTCACCGTGGTGATCCCGAAGCTCGAGGAGTGGCAGCAGCAGGGCGCCGTGGGTCAGCGGAAGATGACCCAGTGGACCCGGTACCTGACCATCGCCATCGCCGTACTCCAGTCGACGGCGCTGTCGTTCCTGTTCCACAACGGGGGCGGCGGGCTCATCGGTGGCCCGCAGCTCCCGACGAACGTCGACGTCCTGCCCGAGTTCACGCCACCCCGGGTCATGCTGGTCGTGCTGGTCCTGACGGCGGGCACCGCCATGCTCATGTGGATGGGTGAGCTGATCTCGCAGCGGGGCATCGGCAACGGCATGTCGCTGCTGATCTTCGCCAGCGTCGTGTCGGGCATCCCGGCCCAGTTCGGGCAGATCAAGGCCGAGAAGGGCTGGGGGCTGCTGCTCCCGCTGATCGGCCTGTTCATCCTGGTGCTGGTCGCCATCGTGATCGTCGAGAACGGCCAGCGCCGCATACCCGTCCAGTTCGCGAAACGGGTGGTCGGCAGGCGGATGTACGGCGGTCAGAGCACGTACATCCCGCTGAAGGTCAACCAGTCGGGCGTCGTGCCCATCATCTTCGCCAGCTCGGTGCTGTACCTGCCGCTGCTGGTCACGCAGGTGCTGCCGTCCGGCGAGGGCAGCTGGGGCGTCAAGGCCCAGGAGTGGGTGGACAACAACCTGATGCAGCCCGACTCGATCTTCTACATCGTGCTGTACGGCCTGCTGATCGTCGGCTTCGCCTACTTCTACACGGCGATCGCGTTCGACCCGCACAAGCAGGCCGACACGATCCGGAAGCAGGGCGGGTTCATCCCCGGCATCCGGCCCGGCCCGCAGACCGAGCGGTACCTGGCCAAGCTGCTGGCCCGCATCACGCTGCCGGGCGCACTGTTCATCGCCGCCATCGCACTGCTGCCGTCGCTGCTGCTGGCGTTCGCCGACGTGCGAGCGTTCGCCTTCGGCGGCACGTCGATCCTCATCGCCGTGGGCGTGGCGCTCGAGACGATGAAGCAGATCGACAGCCAGCTGATGATGCGCAACTACGAAGGGTTCCTGCAGTGACCCAAGGTGTCCGGCTCGTCCTGCTCGGGCGGCAGGGGGCCGGTAAGGGGACCCAGTGCACCCGGCTGTCGCGGCACTACGTCGTGCCGCACATCTCGACGGGCGACATGCTGCGGGCCGCGGTGAAGGAGCAGAGCGAGCTCGGCCTCAAGGCCGCCGAGATCATGGCCGCCGGCGAGCTCGTGCCCGACGACATCATGATCGGGATCGTCGAGGAGCGCCTGAACCAGGGCGACACCACCCAGCGGGGCTACATCCTCGACGGCTTCCCCCGGACGGTCGAGCAGGCCGAGGCCCTGGCCGAGATCACCGCCGACCGGCCGCTGGACGTCGTCATCGACCTCGACGTGCCCAAGGAGAAGGTGCTCGAGCGCCTGTCGCGGCGGCGGGTGTGCAGCGACTGCGGCGCCAACTACTCGGTCGACTCGCCGCCCCGTTACGGCGTCGTCTGCGACAACTGCGGGGGCGACGTCGTGCAGCGCGAGGACGACACGCCCGAGGCCATCGAGAACCGGCTGGCCGAGTACGAGCGCAAGACAGCGCCGCTCATCGCCTGGTACCGCGAGCGCCAGATGCTCGAGGTGGTCGACGGCCTCGGCCCGCCCGACGAGGTCAGCAAGCGCCTCATCGCCGTCGTCGAGTCCTACCGGCAGAACTGACGGACCCGACGGAGCTGTAGGCACGGAGAAAGCCCGCGCCCTACAGTCACGATTCGTGGGCCGGGCCTTCTCTGGTCGCATGCGCCGCAGGACCGACGACGAGATCAGGATCATGCGACGAGCCGGCCGGGTCGTCGCCGAGATGCACGAGCGCATCCGGGCCGCCATCCGGCCCGGGGTGACGCCCCGGCAGCTCGACGCCATCGGCCGCCTCGTGCTCGACCAGCGGGGAGCCAAGTCGAACTTCCTCGGCTACCACGGCTTCCCCGCCGTCATCTGCGCCAGCCCCAACGACGTGATCGTGCACGGCATCCCCGACGACACGCCCTTGGAGGAGGGCGACATCATCTCCATCGACTGCGGGGCGGTCGTCGACGGCTACCACGGCGACGCCGCGTTCACGGCCGGGGTGGGCGAGATCTCCGCCGAGGCCGCCTCGCTCATCGAGGTGACGCGGCGGGCGCTGGAGGCTGGCATCGCCCAGATGGTGCCGGGCAACCGCATGGGCGACCTCGGCCACGCCATCCAGCTCACGGTCGAGCGGGCCGGCTTCGAGGTCGTGCGCGAGTACGTGGGCCACGGCATCGGCACGGCCATGCACGAGGCGCCCGACGTGCCCAACTACGGGCGCCCCGGCAAGGGCCAGAAGCTGAAGGTCGGCGACGTGCTGGCGGTCGAGCCGATGACGTGCGCCGGGCGCGCGGACACGACCGTCCTCGCCGACGGCTGGACGGTCGTGACCGTGGACGGCTCGCTATCGGCTCACTGGGAGCACACCGTCGCCATCACCGACGACGGTCCGGAGATCCTCACCATTCCTTAGGCGCGGCGTCGCGGTACCGGTCGGTCGAGTGGACCGGGTCGGTGTCGTACTTGGGGATCACGTGGTCGCCGAAGAGGCGGATGGACTCCTGCGCCGCCTCCATCGGCATGTCGACCGGCATGCCGAACACGAGCTGGTCGATGCCGGCGTCGACGGCCCGCTTCACCTGGGCGGCGACCTCGTCGGGGTCGCCGCACAGGAGGTAGCCGTTCTCGATGCGCCACTCGATGTCGTCGGGCGTGGGCTCGGGGAAGTGGTCGGGCCACTTCACGCCGCCCTCGGGCATCGGGATCGTGTCGTGGTAGTAGAAGACCAGGCTCTGCAGGTAGCTGAGGCCCATGTCGCAGGCGACCTGCCGGGCCTTCTTGCCGTCCTCCATGCACACGAGCCCGCTCGTGATCATCACGTTGTCGTTGACGTAGGCGCCCACCGGCTCGGCCTCGCGGACCGCGTGCTTGTAGGTGGCGATGAGCGGCGCCATCTCGCCGATCGACCGGGTGGTGAAGGCGAGCACGCCGAGGCCGAGCCGGCCGGCCTTCTCGAACGTCGGCGGGTTGCCGGCCGCCACCCACATCGGCGGGTGGGGCTTCTTCCACGGCTTGGGCAGGATGTCGCGGGTGGGGATGCCGGGGGCCGGGTGGGGGATGCGGAACGACCGGCCCTCGTAGGCGTACTCGCCGTCGCGCAGCATCTTCGGGATCTCGCGGACGACCTCGTCCCAGATGGCGCGCGTGGCTTCGGTCGACTCGATGTCGAAGCCGGTCACCTCGCGGGTGCCGGCGCCCCGGCCGGTGCCGAACTCGAACCGGCCCTCCGACAGGTGGTCGAGCATGGCCACCTTCTCGGCGATGCGGGCCGGGTGCTCCTTGGCCGGGTTGAAGCTGAAGATGCCGGAGCCCAGGTGGATGCGCTCGGTGATCGCCGCGCAGTAGCCGAGGTAGGCCTCGCTGGCCGACAGGTGGGAGTACTGGGTGAGGAAGTGGTGCTCGGTGATCCAGGCGTACTTCCAGTTGTGCCGGTCGGCCAAGCGGACGAGCTCGGCCTCCCCCATGAGCGCGTTGTGCTCGGCCTGGTCGCCCTCCCGCTGGCGGCGCCGCTCCGGGACGTGGCCCTGCACGAAGATCCCGAACTCCATCTCGCTTCCCCTCCTGACGAGGCGTCAGATTATGAACGCCGTTCAGAGTAGTGAATCACTCTGTGGAGAGGAAGGCCCGATCGATCAGGGCGTGGATCTCGTCGGTCGGCATCACGTCGACGGGCGCCACCCCGGGCGAGCCGCTGCCGATCCCCACCACCCGGTGGGCCAGGTAGGCCTGCATCATCCCCGAGAACACGGCGGCCATGGCCCCCGGGTCGAGGTCGCGGAACTGGCCCTTGGCGATGCCGTCTGCGAACACCCGGGCGATGACGGCCAGGATGTCCTCGTACTGCTCCCAGTTGGTGTCGTCGAAGCCGACCTTGAGGTTCATCCAGGCGGCGCCGATGGCCTGCTGGAACAGCTGGTAGTAGTTCTCGTGGTTGCCGTACCAGTCGATGAAGAAGTCCATCAGCGCGTGGAGCTGGGCGCGGGGGTCGTCGCTCTCGGCCACCACCTGCTCCATGAGGCCCAGGACCTCGAGGTTGCGGCGGCGCATGACGCCCCGCAGGACGGCCTCCTTGCTCTCGAAGAACTGGTAGACCGCGCCGACGGAGAACTCCGACCGCTCGGCGATCTCCTTCACGGTGGCCTTGGCGAAGCCCTTCTCGGCGAACACCGCCTCGGCCGCGTCGAGCAGGTGGTTCTGGCTGAGCAGCTCCTGCTGCCGCCGCCGCTCCTCCCGGAGGCTGGTGGTGCGCTGGGGCTCGGTCGCCATGCGTTCAACCCTAACCAGCCCCCGGGTATTGACCCCTCTGTCAGCGGTGGATCGGCAGGACGGCTGGATCGGCCGGACGGCTGGATCGGCCGGCGCTGGCGCGGGCGCCCGCCGAGGGGGCGCCCGCGCCAGCGCCCGGCGTCAGCGGCCGAGGCGGGGGAGCACCTTGGCGGCGAACAGCTCGAGCATTCGCCACCCCACCTCGGGGTCGAGGCCGCCCACCAGCGGGTGGAGCAGCAGGGCGGCCTCGTCGTCGAGGCTCTCCCACAGGGCCACGCACTCGTCGGGCGTCACCACCGCGAACACGCCCATCTGGCGCAGCGCCTCCGGGTCCTCGACCAGGGGGTAGGGGTTGGCGCCCGGCCGCTCGTTCTCCCACTGGCCGTAGGTGCGGGCCTCGTGCAGCAGGTAGGGGCCGGCCTCCCGCCAGGTGCGGTCGGGGTCGTCGGTGACGAGGACACCCATCGGGGCGGCCGGGTTCACCACCCGGCCCCGGGGCCGGCCGAGCCGCTCCCGCTCGGCCTCGTAGGCGGCGATCAGCGCCGGGTCGGGCAGGCCGGGCATGAACCCGTCGCCCAGCCGGGCGGCCCGGCGGGCGGCGGCGGGGCCGGAGCCGGCCAGGATCAGCGGCGGGCCCGGGCGCTGTGCCGGCCGGGGCATGACCCGCACCGGGCGGCCGCGGTGCTCGAACGGCTCGCCGGTGAACGCCCGGCGCAACGTGGCCACGCCCTCCTCCATGGCCGCCGCCCGGGCGTTGATGTCGCGGCCGAGGTGGGCGAACTCGGCCGGCCGGTAGCCAGCGGCCAGCACCACGTCGAGGCGGCCGCCGGACACCAGGTCGGCGACGGCCAGGTCCTCGGCCAGCCGCACCGGGTCGTGCAGCGGCAGGACGACGGCGGCGGCCATCACCCGGCACCGCTCGGTGACGGTCGCCAGCCCGCCCGCCAGCACCAGCGGCGAGGGGCAGTAACCGTCGTCGCAGGCGTGGTGCTCGGACACCTGGACCCGGTCCACCCCCAGCTTCTCGTCCGCGTAGCGGGCCATGGCGGCCGCCTCGCGGTAGAGGTCGGCCAGCGGCGGGCCGAGGCCGGCGTCCCGTAGGTCGAAGCGCAGCGACAGCTCGGGCATGTCTCCTCCTTGTCCGGAGTACCGGCGCGCGCCGGCCTCCCCCTCCCTCATCCGGAGAACGGAGCTCTGACGGGTGGCCGGCCGGTCAGCCGGCCACCAGCGGCGCCACCTCGGCGCCGAACGCGGCGATCTGGTCGACCAGCTCGTCGGCCGAGCGCGACCGCAGCCGCACCTGGGCCTGGCCGACCCCCAGGTCGCGCAGCCAGGCCAGGCCCTCGGCCACCTTCTCGGGCGGGCCGGTGAGCGCCGAGCCCTCGAGGTCCCACCCCGGCTCGCCCACGTACACGGAGCCGACGAGCGCGCCGAGGTCGAACGCCTCGGGCCGGCCGGCCTCCGCCCGGAGCTGGCGGACGCGGTCGACGGTGGCCCGGTCGATGGGGCCCTGGGGCAGCCAGCCGTCGCCCCGGGTGGCGGCGCGGCGCATGGCGGCGGGCGACGAGCCGCCCACCCAGATCGGCGGGCCGCCGGGCTGGACGGGCCGGGGCCGCTGGCCGGCGCCGGACGCCCGCCACGTGGGGCCGTCGATCGTCGGGTACTCCTCGGCGAACGCGACCCGCAGCGCGTCGATGGCCTCGTCGAGCAGCGCGCCCCGTTGCTCGAACGGCACGCCCAGCAGCGCGAACTCGCCCTCGACGTGGCCGGCGCCCACGCCCATGACGAGCCGCCCGCCCGACACCGTGTCGAGCGTGGCGAAGGCCTTGGCCACCTGGAGCGGGTGGCGGTACGCGGGGACGTACACGTGGCTGAGCAGCCGCACCCGCTCGGTGATGCCGGCCAGCCAGCCGAGCGTCGCCACCGTGTCCCACCACACCGTGCTCATCCGCTCGTCCAGCGGGCGGGGGATGGCGACGTGGTCGCACACGGCGATGTAGTGGAAGCCGGCCTCGTCGGCCGCCCGGGCGATGGCGGCCAGCTCGGCGGCGCCGGCGTCGGCCTCCCACGGCTCGCTGTAGAGCCGGCTCTGCGATTGGATCGGCAGCTGCAACCCGAACACGAGCCGCCCGGGTTCGAGGATCGGTCCCATGTCCTGACACTGTGTCAGATTTCACCCGGCTCGTGGGTGCCGACCCGCGGTCAGGGTCCGCGACCTGGGCGCAGCCGGGTCGCGGTCGGGTCGCGCTCGGCCCCCTGTCGGCTCGCGGGCAGGTCCGGATCAGGTGGCGGTGCGCCCCGCGAGCGGGTCGCGGTCAGGTCCCCTCGGCGCCCGGCCGGCCGGCGGTGATCGTCCACGTGGTGCCGGTCGTGACCGGGGCGTCGGGGGTCGTGACCGACTCGGCGAACCGGTAGCGGGCCACCAGCTCGTCGCCGGTCACGTCGCAGCGCACGTAGCCGCGCTGGCGCACGTTGGCGTAGCGGACGTGGGGGAGCCCGCGGATGAGCTCCTCGGCGACGTCGGCCAGGCCGGGGTCGAAGCTCGAGCTGATCGACGTGCCTACCAGCTC
Source organism: Acidimicrobiales bacterium (assembly GCA_036563805.1). Lineage (GTDB taxonomy): Bacteria > Actinomycetota > Acidimicrobiia > Acidimicrobiales > VFJN01 > DATCLS01. The sequence goes on along the minus strand of DATCLS010000056.1, from coordinate 51,348 downwards.
GGTGCCGACGGGCTCGGCCTCCGGGTCGTCGACCAGGTCGGCCACCCCGGCGGCGTGGATGTCGCCCGTGATCACGACCGGGTTCTCGGTGCCGGCCGCCCGCAGTTGGTCGAACAGCCGGCTCCGGGCCGCGGCGTACCCGTCCCACTGGTCCATGTTGAAGAGGTTCCCGGCCAGCGGCATGGCCGTCATGACCGCCTGGTTGGCCAGCACGTCCCACCGGGCGTGCGAGCGGCGCAGCGCCCGCCCCAGCCACCGCTCCTGGCGCTCGCCGAGCACGGTGGCGCCCGGGGCGGTGCGGTCGGGGCAGTCGGGGCCGATGTCGCCGACCAGCGCGACGTCGGCGCACGGCTGGTCGTCACGGTGCTGGCGGGTGTCGAGCACGTGGAACCGGACCAGCCGGCCCCAGTCGACCGTGCGGTGGATGCGCAGGTCGGGGCCGGACGGCGGCGGTAGGCGGACCGGCTGGTGCTCCCACCAGGCCCGGTAGGCGGCGGCCCGCCGGTCCGGGAAGGCGTTGGCCTCGGCCGGGTCCTGGGGCACCAGGCCGACGTAGTTGTTCTCGACCTCGTGGTCGTCCCACGTCACCACCCACGGGCAGGCGGCGTGGGCCGCCTGGAGCGCGGGGTCGCCCTTGTAGAGCGCGTAGCGGTTCCGGTACTGCTCCAGCGTCCTGGCCTCGGGCCCGTCGTGGGGGCGCACGACGTCCGCGGCGGCGCCGCCCTCGTAGATGTAGTCGCCCAGGTGCACGACCAGGTCGGGGTCGTCGCCCGGGGCCGCGGCCCACGCCGGCCAGTGGCCGTCCTGCCAGTCCTGGCACGAGGCGAACAGGAACCGCAGGTGGCCACCCCGCCCGGGCGCCGGCGTCGTGCGCGTCCGCCCGACGGGGCTGACCTCGTCGCCGACCCGGAAGCGGTAGTGGTACCAGGTGTCGGGGCGCAGGCCGGGCGCGTTGACGTGCACCGAGTGGGCCCAGTCGGGCAGGGCCATGACCGTGCCCGCCCGCACCACCCGCCGGAACCGCTCGTCGCGGGCGACCTCCCAGTGGACCGGCACCCGCTCGGGCGGCATGCCGCCGCCCGGGGCCAGCGGGTCGGGCGCCAGGCGGGTCCAGAGGATGACGCTGTCGGGTCGGGGGTCGCCCGATGCCACCCCGAGCGCGAACAGGCCGTCGGGGAGCCGGCGGCGCGGCGGGTGCGACCATCCGGGGCGCGGGTCCGACCAGCCCGTGAGCGTCAGCCCCGCCAAGCCGGCGGCACCGGCCAGGAACGTCCGCCTCGCGACCACCTTCGTGGACCATAGTGGCGTTACCCGCGCCGGATCGGGAGAGTTCCGCTAACCTGAGCCCGCCAGGCGGGTCGCCCCGCGAAAGCGAGGCGACGGCGCGTGAGCGCGGAGTTTTCCCCCGTAGCTCGAAGCGCTAGCATGTTTCGTCGGCTCTGAGTCGCCCCGTCGTTCTCGACGCGCGCGCGATTCGGTCGTCCGACCCCCCGTAGCCGCCAACACGAGGAGCATTCCCCTGCCGAAGCCCAAGGAAGACGCGATCGTTCTCGAGGGGACCGTCATCGAGCCCCTCCCTAATGCCATGTTCAGGGTCGAGCTCGAGAACGGCCACAAGGTGCTCGCCCACATCTCCGGGAAGATGCGCATGCACTACATCCGCATCCTTCCCGGCGATCGCGTGCAGGTGGAGCTCACCCCCTACGACCTCAGCCGAGGTCGCATCACCTATCGCTACAAGTGACGAGAAACCGATGAAGGTCCGACCGAGCGTCAAGAAGATCTGTGACAAGTGCAAGGTGATCCGGCGGCACGGGCGTGTCCAGGTCATCTGCAGCAACCCGCGCCACAAGCAGCGCCAGGGTTAGAGGAAGGCGGCACCCACTCGCATGGCACGCATCGCTGGCGTCGACATCCCCCGCGAGAAGCGGCTGGAGATCTCGCTCACGTACATCTACGGCATCGGTCGCACGCGCGCCCGTGAGATCACCGACGCGCTGTCGATCGATCCCAACACCCGGGTCCGCGATCTGACCGACGACGAGGTGGCGCGGATCCGCAACCACATCGAGGCGACCCTCAAGGTCGAGGGCGACCTGCGCCGCGAGGTCCAGCAGGACATCAAGCGCAAGATGGAGATCGGCTGCTGGCAGGGGCTCCGCCATCGCCGCGGCCTCCCCGTGCGCGGCCAGCGCACGCAGACCAACGCTCGCACGCGCAAGGGACCGAAGAAGACGGTCGCGGGCAAGAAGAAGGTGAGGAAGTAACCCCCGATGGCGAAGCCGAAGTCCCCCGGCGGCCGCAGGCCCCGCAAGCGCGAGCGCAAGAACGTGAGCCACGGCGTGGCTCACATCAAGAGCAGCTTCAACAACACGATCGTCACGTTCACCGACCAGGAGGGCAACGTCCTGTCCTGGGCTTCTGCCGGGAACGTGGGCTTCAAGGGCTCCCGCAAGTCGACGCCGTACGCGGCCCAGACGGCCGCCGAGGCCGCCGCCCGCCGAGCGATGGACCACGGCGTCCGCAAGGTCGACGTGCAGGTCAAGGGCCCGGGCTCTGGGCGGGAGACGGCCATCCGCTCCATCCAGAACGTCGGCATCGAGGTGACCGGCATCAAGGACGTCACCCCTGTCCCCCACAACGGCTGCCGCCCGCCCAAGCGGCGCCGGGTCTGAGGCGAAGGAGGTCGACGACATGGCCCGTTACACCGGACCCAAGTCCCGAGTCTCCCGCCGTCTCGGTGTCAACATCTGGGGCACCGCCGGTGAGAGCCGCGCCCTCGAGCGCCGGCCCTACCCGCCCGGCGAGCACGGGCGCAGCCGGCGGCGCAACGCCTCCGAGCACCTGCTCCAGCTGCAGGAGAAGCAGAAGGCCCGCTACACCTACGGCCTGAACGAGCGGCAGTTCCGCAACCTCTACGAGGAGGCCCGGCGCCGCAAGGGCGTCACCGGCGAGGAGATGCTCCGTCTCCTCGAGCGCCGCCTCGACAACATCGTCTACCGGGCGGGCTGGGCGTCCACCCGGCCCCAGGCCCGTCAGTTCGTCAGCCACGGCCACGTCGACGTGAACGGCCGGCGGGTCAACATCCCGAGCTACCGCGTCCGCAAGGGCGACGTGATCACGCTGCGGCCCAAGGCCCGGCAGATGGTCGTCGTCCAGTGGAACCGCGACGTGCTCAGCCGCACGCCCCCGCCCTGGCTCGACACCGAGGACGACGGCTTCTCGGTGAAGGTGCGCGACTACCCGCTGCGCGAGCACATCGACGTGCCCGTGCGCGAGCAGCTCATCGTCGAGCTCTACAGCAAGTAAATCCGCACACTCTCGACTTACTCCGACAGGGAGCCTCCGCCATGCTGGTCATGCAGCGCCCCACGGTCGAGCCGATCACCGAAGAGGAAGGCAACCGCCAGCGGTTCGCCATCGGCCCGCTCGACCCTGGCTTCGGCCATACCCTCGGCAACTCGCTCCGACGCACCCTGCTGTCGTCGATCCCCGGCGCCGCGATCACGCAGGTCCGGTTCGACGACGCGCTGCACGAGTTCGACACGATCCCGGGTGTCGTCGAGGACGTCACCGACATCATCCTCAACCTGAAGGACATCGTGCTGGTGTCCCACAGCGACGAGCCCGTCACGCTGCGGCTCGACGTGCGGGGCCCGGCCGACGTCACCGCGCAGGACATCCAGGCGACGTCCGACGTCGAGATCCTCAACCCCGACCTGCACCTGGCCACGCTCAACAAGTCCGGGCGCCTGGCGGTCGACCTCACCGTCGACCGCGGCCGGGGCTACCGGTCGGCGGAGGCCAACAAGACGACGTCGACCATCGGCGTGATCCCGGTCGACTCGATCTTCTCGCCGGTCCGCCGCGTGGCCTTCGAGGTCGAGCCCACCCGCGTCGAGCAGTCCACCGAGTACGACCGGCTGGTGCTCGACATCGAGACCGACGGCTCGATCTCGCCCCGCGAGGCGCTGGCCTCGGCCGGCGACACACTGCGTTCGCTGGTCGGCCTGGTCGCCGACATGAGCGACGAGCCGCAGGGCCTCGAGCTCGGCGAGCTGGCCATCACCAGCGCCGGTTCGCCCGACCTCGAGCTCCCCATCGAGGACCTCGACCTGTCCGAGCGGCCGCGCAACTGCCTCAAGCGGGCCCAGGTCAACACCGTCGGCGAGCTGGTGCAGAAGACCGAGGACGACCTGCTCGCCATCACCAACTTCGGCCAGAAGTCGCTGGACGAGGTGATCATGAAGCTCGACGAGCGGGGGCTGTCCCTCCGCAGCAAGGACTGAGGTCGCGGCCATGCCTGGAATCCCCAAGAAGGGTCGCCGCTTCGGCGGCAGCAGCTCCCACCAGCGGCTCATGATGGCCAACCTGGCGGCAAGCCTGTTCGCCGCCGAGGGCATCGTGACGACCGAGGCCAAGGCCAAGGCCCTGCGCCCCATCGCCGAGAAGCTGATCACCAAGGCCCGCAAGGCCGACGCCGCGCCCGAGACCGCCGTCCACCAGGTCCGGCAGGTGATCTCGTTCCTCGGTGACAAGGAGATGACGCACAAGCTCTTCTCCGAGATCGGGCCCCGCTACGCCGACCGCAACGGCGGCTACACCCGCATCCTGAAGCTCGGCCCGCGCCAGGGCGACAACGCCCCCATGGCGCGCATCGAGCTCGTCTGACGGGGGATCGACCGTCGGCGGCCTGACCCTCTTCGACGACTTGGAACAACCAGCGGCTCCTCAGGGGCCGCTGGTGCGCGTTCGCATGACCGTCGCCTACGACGGCTCCGGGTTCCACGGCTTCGCCCCCAACCCCGGGGTGCGCACGGTCGGCGGGACCCTGCGCGACGCGCTCGAGAAGGTCCTGCGGGCGCCGGTCGAGCTGACCTGCGCCGGGCGGACCGACACCGGCGTGCACGCCTGGGGCCAGGTCGTGAGCTTCGACGCCCCGGCCGACCGGTTCGACCCGGGCGCGCTCCAGCGGGCTCTCAACCGCCTGTGCGCGCCCGAGATCGTCGTGCGCGACGTGGGCGAGGGGCCCGAGGGTTTCGACGCCCGCCGGTGGGCCACCTACCGCGTGTACCGCTACACGGTCCTCAACCGGCCGGTGCCCGACCCGTTCCTGGCCCGGCTGTCCTGGCACGTCGACCAGCCGCTCGATATCGACCTGCTGCGCCTCGGCTGCGACCCGATCATCGGCGAGCACGACTTCTCGGCGTTCTGCCGCCGCCCCCGCCGCCGCGACGGGTCCGAGCCGTCGCTGGTGCGGCGGGTCCACCGGGCCGGGTGGACCGACCTGGGCGACGGCATCCTGCGGTTCGAGATCCAGGCCAACGCCTTCTGCCACCAGATGATCCGCAGCCTGGTCGGCACGCTGGTCGACGTCGGCCTGCGCCGCAAGCGCGCCGGCGACATCCGGGGGATCCTGGCCAGCGGTGACCGGTCGCAGGCGTCGCCCCTGGCGCCGCCCCAGGGCCTGTGCCTCTACGAGGTCGGCTATGAGGAGCGCGCGTTGGCGCGCTAACCTGTTGAGTCGCTCTCGGCGCTGCGCGTCTCCCCGCAGCGCCCCTGCACCCCGCAAGTTCTCCGACGAAGGTGGCCCGCGTGCCCACGTACAGCCCGAAAGCCGCAGAGATCGAGCGTGCCTGGCACGTCATCGACGCCGAAGGTCTGGTCCTCGGCCGTCTGGCCACCGAGGTGGCCAGCCTGCTCCGCGGCAAGCACAAGCCGACGTTCGCCCCCCACCTCGACACCGGCGACCACGTCATCGTCGTCAACGCCGACAAGGTCGTGCTGACCGCCAACAAGGGCGAGCGCAAGACCGTCTACCGGCACTCGGGGTACCCGGGTGGCCTCCGGTCGCGGACCTTCGGCGACCTGCTGGCCCGCAAGCCCGAGGAGGCCGTGCGCCGCACCGTGCGGGGCATGCTCCCGAAGAACCGGCTGGGCCGGCAGATGCTCGGCAAGCTCAAGGTGTACGCCGGGCCCAACCACCCACACGCCGCCCAGAAGCCGCAGCCTTACGACGTGGCCCACGCCCGTCGTCCGTCCTAGAGGGTCCGAGGAAGATGCCCAAGCCGCTCGTGCAGTCCACCGGCCGCCGCAAGGAAGCGGTCGCCCGCGTCCGTCTCCGCCCGGGCCAGGGGACGATCACGGTCAACGACCGCGACGTCGCGACGTACTTCCCGTCCAAGGCCCACCAGATGATCCTCAGCGAGCCGCTGCGGATCACCAACACCCACGAGACCTACGACGTCGAGGCGACGATCAAGGGCGGCGGCATATCGGGCCAGGCGGGCGCCCTCCGGCTCGGCATCGCCCGCGCCCTGGTCGAGGTCGACCCCGAGCTGCGCCCGACGCTCAAGCGGGCCGGGTTCCTGACGCGCGACCAGCGCGAGAAGGAGTCCAAGAAGTACGGCCTCAAGAAGGCCCGCAAGGCCCCGCAGTACTCCAAGCGGTAGCCCGCCCGGGCGGCGAGCGGTGCTGCGCTTCGGCACCGACGGCGTACGGGGCGTGGCCAACGCCGAGCTGACGCCCGAGCTGGCCCTCGCCCTGGGCCGCGCCGCGGCGCGGGTCCTGGGCGGCGGCCGCTTCGCCATCGGACGCGACACCCGGCGCTCGGGCCCGCTGCTCGAGGCGGCGCTGACCGCCGGGCTGGCGAGCGAGGGCGTCGACGTCGTGCTGCTCGGCGTGGCCCCCACGCCCGAGGTGGCGTGGTGGTCGGCGACCGAGAACGCCCCGGCCGCGGTCGTGTCCGCGTCGCACAACCCGTTCGCCGACAACGGCATCAAGCTGTTCTCGGCCGGGGGCCGCAAGCTGCCCGACGACGTCGAGGAGCGCCTCGAGGCCGTGCTGCGCCAGCTGCTGGCCGCCCGGCCCGCCGACGACGGCGCCGCAGCCCCCACCGGCGCCGCCGTGGGGGCGGTCACCGCCGTGTCCGCCCACGACGGCTACGGCCGAGCCGTCGCCGCCTCGCTGGAGGGCCGGCGGCTCGACGGCCTGCGGCTCGTCGTCGATTGCGCCCACGGGGCCGCCACCGCCGTGGCGCCGGGCGTGCTGGCCGGGCTGGGCGCCGAGGTCGAGGTCCTCCACGACGCCCCCGACGGCACCAACATCAACGCCGGCGCCGGCTCCACCCACCCCGACGCGCTCCGGCGGGCCGTGGCCGAGCGGGGGGCCGACGCCGGAGTGGCGTTCGACGGCGACGCCGACCGGGTGCTGCTGGTCGACGCCCGGGGCGAGCTGGTCGATGGCGACCAGATCATCGCCATCTGCGCCCTCGACCGCCACGAGCGGGGCGCCCTGCCCCACGACACCGTGGTCGTCACCGTCATGACCAACCTGGGCTTCCGTCTGGCCATGGAGGAGCGGGGCATCCGGGTGGTCGAGACCAAGGTGGGCGACCGCTACGTGCTCGAGGCGCTGGAGGCCGGCGGCCACGCCTTGGGCGGCGAGCAGAGCGGGCACGTGATCTTCCGCGACCTGGCCACCACGGGCGACGGGCTGCTCACGGCCGTCCAGACGCTGGATGTCGTGGTGCGGACCGGCCGGCCGCTGGCCGAGCTGGCCGCCGCGGCGATGACCCGCCTGCCCCAGGTGCTGCGCAACGTGCGGGTGGCCCGGCGCGACCCGGCCATCGTCGACCGCCTGGCCGACGACGTGGCCGCCGTCGAGGCCCGCCTGGGCGAGAAGGGCCGGGTGCTGGTGCGCACCAGCGGCACCGAGCCGCTGGTCCGGGTCATGGTCGAGGCGCCGACCGAGGCCGACGCGGTGGCCGCGGCCGACGAGCTGGTCCGGGCGGTGGAGGCGGCCGCCGGCTGACGGCGGGCCGCGACCACTGGCCCGGATGACGGCAGGCGGTCCGCCGGCCGGTCGGCGGACCGCCTCAGCGCCCGGCCGGCGGACCGCGCGGGGAGGCCGCAGGACCGGCGACACCCCGTATCCGTAGACTGATCGGCCATGTGCGGGATCATCTCCGTCGTCCGCCGTCCCGGGACGCGGGCGGCGCCCAGTCCCGATGCCGTCACCCAGCCCCTGCACCGGGCGGTCGGCCTCCTGGCCCAGCCCGAGCCGCTGGTCGAGGCCGCGGCCGCGGCCGCCGAGCAGATCGAGGCCAGCGACGCCCTCCTCCGAGGCCCGGAGGGCGTGTGGGCGCTGGTCCACGACCGCCGTCTGCTGGCCGAGGTCGAGGGCCTGTCCACGGCGCTGTCCGAGGCGGTGGCGGCCATCGAGGAACGGCTCGACGCCGGCGACGGCGCCCCGTCCGATCCCGCCGAGCTCGAGACCGTGAACGCCGCCGTCGTCCGCCTGAAGGACGCCGTGTGGGCGGTGAAGGAAGATCGCGTGCGCACCGGCCGCGAGGTGGCCGGGCTGGCGGGCCTGAGCGGCCACGAGCCGGGCTGGGAGCCCGGGTGGGCCGCCATCGAGGCCTACACGTCCATCCAGCAGGCCCTGTCCGCCATCGACCGGCTCGAGGTACGGGGGCGCGACTCGGCCGGCCTCCACGTGCTGGTCCGCGACCACGGCCTCGACCTCGAGAGCCCGGCCGTCGCCGGGCTGATGGCCAACCGGGCCGGCGACCCGCTGTTCCGGTCGGGCTCGGTCCGGGTCGTCGACGGCTGCCTGGCGTTCGTCTACAAGGCCGCGGCCGAGATCGGCGAGCTGGGCGACAACACCCGCGAGCTGCGCAACGCCATCCGGGCCGACGACCTGCTCCGCCTGGCGCTGTCGTCCGACGACGCCCGCGCCGTCGTGCTCGGCCACACCCGGTGGGCCTCGGTCGGCATCATCTCCCAGGCCAACACCCACCCGCTCGACAACCTCGAGCTGGGCGACGAGAGCGGTCCGTACGTGGCCGCCGCCCTCAACGGCGACGTGGACAACTTCGCCGACCTCAAGGCGGCCGAGGGGCTGCGCATCGCCCCCGAGATCACGACCGACGCCAAGGTCATCCCCACCCTGGTGTCCCGCCGGCTGGCGGCCGGCGAGGAGCTCACGGCGGCCTTCCGCGACACGGTCGCCGGCTTCGAGGGGTCGGTGGCGATCGGCGCCTGCGCGTCCGGCGACCCCGACAAGGTGCTGCTGGCCCTCCGGGGCAGCGGCCAGGCGCTGTACGTGGGCGTGGCCGACGGCGCCTACGTCGTCGCCAGCGAGCCGTACGGCGTCATCGAGATGACCGACCGCTACCTGCGGATGGACGGCGAGACGCCCGCCAATCCCGACAACCCGACGGCCAGCCGGGGCCAGATCGTCGTCCTCGACGGGGCCAAGGCCGGCTCGCTCGACGGTATCGAGCGCCTGGCCTACGACGGCACGCCGCTCCCGGTGACCGAGTCCGAGCTGGTCACCGCCGAGATCACGACCCGCGACATCGACCGGGGCGACTTCCCCCACTTCCTGCTCAAGGAGATCACCGAGGCGCCCGACAGCTTCCGCAAGACGTTGCGGGGCAAGCTCGTCGAGCGCGACGGGAAGCTCGAGGTCGTGCTGCCGCCCGACGCCCTGCCCGACGAGGTGCGGGCGCGGCTCCGGTCCGGCGAGATCCGCAGCGTCGTCGCCATCGGCCAGGGCACGGCCGCGGTGGCCGGCGAGGCGCTGGCCGCCGCGCTGCGCCGGGCCTGCGGCCCGACGACCGGCGTGACCGTCGAGGCGATGCCGGCCACCGAGCTGTCCGGCTTCGGCCTCCGCCCGTCCATGGACGACACGCTGGTCGTGGCCATCAGCCAGTCGGGCACGACGACCGACACCAACCGCACCGTCGACCTGGTCCGGGCCCGGGGCGCGGCGGTCGTCGCCATCGTCAACCGCCGGGGCAGCGACCTGACCGACAAGGCCGACGGCGTGCTCTACACGTCCGACGGGCGCGACGTCGAGATGTCGGTCGCCTCGACCAAGGCGTTCTACAGCCAGGTGGCGGCCGGGTTCCTGCTGGCCCACGCCGTAGCGACCGAGCTCGACTGCGCCCTGGACCAGGACGTGCTCGCCGCCCTGCGCGACCTGCCCGACGCCATGGCCAGCGTCCTCGAGCGCCGGCCCACGATCGCCGAGGCCGCCCACACGCTGGCGCCCCCCAAGCGCTACTGGGCCGTCGTCGGCAACGGCGCCAACCGGATCGCCGCCGCCGAGGTGCGGATCAAGCTGTCCGAGCTCTGCTACAAGTCGATCGCCTGCGACCGCACCGAGGACAAGAAGCACATCGACCTCTCGGCCGAGCCGCTGATCCTCGTGTGCGCCGCCGGCCTCACCGGGTCCACGGCCGACGACGTCGCCAAGGAGGTGGCGATCTACCGCGCCCACAAGGCGTCGCCGGTGGTGATCGCCACCGACGGCCAGGCCCGGTTCGCGGCCGCGCTGGCCGTCCTGCCGGTCCCCGAGACCAACCCCCAGCTCGCCTTCGTGCTCTCGGCCATGGCCGGCCACCTGTTCGGCTACGAGGCGGCGCTCGCCATCGACGCGCTGGCCCGGCCGCTGCGCGAGGCCCGGGCCGCGGTCGAGGCCGTGGTGGGCGGCGGCGTGCGGGGCGACGGCGACACCCTGCTCCGGCGCCTGCGGCCCCACGTCGAGCCGGTCGCCCGCCGCTACTTCGACGAGCTGCGGGTGGGCAGCTACGACGGCCACCTCGAGGCGTCGACCGCGGTGCGGCTGGGCACGCTGTTCCGCTACGTGCTCGGGGTGGTCCCGCTCGACGCCTACCAGCTCGACGAGGGCAAGGTCGGCACGCCCGCCGTGCTGGTCGACGACCTGACCGCGGCGCTGACCCGGGCCATCGAGGAGCTGACCCGCCCGATCGACGCCATCAAGCACCAGGCCAAGACCGTCACCGTGGGCATCTCCCGCAGCGACGAGACGCTGCTCGACGTCCCGCTGGTGGCCGCCACGCTGCGGGCCGGAGCGCCCCGCGACCGGCTCACCTACCGGGTGCTGCGCACGCTGGCCGACGTCAGCCCGGCGATCGCCGAGGTCCGGGGCTACACGCGCTACCGCATCGAGAACCCGCAGGCGGTCGGCGGCCCGGCGACGATCACGGTCGTCGACCGGGGCGGCATCGCCCTCGACCTGGCCAGCCGCACCGAGCGGTCGCCCGAGCTGCGGGGCACCAAGCACCGGGTGGCCAACGAGCGCGAGATCCTCGTGGCCAAGGGCCGGCGCGACGGCCGACCCATCGTCATCGTCCCCGAGGTCAAGGACGGCCAGACGGTCGGCATCACCCTGTTGCACGTGCGGTTCGCGCCCCACCTGCCCGAGGCGACGGCCCGCGGCGTGCTCCAGGGCTACCGCAACCGCTACGCGGTGCTGCGCGACGCCGTGCTCGAGACCGAGCCGACGTTCCGCGAGGACGTGCTGGCCCAGGTGCCGGTCGAGAACCTGCTGACCGAGCCGATCAACCAGCTCGCCGACCGGTGGCGCCTGGCGTAGGCGGTGCAGGGTCGGGGCCCCTGCCGGGACCCGGGTCCGGCCGGGTGGCCGGCGTCGGGGTCGACCTGTGCGAGGTCGACCGCATGCGCAAGACGCTGGCCCGGACGCCGTCGTTCGGCACCCGGGTGTTCACCGACGCCGAGCGCGCCCACTGTGAGAAGCGCCGCGACCCGTCCCAGCGCTACGCGGCCCGCTTCGCCGCCAAGGAGGCGGTGATGAAGGCCATGGGCGTCGGCATCGGGGCGTGCCCGATGCGGGCGATCGAGGTCGTCGCCGCCTCGTCCGGGGCGCCGAGCCTCGTGCTCCACGGCGACGCGGCCCGGCTCGCCGCCGAGCGGGGCATCACCGCCTGGCACCTGAGCCTGACCCACACGGCGTCGATGGCCCAGGCGATGGTCGTCGCCTGGGCGGGGTCGTAAGGTCGCCGCCGGCATGATTCCCGTCGTCACTCCCGAGGAGATGGCCGCCATCGACGCGGCGGCCCCCGAACCGGTGGAGGTCCTGATCGGGCGGGCCGGGGCGGCCGTCGCCCGCCACGCCCTCGCCCTGCTCGGCGGCACCTACGGCCGGCGCGTGACCGTGGTCGCCGGCAAGGGCAACAACGGCAACGACGGGCGCGACGCCGCCCGGCGCCTGGCCCGGCGGGGCGTGCGGGTCCGGGTGATCCCGGCCGCCGACGCGCCCGACCGGGTCCCGCCCAGCGACCTCGTGATCGACGCCGCCTACGGCACGGGCTTCCGGGGCACCTACCGGCCCCCCGACGCCGGCGGCGCCCCGGTCCTGGCCGTCGACATCCCGAGCGGGGTCAGCGGCCTGACCGGCGAGGCCGCGGGCGAGCCGGCGGCCGCCCGGCTCACCGTCACGTTCGCCGCCCTGAAGCCGGGGCTGCTTTTCCACCCCGGGCGCGCCCTGGCCGGCGAGGTGGTGGTGGCCGACATCGGCCTCGACGTGTCCCGCGCCTGCACGTTCGTGGTCGAGTCCGCCGACGTCGCCGCGGCCGTCCCGGCCCGGGCCCCCGACGCCCACAAGTGGAAGGCGGCCGTCGTGGTCGCCGGCGGGTCGCCGGGCATGACCGGCGCCGCCCACCTGGCCGCCACCGCCGCCTATCGGGCCGGGGCCGGCATGGTCCGGGTGGCGACCCCGGGGCTCGAGCACGACCCCCGGCTGCCGACCGAGGCCGTCGCCGTGCCCGTCCCCACCGCCGGCTGGGAGACCGCGGTGCTCGAGCAGCTCGACCGGGCGGGGGCGCTGGTCGTCGGGCCCGGCCTCGGCCTGTCGGCGCCCACCGAGGCGGCCGTCTGCCAGCTGGTGGCGGACGGCGGCGTGCCGACGGTGGTCGACGGCGACGGCCTGACCGCCCTCGGTCCCCGGGCCGCCGAGCTGGTGTCCCGGCGGCGGACCGACGCCCCGGTGGTGCTCACCCCGCACGACGGCGAGTTCGCCCGGCTGGCCGGCGGCCCGCCGGGGCCCGACCGCTGCGCCGCGGCCCGCGACCTGGCGGCCCACACCGGCGCCGTCGTCCTGCTCAAGGGGCCGACGACGGTCGTGGCCGAGCCGGGGGGACGCGTCCTGCTGTCCACCGCCGGCGACCAGCGCCTGGCCACCGCTGGCACCGGCGACGTGCTGGCCGGCGTCATCGCCGCCCTGCTGGCCCGTGGCGTCCCGGCGCCGGAGGCGGCGGCCGCCGGCGCCTGGCTGCACGGCACCGCCGCCCTCGAGGGCCCGGCCGAGGGGCTGGTGGCCTCCGACGTGGCGGCGGCGCTGCCGGCGGCCCTGGCCCGGGCGCGGGCCGGGGGTTCGGGTTCGGAGGCCGCCAGCCGGCGCGGCGGTCCCGGTCGCGGCCGCCAGGAGGTGTCCGATGGCTAGGGCCTGGGCCGAGATCGACCTCGGGGCGGTGGCGCACAACGTGACGACGCTCCGGCGGATGGTGGCACCGGCCCGCCTGTGCGCGGTGGTCAAGGCCAACGGCTACGGACACGGGGCCGCGCCGGTGGGCCGGGCGGCGCTGGAGGCCGGGGCCGACTGGCTGGCGGTCGCCCAGGTCGACGAGGCCGTCGCCCTGCGCGACGCCGGCATCGAGGCGCCCATCCTGCTGCTGTCCGAGCCCCGCATCGACGAGATCGACGACGCGCTGGCCACCGGGGCCCGCCTGACGCTCTACAGCCCGCCGGTCATCGAGGCGGTGGCGCGGGCGGCCCGCGCCCGACCCCAGCGGGGGGCGGCGCCGTCCGGACCGGTGCCGGTCCACGTGAAGGTCGACACCGGCATGCGCCGGGTCGGCCTCGAGCCGGCGGACGCCGTGGCCGTCGTCGGCGACGTGGCCTCCCGCCCCGAGCTGCGGCTCGAAGGCGTGCTCACCCACCTGCCGGTGGCCGACGAGCCCGACAACCCGTTCACCGACGAGCAGCTCGTCCGGTTCGGGGCGGTCCTCGACAACCTGAAGGCGGCCGGCATCGACCCCGGCATCGTCCACATGGCCAACTCGGCCGGCGCCATCGCCCACCCCGCCACCCGGTTCGACATGGTGCGGTGCGGCATCGCCGTCTACGGCATCCCGCCGGCCCCCGCCCTCGCCGGCCTGGCCGACCTGCGGCCGGCGCTGACGCTGGCGTCCGAGGTGTCGTTCGTGAAGCGGGTCCGGGCCGGCGAGGCCGTGTCCTACGGCCACCACCAGCGGGTCCCGTGCGACACGGTCGTCGCCACCGTGCCCATCGGCTACGCCGACGGCGTGTTCCGGTCGCTGCCGCTGCGGGGCCAGGAGGTCCTGATCGGCGGCCGGCGCCGGCCGATGGTGGGCGTCGTCACCATGGACCAGGTCATGGTCGACTGCGGCCCCGACGCCGAGGTGCGCCCCGGCGACCCCGTCGTGCTGCTCGGGGCCCAGGGCGACGAGCGCATCACGCCCGACGAGTGGGCCGAGCGGCTGGGCACGATCGCCTACGAAGTCGTGTGCGCGGTCGGCCCCCGGGTCGGCCGCCGCTACCGGTGACCGGAGGTTCCGTGAGAGCGAGGGTGCGTGTGGGCCCGGGGATGCGGGTGCGCTCGGGGGTGGGGCCGTGATCACCGACGTCCCCGGCCTGAGGGTGGGCCACTGGACCGACGCCCGCGCCGCCACCGGGTGCACGGTCGTGCTGTTCCCCGGGACGGCGGTGGCGTCCGGCGAGGTGCGGGGCGGGGCCCCGGCCAGCCGCGACATCGAGCTGCTCGACCCCGGCCGGGCCGTCGAGCGCATCGACGCCGTCGTGCTCACCGGCGGCTCGGCGTTCGGGCTGGCCGCGGCCGACGGCGTCATGCGCTTCTGCGAGGAGGCGGGCGTCGGCGTCGAGACGCCCGCCGGCCGGGTCCCGATCGTCCCCACGCTGGCCCTGTACGACCTGGGCGTCGGCGACGCCACCGTCCGGCCCGGGGCCGAGGCCGGCTACGCCGCCTGCCGAGCCGCCACCGACGGGCCGGTCGAGCTGGGCCGGGTGGGCGCCGGCACCGGCGCCACCGTGGGCACCGGCACGCCCGGCGAGCGGCGGCCGGGCGGCCTCGTGTCGGCGGCGGCCGCCGTCGGCGACCTGCGGGTGGCGGCGCTCGTGGCGGTGAACGCCGCCGGCACGCCCGGGGCGCCCGACGAGAACGCCCGCCACGCCCCGCCCGGGCCGCGGGCCGGCTGGGGCCTCAACACCACCATCGGCTTGGTCGCCACGAACGCCCGGCTCGACAAGCTCGGCTGCCACCGCCTCGCCCAGGGCGCCCACGACGGGCTGGCCCGGGCCGTGTTCCCGGCCCACACCCGCTACGACGGCGACGCCTTCGTGGCCGCCTCGGTCCGGACGGACGGCGGCGGGGTCGAGGCCGACGTCGACACCGTGCGGGCCCTGACGGTCCACGCGGTGGCGGAGGCGATCCGGTCCCTGTCCGGCCCCTCCTGAGGGACGGGCCCGATGACCGTGGTCGTCCGGGTGGCTCGCCGCGCTCAGTAGGCTCGCGCCGGTGTCCACGCCCTCCTGGCCAGCGCTGGGGTGCCGGCCGTGAGCGAGCGCGCCCCCGAGCTGGTCGTCTGCACGTCGTCGGTCGACGAGACCCGCCGGCTGGCCGCCGCGCTGGCCACCCTGGCCCGGCCGGGCGACCTGCTGCTGCTGGCCGGCGACCTCGGGGCCGGCAAGACCGCGTTCGCCCAGGGCTTCGGCGCCGGGCTCGGTGTGACCGAGCCGATCACCAGCCCGACCTTCACGCTGGCGCAGGAGTACCAGGGGCGGCTCCGCATGCACCACCTCGACGTGTACCGGCTCGACCAGATGGCCGAGGTGCTCGACCTGGGCCTGTCCGAGCTGCTCGACGACGACGGGGTCGTGCTCATCGAGTGGGGTGACGCCATCCTGCCGGCCCTGCCGTCCGACTACCTGGAGGTCCGCCTGACCTTCGGCACCGGCGACGACGAGCGCCGTGTGGCGCTGCGCCGGGTCGGTCCCTCGTGGCACGCCCGCGACCGCGAGCTGGCGGCCGCGCTGGCCCCCTTCACCGGGCAGGAGCGTCCGTGCTGATCCTCGGCATCACCACCTCGACCATGCAGGTCGGCTGCGCCATCGGCGGCCACGAGGGCGTGCTGGCCTCCGTCCACACCAGTCGCGACCGGCGCCACGCCGAGTCGCTGACCCCGGCGATCGACTTCCTCCGCCGCCAAGCCCGCATCGACCTGACCGACCTCGGCTGCGTGGCCGTCGACGTCGGTCCCGGGCTGTTCACCGGCCTGCGGGTCGGCATCGCCACCGGCAAGGCGCTCGCCCACGCGCTGCGGGTGCCGATGATCGGGGTGTCCAGCCTCGACCTCGTGGCCCTGCCGGTGCGGTGGAGCCCCCGGCTCGTCGCCGTCGCCCTCGACGCCCGCCGGGGCGAGGTGTTCACGGCCTGCTACCGGCAGGTGCCGGGCGGGATCCAGCGGCTGGACGAGCCCCGGGTGTGCCCGCCCGCCGACCTGGCCAGCGACCTCCAGGCCACCGGCGAGGACGTCCTGCTCGTGGGCGACGGGGCCCTTCGCTACGCCGAGGCCTTCACGGTGCTCGACACGGTCGAGGTGGCCGACCAGGGCCTGGCGTACCCGTCGGCGGCCTCGCTGGTGCAGCTGGCCCACGCCCAGGCGCTGCGTGAGGAGTTCGTGCAGCCCTCCGACCTCGAGCCGGTCTACCTGCGCAAGCCCGACGCCGAGGTGAACTGGGCGATGCGGCACGGCGTCCACCGAGAGCCGGCATGAGCGGGCGGGGCGCGGTCGTGTGGGTGCGCTCGGGCGTGGGTTTGGTCTGCGGCGCTGGTTTCGTCTGCGGCGCAGCGCTGGTCTACGGCGCTGGTTTCGCCTGCGGCGGCGGCCCGAGCGGGCAGCGGGGCGCGGGGCCGTGATCGCCGACGCGGCGCCCGGCGGGGTGGGGTCGGCCGGCCTCGACGTCCGGATCACGCCCATGCGACGCCGCCACCTCCGGGCGGTCGTGCGGATCGAGCAGCGCGTCTATCCCCGCCCCTGGTCGTTCGGGCTGTTCCTCAGCGAGATCAACCAGCGGTCGACCCGGGTCTACCTGGTCGCCCGCGTCGGTGGGACGATCGTCGGCTACGCCGGGCTGTTCCACGGCGTCGACGAGAGCCACATCACGACGATCGTCGTCGACCCCGACTGGCAGCGGCAGGGCATCGCCACCCGGCTGCTGCTGGCGCTCGCCCGGGCCGCCATCCACCGGGGGAGCCAGAGCCTCACGCTCGAGGTGCGGGTGAGCAACTCGGGGGCCCAGGCGCTGTACCAGCGGTTCGGGTTCGTGCCGGCCGGCGTGCGCCGGAACTACTACCCCGACAACCACGAGGACGCCATCGTGATGTGGGCCAACGACATCGACAGCGAGGACTACGCCCGCCGCCTGGCTGCCATCGAGGCCGGCATCCGCGGCACCACCGTCATCGACGGCGACTGGATCTGACCCCGCCGCCGGAGGCGGCGATGACCGACCCCGCGGGACCGACCCCGCGGGACCGACCCCGCCGTCGATGCCGTGACCCCGGCCGACTGTCCGTCCTGCGCCCGGCGCACGGCCCAACCGCAGGCCCGCCAGTAGGGTCGCAGCCGACCCCTGGGCCGGGGCCAGCGGCGCTTCGGCGGCGGGATGGCAGCTGTCGTTCGGGTCGGCTGTCGGTCGTGGGTTGCGGTCTGTTGCGTCGGGGGGCGGGTGGGCGGTTCTGCGGGTGTTCGGCGGCATCCCGGCTGCTGACCGGCTGCTGAGCAATGCGGCCGTCGGCCCCAGGGGCCCGACCCGATCTCCGCCCTACTGGGCGCACGGGTCCGTCGCCGGCGTCGGCCGGAGCGCCGCTGCTGTCGGACGCCGACGGGCCGCCGTCCGCGCCGGCGTCGGCCCGTACGGCCGTCGTGGGGGGTTGCCGGCAGCTCCGTTGCCGATCCGGGCCTCGACGGCCCGCCGTGGGGGCGCCCGACGTGGCGGTCGGGCGGCGGTCCCGGGCTAGCGACAGCCGCGCTCGCGGCGCTCGGCGGCGGCCCGCGGCCGATGGTCGGGTCGCGTCAACGCCGCTGATGTCGGATGCCGGTGGGCCGCCGAGCGGCGGCCGACGGTCCGGGGCCGGGTCAGATGCCGAGGTGGCCGAGGCCGTCGTGGACCCGGCCGACGAGGGCGTCGGTGCCCTTCTCGCGGGCCTCTTCCACGAGCCAGGCCAGCACGCACCCGTCGACCAGCGCCAGCACCACGTCGGCCGACGCCCAGCCCCTCCCGTGGCGCGCCAGGGCGGCGGCGACGGCGTCGCGGACCTCCCGGTTCCAGTCCCGCACGCTGGTGTGGCCGGCGGCGGTGAGCGCTGCGCCGAGAAACCGCTGGTAGTGGGCGGTCACCCGGTCGGGGTCGGTCAGCCGGCCGTGCCCGATCACCACGTCGACCAGCCGGCGGGCCAGGCCCCGGCGCTCGGCCGCCGGCTCCCGCAGCGTGCTGCCGGCCCCGTCCCCTCCGTGCCCTCCGGCGCCGTCGCCGCCGGCCTCGTCGGGCGCTTCGTACTCCGCCGCGGCGCGGGCCCGGCTGACGTCGGTGGCCCGGGCGCGCTCGATGGCGGCGGCGAGCAGCTCGTCGCGGTCGGCGAAGTAGTACGTCGTGGACCCGAGCGGCACCCCGGCTCGGGCCGCCACCGCCCGGTGCGTCACCGCCGGCGGCCCGCCGTCGGTGAGGAGCTCGGCGGCCGCCTGGACGATCCGGTCCCAACGCGCCCGCCCCTTGTCGGTCGCCGGTCTGCCCATGCGATCAGCGGCCGCCGGCCGGGCGGGCACCGGCCCCCTCGTCAGTCAACCCCTTCTCCATCTGCCCCTGAGGTGCCCCTCCGGTCGTCTATGTTCGGTTACCTAACATAACGCAAAGGTTCGCATGCCCGACTGGTGCACGGCAGGCTAGGGACGCATGGCCGACCGCATCCTGGGCATCGAGACCTCCTGTGACGAGACCGCCGCCGCCGTGGTCGAGCGCGCCACGCTGGTGCGCTCGTCGGTCGTGGCCAGCCAGATCGACCGCCACGCCCGCTACGGCGGGGTCGTGCCCGAGATCGCCAGCCGGGCCCACGTCGAGCTGCTGACGCCCGTGGTCGCCGAGGCGCTGGTCGAGGCCGGCCTGGCCGACAGCGAGGTCGAGGCGGTGGCGGCCACCGCCGGCCCGGGCCTGGTCGGTTCGCTGCTGGTCGGCGTGAGCGCGGCGAAGGCGCTGGCGCTGGTGTGGGACGTGCCGTTCGTCGCCGTGAACCACCTCGAGGGCCACCTGTACGCCGCCTTCCTCGAGGAGCCCGACCTCGACCTGCCGCTCGTCGTGCTGCTGGTGTCGGGCGGCCACACGATGCTCGTCCACATGGAGGACCACGGCCGCTACCGGCTGCTGGGCTCCACCATCGACGACGCCGCCGGCGAGGCCTTCGACAAGGTGGCGCGGTACCTGGGGCTCGGCTACCCGGGCGGACCGGTGATCGACCGCATCGCCGGCGAGGGCGACCCCGAGGCGATCCGGTTCCCGCGGGCCATGCTCGACGACGGCTACGACTTCAGCTTCAGCGGGCTCAAGACCGCGGTCGTCAACCACGTCCGCCGCCACCCCGACGTGTCGACGCCCGACGTGGCCGCCAGCTTCCAGCAGGCGGTGGTCGACGTGCTGGTGACCAAGACGATCCGGGCCGCCCGCGACGTCGGCGCCAAGGGGATCTGCCTGGGCGGGGGCGTGGCCGCCAACAGCCAGCTCCGGACCCGGTTCGCCGAGGCCGGCGCCGACGCCGGGTTCCGGACCTTCGTGCCCAGCCGGGCCATGTGCACCGACAACGCGGCGATGATCGCCGCCGCCGGGTGGTGGCGCCTGCGCTCCGATGGCCCCTCGTCGCTCGAGACCGGCGCCACGCCCAACCTTCCCCTACCCCTAGCCGGCTGATCCCGGGAGGGGCGGACGGGCCAGCCGGAGCCTCGGTGGCGAGCACGACCGGCTGCTGGGGCAGCTGGCGAAGAGGAGCCGTACGGCGGCCGACCGGGATGCGACGCCCTGGCGTCGCCCGACGGTCGGACCGCCCGCCACCCGGTCGTCCGGGCGGCCCCCGCTGGATGCGACGGCGGTCTTCTTACCGACCCGCCGTCCCGGGCTCGGCGGAAGCGACCGGGCGGTCCTCGCCCCATGGCTGGGCCGTCAGGGGCGGCCATGGGGCGGCGACTCCGCGGTCAGGCCGGCGTTTGGGCGGACGGAGCGGCGGAAACAGATGTTCGCCAGGCGTCAGTCGGTCGGGTACGAGACCGTCACGCGACGGTTCCGGGCCTGGCCCTCGGGGGTGCGGTTGTCGGCGATGGGGCGGGTCTCGCCGTAGCCGGTGGCCTCGAGTCGGAACCGCTCGTCGAGCTGGATCGCCAGCCGGGCCCGCACGGCCTCGGCCCGGCGCTGGGAGAGGCGCCGGTTGTAGTCCGCGGTCCCCCGGTTGTCGGTGTGGCCCTCGATCGTGACGGTCCGGGGGCCGAGCTCGGCCAGCTGGTCGGCGAGCTCGTCGATGCGCCGTCGGGCCTCGGCGTTGAGGTCCGACCGGTCGAAGTCGAACATGACGTCGGCGGCGTAGACGACGGTCGTACGGTCGGGAGTTTGGGTCGTGAGCTCCGAGTCGTCGGTGGCGCCGGTGCGGACGGCGAGGTCCACGACCCGGAACCGCAACTCGGCGGTGCGCTCGTGTCCGCTGCCCTGGCCGCCGCGGTCGTCGCGGCGCCCGCCCCCGTCCTCCTGGGCGGCGGCGGGGCCGCCGGCGGCCAGCACGGCGACGACCGCCGCCAACACGGTAACGACGGCCGTCAGCCGACCGGCCAGCCACCGCACGCGGTCCGGCCCGCCCTGCAGCTTGCCGCCCGGCCCTCGACCGGGTCCGGCGTTCGGCGCCCGGCCGGGACCGCCTTTCGGCCCCGGCCGCGTCATCCGCCGTGCCATCACCGGATCGGGAGGGCGTCCACGGTCGGGAAGCCCGGGATCTGGACGTCGACCCGGTCGAGGTCGTCGGGCACCCCGCCGAAGTCGGCGTACATCTCGAACGTCTCGCCCGGCGGCACCGCCACCTGCGACAGCCGGCCGGTGCACAGGCAGGCGCCCTCGCTGTCGACGATCGTGAGGTAGGCGCGCTCGGCCTCGGCGTCGACCAGCTGGGCGCCGCTGAGGCTGTAGATCCCCTCGCCGGTGGGCAGCCGGGGGTCGTCGAAGGAGTTGTAGGGCTCGAAGTCGGGGTCCGAGCGGCCGCCCTCGTGGGTCAGGGCCACCCGCAGCTCGACCATGCCGTCCAGCCGCTCGAGGCCCAGGACGTCGAGCCGCAGCGGCACCAGCGTCCGCTCGTTGGGGCCGGCCGGCAGCCGGGCGGACACCGATGCGAGGGGCTCGGCCTCCTCGCCGTCCGAGCCGCGCTCGTCGCCGGCGCCGGACCCGCCGCCGTCCGAGTCGCCCGACTCGCCCGCGGCGCCCGAGCCGGCCTCCGAGCCGGCCCCCGACTCGTCCCCGGATGCACCCCCGGACCCGTCCTCCGCCTCGGCCGTCGAGCTCGCCGTCGCCGGGTCCTCGTCGCTGGCCGAGGAGCACGCCGGGCCGGCCATGAGGCCTATGAGCAGGGCTGCGATGGTCACCGGGCCCAAAAGCCTTCCCACCGTCGTCGTCCTCTCCCTTCCTGGCACTCGTCGGTTGCGAGTGCTAACCGGGGTGGCTTAGTGTGTGTTAGCAGTCGTACAAGGAGAGTGCTAACCGGCACCCGCCGGTCCGCACCGTGACGCGCCAACGGAGGCGACACCGCAATGAACCTGCAGCCCCTCGACGATCGCATCGTCGTCAAGCCCGGGGAGAGCGAGGAGACCACCGCGAGCGGTCTCGTCATCCCTGACACCGCGAAGGAGAAGCCCCAGCAGGGCGAGGTCCTGGCCGTCGGCCCCGGGAAGCGTTCCGAGCAGACTGGCGAGGTCATCCCGCTCGACGTGAAGGTGGGTGACACGGTCGTCTACAGCAAGTACGGCGGCACCGAGATCACGGTCGATGGCGAAGACCTGCTGATCCTCTCGGCCCGCGACGTGCTTGCCATCGTGGGGAAGTGAGCTGATGCCCAAGATTCTCAAGTTCGACGACGAGGCCCGCCGGGCCCTCGAGTCGGGCGTCAACAAGCTGGCCGACTCCGTCAAGGTGACGCTCGGCCCCAAGGGTCGCAACGTGGTGCTCGACAAGAAGTGGGGCGCCCCGACGATCACCAATGACGGCGTCTCGATCGCTCGCGAGATCGAGCTGGAGGACCCCTTCGAGAACATGGGGGCCCAGCTCGTCAAGGAGGTCGCCACCAAGACCAACGACATCGCGGGCGACGGCACCACGACGGCGACCGTCCTGGCCCAGGCGCTGGTGCGCGAGGGCCTTCGCAACGTCGCCGCCGGGGCCAGCCCCATGGGCCTCAAGCGCGGCATCGAGAAGGCGGTGACCGCCGCGGTCGAGGCCATCGCCGAGCAGGCCCGCGACATCGACGACCGGTCCGAGATCGCCCAGGTCGCCGCCAACTCGGCGGCCGATCAGGCGATCGGTGAGGTCCTGGCCGACGCCATCGACAAGGTCGGCAAGGACGGCGTCGTCACGGTCGAGGAGTCGAACACCTTCGGCATGGAGCTCGACTTCACCGAGGGTATGCAGTTCGACAAGGGCTACCTGGCCCCGTACTTCGTGACCGACCAGGACCGGCAGGAGGCCGTCCTCGACGAGCCCTACATCCTGCTCAACCAGGGCAAGATCTCGTCGGTCCAGGAACTGCTGCCGGTCCTCGAGAAGGTCATGCAGACCGGCAAGCCGCTCCTCGTCATCGCCGAGGACGTCGAGGGCGAGGCGCTCGCCACGCTCGTCGTCAACAAGATCCGGGGCACGTTCACCAGCGTGGCCGTCAAGGCCCCCGGCTTCGGCGATCGCCGCAAGGCGATGCTGGGCGACATGGCCATCCTCACCGGTGGCCAGGTCATCAGCGAGGACGTCGGCCTCAAGCTCGACAGCGTCACGCTCGACCTGCTGGGCCGCGCCAAGAAGGTCATCGTCACCAAGGACGACACGACCATCGTCGACGGCGCCGGCTCCGAGGATGACATCAAGGGCCGTATCAGGCAGATCAAGACCGAGATCGAGAACACCGACTCCGACTGGGACCGCGAGAAGCTGCAGGAGCGGCTGGCCAAGCTGTCCGGCGGTGTCGCGCTCGTGAAGGTCGGTGCGGCCACCGAGGTCGAGCTCAAGGAGAAGAAGCACCGCATCGAGGACGCCCTCTCGGCCACCCGTGCGGCCATCGAGGAGGGCGTGGTCGCCGGCGGCGGCACCGCCCTGCTGCGCACCCGGCCGGCCGTGGCCAAGGTCATCGAGTCGCTCTCGGGCGACGAGGAGACCGGTGCCCGCACGGTCTACAAGGCGCTGGAGGAGCCCGCTCGGCTCATCGCCACCAACGCCGGGTACGAGGGCGCCGTCACCGTCCAGGCCGTCGAGCGTGAGACCGGCACCGTCGGCTTCAACGCCGCCACCGGCGAGTACGAGGACCTGCTCAAGGCCGGCGTCATCGACCCGGCCAAGGTCACCCGTGCCGCGCTGCAGAACGCGGCGTCGATCGCCGGCCTGGTGCTCACCACCGAGTCGCTCGTGGCCGACAAGCCCGAGCCGCCCGCGCCCGCCGCCGGTGGCGGCGACCCCATGGGTGGCATGGGCGGTATGGGCGGCATGATGTGAGAAAACCGCCGACGCGCTCATGACGAGGGTTGGTAGCCTCCTTCGCACCAGAGAAAGGAGGTGGTCCAAAGCATGAGTGACTGTTGTAGCGGGACCCTGGAGGTGGCTGGCCGCTGAGCGGCCCATCGGACCACTCGGTGGAATCCAACCAGTCCACCGCCTGCTCGATTGCCGGAGCTGGTCCCTCCCGGCGCACGAGGTCGAGCCGGTCCTTCCGATGATCTAGGCACGAGGGCGGGCTCCGCTGGGGCCCGCCCTCGGCGCGTCTGGTCACTTGATGCCCGGGGTACGTTTCAGCAATGAAGTTCAAACTCGGACTCGCCATCGGTTTCGCCGCCGGCTACTGGCTCGGCACGCAAGCTGACGAAGAGCGCAAGCGGCAGGTCGAAGAGGCGGTCGGAAAGATCCGGGACAACCCACGGGTCCAACGCGTGACCGACAGCGTGTCGCGTGGCGCCGGCCGCCTGACCGACGTCGTCGAGGAGCGCCTGGTCACCACAAGCGGCGGCGCTGCCGACCGTTCGGGGTCGTCGGCGGAATCGGGGGCGTCGAACTCGGGCTCGTCCGGGTCCGAATCCAGCGGCTGACGTTCCGTCGGCGGGCGTGGAGGACGAGGCCGAGAACGAGGACGGCGCCGGCCCGGCCCCCGAGACCGAGCCGGACGGCCGCGCCCACCCGGACGCCGACCCCGGCCTCGAGCCGGGGCCGGACGCCCCGGCGTCGAGGGCCGTGGACCGCGACCCGGCGTCGAGCGCCGCGGACCGCGACCCGGCGTCGAGGGCCGTAGACCGCGACCCGGGGCCGGAGGCTGGCCGGGCGGGCGGACCGGCGGGTGAGTCGGGCGAGGCGGCCGAGTCGGGCGAGGCGGGCGACCGACCCACCGGCGGGGTGCCCGCCGTCGGCGAGCGCGCCCCCGCTCCGGATCCGGGTCGGGACGTCGATCCGGCCGCCGACGGCGATCCGGCTGCAGTTGGCTCGGCCCAGGCCACAGGGGCCGGCGGCGACGGCGAGGTCGCCGTCCGGGCGGATCCGTCCGGAGCCCGAGCGGAGGGCGCCGACGCCGGGGTCGAGCCCGGGACCGGCGAGGGCGCAGACTCCGGCGCTGACGAAGGCGGCGGGCGCCGCCGGTCGAGAGCTGGCCGGACGCGGGACTGGACCACGTGGCGCCGCCGGGGCCGGGTGGCGGCGTTCGCCCTGGCCGGCGCGGTCATCGCCCTGGGGCTGGCCGGCCGGGTCAAGGCCCACGTCGGGCCGTTCGACACGACCGTCGCCGTCCGCCCGTCGTGGACGGGCGACACGCTGCTCCGCCTCCCGCCGCTCGGCTCGATCGGCCTCGACACCCACGACTGGCCGCTCCGCCTCGAGCTGCGGGTCGACGAGCTCGGCCTCGACGAGGCCCAGCGGTACGCCCAGAACCCCGAGCTGCTCGACCGGGTGGGCGACAACCTCGCCGACCAGGTCGGCGACGCGCTCCGGGCCCTCGCCCTGCGCTGCTTCCTCGTGGCGCTGACCGGCGGCGTCGCCGGGGCGCTGGTCGCCCGCCTGAGCTGGCGCTCGGCGGGCACCGGGCTGGCGCTCGGCGCCCTGGTCGTGGTCGGCGTGGGCGGCGGGGCGGCCGCCACGTTCGACGCCGGCGCGGTGGCCGAGCCCCGCTACAGCGGCCTCCTCACGGCGGCCCCCACGGCGGTGGGCGACGTCGAGGCGATCGTCGAGCGCTTCGGCGAGTACCGGGCCCAGCTCAGCGACCTGGTGAGCAACATCGTCGTGCTGTACCGGGCGGGCGAGAACCTGCCGACGTTCCAGCCGACCGACGGCATGGTCCGCCTGCTGCACGTCAGCGACGTCCACCTCAACCCGACGGCCTTCGACATCATGCGCCAGGTCGTCGACGAGTTCGGGGTGGACGCCATCGTCGACACCGGCGACACCACCGACTGGGGCACGGCCACCGAGGACGCCATCGTCGACGAGATCGGCAGCTTCGACATCCCCTACGTGTGGATCCGGGGCAATCACGACTCCCGCCGCATCCAGCGGGCGGTGGCCCACCAGCCCAACGCCCGGGTGCTCGACGGCGACGCCACCGAGGTGGCGGGCCTGCGCATCTGGGGCATCGGCGACCCGCGCTACACGCCCAACAAGGAGGAGCTGGGCGACAGCCGCAGCGAGCGGGAGCGGGCCGAGGACTTCGCTCCCGAGCTGGCCGAGCGCCTGGCCGAGGCCGAGCCGCCCGAGGTCGACATCGTCATGACCCACGACCCCACCACGGCCGCCGAGCTGGGCGGCGAGGTTCCCTTGGTGCTGGCCGGCCACCGCCACGACGCCAGCGAGGAGCGGCTCGACGAGGACACGCTGCTGCTCGTCGAGGGCTCGACCGGCGGTGCGGGCCTGCGGGGCCTGCAGGGCGAGGAGCCGGAGCCGCTGACCTGCTCGGTGCTCTACTTCGACCCCGAGACCGGGCGGCTGGTCGCCTACGACCGGATCACGGTCGAGGGCCTGGGCCAGACGGGCGCCACCATCGACCGCCACGTCGTCGCCGACGAGGAGGACCCCGCGGTCACCACCACGACGGAGCCGACGGACACGGACGCGACCGGGACCGACGCGACCGGCTCCACGACGTCCACGTCCACGACCGAGCCGTAACCGCCCCCGGGAACAGTCCGAGCTCCCTCGGATCCCCGCCGCCTGCGGCTCGAGATCACCCCAACGTCAACCCCGACAACCGACGACTAACGGACCGCAACTCTGGGTAGCCAGGCCATCACGGAGTTCGTTGAACAGCGTCGGGGCGGGCGTTACCGTCCCCTCCCGGAAGGGGGAGACGAGAACGTTGCCTGATGTCGTCAAGGGAGGCGGGCGGCGGAGGGTTCGAGGCAGGTCGCGGCGCCGTGCGGGGTTGGCCGCGACCGTCGCTCTGCTGGGCGCCGTCACGCTGGCGTGCGGGGGCGGCGACGACGGCGGCCCCCCGACGCTCAACTGGTACATCAACCCCGACAACGGCGGGCAGGAGGCGCTGGCCGAGCGGTGCACCGAGGAGGCCGACGGCGCCTATCGCATCGAGACCACGGCCCTGCCCCGCGACGCCAGCGGGCAGCGCGAGCAGCTCGTCCGCCGCCTGGCGGCCAACGACAGCTCGATCGACATTATGAGCCTCGACGTGGTGTTCACGCCGGAGTTCGCGGCGGCCGGGTTCCTGCGGCCCTTCACCGAGGAGGAGGCCGAGCCGCTGACCGAGGGCGTGCTCGAGGGCCCGCTCGAGGCCGCCCAGTGGGACGGCCAGCTGTACGTGGCGCCGTTCTACGCCAACACCCAGCTGCTCTGGTACCGGCGGTCGGTGGCCGAGGCGGCGGGCATCGACCCGGCCGAGGAGCCGATCACCTGGGATCAGATGATCGATGCGGCCGAGGAGACCGACACGACCGTGGCGATCACCGGGGCCCGCTACGAGGGCTACACGGTCGTGATCAACTCGCTGGTGGCGAGCGCCGGCGGGCAGATCATCGAGGACCCGGACGCCGGGCGCGAGGCCACTCCGGCCCTCGACTCCGAGGCCGGGCGCCGGGCCGCCGAGATCATCCGCCGCCTGGGCCGGTCACCGGCGGCGGCCGACGGGATGACCAACGCCTTCGAGAACGAGGCCCGCACCGCCTTCGAGGCCGAGGACGGCGGCTTCATGCTCAACTGGCCGTTCGTCTACTCGGCGGCCAAGTCCGCCGTCGAGGAGGGCCAGCTCGACCAGTCGGTGGTCGACGACATCGCCTGGGCCCGGGTGCCCGGCGTGGAGGAGGGCGAGCCGGGCGCCCCGCCGCTGGGCGGGATCAACTTCGGCATCGGGGCGTTCAGCGACCACCAGGAGGAGGCCGTCGACGCGGTGCGGTGCCTGACGACCACCCAGAGCCAGATCGAGTACATGCTGGGCGAGGGGAACCCCGGGTCCCGCGCCGAGGTGTTCGACGACCCCGACATCCGTGAGCAGTATCCGATGGCGTCGCTGATCCGCGACTCGATCGACGACGCCACGCCCCGCCCGCTGACGCCGTACTACACGGACGTGAGCGGGGCCATCCAGCGCACCTGGCACCCGCCGGGGAGCGTGGACCCCGACTCGACGCCCGCCGACGCCGACGACCTGATCGTGGGCGTCCTGAACGACGAGCAGCTCCTCTGATGGCGGCCACCAGCGAGCGGACGGCCCGGGCCCGCGACGAGCAGCGGCTCGGCTGGTACCTGGCCGGACCGGCGTTCGGGGTCATGCTGCTGGTGACCGCCTATCCGATGCTCCGGGCGGTCTACCAGTCGCTGTTCAGCTACCGGATCACCGACCCGGACGCCCGCGAGTTCGTCGGCCTGCGGAACTACGTCACGGTCCTGACCGACAGCGTGTGGTGGACCGACGTGTTCACCACCGTGTTCATCACGGTGGTCACGGTCGCCATCGAGCTGGTCATCGGCTTCGCCTTCGCCTCGGTCATGCACCGCCTGGTGTTCGGGCGGCGCACGGTCCGCACGTCGATCCTCGTGCCCTACGGGATCATCACGGTCGTGGCCGCCTTCGCCTGGCGGTACGCCTTCGACCTCAACTCGGGGTTCGTGAACGATCTGTTCGGCATCGAGAGCGACGTGTTCGCCAACCGGTGGACGGCGCTCACGGTCATCATCCTCGCCGAGGTGTGGAAGACCACGCCGTTCATCTCGCTGCTGCTCCTGGCCGGCCTGGCCCAGGTGCCGGAGGAGCTGGGCGAGGCCGCCCGGGTCGACGGCGCCACGTGGTGGCAGCGGCTGTGGCGGGTGACGCTGCCCAACATGAAGCCCGCGATCATGGTCGCCCTGCTGTTCCGGACGCTCGACGCCTACCGGATCTTCGACACGGTCTTCATCATGACCGGCGGCGCCGAGAACACCGAGACCGTGTCGTTCCTGGCCTACCGGCAGGTGATCAGCCGGACCGAGATCGGCCTGGGCTCCGCCGTGTCCGTCCTGCTGTTCCTGTCGGTGCTCGGCATCGCCGCGCTGTTCATCAAGGGCTTCAAGACGGATCTGTCGCAGGTGCGAGGGGAGTGAGGCGATGAGGTCCCCCTGGAAGAAGGTCGGCTGGGTCGTCGCCGCGGTCCTCATCGTCGTCTACACGCTGATCCCGGTGGCGTGGATCGTGTCGCTGTCGTTCAAGACCGGCGCCGACATCGACAACAAGCAGTTCCTGCCGACCGAGTGGTCGTGGGACAACTACCGCACGGTCTTCAAGACCGACCTGTTCAAGCGGGCCCTGATCAACTCGATCGGCATCTCGCTCATCGCCACGGTGGCATCGGTGGTGCTGGCGACGTTCGCCGCCTACGCCATCGCCCGCCTCCAGTTCCGGGGCAAGAAGCTGATCCTGTCGACGGCCCTGGCCATCGCCATGTTCCCGACGGTGGCGCTGGTCAGCCCGCTGTTCGACATGTGGCGGTCGCTCGGGCTCTACGACACGTGGATCGGGTTGATCCTGCCCTACATGTCGTTCACGCTGCCGCTGTCGATATGGGTGCTGTCGGCCTTCTTCCGGGAGATCCCGTGGGAGATGGAGCAGGCGGCCCAGGTGGACGGCGCCACACCGTGGCAGGCGTTCCGCAAGGTGATCGTGCCCCTGGCGGCGCCCGGCGTCTTCACCGCCGCCATCCTCACGTTCTTCTTCGCCTGGAACGACTTCGTCTTCGGCATCTCGCTCACCGCCACCAACAACGCCCGCCCGGTGCCGGCGGCGCTGGCGTTCTTCACCGGCGAGTCGTACTTCCAGCAACCCACCGCAGCCATCTCCGCGGCGGCGGTCGTGGTGACGATCCCCGTCATCGCGCTCGTCCTGATCTTCCAGCGGAAGATCGTCGCGGGCCTGACGTCCGGAGCCGTGAAGGGATAGACCGCATGGCCAGCATCCGACTCGAGCACATCACCAAGCGCTATGGCGACGGGTTCCCGGCCGTCAACGACGTGTCCCTCGACATCGCCGACGGCGAGTTCATGATCCTCGTCGGCCCGTCGGGGTGCGGGAAGTCGACGATCCTGCGGATGATCGTCGGCCTCGAGGACATCACCGAGGGCGACCTGTACATCGGCGACGAGCGGGTCAACGACCGGGCGCCGCGCGACCGGAACCTCGCCATGGTGTTCCAGAACTACGCGCTCTACCCGCACCTGACGGTGTTCGAGAACATCGCCTTCCCCCTCCGGCTGCGCAAGGCCCCCGACGAGGAGGTCCGCCAGAAGGTCCAGGAGGCGGCCGAGCTGCTCGAGCTGACCGAGCACCTGCCCCGCAAGCCGGCACAGCTGTCCGGCGGCCAGCGCCAGCGGGTGGCGATGGGGCGAGCGCTGGTGCGCGACGCCGACGCCTTCCTGTTCGACGAGCCGCTGTCGAACCTCGACGCCAAGCTCCGGGGCCAGATGCGGACGGAGATCTCCCGGATCCAGTCGCGCCTCGGCATCACGACCGTGTACGTCACCCACGACCAGGTCGAGGCCATGACGCTGGGCGACCGGGTGGCGGTGCTGCGGCGCGGGGTCCTCCAGCAGGTCGACACGCCCCGCACGCTGTACGAGCAGCCGGTCAACCTGTTCGTCGCCGGGTTCATCGGCTCGCCGACCATGAACTTCATGCCGGCCTGGGTCGAGGGGGCCGTCCTCCACCTGCCGATCGCGGACGTCGAGGTCACGCGCGAGATCGCCGAGACGATCGGCGGCCGCCAGGTGCTGATCGCCGGCGTGCGGCCAGAGCACTTCGACACGGCCGCCAAGGTGTCCGACGACCGCCGGAGCCAGGGTCTGGTGTTCACCGCCCACGTCGACGTGATCGAGTGGCTGGGCAGCGAGCAGTACGCCTACATCCCGTTCGAGGCCCCGCCCGAGGTGGCCCAGCCCCTGGCCGAGCTGGCCGAGGAGCTCGACAGCGAGCAGGTCCGCACCCAGCTCGTCGTGGCCCTCGACGCCGAGAGCGAGCTGGCGGAGGGGTCGGAGGCCGAGCTGTGGCTCGACCCGTCGCGCATGCACCTGTTCGACCCGGCGTCGGGCGAGAACCTGACCCACGGCCGGGGTGCCCAGGCCCGCACGCTGGAGCCGTCGGGCTGAGGCTCGGTCCCGGGGGCGTCGCCCGGCCGGGGCCGGACCATCGGGCTGATGATCGGGCGCGGCGTCAACCGTCCCCGGCCCGGGCGAGGGCGTCGCGCACCGGCAGCTGCCCCCGGGTGAACAGGGCGCCGCCGGCGTACACCCGGGCGGCCAGGCGGACCACGAGCCCGGCCGTCGCCAGCACCAGCGCCACGGCGCCGACCGCCTGCCACGCCGGCAGGGCGCCGGCGGCGCTGCGGATCGGTAGCACCATGGGCGCCGCCACCGGGACGAACGTCGCCACCTGGGCCACCACGCCCTCGGGGTCGTTGCCGGCGGCCAGGGCGGCGAAGAATCCGCCCATGGCGACGAGCGTGATCGGCCCGGTGGTGCCCTGCAGCTCCTCGACCCGGCTGGCGATGGCCCCGCCCATGGCGAACACGCACGCGTAGACCACGAACCCGACCAGGAACCAGGCGATGAGCTCGACCGCCACCCGCAGGGTGCCCGGCGGCAGCTCGACGGTGCCCAGCGCGGCGGCCAGGCCGAGGCCCACGCCGACGAACAGGACGAGCTGGGCCAGGCCCACCAGCCCGAGGCCGAGGATCTTGCCGGCCAGCAGCGGCCGGGGCCCGGCCTTGGCCAGCAGGACCTCGATGACCCGCGACGCCTTCTCCTCGACGATGCCCGAGGCCACCCAGTAGCCGAAGCCGAACAGCTGGGTGAACAGGAGGAACGTGCCGATGGTGGCCAGCCCGACCCGGTCGTCGTCGGCGTCGGCCCCGGGGTCGAGCGCCCGTGTGGCGAGCGGCCGGGGGGAGGCGGCCGCCACCTGGTCGGGCGTCGCCCCGGCGTCGGCCAGAGCGGCGGCGATGGCCACCTCGCGGTGGGCGGCCTGGATCAGGGACTCGAGCTCCCGGTCGAGGTCGTCCTCGACCAGGATCTCGTCGTCGACGAGGACGGCGTCGAGGTCGCCGTCGGCCAGGCGGCGCTCGGCCTCGGCCCGGTCGGCCACCCGCTCGACCGCCAACTCGACCCGCTCGTCGCCGTCGTCCGCCTCGCCGTCGGACCCGGCGGTGCCGTCGGCCGCGTCGTCGCCGTCGTCCGCCTCGCCGGCGCCGTCGGCCCCGGCGGTGCCGTCGGAGCCGACGGTGTCTCCGGCCCCGGCCCCAGCTCCGGCCAGCTCGGCCAACGTGGCCGCCACCGCCGCCGGGCGTTCGCCGACCGTGCCGACGTCGTAGGACGGGCCGTCGTCGCCGGCGCCGGCCACCAGGACGAGGACGGCGATGACGACCAGGCTGATCACGGTCGACACGGCCATCTCTCGGGACCGGCCCCGCTCCCGGACCTCCCGCCGGGCCACCAGGCGCACCACGGTGCCGGCCTTCATCCCTGCACCACCTCCCGGAACAGGTCGGCGAGCGAGGGGACCACCCGTTCGAAGCGGAGCACCCGGCCGGTGGCGCGGGCCGCGTCCAGCACCGCCTGGTCCTCGCCGTCCCAGCTGTCCAGCTCGACGAGCACCGCGCCGTTCTCGGTCCGCGCCGCCCGGGCCCCGGGCAGGTCGGCGGCCCACTGCGACCAACCGCCCTCCAGCTCGACCCGCACCAGCGGCCGGGCCCGCTCGGCCCGCAGCGTGCCGATGGGGCCGGCGGCCACCACCCGGCCGCGGTCGACGATCGTCACCTCGTCACAGATGCGCTCGACCAGGTCGAGCTGGTGGCTGGAGAACACCACCGCCGCCCCGCGGGTGACCTCGGCCCGCAGCACGCCCGCCAGGACGTCCACGCCCACCGGGTCGAGACCCGAGAACGGCTCGTCCAGCACCATCAGGTCCGGCTGCTGGACCAGGGCGGCGGCCAGCTGGACCCGCTGCTGGTTGCCGAGCGACAGCTCCTCGGCCCGGTCGGCGAGGCGTTCGCCGAGGCCGAGGTCGGTCAGGTGGCGCCGGGCGCGGTCGCGGGCCTCGGCGGGGGGCAGGCCCGACAGTTCGCCGAAGTAGGCGACCTGGTCGGCCACCCGCATCTTGGGGTAGAGCCCCCGCTCCTCGGGCATGTAGCCGAACCGGCGGCGGTCGTCCGCGGTGGGCGGCGCGCCGCGCCACCGCACCGAGCCGCCGTCGGGCTCCAGCAGGCCGAGCGCGATCCGCATGGTCGTCGTCTTGCCGGCGCCGTTGCGGCCCACGAAGCCGTGCACGCGGCCCGGCTCGACGCGCATCGACAGCCCGTCGAGGGCGGTGACGTCGCCGAACCGCTTGCGGAGGTCGGTGAGCTCCAACACCACTCCGTTGTACGACCGGGCGCCGGCGCGGCACGTCCCCCGGCGGGTGGAACCGCCGTCCCCCGGGCGAGGGAAGCGCCGTCCCCCCGGTGGGCGGGACCGCCGTCCCCAGGCGAGGGAACGCCGTCCCGCAGCGGGCTACACCTGGCCACGGGAGCCGGGCCGGGCCAGGCCGCTCTCGTAGGCGAACACGACCGCCTGGACCCGGTCGCGGAGCTGGAGCTTCGTCAGCACCCGCGACAGGTGGGTCTTGACGGTGGCCTCGCCCAAGTGCAGGCGCTCGGCGATCTCGGCGTTGGACAGGCCGGCGGCGACCAGCCGCAGCACCTCGGTCTCGCGCTCGGTCAGCTCGTCGAGGCGGGCGGCGGCCGCGGCGTCGGGCGCCCCGTCGGTCAGGCGCTCGAGCACCCGGCGGGTGACCGACGGCGACAGCAGCGCGTCGCCCTCGGCCACGACGCGCACGGCGGCGATCAGCTCCTCGGGCGGGGCGTTCTTGACCAGGAAGCCGCTGGCCCCGGCCCGGACGGCCCCGACGATGTAGTCGTCGCGCTCGAACGTCGTGAGGATCACGACCCGGGTCTCGCCGGCCAGGCGCTCGGTGGCGGCGATGCCGTCGAGCACCGGCATCTGGATGTCCATCAGCACGACGTCGGGGCGGTGGCGGGCCACCATGTCCAGGGCGGCGTTGCCGTCCCCGGCCTCGCCCACGACCTCCATGTCGGGCTCGGCCTCGAGGATGAGCCGGAAGCCGGCCCGAACCAGGTCCTGGTCGTCGACGATGCCGACGCGGATCGGGGTGCTCACGCCTCACCCCCGGCGGGGAGGGGCAGCCAGGCCCGGACCTCGAACCCGCCGCCCCGGGCCCGGCCGTACTTCAGCTCCCCGCCCAGCAGGGCCACCCGCTCCCGCATGCCGAGCAGGCCGTGGCCGCTGGTCCCGCCGGAGCTGTCGGTACCGTCGGTGACCGTGCCAGCGCCGGCCTCGGCCCCGGGCCCGCCGTCGTCGTCGCCGTCTGGGCCGGTGCCGGCCGGGTCGCCGCCGCCCGCCCGGCCGTCGTCGGCCACCGTGATCTCGAGCGCCCGGGCCCGCCGGGCCACCTGGACCCGGGCCGCGGTGCCGGCCCCGGCGTGCTTCAGCGTGTTGGTCAGTGCCTCCTGGACGATCCGGTAGGCCGACAGGTCGACGGCCGCCGGCAGCCCGGCGGTGCTGCCCTCGACCGAGGCGTCCACGTCGAGCCCGGCGTCGCGCATCTGGCCGACCAGCGCGTCGAGCTGGGCGAGGCTGGGCTGGCCATCGCGGTCGCCGTCACCGCCCGGGTAGGCGTCACCGATCCGGCGGCCGTCCCGGGCGCCGCTTCCGGACGCGCCGGGGTCGGCCCGGAGCAGGCCCAGCGTGCGCTGCAGCTCGCCCACCGCCTGCCGGCTCGCCGTCTCGATCGAGCCCAGCAGCTCCGGCACGGCCTCGGGGCGGGCGTCGAGCACCCGCCGGGCGGCGCCGGCCTGGACCCCCATGACGCTCACGTGGTGGGCGACCACGTCGTGCAGCTCGCGGGCGATGCGCACCCGCTCGTCGACCACCGCCCGCCGGGCGCGCTCGGCCTGGGCGGCCCGCAGGGCGTCGGCCTGCGCCACCAGCTTCGCCTCTCGCTCCCGGCCGGTTCGGGCCAGGTCGCCGAGGAGCCAGGCGGCGGCCAGGTAGAAGAGGTTCTGCACCGCCGTGAGGATGTTGATCAGCCAGGGGTTGACGTTGCCCTCGTAGCTGTCGCTGGAGGCGGCGATGCCCTCGACGACCAGGGCGAAGATGACGATCACGGCCGCCAGGCGGACCAGCTCGCGGCGGCGCCCGCCGTAGGCCCCGGCGGTGTAGAAGGCGATGAAGTAGGCGATGGGCGCCACCGACAGCTCGGGGACGCGGCCGAGGCTCAACGGCACGTAGGCGGCCGTCACCACGGCCAGGACCGTGAGCGGGAACCGCCGGCGCACGGCCAGGGGCGCCACGATCAGGGTGACGACGGCGATGCCGAGCGGCCGGTGGTAGTCGGCCATCTCGGCCGGCACGATCAGCGGGTCGCCGCCGATGTGCAGCGACACGGCGGCCGTGGCGCCCAGGACCGCGGTCAGCGCGACGTCGGCCGCGTCCGATCGCCGGGTGGGCTGCCAGGTCGCCATGGGCGGTGACGGTAGCGGCGGCGGCCCCGAGGGGGTGACCGCCTCCCGGGTGACCGTCTCGGCTGTGCCGCCTCGGCTGTGACCGCCTCGGGCGGTGCCTTGGTCGGTGCCTCGGGCGCTGGCCGCCGATCCCGGTAGCGTGGTCGGTCATGGAGATTCCGGCCCCCGACCCGCACAAGCTCCTGGCTCACTGGCTGGAGTGGGAGCGGGGCGAGACGCCGCCCGGGCGGGTGATGAGCAACCTCAAGACGGGCGGCCTGCGCGAGCTGCTCGAGGCCCTCGCCGCCGAGGCCGACGCCCGATCGGCGGCCTCGACGGCGGGCGACGGTGGCTGACCCGCCCGCGGGCCCGGCCCCCTCCGGCCCCGCTTCCTCCGACCCCGCCGCCGATCCGGCCGCCTCCGCCCCCGCCGGCGCCGAGCCCGCGGCCTCCGATCCGGCGGCCGGGGCCGGCGAGGACGCCGCCATGGCCGAGTGGGCCGCCCGCCGCCGGGCGGCCGGCTGGCAGATCGACGGCCCGCCCGCCCCGCCGCCCGCGCCGGTGCCGCCGGGCCGCGGCGGCCCGCAGCGCATCCCCCGTCCGCCCACCGCCACGCTCGGCGCCCCGGCGCCCTGGGCCCACCTGCCGCCGACGGCGCGCCGGCCCTCGGTGGCCGACGTCCGCCGGGCCCTGGCCGACCTGGGGCCGCCTGTGCCGTCGCCCCGCGCCCAGGCGGGCGTCACGACGCGCCCGGCCGCGGTGCTGGCCCCGCTGTACGACGACGGCGGCGAGGCGGTCGTCGTCCTCACCCGCCGCACCTGGTCCCTTCGGAGCCACCAGGGCGAGGTCAGCTTCCCCGGCGGCCGCATCGAGCTGGGCGAGACGCCGGTCGACGGCGCCCTGCGCGAGGCCAAGGAGGAGATCGCCCTCGACCCGTCTCTGGTCGAGATCGTCGGCGAGCTCGACCAGCTGGGCACGGTGACGAGCGGTTCGTACATCATCCCGCTGGTCGGCGTGCTGCCGCGGCGGCCCGAGACCACGCCCAACCCGGCCGAGGTCGAGGCCGTGCTCCACGTGCCGCTGGCCGAGCTGCTCGACCCGGCCATCTACCGCGAGGAGCGCTGGCCGTTTCCCGGAGGCGAGCGGCGCATCTTCTTCTTCGAGCTGGTCGGCGACAGCCTGTGGGGCGCCACCGCGGCCATGCTCCGCCAGCTGCTCGGCATCGTCACCGGCACGCTGGGCCGCGGCGACATCGCCCACGACTGAGCGGCCGACGACCGAGCATGGGGCGGGGCCGGCGGCCTCCGCCCGCCCCCGGCGATGTCCGCCCGGCCCGGGCGTCACATGCGCCCGTAGTTGGGCGCTTCCTTGGTGATCGTGATGTCGTGGGGGTGCGACTCGCGCAGGCCCGCCCCGGTGATGCGGACGAAGCGGCCGCCCTCCTGCAGCTCGGGGATGGTGGCGGCGCCGCAGTAGCCCATGGCCGTGCGCAGCCCGCCGATGAGCTGGTGGATCACGTTGGCCAGCGGGCCCTTGTAGGCCACCCGGCCCTCGATGCCCTCGGGCACGAGCTTCTCGGCCTCGTCGATGTCGCCCTGGAAGTAGCGGTCCTTGGAGAACGACCGGCCCTTCATGGCGCCCAGCGAGCCCATGCCCCGGTACTCCTTGA
This sequence comes from Acidimicrobiales bacterium, assembly GCA_036563805.1. Lineage (GTDB taxonomy): Bacteria > Actinomycetota > Acidimicrobiia > Acidimicrobiales > VFJN01 > DATCLS01. The sequence continues at coordinate 14,536 of DATCLS010000056.1, read as the reverse complement.
ACCGCTCGCCCTGGTGGAGGACGACCTCGCCCGGCGACTCGTCGACGCCGGCCAGCAGGCTGCCCAGCATCACCGCGTCGGCACCGGCGGCGATGCCCTTGGCGATGTCGCCCGAGTACTGCATGCCGCCGTCGGCGATGACGGTCACGCCGTGGCGGGCGGCGGCCAACGCGCAGTCGTAGATGGCCGTGACCTGGGGCACGCCCACCCCGGCCACGACGCGGGTGGTGCAGATCGAGCCCGGACCGATGCCGACCTTGACCGCGTCGGCCCCCACCCCGGCCAGGGCGTCGACCGCCTCGGCCGTGGCCACGTTGCCGGCGATCAGCTGCACGTCGAACGAGCTCTTCACCTGCTTGACCACGTCGAGCACGGCGTGGCTGTGGCCGTGGGCGGTGTCGACCACCAGCACGTCGACCCCGGCCGCCACCAGCCGCTCGGCCCGCTCGAGCGCGTCGGGCCCCACGCCGACCGCGGCCCCCACCCGCAAGCGGCCGCCCTCGTCCTGCGTGGCGAGGGGGTGCTCGGTCTGCTTCTTGATGTCCTTGACCGTGATCAGGCCCTTGAGGAAGCCCTCGTCGTCGACGATCGGCAGCTTCTCGATGCGGTGCTGCCAGAGGATCTCCTTGGCCTGCTCGAGCGTGGTGCCCAGCGGGGCCGTGACCAGCGGCGGCTTGCGCATCACGTTGCTGATGGGCTGGTCGGCCTCGTCGATGAACCGCAGGTCGCGGTTGGTGAGCAGGCCCACGAGCCGGCCGGCCGGGTCGGTGATCGGCACGCCCGAGATGTGGTAGTGCTCCATGACCGCCAGGGCGTCGCGCACCATGGCGTCGGCGGGCAACGTGACCGGGTCGACGATCATGCCCGACTGGCTGCGCTTGACCTTGTCGACCTCGCCGACCTGGTCGTCGATCGACAGGTTGCGGTGGACGACGCCGATGCCGCCGGCCCGGGCGAGCGCCACGGCCAGGCGGGCCTCGGTCACCGTGTCCATGGCCGCGGACACGATGGGGATGGCCAGCTCGATGGCGGGGGTGAGCCGGGTGCGCGTGCTCACCTCGGCGGGGACGACGGACGACTCGGCCGGCAGGAGCAGAACGTCGTCGAACGTCAGGCCCTCTTTGGCGAACTTGGCCGGGAAACCGCCGCGGGGGAACGGCGTGGGAGATGCGTCGTTGGCCTCCATGAAGAAAGTGTAATCGCCTGCCCCCGCGCTCGGAACGGTCCCGGTAGCGTGCGCGCCGGTGCGCCGCCGCGCTCTCACCGCCGTCCTCGCCCTCGCGTTCGCCCTCGCCCTCCTCCCCGCGGTCGCCTGCGGCACGGGCGGTGAGGCGGACGGGTCGGCCTCCCGGTCGGCCGAGGCGTCCCCGTCGACGCCCTCGTCGGCCTCGTCCTCGGCGCCCGCCGGCGACGGGCCCGTGATCGTGGTCGACCCGGGCCACAACGGGGCCAACGGCGTCCACCCCGACGAGATCGGCCGGCCCGTCGACGCCGGCGGGTTCCAGAAGCCGTGCAACACCACCGGCACGGCCACGGCCGACGGCACCACCGAGTCCTCGATCAACTGGGCCGTGGCCCAGCTGGTCCGGGACCGGCTGGAGGCCGCCGGGGCCCGGGTCGTCCTCACCCGGACCGACGACGCGGGCGTCGGCCCCTGCGTGGACGAGCGGGGGCGGATGGCGGCCGCGGCGGGCGCCGACGCGCTGGTCTCGATCCACGCCGACGGGGCCCCACCGACGGCGCGGGGCTTCCACGTCATCCACCCGGGCCACCGCCCCGGCTACACCGATGACACGGTGGGGCCGTCGGCCGAGCTGGCCGCCACCGTGCGGGACGCCCTGGTGGGCGCCGGCTTCGCCCCGGCCGGCTACGTCGGCGGCGGCGGGCTGGTCCAGCGCGACGACCTGGGGACGCTCAACTGGGCCGGCGTCCCGGCGGTGATGGTCGAGGCCGGCAACCTGGCCAACGCCGAGGACGCCGCGGCGCTGACGAGCCCGGACGGCCAGGACCGCCTGGCCGGGGCGCTGGCCGACGCCGCGCTGGCGTTCGCCCGGTCCTGACGCCAGGTCGCGTCGGTCCGAGGTCGGCCCCGGGGTCGCTCCCATCGGCCCCGGTCACGGGGCCGGTCATCGACCCCCGGTCACGAGGCCCCGGGGCGGCTCTCGGTACAATCGTGGCTTTCCCCATCGAGTCGAAGGTGGCCGCAATGGCCGAGGTCGAGATCGGGATCGGCAAGACGGCGCGGCGGGCCTTCCGCCTCGACGAGGTCGCGATCGTCCCGAGCAAACGCACACGTGATCCAGAAGACGTCGACATCTCCTGCGAGATCGACGCCTACCGGTTCGAGTTGCCCATCCTGGGGGCGCCGGCCGACAGCGTCTCGTCACCGGCCACCGTGATCGAGATGGGCCGGCTGGGCGCGGCCGGGGTGCTGCATCTCGAGGGGCTGTGGACCCGCTACGAGTCGCCCGAGCCGGTGCTCGACGAGATCGCCGCGCTGCCGGCCGGCAAGGCCACCCGGCGCCTGCAGGAGATCTACGCCGAGCCGATCAAACCCGAGCTCATCCGCGAGCGCATCGCCGAGATCCGTGAGGCGGGGGTGACCTGCGCGGTCGCCGTCACGCCCCACCGCACGCTCCAGCTGGCCGACGCCGTGCTCGAGGCCGAGCCCGACCTGCTGGTCATCCAGGCCACGATCGTGTCGGCCGAGCACGTGTCGCGCTCGACCGAGCCGCTCAACCTCAAGGCGTTCATCCGCCACTACGAGGTTCCCGTGATCGTGGGCGGCTGCATGTCGTACCAGACGGCCCTGCACCTCATGCGCACCGGCGCCGCCGGCGTGCTGGTGGGCGCCGGGTCGGGGGGCGCCGGCATCGCTCGCGACGTGCTGGGCGTGGGGGTGCCCCTGGCCACGGCGCTGGCCGACGCCAAGGCGGCCCGCCTGCGCCACCTCGAGGAGACCGGCGTCTACTGCCACGTGATCGCGGACGGCGGGGTCACGACCGGCGGCGACATCGCCCGGGCCGTGGCCTGCGGGGCCGACGCGGTGATGATCGGGCGGCCGCTGGCCGCCGCCCACGAAGCGCCGGGGCGGGGCTGGCACTGGACGATGGGCACGGTGCACGGCACGCTGCCGCGCGGCGAGCGGGTCCGGGTCGAGCCCCAGGGCTCGCTCGAGCAGATCCTGGTGGGCCCCGCCCACGACGCCACCGGCGCCGTGAACCTGGCCGGCGCCCTGCGCCGGTCGATGGCCCTGACCGGTTACGACAACCTGAAGGACCTGCAGATGGCCGAGCTGGTGGTGTCGACGCCGTGAGCGACCGCCCCCGCGACCCCGAGGCCGGGGTCGCCCCGAACCCCGCCGCCCCGGGCGCCGAGAACGTCGAGGGCGTCGCCGCTCCGGGGGGCGCCGACCCCGCGGATCCCGCCCGTGAGTTCGACACCTGCCTGGTCGTCGACTTCGGGGCCCAGTACGCCCAGCTGATCGCCCGCCGGGTGCGCGAGGCGCACGTCTACTCCGAGATCGTGCCGCACACGGTCACGGCCGACGAGATCCGGGCCCGGCGCCCGCAAGCGCTGATCCTCTCCGGCGGGCCCAAGTCGGTCCACGTCGAGGGCGCCCCCCGGCTCGACCCCGAGATCTTCGAGCTGGGCGTGCCCATCCTCGGCATCTGCTACGGCGCCCAGCTGATCGCCCACCAGCTCGGGGGCGAGGTGGCCCGCACGGGCCGGGGCGAGTACGGGCGCACGACGCTCCACCTCCGCGACGGCGCCGCCACCGGCGACGGCCTGCTGGCCGACCAGGCCGTGGAGCAGCCGGTGTGGATGAGCCACTTCGACACCGTGACCCGGGCCCCCGAGGGCTTCACGGTCACCGGTTCGACGCCCGAGACGCCGGCCGCCGCCTTCGAGTCGCCCGAGCGCCGCATCTGGGCCGTCCAGTACCACCCCGAGGTCTCGCACACGCCCCATGGCCAGCAGGTGCTCCGCCAGTTCCTCCACCACCTGGCCGACTGCCGGCCCACCTGGACGATGACGTCGATCATCGAGCAGCAGGTGGCCGCCATCCGCCAGCAGGTGGGCGACGGGCGGGTGATCTGCGCCCTGTCGGGCGGCGTCGACTCGGCCGTCGCCGCCGCGCTCGTCCACAAGGCGGTCGGTCCCCAGCTGACCTGCGTGTTCGTCGACACCGGCCTGCTCCGCCAGGGCGAGGCCGAGCAGGTGGTCGAGACGTTCCGGCGCCACCAGAAGATCGAGCTGATCCACGTGCGCGCCGCCGACCGCTACTTCGAGGGGCTGGCCGGCGTGACCGACCCCGAGGACAAGCGCAAGATCGTCGGCGAGCTGTTCATCCGCGTCTTCGAGGAGTCGGCCGGGGGGCTGGAGGACGCCCGGTTCCTCGTGCAGGGGACGCTGTACCCCGACGTCATCGAGTCCGGCGGCGGCACCGGGGCGTCGACCATCAAGAGCCACCACAACGTGGGCGGCCTGCCCGAGGACATGTCCTTCGAGCTGGTCGAGCCGCTGCGCAGCCTGTTCAAGGACGAGGTGCGCCGCGTCGGCGAGGAGCTCGGGCTCCCCGAGGAGATCGTGTGGCGCCAGCCGTTCCCCGGGCCGGGCCTGGCCGTGCGGATCATCGGCGAGGTCACGCCCGAGAAGGTGGCGATGCTCCAGCACGCCGACGCCATCGTGCGCGACGAGCTGCGCCGCGCCGGGCTCGAGCGCGAGATTTGGCAGGCGTTCGCGGTGCTGCCCGACATCCGGTCGGTGGGGGTGATGGGCGACGAGCGGACGTACGCCCATCCGGTCATCGTCCGCGCCGTCACCAGCGAGGACGCGATGACGGCCGACTGGGCCCGCCTCCCCTACGACGTGCTGGCCACGCTGTCGAGCCGCATCATCAACGAGGTGGCGGGCGTCAACCGGGTGGCCTACGACATCACCTCCAAGCCCCCGGGCACCATCGAGTGGGAGTGACGGGTCGCCTGGGAGCGACGGGGCCGGCGGCCGGGGCGCGGCGTGCACCGGTCTGCGAGCCCCGGACGGCCTGAACGCGTGGGAGCGACCGGCTGGGAGTGACCCACGGGCAACGTTCTGTCCCGTCGTTGCCCTTGGTTGTCACACCCCGGCCGTAGTGTCGGCGGGCGTGGCACGGAGGAAGAACGTCTACCGGTGCTCCGAGTGCGGCGCCACCGCCCCGCAGTGGACGGGCTGGTGCGCGGCGTGCGAGGCGACCGGCACCCTGGTCGAAGAGCCCGCCGAGCCCGCGGGGTCGACGCGGCCGGGCGCGCCGCTGCTCGGCCGGCGGGCCACGCCGGTGCCGATCGCCGAGGCGGTCGACTCCGCCGGCTCGTCCCCGGTGCCGACGGGCTTCGCCGAGCTCGACCGGGTGCTGGGCGGCGGGCTCGTGCCCGGGTCGGTGACGCTGCTCGGCGGCGAGCCCGGCATCGGCAAGTCCACGATGCTGCTCCAGGCGCTGGCCGCCCGGGCTCAGGCGGGCGCCACGTGCCTCTACGTCTCGGCCGAGGAGTCGGCCCGACAGGTGGCGCTGCGCGCCGAGCGGCTGGGCCTCACCTCGCCCCGCCTGTGGCTGGTCGCCGAGACCGCCCTGCCCCACGTGCTCGACCACGTCGACACGGTCCGGCCCGAGGTGGTGGTCGTCGACTCGATCCAGACCGTGTTCGACCCCGAGCTGGCCTCGGCGCCGGGGTCGGTGGCCCAGGTGCGGGGGTGCGCCCACCGGCTGGTGGCCGAGGCCAAGGCGCAGGGCATCACCGTGGTGGTGGTCGGCCACGTGACCAAGGACGGCGGGCTCGCCGGGCCCCGGGTCCTCGAGCACCTGGTCGACACCGTCCTGTCGTTCGAGGGCGAGCGCCACCACGCGCTGCGGCTCCTGCGGCCGGTCAAGCACCGGTTCGGTAGCACGCACGAGCTGGGGCTGTTCGAGATGGGCGAGCGGGGGCTGTGCGGGGTGCCCGACCCCAGCGCCCTGTTCCTGACCGATCGGCAGCCCGGCATCCCCGGCTCGGTGGTCGCCCCCGTGCTCGACGGGCAGCGGCCGCTGCTGGTCGAGGTCCAGGCGCTCGTGGTGCCCAGCAACGCCCCCATGCCCCGCCGCACCGCCCAGGGCCTCGACAGCGGGCGGCTGGCCCAGGTGCTGGCCGTGCTCGAGCGGCACGGCCGGGTGGGGCTCGCCACCAGCGAGGTGCACGTCGGCGTGGCGGGCGGCGTACGGGTGCCCGAGCCGGGGGCCGACCTGGCGGTGGCGCTGGCGGTCGCCTCCTCGGCCACCGGGCGGGCCGTGGCGCCCGGGCTCGTGGCCTGTGGCGAGATGGGCCTGGGCGGCGAGCTGCGCCAGGTCCAGCGCACCGACCGGCGGCTGGCCGAGGCCGCCCGGCTCGGCTTCACGGCGGCCATCGTGCCCCGCTCGGCGCCCGACCCGCCCGACGGGTTGCGGGTGGTGCGGGCCGCCTCGCTGCGCGACGCACTGCGCGAGGCGGGCATCGTCAAGCCGCCGCCCGCGGTGCCCGAGGTCGAGGCCAACGGCCTCCCGAACAACGGCGGGGCGCCGCTGGGCAAGACCCCGGCGGGGCCGCGGGCGCCGTCGCTGCCGCCCGAGTCCCGGGGGTTCGAGGGTCCCTCGGGGTCGTCGGGCCCCTCGGGGTCTTCGCCGGGGCCGCGCGTGCGACCGGTCGGGCGGCCCCTGCCGCGGCCGGGCGCGCCCGGGGCGGGGTCCGATCCGGCCCGCCCGCGCCCGCTCCGGGCGGTCCCGAGCGCCGATCGGGCCGGGCGATCACGACGACGGCAGTAGCATTGCGCCGTGGCAGCGCGGCCGAGCCCAGAGCTCATGAAGGCTCTCGCCGCCGTCGCGCCCGGCACCCTGTTGCGCGAGGGCATCGATCGCATCCTCCAGGCCAACATGGGGGCGCTGATCGTGGTGGGCGACGGGCCCGAGGTGTTGAACATCTGCTCGGGCGGGTTCCTGCTCGACGCCGCCTTCAGCCCCCAGCGATTGTCCGAGCTGGCGAAGATGGACGGCGCCATCATCCTCGCCAGCGATGCCAGTCGCATCGCCCGGGCCAACGTCCACTTGGTGCCCAATCCCAACGTGCCGACGTCCGAGACCGGCACCCGGCACCGCACGGCCGAGCGGGTGGCCCGCTCGATCAACGTCCCGGTCATCTCGGTGTCCGAGGACATGTCGATCATCGCCGTCTACGTCGGCGACGAGAAGCACCCGCTCGAGACGATCCCCCGGCTGCTGGTCCGGGCCAACCAGGCGCTGCAGACGCTCGAGCGCTACCGCAACCGGCTCGACACCGTGTCGGCGGCCCTCTCGGCGCTCGAGGTCGAAGACCTCGTCACCGTGCGCGACGTCGTCAGCGTGCTGCAGCGCACCGAGATGGTCCGCCGCATCGCGGACGAGATCGCCAGCGACATCGTCGAGCTGGGCGTCGACGGCCGGCTGGTCAAGCTCCAGCTCGAGGAGCTGATGGGCGGCGTCGAGGACGACCGCCGCCTCGTGATCCTCGACTACTTCCACCCCGAGTCGGGGTGGCAGCTCGACCAGGCGATGGAAGCCCTGTCCGCGATGAGCACCGAGGAGCTGCTCGACCTCAAGGCCGTCGGCCAGACCCTGCACCTGCCCGGCAGCGCCGTCGACCTCGACACGAGCGTGCAGCCCCGGGGCTACCGGCTGCTGTCGCGCATCCCCCGACTGCCCGAGTCGGTCATCGAGCGCATCGTCAGCCGGTTCGGCACGCTGCAGAAGATCATGCGGGCCACGATCGACGACCTCGACGAGGTGACCGGGGTGGGCAGCGCCCGGGCCCGGGCCATCAAGGAGGGGCTGTCGCGCCTGGCCGAGACGAGCATCCTCGACCGGTACAGCTGAGGGGCGTCGGGGCCGGCGGGCCCGGGGCCCGGGCCGGCTGGCCGGCGGCCGGTCGGTGGGTGCGTCGCTCGCGACCGCTTCGGTCGCGCCTCGCTAGCGGGCCCGGCGCTCGAGCTGCTCGCGGTCGGTGATCCGGTAGCGGCGGTCGGCCTGGGCGATCCAGCCCAGCCGCACGAAGCTGGCGATGGCCTTGTTGACCCGCTCGCGGGAGGCGCCGACCATGGCGGCCAGCTCCTCCTGGGTGACGGGCAGCGTGAACTCCTCCTGGCCGCCCGCCATCTCGAGCAGCCGCTTGGCGGTGCGCCCGGTCACGTCGAGGAACACGCTGTCGGCCAGCGCCAGGTCCATGTTGCGGAGGCGCCCGGCCAGCAGCTCGACGACCCCCCACAGCAGCTCGGGTCGCTGCTCGTAGATCCGGCGGATCGGCTCGTAGGCGATGACCACCACCTGCGACGGCTCCAGCGCCCGGGCCTCGGCCGAGCGGCCGAGCCGCTCGAACAGACCCATCTCGCCGAACAGGTCCCCGTGCTCCATCAGCGCCACCACCGACTCCCGGCCGTCCGACGAGCGATTGGCGATGGCGATCCGGCCCTCGACGACCACGTACAGGCAGTCCGGCTCGTCGCCCTCCCGGAAGACGACGTCGCCCCGCCGAAGGTCCTGGACCTCGCTGGCCTTGGCCAGCTCCTCGAGCTCAGAGGGGGTCAGGTCGTCGAACAGGGGGACGTTGGCGAGCAGATCGGTGGGGGTCATCACCGGGAACGATAACGATGACGGGCGGGCGCGTCCCGGCTGGTGGCCTGGCCACACCCCTGGTCGTGCGCCGGGCTCCGTCGGCTGGGCCGTCACCTGGCCCGTCCTGGACCATCTCCCCGAGCGATCGCCCCCGCCCGCCGCCCTGGCCCGCCGGGCCGGGTCAGGGGGCGAGGTGGCGGCCGAGCCAGTGGTGGACCTGGGGGACGGCCTCGACAAGGGCGCCGCCGTGGACCGCGACCGGGTAGGCGGCGAGCTGGACGTCGGCGCCCCGGCTCCGCCAGTCGTCGGCCAGCCGGTGCACGACGCCGTAGGGGACGATGGGGTCGCCCAGGCCGTGGTACAGCAGCACCGGGGCCCGGGGGGTGCGACGGCCGAGGCGCTGGTCGTCCAGCCGGGCCCGCCACGCCGGCGCGGCGGCGAGCAGCGCCGCCAGCCCGCCGGCGCCGACCAGCTCGGCGGTGGGCCGGCCGGCCCACCGGTCGAGGACGTCGGGCAGGCACCGCCGGGCGGCGACCTGCAAGGCGCTGCGGCCGGCCGGCGTGAGCGCTTCGAGGCCGAGGTCGGGGTAGGCGGCGTGCAGCCCGGCCAGGGCGGCCGGCACCAGCCCGGCGTGGGCGGTGCCGTCGGCCGCCGCCAGCACGGCGGCCAGGTTGGCGGGCGCGGCGCCGGCCGTCACGCCCCGCAGGTCGAGCTCGGGGGCGTAGGCGGGGTGGCGCTCGGCGGCGGCGGCCGCCGCCGCCCCGCCCGGCCCGTAGCCGGCGATGCCCACCGGGCCGGCGTCCAGGCCGGCGCCCGGCACCCGGCGGGCGGCCCGGACCGCGTCGAGCACGGCGTGGGCCGACGCCGCCGCGTTCAGGAACGCGTGGCCGGGGGAGCGCTGGTAGTCGGTGACGACGACGGCCCAGCCCTGCGCCAGGTGGGCGGCGATGACCGCCAGCTCGACCTGGGTGCCGTGGTGGAGTTGGACGCTCGGCGTGCACTGCTCGCCGAGCCCGTGCCCCCCGACGGCGTACGCCACCACCGCCCGCCCACCGTCACGGGACGGGGGAGGGGCCGCCCAGGGGACGAGGAGCGTGGCCGTGACGCCCACCGGCTCGCCGGTGGCGGAGGTCGACCGGTACATGAGCCGCCAGGCGTCGGTGGCGGGCAGGGCCCAGCCCGGCAGGAGCGACACGGTGGTGCGCTCGGCCCGCACGAGCGCGCCCGGCTCGGCCGGCAGGGCGGCCGGCGGCGCGTAGAAGCCGTCGGCCCCGGCCGGCGGGCCCCCGGCCCCGGCGGCCCGGATGGCCGAGACCAGCACCGGCTCCCTGCGCATCGACGATCGCCGCGTGACCCCCATCGCTCCCCCGAGCCCGCCCGGGCGTCATGAATCCCGCGGACTGCCGTTTCCCCAGACGCCGAATCGACGTTTCCCCGTTCAGTGGTCGAGTGATCACACAGAGTCGCTCATTGCGACCACGCACGACCGGGATCCGTGATCCCCACCGTAATGGGATCACGGATCGTGCTATTATCTACACGTTGCGCAACCGTAACCTACAGTCGCGTAACCGTCAAGATCCTGGTCATGGGGACTTTGGGTTTTGCAGGACTTGTCGGGAGGATCACCATCGATGCCAGCCAGCGCAGCGACCAAACCCACCGGTCGCCGCATGGCGCGTGCCGCACGTGTCGAGCAGCTCTTGAACGTGGCAGAAGTCCTATTCGCCGAATACGGCTACGACGGTACGTCCATCGAGCGAATAGCCAAGGCCGCCGGCATAACCCGGCCGGTCGTCTACGACCATTTCGGGTCGAAGGAGGGGATCTATCTCGCCTGCGTTCGGAGGGCGCGCGAGCGGTTCGAGTTCGCCGTGGCCGAGGGTGTCGATGGTGTCGACAACCTCGAACAACGGCTGTATGCGGGGCTTGACGCCTGCTTCGCCTTCATCGAGGCGGACCCCGATCGTTGGGCCGTGATGTTCCGGGGCGTGGCCGTGACCGGCCATGTCGCCGAGGAGGCGCTGCGCATGCGGTTCGCCACCATCACCGCGCTCGCCGACCTCATCCACGACGCCGTGCCCCACGCACCCCGCCAGAAGGTCGAGGCGTTCGCCCACGCGCTGTCCGGCGCCGGCGAGCAGCTCGAGCGCTGGTGGCGCCAGAACCCGCACCTCACCCGCCAGGAGATCGTCGACTACTTCCACGCCTTCGCCTGGTCGGGGTTGAGCCAGCTGGCGCCCGAGAGCCGGCTGTCCGGCGCCGAGGGCTGACCGGCCGCACCCCTCGCCGGGCCCAGTCGGCTCCGACGCCGGGCCGCGGCGTCTGATGGCGTGGCGCCGGGAGCCGACGGTGCGGCCAGGGGCCGGGCTTCACGTCGGGCCGCGGCGTCTGATGGCGTGGCGCCGGGAGCCGACGGTGCGGCCAGGGGCCGGGCTTCACGTCGGGCGGCGGGGTCTGATGGCGTGGCGCCGGGAGCCGACGGTGCGGCCAGGGGCCGGGCTTCACGTCGGGCGGCGGGCCCGACGGTGCGGCGCCGAAGCTGACCGGCTGATCGGTCGGGCCCGAGCCGATCCCTCGGCAGGCCCGACGCTGGGCCGCCCAGCCTGATGGTTCGGTGTCGGTGGCTGGCTGGGGGCAGGCGGGGCCTCAGATCGGGTTGCGGGGCCTGACGCGTGGCGCCGGGAGCTGGCGGTCCGGGCCCGCGAACGGGCCGGCGCGCCGTCCGGCGAGCCGCCCGCCGGGGGCCCGGACCCGCCGGGGCGGTAGCCTCGGCGCCGTCATGGACCCGGTGTGGGCGATCGTGGTGGCGGCCGGCGCCGGGACCCGGTTCGGCCGACCCAAGCAGTACGAGCCGCTGGGCGGCCGTCGCGTGCTCGACTGGTCGCTGGACGCGGCGCGGTCGGTGGCCGACGGGGTCGTGGCGGTCGTGCCCGCCGACCGGGCCGCCAAGCCCGAGCCCGGCGCCGACCGGGTCGTGGCCGGGGCCGCCACCCGCTCGGGCTCGGTGCGGGCCGGGCTGGCCGCGGTGCCGCCCGAGGCCGCCGTCGTCGTCGTCCACGACGGCGCCCGGCCGCTCGCCGGCCGGGACCTGTTCGTGGCCGTGATCGAGGCCGTGCGCCGGGGCGCGGACGCCGCCGTGCCCGGGGTGCCCGTGACCGACACGCTGCGGCGGCGGACCGGCGGGAGCGTGCCGCGGGACGAGCTGGTGGCGGTGCAGACGCCCCAGGCGTTCCGGGCCGGCGCGCTCCGGGCGGCCCACGCGCAAGGGGCGGAGTCGACCGACGACGCGTCGCTGGTCGAGGCCGCAGGTGGCAATGTGGTCGTCGTGGACGGCCCGCCCTCCAACCTCAAGCTCACCCACCCCGCCGACCTGGTCGTGGCCGAGGCGCTCCTGCGCGCCGAGCCGGCGCCGTGAGCGAGCCGTCGCCGCCGTCGTCCGCGGCGCCGGCCCCGAACCCGGCCCCGGATGCCGTCGAGGCCCGGACCCCGAGCCCGGCCGTCGGCCTGCGGGTGGGCCAGGGGTTCGATGTCCACCCGTTCTCCGACGATTCCGGCCGGGTGCTGGTCCTCGGGGGCGTGCGCTTCGCCGACGGTCCGGGCCTGGCCGGGCACAGCGACGCCGACGTGATCGCCCACGCCGTGACCGACGCCCTGCTCGGGGCGGCCGGGCTCGGCGACATCGGCCAGGCCTTCCCCGACACCGACCCGGCCTACGCCGGGGCCGACTCGATCGAGCTCCTGCGCCGGTCGGTGGCCGACGTGCGGTCCGCCGGGTGGGAGCCGCTGAACGTCGACTGCACGGTCGTGCTCGAGCAGCCCAAGCTGGCGCCCCGCCGCCCCGAGATCGAGGCCAGGATGACGGCCACCGTCGGCGCCCCGGTGACGGTCAAGGGCAAGCGACCCGAGGGCCTGGGGGCGCTCGGCCGGGCCGAGGGGATCGCCTGCTTCGCCGTCGCCCTCCTCGCGTCCAGGGACCCGGCCCGCGGCTCCGCCGCCGATGCCGCCCGACCCTCGACCGCCGCCCGGCCCTCGACCGAGGACCCGGTCGCCGATCGTCGGGGGGACCGGTGAGCCCGGCCCGCCGCGGGATGGGGCGCGCCGCCAAGCCCGGCCGGCGGGGCGGCCCGCCGCCGACCCGCATCACCCGCCAGGTCCCGGCCCGGGGCAGCGTCCCGGCCGGGCCCCGGGGCCGCCGCCGGGGGGCGGACCGCTCGCTCGGCGGCGACCAGGTCGAGGGCCGGCAGGCGGTGCGCGAGCTGCTGGCCGCCGGCCGCCGCCCGGTGCGGGAGGTGTGGCTGTCCACCGAGCGCGACGACGCCCCCATCCTCCGCGACATCGTGGAGCTGGCCGAGTCGTCCCGGGTGCCGGTGCGGGAGGTCGGGCGGGGCCGTTTCGACGCCCAGGCCCGCTGCGAGGCGCCCCAGGGCGTGCTGGCGCTGGCCGCACCCCTGCCCGAGGCCGACCTCGACGACCTGGTCGCCGGCCAGGGGCCGTGGAACCGACCCGGGCCGCCGTTCCTCGTCGCCCTCGACGGCGTGACCGACCCGGGCAACCTCGGCGCCGTCCTGCGGTCGGCCGAGTGCGCCGGCGCGACGGGAGCCGTCCTCCCCAAGCACCGGGCCGTGCACGTGACGCCGGCCGCTACCAAGGCGGCGGCCGGAGCCGTGGAGCACCTGCCGATCGCCCTGGTCGGCGGCCTGCCGTCGGCCATCGCCCGCCTGCGCGACGCCGGCGTGCACGTCGTCGGGCTCGACGGCGCCGCCCCCACGCCGCTCCACGACCTGGCCGGGGCCACCGGGCCGGTGTGCCTGGTGCTCGGCGCCGAGGGCCGGGGGCTGTCCCGCCTCGTGCGGGAGCGGTGCGACCAGGTGGTCGCCATCCCCATGCGGGGCCGGCTCGGCTCGCTCAACGTGGCGGCGGCCGCCGCCCTGGCCTGCTTCGAGATCGCCCGCCGCCGGTAGACGCGGCCCTCGGCCGGGAGGGCGCCGGGCCTAGCCCGACGGCGGGGTCGGGCCCGACGCCTCGGCGGCGGTGTCGCATCCCCACTCGTCGGCCGGGATCGTGCCGTCGACGGCCGTCGTGACCCGCAGGTCGCCGCCCCGGACCTCCACGCCCCGCAGCTCGACCGGCTCGGGGAAGGCGATGAGGAGCGACGGCAGCTCGATCACGTCGAGGGCGACGAAGCGCAGCTCGAGGTCGCCGTCGACGGCGGCCAACTCGACGGTCGTGGGCACCGGGCCGAGCAGCGGGACCTGGACGTCGGCCACCAGCGACCCGGCGTCGTTCCGCAGGTCGACGGTCACGCCGTAGCCGGCGACGATCCGCTCGATGTCGTCGAACAGTACGGAGGCCGACGACACGCCGCCCCGGACGACGGTGTCGCTCTCGGCCCAGCCGAACCGCAGCGGCGGCCCGATGAGCTCCTCGGCCCGGAAGTCGACGTCGTGGATGGCGAAACCGTTCTCGAAGCGGATCTCGTCGGCTTGGGCGGTCACGTCGCGCAGCCGGCCGGCGGCCGCCCGGGCGACGGCCGGCCACGAGCCGCCGGTGGCGTCGAGGCCGGTGAAGCGGGCGCATTCGCCCTGGTAGCGGGCGGCGCGACGGGCCACGAAGGCGTCCACAACCGGCGGGGGCGCCAGCAGGACGGCGACGAGGACGAGGCCCACCACGGCCAGCGCTCTGGCCCACCACGGCCCCGGCCGCCACGCCCGGGCCGGGCGCCTCGGCCCGCCGGCCCCGCCCCTTTCGCCCGGCGCGCCCGGGCTGCCCGGCCGGCCCGGACCGGGGTCCGAGCGTGGCCACGGCGCGGTCGCCGTGGGCCAGGGCATCGGCCTCGTCGGCCCGCCGGCCCCGCCCCTTTCGCCCGGCGCGCCCGGGCTGCCCGGCCGGCCCGGATGGGGGTCC